>NZ_BTGQ01000001.1:0-1100455 GCF_036985505.1 Croceitalea sp. MTPC5
GAAAGAAATTGCATTGGATATAAAGCTACATCAAAGTGTTGCAAACACTTTACCTCAGTATATGTTGCCCTCGCACTATGAATACATAGACAGCTTTCCTTTAACCCCAAATGGAAAAATAGATTTTAAAAACTTACCTAAGGTTGAAACATTATCAAATACTTATGTGAAACCTGTCAGTGAATTGGAAATAAAACTGTGTGAATTATGGGAAGAAGTTTTGGGTATTGAAAAGATAGGGGTAACAGATGATTTTTTCAGAATAGGTGGAAACTCAATCCTCGCAATAAGGGCATCGCACATGATAGGAATGATATTAGATTGTGATATAACGGTTGCAGAGCTTTTTAAATCCAAAACTATAAGAGAACTATCAAAAAAAATCATCTTAGAATCAAATAGCTTAAATGCTATCGAATGGAACATTGAAATACACTAATATATAGTTTCAAAAAAATGAAAACAGAAAACAATTTCGCAGATATAAAGTCAACAGATTTAGTTCATATATCAAATAATGTAGCTATTGAACCATTGATTTCTCAATGGTACGCTTGGGCACATCTATTGAGTCCAGCAACAGCTGCCCTAAATATCAAGAATCGGCATTTGACGATTATGGATTCCTATATAAAGTACCCCAAGTCTCATGAATTAGCAATTAAAAAACCTGAAATGTTAGGAGGACCATTCATTGACTACAAGGGTAAAAGAGTAGATGAGATAAAAGCATTGAGAGAGAAAACACTAGAGGAATGTTCTGTTTTATTAGAACTATGTAAGAATATACAAGACCTAAATGATTTGCTTGCCCAAGAAGCTGATGGGCAAACTTTAAGTCCTTTGTACTCTAAAATGCCGAAAGAACTAAGAGGGCTAGTTGAGTTATTCTATGATTTAAATCACAACCCTTCCTTTAGATTTTTTGAACCTCTTTTATATGAGACCGAATATTACAATGATTCTTTACAGAGTTTTAATTTATTGGCAATAAATGATGACGATTCTAGGTCATTTGTTCTAAGCACACCTCGACTCCCAGACTCTAATGTATTGCACAAAAAATATAGATTTAATGATCTCAGAATTGATACTTTGTTTGATACTTGGAGAAATCCAATTGAATATGGGACGTTAAAAAACATGTTTGAAATTGAGCACCATGAAGAACCTCTTTTTAAATCTTTTTTTTCAAAATCAAAGCCAAAAGAATACAAAAAGTATACAGGTACCGGTATTTTGACAAGGTATTTCGGTCATGCATGTATTTTGATAGAGACTAATGATATCAGCATTCTGGTAGATCCCGTAATCAGTTATGGTTATGAATCTGATATTTCAAGATATACTTTTGCCGATTTGCCGGATAAAATCGATTTTGTTTGCATTACGCATAATCATCAAGACCATATTCTAATAGAAACATTGTTGCGTATAAGATATAAAGTTGGTCAAATAATCGTTGCAAGAAACAATGGTGGAGAATTGCAAGATCCTTCATTAAAAATCGTTTTTGAAAAATTGGGATTTACCAATGTCATTGAAATTGCAGAAATGGAAACAATCCATTTTAGGTCATGTAGTATAACCGGTATCCCTTTTTTAGGTGAACACGCAGATCTTAACATTAGAAGCAAAATCTGCCCTCTCATTACTTATAAAGAAAAATTAAAAATACTTTTCGCTGCGGATTCTTGCAATCATGAGCCAAGACTATATGAAAGAGTACAGAAAATCCTAGGGTATATCGACGTAATATTTTTAGGAATGGAATGCGATGGTGCCCCTCTTTCATGGCTCTATGGTCCTCTTCTTCCAAATAAAATTGAGAAAGAAAAAGATCAAACTAGAAGATTAGCTGGTTCCAACTTTGACGAGGCCAAGGCTCTCATAGACATATTTAGACCTAAAAATGTGTTCGTTTATGCAATGGGTTTAGAACCATGGTTAAGATACATAAGTTCCATTAAATATACAGATGAATCCAGACCAATCAAAGAGTCAAATCAGATTCTAGATTATTGTGATTCAAAAGATATCATAGGAGAACGCTTATTTGGTGAAAAAATACTGGAGTACCTCGTCTAACTGCGATAAAATAATTAGTAATCATGGAAGATATCGTCAAATTTATCGAAGAATTTCGTTCTAGGGATGGGGCCATATGGATTGAAAATAACTCAATCAGACTCTCTACCCCCAAAGATTTAAAAAATCCGGAAGTTGAGAGTTTCATTAAAAGAAATATAGACAAATTCATTCCTGTACTGACTTCGAATAAAATTTTCTCTAAGAAGGATTTCAGCAATAAAAAAATTCTAAAATTTTCTAATGTAAATGGCTACCCTTTAAGTTATGCCCAACAACGCCTGTGGTTTATCGAACAATACGAGCAAGGAACTAATGCTTATCATATACCTTCCGTGTACGAACTTAAACCGACAACGAATATAGATGGAATAAAATATGCTCTTAGAAAGATAGTGGACAGACATGAGGTACTAAGGACTACAATTAAATTGGGAAACAACGAGGAAGGAATTCAGTCGGTTCATGAAATCCAACTTCCTATAGAAGAGGTAAGACTTTCTGCTTTGGACAATCTAGAATCTTATCTCAAAGAAGATATTAATAGACCCTTCAATCTTGAGGTACATTATCCTATCAGGGTAAAATTTTACATAATTGAATCTGATAAAAAAACCGTCAAAAAGAATCAAAGGAGAATCATCTTGCTAATCAATAACCACCATATTGCTACTGACGGATGGTCCTCGGAAATATTCCAAAATGAGCTCTATACATATTACGATGCATATCTTAAAAAAGATACAAAATTTGAAATGCCTCTACCAGCGATACAATACAAAGATTATGCGTTGTGGCAACGATTCTTCGTGGCTGGAGAACTCCTTGAACGACAATTGAACTATTGGAAGAAGAGACTATCAGGATTTACGAACCTACAATTTCCCACGGACTATCCCAGACCCAGAGTTAAAGACTATACTGGGGGGTATCAGAACTTTACGCTCCCAATGAACACGAGCGATAAATTGCGTAGTTTAGCAAAGGAGAATGGTACCACTCTTCATACTGTTCTCTTAAGTGCAATAAGTATCCTTCTCGGAAAATATACAGGTCAAAGTGATATTGTGGTGGGAAGTCCCATAGCTAATAGACATCACCGACAGACTCAAAACCTCATAGGTTTTTTTGTTAATACACTGGTTAACAGAACATACCTAATTAAGAATCAAAGCTTTGAAGAACTAATTCGACAGACCCACTTAGATCAAGTAGAAGCACAACTTCACCAAGATTTACCGTTTGAAAAGCTCGTCGATGAACTTGGCGTTGAAAGAGATCCCTCCAGACATCCCGTTTTTCAGGTATCATTTGAAGTTCAAAGTTTTGGTGATGGCAAGATTCGAGACAACACAAAGCAAAAACTTCTAAACCCCTATCGAGGATCTCATTCCTCAGGGGCAGTAAAATTTGATTTATCTATCTACATATATGAAAATCAAAAACAACTTACAGGACTAATCCACTATGCCGCCAGTCTTTTTGAGGAAGATACCATTAAAAGACTCTCTAGCCATTATATCCATTTGTTAGAGTGTTTGACAAAATTTCCAGAAAGGCCATATGATAACATCTCATTGTTGCGCCCCAGAGAATTCGAAATGCTAATTCATAAATGGAATCACACCAATGAGAAACTTCCCAAGGATAAAACACTATTACACATATTTGAAAACCAAGCAAAAAATAAGCCTGAGAACATCGCAATTGTGTTCAAGGGAAAAAAGTTATCCTATCGAGAACTAAACCAAAAAGCTAACCAACTTGGACTTTTTCTTAGGGCAAAATACAAAGTAAGACCAGATGATCTTATTGGGGTGATGATGCATCGTTCAGAATGGTATATAATTTCTATTTTGGGGATCTTAAAATCAGGAGCTGGCTATGTGCCAATAGACATTCGACACCCTTCGGAACGTATTGCCCATATCATAAATGACGCCAAACTTAAATCTCTCATTATACAATTTGACAGTCTCTTTGACATTGCGGATTTGAAGGTTGATGTACTTTCAATAGACTTGGAGTTCGAGGAGATTGCTTCACTAAATAGTAATAATGTAGAGAACCTTGAAATTATTAATAGTGCAGAAGACATGGCTTATGTTATTTACACTTCTGGAACCGCAGGAAAACCCAAGGGAGTTATGGTTGAACACCAACAAATATTGTCTTTCGTCTTGAATAACAATTTTATTGATTATAATAAAGTCGATATCGTGGCAGGTGTTTCCAACTTTGCTTTTGATGGCAGCGTTTTTGATATTTTCTTCCCACTACTTAATGGTAAAAAACTAGTATTAGTAGATACAGGAAGTTCTTTTGATTTATCAGCAGTAGAATCCGAGATTATGGAAAATCAGGTTGACACTATTTTTGTGACGACAGCACTTTTTAATGCTCTGGTAAAAAACCACTCAGATTGCTTAGACAATCTAAGTCAAGTACTATTTGGAGGAGAATTGTGCGATTCTCATATCATCAATACTTTTAAAAACAGCTATCAGAACACCTCTTTAATACATGTATATGGTCCGACTGAAAATATTGTTTATTCCAGTTATTGCCTTTTAAACGAATATAATACTGATATCACTGTCCCAATAGGCAAACCCTTATCCGATAAAAGGTTTTACGTTCTGGATACAAATGGCATCCCAGTCCCAATAGGCGTAAAAGGTGAACTCTGTATTGGAGGTGCCGGGCTTGCACGCGGATATCTGAATAATAAAAAACTTACTCAAGAACGTTTTATCAATAACCCATTTATTACTGATGATGATAAGAAAAATGGGCATACTCGTATCTACAAGACCGGCGATATAGTACGCTATCTAAAGGACGGCAACCTTGAGTTTATCGGAAGGGATGATGACCAAGTCAAAGTGCGAGGACATCGCATAGAACTTAGCGAAATTGAGCATGTGTTATCGAGTTATGATTCTGTTGAAAGGGTTTCAGCCCAGGTAAGAGAATACAACGGTTCAGAAAAAAAATTAATAGCATACTTTGTATCAAGAAAGAAAGAAAATACAAATGAGCTAAAGAAATATTTGAGTGAAAGACTACCCAGCTATATGCTACCCCATTTTTTTGTGCAGTTAAAGGAATTTATACTGACTACAAATGGTAAAATAGATCGTTTGGCCATGCCCAATCCCGAAGGACTACATATAACAAAAGGTGTAGATTATATTGCTCCTAGAACCATGGCAGAAAAACAAATAGCCAAGATTTGGAAAGAGGCTTTAAAGGTAAACAAAGTTGGTATAAAAAGTAACTTTTTCAATATAGGCGGTGATTCAATAATCTTGATTCAAGTGGCGAATAGATTGAAAAGAGATTTAGAAAAAGATGTAGATATTCAAAAATTTTATCAAGATCCCACCATTGAGGGATTAGCCGCCTACTTTAATCAAAATAGTAGTCATAAAGAAAAGGAGAGTGTCACAAATGGAATAGTACAGAAACTTGACGCACTAAGGGACGAGATTCTGATTACTTTAGAAAAATCCGTACCAGTAGAGGATATATTTCCCATGAGCGATATTCAAAAGGGTATGATTTTTGGATCCCTAAAGAACCCAAGTTTAGGTATATATCATGTTCAATTGACCTTTAACGTTCCTTCAAAAGTAATTTCTGTATTTCGTAAGGCATTTTCACTTCTTGTATCTAAACATGGCATACTACGTACTGGTTTTAATCTTTATGACTTTCGGGAGCCAGTTCAAATTGTTTATAAACAAGTATCATACTCTATAGATGAAATCGATTTAACACAAAAAAATGAGGAGCAAAAAATTATACAAATCGAAAAGTTTATGCAAGGTGAAAGAAAAAGACCTTTTGATATTTCCAAAGCTCCATTGTGGCGCTCCACTTTGTTTAACACCGGCTCTTCTTATACTCTCCTGTTCCAGTTCCATCATGCCCTCTTAGATGGCTGGAGTGATGCTTCTTTAATTACTGAATTATACAACTTATGCATTCGGTTATCTACTAATCCAGATTATGTGCCACCTCTTTTGAAGTGCAATTATAAGGCCAGTATAGTAAAAAATTTAGTTAACAAATTGAATGAAGACTACATAGATTACTGGAAAAAAGAGATGTCAGATTATAAAAGGTTGGACATTTTTACAAATAGGGATACCTCCCATACTTATTACAAAACATATGATTTAGTTTATCTAAACAGATTAAAGTCCGTTGCAGACCAATACAATATCTCCTTACGAAATCTATTTTTAGGGGCTTATTTATTCTCGTTGAAACTGTTGACTCCAGAGAATGAATTGACTATTGGTCTAGTGTCTAATCTGCGTCCTCTTCAAGAAGATGGAGATAAGGTTTTGGGTTGCTTCTTAAATACTCTTCCCTTCCGTTGCCATATGCTTTCTTACAAGGATGACACATGGATTTCTTATTTCAAATACATAGAAAACAAATACCTGGAAATAAAGAGTAAAGACAGAATTTCATTATTTGAAATATCTAAAAAAACAAGAGAGAATTCAAGTAACGGAAATCCTTTTTTCGATGTAGTTTTCAATTATATTGATTTCCACGTCTATAATGATATTGAATTTGAGAGTGAAGTAATGTCCAAAGGCAACTTAAAAATTAAAGATTTTGGCCCTACAAATACTTATCTAGACCTTTCAATGATTACCACCCAACAAAATTTCATAATGAATTACTCATTAAGAAAAGAACTAAAATCTGGATATTCATTGGAAAAAATAGCGTTTTATTTGGATAAAGTATTGAAGTATTTTCTAGAAGATCCCGAAAAATCATTTAGAGGAATTTCCCTACTCGCTCCAAAGGAATATGATACCATTATACATCAGTGGAACCAAACACTAAAAGTTGACCCAATAAACGAGACTTTACATCAGCTGTTCTGTGAGCAGGCAAAAAAGACACCAGAGTCCACCGCATTAGTCTTCCAAAAGAAGGAGATGTCCTATTACGATCTTAATGAAAAAAGTGACCGGCTTGCTTTTCATATTAGAAAGAAATACCTGCATAATACAGGAAAAGAGATGGAACCTGATACGCTTATACCTTTATGTCTTTACCGTGGCTTTGAGATGATTACGGCTATTCTTTCAGTGCTTAAAGCTGGAGGTGCATATGTGCCTATTGATCCCGCTTACCCAAGGGAAAGGATTAATTACATTCTGAAGGATACTAATGCAGAAATATTACTGAGTCAAAAGGAGGTAACTGACAATACTGAACTAGAACTACCTAAAAGCAAACTAATTAACATTGACTTTGATGAAGATTTTTATCAAAGTCAGAATGTTGGAGTTCAAAAGGTATTTGGTAAGCCTAATGACTTGGCATATGTCATCTATACCTCAGGAACATCAGGGACACCAAAAGGAGTTATGATTGAACATAACGGTATTTGTAATTTAATAAAAAGCTTAAAAGCTAAATATAAAACTACCGTGTCAGATAGGTTCTTGCTTTTTGCTAATTATGTTTTCGATGGATCAATTGAACAAATGTTTCTATCCTTATTATCGGGAGGACAGTTATTTATCATAGAAGAAAAATTTATTCTTGATAGTAAAAGTTTTATAGACTTCGTCACAAAAAGTCGAATTACCCATTTACACGCTACCCCATCTTACCTATCTCCTATCAATCCTTTAGAATTAAGTGTAGTAAAAAGAGTAGTATTTGGAGCAGAGTATTTAACTAAATCTTTATTTGATAGGTATAGTGAAAATATAACAACTGTAATAAATGCGTACGGCCCAACGGAAGCTACAATAATATCATTAATCTCAATTAATTCATTCCTATTAAATAATACAAATATCCATTGTATTAAAAAATATGTCTTAAACGAACATTTAAGCCCGGTTCCCATTGGAGGAATTGGAGAACTATATATCGGTGGTGCTGGATTGGCTCGTGGATACCTAAACAATAAAAAACTCACTCGAGAAAGGTTTATCAATAATCCTTTTGCCACCGAACAAGATAGAAAAAATGGTTATACTCGTCTTTACAAAACAGGCGATATGTTTCGCTGGCTCCCAAACGGGGAACTGGAATTTATTGGGCGAAAAGATAATCAAGTTAAGATAAGAGGATATCGTATCGAACTTGGTGAGGTCGAACAGGCATTGTCACGAGTTGAGGGTATTGAGCAAACGTGTGTGCTGGCAAGGGAAAGAAAGCATGAATCAGTTGATATTAAATACTTAGTTGGTTATTTCGTATCCACCGGTAACAAATCCATCGAGGAGAAAGTCATAATTAAGAAATTATCAACAATTCTACCGGAATATATGATACCAAATACATTTATAAAGATGGAATCTATGCCTCTTACAATAAATGGAAAACTAGACAGGACTGCTTTACCTAATCCAGAACTTAGTTTACAATCCGAAAATTATGTTGAGCCCTCTACCACTACGGAGTTGATCATTTGCAGGATTTGGCAAGAGTTACTACACTTAAAACTGGAATATATAAGCATTTCCATAAGTTTCTTTAAACTAGGCGGACATTCTTTGAATGCAACAAAAATGGTTTATGAAATTAATCGAATTTTAAATACAAAATTATCTCTTGTTGACGTCTACACTCATTCTACTGTAAAAGAAATTGCAATTGAAGTAGAGAAGAAAAGAAAAATCAAATTACCAGAAGAAAAATCAATAATATTATTAAATAAAGTTACCAAAAACGACCAAAACTTTTTTTGGATACATGATGGAAGTGGAGATGTTCAAAGCTATATTGGAATTTCAAAATCATTAAAAAGATACAATTCTTATGCTTTAAGAAGTTTAGTTGATGATTCCTTAGAGCCACAAAACATAAATTTACAGAGCCTTTCAAATGAATATGTTAGTAAAATAAAATCAATACAAAACTGTGGCCCATATACACTTGGAGGTTGGAGTCTGGGAGGGGGGATAGCCTTTGAAATCGCCAAACAATTAGAACAAAAAGGGGATAAAGTGGAACAGTTAATTATGATTGATAGTATCGTTTCTAGGAGTGAAAATATTGCTAAGATAAATTTAGATAATGAAAGAAAATATGTTCGAAATCTTCTGAAAGGCCAGATAGAAGATATTTCCGGTATAGATTCAATAAAGGACTTATGGCAATATGCATATCAATGTTTGAAAGAAGAATCAAATGGGTTGTCCAGAATCAAAGATTGTATACCGAACTATTTAAAATCGATTAATCCTTATCTAAATGATATGACAATTAAGAAATCGATTGTTTATCTAAATAAAATAAGATCATTAAATAATATTTCTTTCACTAATGACAGTGAGATAAAACTTAAAGCTCCTTTAACTTACATCAAGGCTCAAATGACTGATTATGATATGAGCGAATTAATTAATTATTTCCTGAACGAAGTACATATTCACGAAATTCAAGGTGACCATTTTTCAATAATGAAAAATTTGACAGAAAAAATAACTCGAAATGAAATTAAGTTTCAGAAGTAAAATATATGTGCTTTTAGAGAATACCTACCGCTTTTAAAAGCAATCACATTTTACATAAATCCAACATAGGTTTAGTTTGTAGGTAGGATGCAATACACTGTGTAAACAGAATTTAGGCTGATGTTAAGACCTGCCTAAATTTTAAAAATAAGTACAATGGAGAAGATTGCAAGAAGCAATTTTTGGAGAGTAGCGCAACTTGATGGCATCAAGACCCAGGACGAGTTTTCGGAGCTTCTCAATGACCACCTTCACACCGTCGCACTTTAAGCCGCTTAGTGGGAAGATAGATGCCCATTTGGCCTATCCATAGAACGCCAAGATCGATTCGACCAATGCCCGAAACGACACTTCGAACAAGAAACTGAAACCCGTTTATGGGGAATCACTGCTCAATGTGAACGAGATGGTGAAGCCTTAATTTTTAGGGCAGGCAAAATAACTATCTCCACGACAGATAGAGTATTCTAGTTGTTTTCAATTCTTGTAAACGAACTATAATCCGCTCAGTTTTGGAAATGATAAATCTAGGAATGACGTAAACCATCCGGACCTTTGTATTCGGCAATATCTCAGAAGGCTTATTATGTACATATATAGTTTCCAAAGGAATTTCCTGATAAGATGCATTGTGTCCTTTATTCCCACTTACCTTAGAAATTTTTAGAAAGTCAAAATCAAATCGTATCGCCGATTTATTTTCAATCTCAAACTGCATGAACACGTGGTCTTCACGATAGTACATATTTTTAAGACTTAATTTTATACCGTTCTTCTTTATGTGCTTATTTTTCCTTTCAGGAAGTTCCAATAAGGATTCACAGGACCTGCGTATATGATTCGGAATAGTATTGGCCGAAATGCTTGTATTCGGGTTGTCATATATTTTCACCTCTTTTGTTAATACCCTTTTGGCATCCCCTATACTTTCCTGAATAGAAATAAATCGATTAGGATTCTCTAGATGCTCTGCATACTTTAGGATGAAGGAATACACCTTTCCATCCGTGGTAACAACCAGTAAATTACTGGGATTCCCTTTTACGGCTTTCAATAACCCCAAGTTTTGCTCTTTTTCGCGATTGTAGGTGAACACAAAATGTTCCGAACCTGTAATACCCTGTTTGATATCTGAGGGAAAGAACAAGGTCATCGTCATCGTTGAATTGGCATAAATAGTATCCAATGTTTTTGTGTTCGTTGCGTGAACTGGGTAAAACAAAACCAAGCTCAACAGTATAATCAACTTTTTCATATCCTATATTTTATTCTCGTTTATCTACTTTTAATGTGAGTGTATAATTATTATTTACCGTGACCTTTACCTTACGGTTAGAGCGTTGGAACAGTCTTTTGATTCCTGTCACCTGTGGTAGACCGGGCACATTGATATCGTCCACGACATCCCCCAATACTTGTTGCCGCAATTCTTCTCGATAACTGTTCTTGATGTAAATGCCTTCCAGTTTATCCCATATGTCATAAGCCTTAAAGGGCAGCTGTATGTCACCAATATTTTCGATTTGCAATAGTACTCGATTGGGTTTAAAGCTTACAATACCAAAAAGGATGGTGTTCCTTGGAATCAAGACACCTTCAATCATAACATCGTTTAAGGTGCGCATTTCCAATCGGTCATTGACCTTAATGACCTGCTTCTTATCAACTATCACTTCTATACTGGGGATATTTGGCATTTTTTCAACGGGCAACGGATTGGAAGCAAAAAACAACTGCTGTTCCAATGCCAAAGCTTTAGGATCAATCGTTTCAATCGATGTTGGTTCTTCAGCTCTTTGTGCTTTCCTTTTGGGAGCGACGGCATTGACCACACTATCTCGAACAGTATTTGTTGCTCGAAAAGTACCCGTAGTGTAATTGATGCGGCTATTGTTATAGATACTATCCACCATCCGTATCTTTTCTTTTTCCAAAAAATCAGGGTCAAAGACACCTGTGGAATCTAGGTACTTTTCATCATAAATACTGGGTGCGTTGGTTTGTCTAACTTCCTTTATATCATTTACCGCATCCAATCTGGACCTATAATTCTCTACCGGGTTTTCCAATACAGGAACTTCGGTCTGTCGTAATCCATCGTTCTGGGAACCGTCCCCACCAAATTCCAAAATCGAATAGGTCAATATAAAAATGACCACTGCCCCGATGACCGCTACAAACGTTATTTTTTTCTTATCTAGTTTCATGACCTTATTTTTAAATGTCGACCTACTTATTGACAGGTAGATTTTCGACCTTTTTCAATGTATTTTCGAAATAATCTGTGATCAAGAGTCCGTGGGTATTTTTCGGAAAGTTTCTTTTTTCCAAATGCAAGAGTTTGCCTGTGGATACCAGTTCGTAGGTGTCGATTGCCGACCCTCTGTTGATTTGAAAAACAGTGACCGTTCTAAAAGGGTATGGTTCTGAGGTAAGGTCAAGTTCGGATTCAACGCTGATGACCTTTTGAACCAAGGAATACTGCATCAAACGGTTATAGACACCATCAGCTTTTTTCTGTCGATACACATTATCAATGGAACTATCACCCAACCATAGGGCTTTTTCAATATGGCTTTCGAAGTTTGTGGCATCCAACCCATAGAAATATGAATGGAAGAGCCGTAGATGCTCCAAGGCTTCCACCTCTAGATTTTCCTTTTCATGTACCCATTGTAAAGGGATTACTTCTCCATTCTTGCCAATGGCAAAGGCCCCGTCCAGTGACTTGTTGTACATTTTGTAGGATATCAGACTTGAAATGATGGTGGATAGAAAAGCCATTACCATAACAGCCAGTACTATAAACCGATTCATCTTCAATACCTCATAAATATTCTTATATGGTGTCTTCATAATTCATTTTTTAAGTGTGCCTTAGGCACTGAATAGTTTGAAAGTGAACGAGGTGGCTCGCTTGTAAAGTTTGAACTTCAAAAAGACGATAAAGCCAATCGTGCCCAATTCTATGATGGGGGCGAAAAATGAACTCCCGAAATCAAAGCCGAACAGGTTCACCCAAAAATTGGTGGTAAACTCCGTGTACAGCGCATTGACAAATACATTCACCAGAAAAAAGGCGGGAACGAGCATATATACTGCTGCATACAATTTGAAAAAGGTATAGGCCATAGACCTGAACTTCTCGAAAACTGCAAGGCTTATCACCAATGGAAAAAAGGCTTGCATTATCCCCAACAGGAAAAACCGTTCTGCCAGAAACAAAGGGTAAATGAACAGGTCTAGCAACCAAAGGAATACGCTCAGAATAAAGGCCAGTATTTTCAAGCCGAACAAAGGGGAACTCAATGCCTCGAACAATAAGGCCAGTCCTTTGCTAGCAGCTTCCAGTCCCCCTGTGTCTTCCTCGATTTCCACATCCTGCAATTGCAAGGGCAATAAGGATGGGGCTGTATTACGATACTGTGCCTCGATTGCCACCAAGATATTGTCAAACACCTCCAATACTTGACTGGAAAAGATGACCAGAATGACAACGATGAAATTCTTTACCAATTCTGTTGGGGTCAAGCCCCAGGTATATCCATCCCTGTTGGTAACACCCTCATTGTACTTTTTAAGGATATTGATCAAAAAGAACAAGATGGCGAGGGCCTTCATCCCCACGATAGTATACTGTAGAAAATCACTGTCCTTTATGGTCTCAAAAACAGCGTCCACATATTCCAATCCGATGCTCAAAGGTATACCGGCCATTTTTTAATAGTTTGTTTTCCTGCCGTTGATAACGGCCTGCATTTCCCGAAAGGAAATAATGTCTCGGTACCGCTTGGTCTTACGCTCTATCTCGGCAACCATTTCGTTAGAGCGTGTTTCCCGTTCCTTTAATACCTTAGCCCGTTCCCCATCCGTCATTTTCAGGTAGTCACTGGAAAGTATCTGTTGCACAAAATCCAAGTCTTTCAGTGAATTTTCAATGATATTTTCAAAGGATTGCGATACCCGCGTGATTTCTTCTGCCTTGATATAGGGCGAGTTTAAAATATGACGCACATCATTTCGGACCACATCAAAAAGGCGTTCGTTGTTGCGGGCCAATTCCCTTACCGCCTTCAATTGTTTTACAACATTGCTCACCTTTTCAATGCGCTCTTTTTGCTGCTTCATAAACTCCACCGTTTTGATAAGGTTTTCTGTTTGCTTTGCAGCCTCAAGAATCTGTTTGCCCAACGTAATAAAATTGGTGTTGTCATATACCGGCATCCCCTGGGCCACACTGTGGCCATTTGGTATGAGCAAGATTGTGGATACCAATACTATTTTACAAATAAGTGTTTTCATGATTTCTGTAATTTTAAATGAATGAATTCCTTGATAGCTCTCTCCATCGAGCCCTTTTCTTTATAAATCCGCATTATGCGGTCGTTGTCTGCGCCGTCGGTGAGATAAGCAGCAAATACCTCTTGGGGTACCTCCAACCGAAAGATGTTGCTCTCTTTCCCTATTTTGATGAATATCTCGGTGTACCTGTGTTTTCCCGACAGGTTATTTTTGATGGATTTCAGTTGATTGAGATCGTGGCTGGACAGGTTCAAACGCTTTACCAGTTGATCATAGCCCTTTTCATTGTTCAGACTATAAATGACCTGGGTATTTTCCAAAATACTTGCCGATGTGGAATTATCCGGCAATTGGTTGATGGACTGTAAAATGATACCGATGGCACCTTCTTGTTTTCGGATGGCCTGATAATAGAATTCCACCGATTCCAATACGTTCTCAAACTTTAATTGTTTCGCAAACTCATCGAACAGGATAATCCCTTTTTCAGCTTTGTTCTGCCATATGGTACGTTGGATAGCGGTTTTGATCAATTTGAGCATCACGGAAAGGATTTCCTTATTGTCCTTCACCTCGTCCAACTCAAAAACAATGAGGCGCTTGTCCTCGATTTTATAGGATTGGTCTTTGTTGGTCTCAAATAAAAAGCTGTACAACCCTTCGCGCACATACTCCGATAAAATGTGTAAAAATCCCCCAACATTAAAGTAATCCGGATGGATATGGAGCTTTGTCAATAAATCCTCCCGCTGCGATTCCACATAGGTATAAAAACCATCAAGGGAATGTGGGGCATTCCCTCTTTCTTTATAATAAGCGTGCAGTATCTTTTTTAAAGCAACGGACTGTTCCTTTTTAGGCTTGGTGCCCTCGCCAATGAGTTCAAATAAGAATACGGACAGATCCTCCAATCGTTCAGGACCGACATCATGGGGATTCGCTATATAAAAAGGATTGATGCCCAAGCTCTTTCCACTTTCATAACGCAATACTGTATACTGTTCTGGGTATAAACTTGCAAATTTCGTATAGGAACCGCCCAGATCTATAATGACCAGCCGTACTCCGGCCTCGAAATATTGTCGTAAAACATTGTTCGCCAGAAAGGATTTTCCTTCTCCCGTTGGTGAAAAAATGGCAAAGTTGCGTGCTTTGATACGTTTCTTCTTTTCATCCCATACATCTTTCAGTACCGGGATGTTATGCCCACGGTCATTAAAAATGACACCTTGATGGTCCGTTCTATAATTGGTATTGTTCAGATACAAACAAAGCGCATGTTTCAAATCCGTTACATACAGATCTTCATTGGAAAAGTTGGAGGCAAAACAAGGATAGCTGTTCAAGATATAATTTTTGCGTTCCTCGCCCCTTGGATAATATGGGGTGATGTCCAATTCCTTAAATTCTGATTTTATCCGCGAACCTATGTTTTCTAGCTCACGGGCTTCTCGGGTCCAATACACAATGTTCAAGTGGCCCCTTATGATCCGGGCATTATCGTCATTATTGATTTGACCAACGATATGCTCAATCTTTTTAAGGATGACCTTGTTCTGTGTTCCAAAATTTGAACTCTTTTTAAGTTCCTCAATTTTCTTATCCAGTAGCCTGCGCCATTTCTGCTTATCGTCCAGATAGATGATTTGGTTGACGATATGGTTTTCATTGAGAGAAAGTCCCAGACCATCGATGTAACCTTGATGAAACATAAAATCATCCGAAGTGAACCGCTCATTGATCTTACTGGTCTGGACGCTCTCACCAAAACAGGCTTCACTATTGACCGCCAGTATATCAAAATGGTTATTACCAATGGTTACCTTGGACTTTTCCAAAAGCATATCGGTATCATATCCGATATTGAAGCCGTTGAAATAATCACGGCTCAGTTCAAGAATCTGCTTTTTATCAAGAGGTTGCAACGACACCTTACGGCTATTGTTGATATAGGTGATGGAATCATTGACCGAACCAATGAAACTATGCACGTTCTGATTTAATTCTTGATGGATCCCTTTGCCGACCTTTCTAAAGGGGTTGACATATTTGGGATTGTTCAAGGTTTTATTCCGCACCAAAGTGAAAAACAGGTAGCAATTATGCTCGATATATTCCCTTCCCTTAAAATGGTCGTGGGTGGCCTTTGCCAGAAACGTATCATTGGGCAAGTATTCAGAATTGAACGCTTTCTTAAGATATACGTCCTGTTTATGGATGAGACAACCAACGGGCAATGACTTTAAGGCCTGAAACCAAATGCCGTGCAAATCCTCAAAATCCTTCTCTGACAGGGAGTAGACCTCGGGTAATTTCACCATATAACAGGCTATCACATTACCATTATTGGCAAAGAGGACATTATCCTGTATCTCAGTGATGGGATTGTATGTGGCTATATTAATAATTGACATAATGCGTCAGGTTTTCTTTTTTGTTACTGATGATTTTTGGGAACACCGTATTGAAATTCAGTGAAATGGCCTTACGGGCAATCTTGGTGAGGAAGACATACAAAGTGCCGTTCCATAGGATTGCTCCTATGATGACCAAGAAACTGAATGAAAAAATGATGACCAGTAGCGATGCCAATATGGAAAGCATCATCATTGCAAAGAGCGATATGGGAAGCCCCCATATCATGGCCCCTTTGCGAATGTTCTTATATACCTCGTACTTTTTCATTGGATAAGCTTTAATAATAAAAACCTCTATGAGGTTTAGACTACGATTCCAATGAGATAGGTAAAGATGCCAACAACGGCACCTGCAATAAGTACAAATACAAGCACTCTGGTAATACCCTTTTTAAGGTCTGCATTCTCACCGAAAAAATGCCCTGCATTAAATAAGAATCCGATTAGGAAAATAACTCCTAGAAGCAAAGGAAAAATTGATCGAATCGTATCGGAAACATCATTTACGGAATCTTCAATACCTCCGATTTGTGCAAATGTGGGAAGGCTCATTAGGAACATTGCCCATGTTGAATAAACTGCTTTTTTCATAACGCTTACGTTTTAATGGTTCCCTAATGTGCCTAGAGCAACCTGTTTGAAATAATTTTTTGAGAAATCTATAAGGGAATAGGGGAAAAGGCAGAAAAACTGAAAATATTAACGAGGTTCAGCGTTAAATTTTCAAGGATAATTACGGATTAGTTGAAATCTTTAAAAATTGTGTAATGAGAAATGTAAAAACACAATGAAGATGATACGGTTAAAAATGTGTGTACTAATTCTTTTTTTGATGCCTTTACAAATGTTAGTAGCACAAGAAAAAAAGGTAATCATTATTGATGCTGGACACGGAGGAACGGACTCTGGTGCTATAGGTAACAATCATATAAAAGAAAAGGATATAACGCTGAGCATTGCAAAAGCAATGCTCGTGTTTAATACTAAAGTACTGAATTGTAAATATGATATGTATATGACTAGATATACCGACACACTTATCTCATTAAGTCATAGAACCAAACTCGCAAGAGTATTAAAACCGGACCTTTTTATATCCATTCATTGCAACCACGCTCCGAACAAAAGGGCTACAGGTATAGAAGTGTTTTTGCACCGCTATACGCCAATGAAAAATCCAAATCAAAAGGAGTCCAATAGAATAGCCATTTCTATACTAGATGAGCTGACCCAAAAATTGGGATATCGTAGCAGGGGCGTAAAAACTGCCAATTTTCAGGTTTTACGGGAAACCGTTCAAACTTGCCCTACAATCTTAGTAGAACTAGGCTTTTTATCAAATATTGATGAAGCGGATTACTTAAAAAAGAAAGAGAATATTAACGCATTGGCATTAGCTGTTTTGATGCCTATAAAACTATGAGAATTATGAAAGAGTTATATGTTAGTCTATACAAAGTGCTTAAAGAAATAATAGTAATCATAGGAAAGGAGTTATGGATATTTATAAAACAATAGATTTCCTAAAATTGCATATCAATAGCTATAGAAATTAATAACTTAAAATAAAAGAAGATGAAATTTAGAATTGAATCAAGGCCTAGTCCATTAAGACAATTGGACAATTTTAAACAATTAAAGCCCGTTTTAAAGCCCATTAAAGCAGATGAGAGTGGCAAGTTTTTGGACCTTCTATTGGAACATTGTATGATACTCAATCGAGCTATTGGCAAAGATTTTAGCTTATCTGACCATTCCCATATAGATATTAGCTGTGATGTGTATTTTAATATTCCCTTGGTTTCGTCTGCTTCAGTCGGCAATGGTTCTAATGCTTGGTTACAAGAGTATGATAAAAGCGGAGGTGGGGCAATGTTGAACGACAAAAAGGAGCTTGGACAGTATTTACAAGGCTTGGAAAGTATACCTAGTGTTATACAACCTGTCAAGCTTGAGCTATCACAGAAAATTGGTGATGCCAAAAGTAAGTTTGTTTATGAGGTGATGGGTTAATTGGTTTTTTCTTATTTGTAGCCAATAGGTTTTCTATTGCGTAGCTCAATTTGTTTTTTCTCTTTTTTGATTAGATAATTAATTGCCTCAAAAACATCATTAAATTGCCTATTATACTTGGTTTCCAACTCTTGGAGCTTTTGAGTCAGTTCTGTATGTGACAAGGCGTATTTTCGCAGAAAAACAAACGCACGTACAATTTGTATATTGACTTCAATTGCTTTTGGGCTGCGCAATACACTAGCCAACATTGCTATGCCTTGTTCGGTAAAAGCAAAAGGATTGTATTTACTATATTTCCCTCTGCCCGAATTGTCTAAGGTCACAATTTGTGACCTTAGAGTATTGTATTCATCTTTGGTCAGTTCAAACATAAAATCGTTAGGGAATCGATCCACATTTCGCCTAACTGCCTGTTTTAATTTTTTGGTTTCCGTTCCGTATAATTCTGCAAGGTCAAAATCTAGAAGTACTTTTTGCCCTCTTATTTCGTAAATCCTGTTTTGTATTGTCCGTAGCTCCATTCTTATCCAATTTTAAGTTGCGACCATACTAAGGGATGTTCACTTGCCATATGCGTTTCGTTCTTAATGCTTTTGAGCATTTCCCATTGTGGACGTTTTTTAAACCAAATCCCTTTTCGAATCAATCCACTATTTTTCACGACTTTGTATAATTTGGATGAAAGCATCAAATAATCACGTTGCCTTATGTTCACGCCCATTTTGTAGGCTCCTAAACGGAAATATTTGGAGTCCTTTCCCTTATCCAAATCCACCTCAAACGTGTGGTGTTTTGAAACATCTTTTAAATCAGTCCCTTCTATTATGGACGAGAGCGACTTACTATATGAAGGTGCATTTAAGGTGCCCATAACGGCAACTAAATCATTGGATTCATCCAGTGTTTGATACACCTCTGCCATCCTTTTGGATTGGACTTCGATCTTGGCATTGGATTTTGCAGGGTTCTCCGTATCATCTAAAAAACAAGTTGATAAGACGGTAATGGTTGTCCCATTTGGTGTACTGATCTTATATTCCTGTAAATCCATATCAAAAATGGGATTGCCATTTTTATCAAAGTCATTGACGTGTGATTTCATTGACTTTACGTTGTAACCCTTTTTGATCAGTACGCCGATGCCCCTACCATACACATCGTTGGTCTCCAAATACAGTATATGGGTATAGGTATTCGACAAGAAATAGGTATTAAATTCCAATAAGGAAGCCCTATCCTCAACTTCCAGTAAAATGAGTACATCCGCTGATGCTTCTTTGATGATTTTGGCCTTATTCTCAATAGCCGTATCATTAATTGGATTGGAGTTTAATTTTACCCAACCGTTCCAATCCGTTAAATGTGTTGCCTTATAGGTATTTGCCGCCACGCTCTTCTTCAAAAACAATTGTCCCGTTTTGTACATCATTGTGAGATATGGACTGTGTTGTGAATCTTCAAAACCCAAGAGTTGCGATAGTGCACGCATGCGATTGAATTCTTCGTTTGTTCGCAGACCACCTTTTAACATCAAGTCTTCAAACTCCTCAACCCACAGCTCAAGGTTATTTTCTCGGTACTTTTTTATCAAGACCCTGTCTCGAAAAAAAATGTTCTGAATATTATATGTAGCGATTATCATTTCGGTTTTTTAAAAAGAAATTCTTGTTGTTTTTTAAGATTTCATCAATTTCTTCTTCGTCATAATAAATGATACCTCCCAATTTGGAAAAAGGTATGGTTTCATTGATTCGAAAGTTCTGTAATGTACCTGGGCTAATGCCCAATTTCTTCATTACGATATTGGACTTTATCCATTTATCAATGGTTATCCTATCATAATTGCTCAAGAGTTCCTTAATTTCTGATATGAGTTCTTCCTTGAACTCCTTTAAATCATCGGAGGTAATAATGTTTGCTGGCATAACCGCTCTTTTTAAGGAGTTGGGCCCAAAATATTATTTAAACCCAATTCATATTGTTTGACATTCTTTCTACAAACTTGAATAGTTTTTTAGAAAAAAAATCACCAGTTTCACCCAAGTAGGGTGAAATTTTAACATTAATGCAGCACTGAAATAAGGGAATAATTACTGATCCCCTTTATCCAAATTCGAAAGAAGGCCAACAGTCAAATCGTCCAAGAATTTGGTACGGCTTTTTTTCCTGATACGTATCTCACTATAATTTTGATATGGATCTCCACTCTTGAAATGGAAGGCAAGTTCCAAGGTTTTGATGATTTCACTAATACTGACCTTACCATTGTTTATGGCTCGACTACTCTTTAGGGCATAGGCAAGTTCCGTCATATCCGTTTTACTAGCGGTCCAATTCAATTGGTTCGAAGGGATTGTTTTATGGCCATTTAGCCTACCTATATTCTTTAATCTATAATCTAGGTATGAAATCAACCTGCGATTGGCGTATAATTTGGCCAATAACAAATCATGCGAGGTACTGAACTCAGGATCTCTAAAGTAATACCTAGCATGGGTGATATTGAACTCGTCAAAAAACTCCTTGGTGAAATAGTGGGTGTCTAAATAGGTCTTCTCTTGATCGATATATTGTATGAAATCGAGATTACGGGAGAAAAACTCATTTAACTTTTTTAGCTTTCTATTGATATACTTTTTCTTGGAGGAATCACTTCCTTTAGGACAATGTATTTCAAGGGATTTGAGTTCAAAAAAATATACCAGATTGCTTAGAGGAACCTGTTTGACATACTTAAAAAAATGAATCTCTTCCTCAGGAGAATGGTATTTGATTTTCGATATATGTCTTTTGAACTTAATCAATAAGTTTCGGCATAAAACAATAGATAAATCACTTTTTTTGACGATATCTTTAGTAATCGATTCGATTCTTGCCAATTCTTCAGAAAGTTCTTGGGATAGTAGTTGTAATTCCATAAGCTGACCTTTGAGCGTTAGTAACCATTGTAGGTCAAAGCATTATTGAATTGGGGCTATGCTTAATTAAAGGTCAGACCATATTAAAAATTAAGTGCAATTATTGTGCCTTAATTCTTGTTAATTATAAAAGCTATAACAATTGTTCGAGATACAAAAGTGGTATTGGGTGTGAAGGCCTTTTCAATGAGTCATTATACCATTTTCACTAGAGAATTTGGGTTGTCTTAGATGAATACTTTTCGTATATTTATTGGGATTAACACAAGTTAACTCAAATAAAAAGGGAACAAATCGGGAACAGAAAAATTAAAAAATTGGAAAAGCCCCGATTTTAAAGGGATATAGCGAGAAGGTTGGCATTCTGTCATCCCGACCAGATAATAAACCTCTGTTATTCAGGGGTTTATTTTTTTTGAAGGGTTTGTAAATCCTCTTTTCCTCATCCAAAAAAATAGCCCTAAAGGTCCAAAATAGACCAAATTGGACCAACTTAATACACGAAAGTTCGCAAATAGTTCGCAAAGATGCCCACTAGGGCATAACCATCCTCGACAAAGGTTTGATTTCAAAGTGCGTATTCCTTTAAAGCGATAGTCTGTCATTCCCTAAAAATAGACTGCTTAAGATTATCCTTATTTTTTATTTTTAATAGTAAATATATTACAACATAATTGTCGAATTTCACAACAAAAATTAAGCCGTGAATCTTTGATTGGTTACTATAGCTTCTCAAAACTAGCGAAACTGAATACTGACTGCAACAGGTTTTCTACTATAGTGCTCATTGCGTTCTTGTTTTTGAGTGGTGTTGCATTGTGCCAAAGTGTCAATTTTGAAAATGTAGGAAAGGAAAAATTGCTTCGCTATAACGGCGGTATTTCCGCGAATGGTGTTTTTTATGATGGTACGGCCAATAGACAGTCCTTTACCTATTTTCTCAATGGTAATCTCAATTTTAATATTGCAGGATTATACAACATCCCATTGTCATTTACATATTCCAATCAGGATTTTAATTTTGCCAATCCCTTTAAATTCAATCGATTGAGCCTTAATCCTTCTTATAAATGGATTGCTGCCCATATCGGTGATGTCAATATGACTTTTTCACCTTATACCCTTGCAGGGCATCAATTTACCGGTGCAGGGGTTGACCTTACCCCAGAAGGCCCTTTTCAGATAAGCGCCATGTACGGACGATTGCTTAGGGCAACGGAATTCAATACCGAAATGCCTGAGGCTATGGCTGCTTATAGACGGATAGGTTACGGGTTGAAAACGTCATATGCGTTCGAAAAATTTAGATTGGGGCTTATTCTTTTCAAAGCTACGGATGATGAGGGATCCCTTGAAAACCCTATTCCAATTGCTGCCAATATTACCCCTAATGACAATGCCGTGGTATCTCTTGAAACCGAATTTACCCTATTCGATAAGGCAAGGTTTCGTGTGGAGTATGCCATTTCGGGCATAACCGAAGATACCGGGCTGAATGACCCTAGATCAGAAAATGGCTTACTCAATTTTTTATTGGACGAAAATATAACGACCAATTATTTCAATGCTTTTAATGCCTCGTTGAGCTATCCTGCTGGCAATGGGGTATTGGGCGTGGCCTATGAGCGCATAGATCCCGATTACAGAACTTTAGGGGCTTATTTTTTCAATAATGATTTTGAGAATATTACCGTCAATGCAAGCCAAAACATTTTTGATAATAAATTAAATGTTTCCGTAAATGCCGGTTTACAGCAAGACAACCTTGATGATACAAAATCATCCGAATTACAAAGGGTAGTTAGTTCGATAAATCTGAATTACACGGCTTCAGAACGTTTGGGTATCAATGGGTCTTATTCGAATTTCCAATCCTTTACAAACATCCAAGATCAATTCGATTTTATAAATCAAGTTGGGGCATTTGATAATGTGGACACCTTGAATTATCGGCAAATATCACAAAATGCCAATCTGGGGATCAATTACATCACCAAACGATCTGAAACAAAACAACAGACGGCCAACCTTAATATCATCTATCAGAACTCCAATAACCAGCAACAAGGCGAGACCATCGAAGGTGGTCTAAGTAATTTTTATAATGGTATTGCCTCTTATACCTGGAACTACCCAAAAGAGGCATTGAATATCTCACTGGCAGGGAATGCTTCTCTGAATGAAACCGGAATGGAAGATTCGAACCTTATTCTAGGACCTACATTATCCATTGGGAAACAGTTTTTTGATAAGACTTTACGAACGAACTTCTCAAGCTCGTACAATACCTCATTCAATAATGCAGAGCAGCAAAGCAGTGTGTATAATTTTAGATTGGGGGCGAGTTACACCCTGTTTGAACAACATAACCTAAACCTCAATGTACTCTCCCTTTTCAGAAATGCACAGACTGGTAGTAATAGGGATTTTACTATGACCTTTGGATACAGCTATAGTTTTGATAATTTCAAGCTCAGGCTTAAGGGAAGGGAAAAAACCCTTGGGCAGAACAAGAATATTTTGGCATTTAGACACAGGGGGGTTACGTATAGGGGAACAATAACGGATATTAATACACAATTGACCAATGTATATAGCAGCCCAAAATTCAGAAATATACCTTCATTCAAAAAAGATGAACTAAAAATAGACCTCGCCACGGTCAAACACCAAAAACGTAAGACTGTTTACGAAGAGCGGGCCATAACATTTTTAGACAATCTTTATAGCTATGGTGATTTCTTAAAGCTTTATGATGAGATCCTTTACGAGGTCGTAGAAAAAATCAGGGGTGATATGAGTGGGATCGATATCGTTCTAGAAGGGCTATTCGTAAGTAAGAAAACCGAGCTTGACGAACATCCATTTCATAATAAACCGTTGGAAGAATATACCGAACAGGATAAGGAAACACAAAACGGCTATGAGAAATTGAAAGAAGACGTAGAACAACGGCTACGGAAATTAGTCGGACATCGGTGGATGCAAAAACAATTTGAAAACTATGTAGAATTAGCTGATATTCAGAATGCTAAGGGCTATTTATCCGATTTTAAAAGAAATACATCGATGGAATTGTACCAGACGTATGAAAAAAACAAGGATATCGATGAATTAAAACTACTTTTAGAAATACAGTTCATCGATTATCATTACAAATTGTCCACCGATTTAGTGGATCCTGATACCTTTGAACTTAGGTACATAAACAAGAACTAATTCAACCCAATGAAAAGACCCTCACTCTTGTTCATAATTCTTGTGCTGTTTTTTATACAGATAGCTACCGTTTTCGGACAGTCTTTTCCTGTTCAAATTGTACCACAGGCCATTCCCCCAACTCCCGTATATTTTTCAAGTTATGCGAACGAGACTGCTATTAATGGTCCGCTTCGCGTTCAAATCACCTTAAATGATTTGACCATACAAAATAGGGGGATTCGTTTACGTGCCTCTTTCGAAGGAAACGGTATTTCTTTTCAAAGCAATGAAATTGTCAATGGTGCGGCACCCTTATTCTTAGAGGGGGGGCTACCCTTGGTTTTGAACAATATCGATCTTGCGCCTTATTTTCGATTTGAGAACATTACCGGTATTTCCCCAAATGTTTATGGACAACCTATACCTGAGGGTACCTATCAATTTTGTTTTGAGGTCTTTGATGTTTTGACGGGCAACCGTCTAAGTAACAGGTCTTGCGTAAATACGGTTGTTTTTCAGAACGACCCCCCTATATTGGTTAGCCCCCAGAACAGAACGATCGTTGAGCAGGTCAATCCCCAGAATATTGTCTTTCAATGGACTCCAAGGCATATCAACGTATCCAATGTGGAATATGAATTGAGTATTGTCGAGATATGGGATAATCAGGTGGACCATCAGGCCGCTTTTCTAAGCAGTCCACCATTTTTTACCATGGTTACCACGGCCACGACTTATGTTTATGGGCCCTCAGATCCATTACTGTTACCTGATAAAAACTACGCATGGCGCGTTCAGGTCAGGGCAGTGCAGGGTGCCGAAGAAATTGGGGTCTTTAATAACCAAGGCTTCAGTGAGATTTATGTGTTCGGTAGCACTACACGCTGCGAATTACCTTCCACGGTAACCGATGAAGTCAAGGGAGCTACCAATGCCAATATTTTATGGACGGACTTTTCGCAAGACCCTGCGGAATATAGTATACGATACCGTCAAAAAGATAGCGGTGGGGAATGGTTTTATTCCAAGACCACGGCAGAAATGATTACGTTATGGGATTTAAAACCGGGTACGGAATATGAATACCAGTTATCTAAAAAATGTGTGCTCTCAGAAAGTGAATATTCAAGAATACAAACGTTCAGAACCAACCTTTTTGACGATGATGACAGTGCCTATGAATGCGGTATAGCCCCAAATATCGATGTTAGTAACCAAGTACCTTTGGAAAGCTTGGAAGTGGATGAAAAATTTACCGCTGGGGATTTCCCTGTCACCGTACTAGAGGTTAATGGGGGTAACGGCTATTTCAATGGTAAAGGCTACGTCACGATTCCATATCTAAAGAGCATCAAGGTCGCGGTCGAGTTTACCAATATCTTCATCAACCAAAATAAAGAACTGGCCCAAGGCAATGTAGTTACTGTGTACGATCCCAACTTAGGGGGCATTATAGATCCATGGGATTTTGTGGATGACGTTGGGGACATTTTTAACGGAGGGGACCATACCCCTTTAGACCCCGTTGATTTTGATATTGATACGGTTGAGATTCGAGATGGGGAAATTGTCGTTTCAGGAACCGATGAAAATGGGAATCCAGTTGAGGAGACCTTTCCTTATGATGAAGGGGACACCTACACCATCACCGGGAATAATACGGTTTATAGTATTGATGAGAACGGTAACGTAAACGAACTGGGCCCGACCGCCGAAGGCGGTTCGGCCAATTCTGCCAATACGGTTGGTGTGCAAGAGGGGGGTGATGGCACGGTGAACAGCCCATCGGTAATAAGCATTGACGACTCTAAGGTCACTTTTTCCTATAGTAAGGATTCTGCTTCCGACTATGGATGGGATATAGTGGACAATTCTTATGAAGAGAACAATTACCCCGGTGTTTCCTTAGAGAACGGTGGTACCTTTTACCCGGTGCACAAAGCCGTAAAAAATGGGACCTCGGATAGTTTTTATGTGGATGTCAATTTCAAGGATGCAACCCTATCTTTAGAGCAGCTTGTTTTTAAGACCATTGGCGGGCTCGCTTTGGAAACCGAAACGGTCTCCGGCAATAGCAACAGGGTTAAGGTCACCGTAAAGGGAAATGGAGGGTATCGCAATGAGGAAGCGATTATCACCCTAAAAGATGGTGAGGACAAACAAGTGGTGGTATCCAGTTTCTTTATCCATCATCTTCGCCCGTTGGCTCAAGCTAACATCACCTTGGTGCCGGTAAATGGAGCTGCTATCCAGGGAATAAAAGCCCAGGTGGCCCAAAAATTCAATGAAGGAGGAGGCCAATTGAACGTTATCGATGGTAGTACTTACACAGGTAATACCTCAGAACTGCGCTATACGGAGAGTGGTTTGCTTACGAGACATCCCCAAAGTTTTATTGATTTCTACCAAGACTTTAAGGCGAATTCGGGCCAATATAATAACAACTCGTATTATGTTTTTGTGTTCGATGATGATGTACAACCTGGCAATATTGCGGGCTTTATGCCCAGAAATTCCCAGTTTGGTTTTGTTTTTCCGATAAACCTGAATACCACTAAACAAGAAAGCAAGCGTACTGTGGCCGATTTGGTTGCCCATGAGGTAGGTCATGGCGTTTTCGCGTTAAGTCATCCTTTTGAACAGGGTAGTTCTGGGCTGGGGACCAATTGGTTGATGGATTATGGCGATGGCAATGAACTCGCCATACGCGATTGGGAGGCTATGGGCTTTGATGGACTTCGAATCAATGTGTTTGATGATGATGGGGAAGGGGCTTTGACCAATAGTAGTTTAAAAATTTGGCAAGTATTGAATCATATTCAATCGGCATATTCCAATGAAAGAACTCCTTTGGCTTGGAAAAATTTGGTAAATAAAAAATGCACACATGAGAGACACTTTTATCCTATTGACTGTAGGTTAACAAAAAGCTATTCCCTGACTTCAGACTCGGGAGTTGATCTCAAATTTAGATTAATCAAACAACCCCGCAGCGGGATTGAAAATTTTCAAATTGAACCTGGTTCAGAAAGCCTTTCAATTAAAGAAAGTAGAACAGTTTCCAATCTCCTTGGTTTAGGGCCGGTTTATGATATTTATTATCATTTAAAACTCGAAGATTCCAGTGGAAATGAGTTTGTTTTCGAATTTGGCCATCATGACGATATTGAGACTTTCGCAAAGTATTTAGGTATAGGTGCCAACCATTTGAACGCCGAGGGTTTTACTGTTGAGGTGGAAGATTTGTCTGAACAAGATGTTAGAGAGCTTTACGAAATACCGGAAGGTCAATCTATAGGTGATTTTTTCAGGGAAAACCCTGGTCCTGCACCATCTAACACGATAGTGGTAATTGGCCAACGTCAGACGAATATTTCAAAACAAATTATCCGATGGCTAGATGCCAACCTACTGCCGACAACTATAGATGACGAGACGCATTGCAATGATATTGATGTCTATTTTGCTGAAGTTCCATCATTTCATGCACAAGAACTGTCAGATCAACAATTATGGGCCGCATTGGGAAGCCTATTAATATGTAACGTTGACGAGACTTTTACTAATGAAGAACGTGCTGTACTGACAATTATAGAATCCTTGGGAAAGAAAAGTGCAACTTCCTTATTGGATGGTCTGTTGGAAAAGAAAGCGAAAGGAAAGACACTTCTTCGTAGGTTGTTTGAAAAGCTGGATGATGTTGGAGAAGGTGAAAAGTTCACGGATATGGTGACCTTATTGACTAAATATTGGAAAAGGTCTACTCACTATAATATTAAGGAATACCATGCGTTGCCCTACGAATCCAATAAGTTCTTAGGTTTTTATTTTAGCAAGTACTCCATCTATTTTGATGAAGACTTTAGAAATGTAACAGTTCTTGAAAAAGAGGCTGGACAGGGTACAAACCCATATACAGGTAGACCTTATGTAGAAAGTTATGAAGAAGTGGGGACTTACTATTCTTATTCTACCATATTACTTTTGAATTACAGGACCATTGCATCCGCAATAGAAATAAAGGAAGCTATCATTCCCATGTTTCTATTAAAGGTGTTGTCTACGAAAAATGCTACAAAAAATTGGCAACAGTCAGGTATTCTTGCATTTGATATAGCGGTAACCTTTACTGGTATTGGAAATTTGGCCAAGTTAAGGCATTTAAGACATGTGACACGCTTGCAAGGTTTGAAAATTACACTGGGGGCCACGGAAGTAACCGCAGGAACTTTCAGTTTGATTTTAAAATATTCGGGCTGTGAAACCGATGTTTGTAAAAAATTGAACACCTTTTTGGTTTTTGTGGAACTTGCTTCTTTAAGCGGTGATATCGCGCTCTCCCAAGCCTTAAAAAGAAGTGCTGATGAAGCTTTGCAAGCTATAGAAAATGCACCAAATGCAATACCAGATAGCGATAAAAACGAGATTGTTACAAATCTGAGAAGATTTACTGACGGAGCCAATGACTTATCAAAATATCCATTTCTAGATAAATTGCCTAACGCAGCCAAAACAAAAGTATCTAATTGGCCTGACGAAACCCTTGCATTATTAAATGACGACTTAGCTGATTCCCAGCTTTTACAAGCTTTTTTGGATGGACCTGATTTCATTGACGCTTGGCAAGTACTTCAAAGCACTTCTTTTAGAACAGAAGTAAGATGGCTTGAGTCTTACAACACGCTGAAGAAAAATGACCTGCTAAAATATGTAGATGAATTAAGTGAAATAGAGGCTACGGCGATACATCGATATACAGTCAATAATTTTGAGCTTACCAGTGGTGCCTATCAAGGAACTCTCACGGAACAGCAACTGGAATGGATCAATCTGATAAATTCAGGTCTTGATAAAATGAGATTGACCAGAGTTTATCAAGGTAGCGTTTTCAGGGGTAGTAACCGACCGGAGTCAGAGATTATAGAACGTTACGTCAATGTTTACAACGAAGGCGTCGCAAGAGGTATAACCCCACGAATCAATGAACCTCCATTTCTTTCAACCTCTACGTCTGTTGACGTAGCGGAAGACTTTATCCAAAAATTCAAAGATCCGGATAGAGTCGAAGTACTGTTTGAAATAACCTCTAAAAGAGGGGTCGATATTGACGATATTTCAGATTATGGTAAAAACTTATGCGGCAAAAATTTAAAATGTGATAGGATTCAAGAAGAGGTCATGTTATCAAATAATCAGGATTATGAAATTTTGGACGTGGTGAAGACGACACAAAACGATGGTTCGATAAGATATATCATCAAACTCTCAGAATAGCATCATGAGTGAAACGGAAAAAAAAATAGTGGCGGCCCAAAGCTTTTTTGTAAATCGAAGGGATGTGGGTTATGAATCAAAAGAAGAGCTGATAGGTATTGCATTGAACGAGCAAATACCCTTGGAACGTTTAAGCTTTTTATCTTGGAAAGATAGGGAAATGGTTATATCCATTCGCCAAAGGGAAGAAAGGGAGTTTACCTTTTTCTGGGAAACAAAAAGTCCTTTTTCGCAATGGCATAAATCACGTTTCGTATCATCGGATGTATCCTTTCATCGAGGTATTAACGAAGATCAAAAGGCATATTTAAATAACAGCTTGCCTGCGGAATTGGAATTTAATTCCGCTGAACAGTTTATGATGTACCATAAAGCAATAATTTTTTTGGATATAGCCATTGCAAACAAAATTATGACGACTTCAAACCCTAGAAAGATGAAAGAACTTGGTAGGCAGATTAAAGATTACGATGATGATGTTTGGAGATATCATCGCAGTAATGTGGTATATGCTGCTAATTTTTTAAAGTTTGACCAAAATGAAAACCTCATGGGTGAATTAATCGAAACTATGGGCACTACACTGGTAGAAGCGGCACCGAATGATAAAATATGGGGAATAGGCATGGCCGCTGATAATTCCAAATCCCAAAAAAGGAAGACATGGGAAGGGAAGAACTTATTAGGGGAGATACTGACCCTTTTGCGAATGGAATTTGCTGGAATGTATTAATACGTGAAAAAGATTATTTTTTTGAAATGAATAGGAAATAAGTAATGCTACTTTAAATAAATCCACCCAAAATGAAACCCACCAGACAACATACCATTATCACGCTACTGCTTTTTTTAACGCAGTGGTTGGCTATGGCAGCTCCCTATTCGGGAGTTGAAGACCCCATTAAGGAAAAGGATAGTGTGGTTGCCAAAGGGAAAGGGTTGAAAAATACCTTGTATCGGCAGATCCAACAACTGGCAAATTCCACAGGGCCTACCGCTTTGGGGTTAAAAAAGTATACTACCGTTTCCAATAAGAAATTCAGGTCCTTTCCGGCCCTCGATGCCGAACTCGCCCAAACCAAGGATTTTCATTTTAACTATGCACAAGATCAAGAACCAGAATTCAATGAGGCCTACATAGAACAGAACTTTCAACAGGCACAGGCCGATACGTTGATTGCCCGGGCCGACCAACTGATTCAAAAACTAGAGGAATTTGGGAATTTCGTGGACGTACTTACAGGAAATGATCTTCTACAATTGCCGGTTGGCCTTCGAAAACGCGATCCCTCTTCGGGCAATGAAATCGTTATTGCCGTTAGTAGCGTTCGCTTCCATTCAGAGTATGCAGAGCTCAAGCTATGGGCCAAAATGGATATCCCGCAGAGCAATCGGTCCCTGTTTTTCGGGGCGGAAGGGGTAAAGTTTTCCAGGCAGGGGGCACTTGTGGGTGATGCCAAACTGGTATTGCTTGGTGATTTCCCGATTCCCTTTAATGGCGATAATTGGTTGTTGACCCTAAAAGGAGGTGTCAACTTAAAAACCGGGAACTTTACCAGTAAAAGTTACCTCTCCATAGATTGTAACGGGCTTAAGGAGATTAGCCTTGATGGTAATCTAAAAGTATCTAGAAGTGTGCTCTTGCCCCTAAATGAAGATGGCGGTTACATGTGCGGCCCCTCAAAAGAACCCTTTGCGACTGATGAAAAAGGTAAAAAAATAGCCCAGAATACCTGTTATGTAGAAACCGAATTCACAGTGCAGACTTCAGGGTGGAACGATGTGCTTATCGATGTTACCCTACCCAATTTTGAAATGGTGGGGCTTAAAAATTGGGCCTTTAATGTTCAGAATGCGGTGTTGGACCTTAGTGATACCCGTAATTCTGAAAATGTGGTTTTCCCCACGGCTTATAACCAATTATTGCCTGCCGATAATCGAACCTTATGGCGTGGCATCTATGCCAAGGAAATTGATATCCTTCTTCCAGAATCCTTTAAAAAGATTACCGGAAGTACGGAGCGGGTACGCTTTAATGGGCAAAATTTGATTATAGATAGTTTTGGCCTCTCGGGGGCATTTTCGGCTACCAATCTTTTAAAACGAGGGGAAGGCGCGGTTGGCAAATGGGGCTTTACCATAGATTCCCTCGGAATTACATTGGTAACCAATAACATCAAGGGCGGTGCACTTGCTGGGGATATTCGGGTGCCTATTATGAAACAACCCTTAGGGTATGAAGGCTACATCGCTGAAAACGAATACGGCCTCAAAGTGGCTTTAGGGGATACGCTAAGGTATGATACCCCTGTTTTTTTGGGTAAAATGGAACTCTTGCCCAACTCCAGTGTGGCTATAAAATCCATAGATGGTGAATTTTATCCTTCGGCAAACCTCTCTGGTAGCTTAAGTGTAGGTGGAGGTTTAAACCAAAATGCCGCCAATACCAAAACAAACGATAGCATTCCCGTTCGTGCTGATGGGTTCAATTTTAGGGGCATCACTTTTCAAGAACTGGAATTACAGACCGAACCTGACAAGCCCCTGATCAAAGCAAAACACTTTGGTTTTGATGGGGAATTCCAATTGCTGTTCTTACCGGTGACCATTTCAGAAGTACAAATGGTAACCCCAAGCAATAACCAGGTGGGCCTCAAGTTCGATATGGCCTTGCATCTAGATGATTTAGGCAAGGGCGCCACTACATCCTTGAATATTCTCGGGAAACTTGAGGATGGGAAAAAATTACACAGTTGGGAATTTGATAAGGTGGCTATTGATAAAATAGGTGTTGATTTTGAACGCGGGGGCGTCCATGTCAAAGGAGAATTGGAAATCAAGAACAACGACCCCGAATTTGGAGATGGTTTTGGCGGTGACCTTAGCGCCAATATCAAGAAGTTGAACCTTGAGGTTGGGGGCAAAGGATTTTTTGGGTCCAAACCCATCAATGAGGGCGAAGAAGCGGTCTTTAGGTATTGGTTCGTAGACGCTTGGCAGAATAAAACCGACGGTGGGGATGGAAAGTTTCTTATCGATGCTTTTATGGGCGGACTTTCAAACCACATGCGCCGTACCGATAAAAATAGCGTATGGACCCCAACCGGATCAACGTACGTGCCAGATTATGAAATAGGACTCGGGGTACGTGCCGGGGTAAGTATTGGGGTACAACGTAAAACCACCTTTCGCGGAAAAGCGGTGTTGGAGATGGTATATAACAATAATGGAGGGCTCAATCGAATCGGTTTTTCGGGGGAAGGCGCCTTTATGACCGCCCAAGACCAACAAGACTACGGTGAAGAAGAACTTAAAAAATTACAGGAAGCCATAGATACCTGGGCAAAAGAGAATCCGCTACTGTATCAAATAGCGTTGCGTAATGGTGATTTTCTGGGTACCGCCAAGGATTACATTCCGTTGCGGGAAGTTGCTTCCTCTGGAAAAATAGGGGTGTATTTAGGTATTGAGAAGGACTTTACCACGAGTACCTTCCATGGAACTTTTGAACTCTACCTTTCCACCCAAGGCCTTAGGGGTGCTGGGCCTAACAACAAAGCAGGTTTTGCCACGCTACATACGAGCCCTGATGAATGGTACCTTCATGTAGGTTCCCCAACAGATCGCTTGGGTCTCGTTTTTGGATTGAGCGATAGTGTGGAACTGGAGGTCGGCGGCTATTTTATGACGGGGAATATGTTGCCCACCCAACTGGCACCACACCCAAGAATACTACAGATATTAGGTGACGATATCTTAAATGATAACAGACGGGCCAATGAATTGACTAGGGGTAGTGGATTTGCTTTCGGCCTAAGTTTTGCCTACCGGCAGTCGTTCCAATACCTCATTTTTTATGCTACATTGGAAATCGGAGCCGGATTTGACGTCATGCACCGTTATTATCCCGATGCCCGTTGTAAAGGAAGATCGGGCCCCGTTGGAAATAATGGTTGGTATTCCTCAGGCAACGTATACGCTTGGCTCTATGGTGAATTCGGGGTTCGGGTAAAACTGTTGTTCCTAAAGAAGAAGATAAAGATCGCTGAGGCGGGTATTGCAGCCCTGTTGCACGGCCAATTTCCAAATCCCTCTTATTTTAAAGGTTATGTGGGCATGTACTTTAGCGTACTTGGTGGGTTGATCAAAGGACGGTTGCGCTTAAAAGTAAGCTTTGGGGATGAATGTGAGCTCGTGGATATCAATCCTTTTACCGAGGTTCCCATCATTTCAGACCTTACCCCAATAGACGGTTCAGATGAGGTAGATGTATTTACCGCACCGCAGGCAGTGTTCAATTATGCGGTAGGCCAAGCTTTCAGCATTGATACTGATGAAGGCCTACAGACCTTTAAAATCAACTTAAAGACATTTGAGCTCACCTCCAACGGCCAGACCATTTCTGGACAATTGGAATGGAACGATGCCAATGATGCCGTAACCTTTATTCCTGATGAAGTACTGCCGTCCAAACAAGAAGTGGTAGCCCTGGTAGAGGTAAGTTTTGAAGAAAATGTTGGTGGCACCTGGCGTGTGATCAATGATGGCGGTAAACCTGCGATTGAGAAAAGGGATACCCAATTTACCACAGACCTTGCACCAGATCACATACCATTGCACAACATTGCCTATATGTATCCGGTGGTGGACCAAGAAAACCTTTATCCCAAAGAATTTGATCGGGGCTACGTAAAATTGGAACGGGGGCAAGGGTATTTATTTAACGGCGGTTACACCATAAAAGCCCAGACCTTGGAAAATGGCACGGCAACCCGCACCAATCTGGTATATGATGGAACCAACAAAATAGTGACCTATGATTTGCCTGATATGGGCCTATCCAACGAAATCCAAGTGGATATTATGGCTTTTCCACCGAGTGAAAATGGGCCTGCTGAGGTAGTGGTGGTCGAAGAGACCACCTCATTTGATGAAGAGCCTGGGGATACCAGTTGGTACGATCCCGTTTCGGGCAATACGACTACCGAATCATCTTCGGCAAACGTGGTGGTGGCCAATAAAAAGGCTGCCAATGTTACCGTGGCCAATGCCGAGCCCAAATCGCTGTTGCATTTTGCTTTCGGGACCAGTAAACATGAAACCTTTAAAAGTAAAATGCGTTCGATCTCCATTACGGATAACATCACGGACATCATCGCGGCAGATATCCATAGTATCCACCTCAAAGTTGCCCAATATGAAAACTTTGATGTGCCAGAAGTATTGGGTACCACCTATACGGCAGATAAACCAATGGTGTACGGTGAAGCGATTCTCAGTGACAATTACTACAAAAGGCAGATATATCCATTAAATTATAAAAACTATCCGCTAGACGGAAACATTACCGTGAACCGCGATGAAAACATCCTGGGCGTTCCACCGGTAAGAGGGTTGGATGTGCCCAACTGGTACAGCTTTTATTTAAGGGAAAACCCTACATCACCTTATGTAACCCAACGCTATCCACTCATGTACAATTTACCGTTCTACTACAAGGCGGATTTTTTACATCTTCAATATACCATGGTAAACAGATATGTAAATGCTGGTTCGCAACAGGCTACTTTATATGAGAAATACGGATATCTGATAGAAGGTATATTCCCTGCACTGCCCTTGGGAACGTACAAGACCTATTTGATTTATCGCACACCGGGGAACGTACATTCATCACGGTTCGAAATAAAATTCAGGAATGATGAGTAAGGAAAGAGCGTACCATAGAACAAGATTCGCCTCGAGGGATAGTTACTTTGTAAAGACGTTCTTCAAGAAGCTTATACTTTTGGTGCTGGTGAGCATGGCATACCAAGGTATTTGGGCCCAAGGGCAAGATGCTTCCATACAGGTCTTGGCCCATGCCACCAAAGATAAAATCATGTTGCGTTGGGCTGCGGACCGACCCTTGGCATGGAAGAAAGGCAATGAGTCTGGCTATATTGTTGAGCGCTATACCGTTTCTAGAAATGGTGCTGCAGTCATTCCAGTCGAAAGCACTACCCTTACCAGTACCCCATTAGTACCACGACCTTTGGTAGAATGGGAAACCTTGGCTACTTCAGATGATAATGCCGCTGTAATTGCACAAGCCCTTTATGGTGATGATTTTGATGTCGATACCATGGGCAGTGTCGATAATATTTTTGCGGTAAACAAAGAATTGGAACAACGGTTCACCTTTGCCTTGATAGCTGCGGAACAGAACTATGAAGCAGCTAAATTAGCGGGATGGGCCTTTGAGGACAATACGGCAAAACCAGGGGAGAAGTATTTGTATAAAATAAAGGTCAACCTTTTAGAAAACACTTCTTATCCCATAAAAGAGGGAAGTATTTATGCCAGTTTGGATTTTTATGAAGAATTGCCCATACCTCTTGGTTTCGTAAGTATTTTTGCAGATGGCAATGCCCTGTTGAATTGGAATTTCAACTTGCTTCAAAAAACCTATTCCAGCTATATCTTAGAGAAGTCGACCGATGGAAATACTTTTCAAAAAGTAAACGGACAACCAATTTTCAATGCGCAGGATTCAAAAGATGGGGAACAGGTTTCCTTATTTTATTCCGATAGCATACCCAACAACAAAACGTTTTACTATCGCGTCAAGGGAATGACCCCTTTTGGGGAAGTTGGCCCTCCCTCTCAAGTAGAATCCGGTATGGGGCTGGCCTCTCTGGATTATACGCCCCATATTTTAAGAAAAACGATTACCGATGGGGATAACGTGGAAGTGGAATGGGAATTTCCTGAAGAGGGAAATACCGAGATCAATGGTTTTCAACTTCGAAGGGCAAACCGCCCCGAAGGCCCTTATAAGACCGTCAAGGAAAATATTGCCCCGTTGGCACGTAAAACGAGGTATACAGGTCTTGGACGGATCAATTACTTTACCGTAGTGGCAATGGGTAAAAACGGAACGGAGAAACCATCTTTCCCAACCATAGTGCAACCCTTGGATTCCTTGCCCCCGAGTCCCCCCAAAGAACTTTCAGGACAAATAGATACTACCGGGGTGGTACGACTTTCTTGGAAAAAGAACGAGGAGCTGGACTTAGCGGGTTATCGCATATTCCGGTCCAACAATCCCGCAGCAGAGTTCTCCCAAATAACGTTATCCGTAGTTAAGGCTAATGAGTATTTGGATACGGTACCTATGGCAAACCTAAATAAAAAGGTATACTACAAACTCATCGCAGAAGATCAACGCTACAATACCTCCGATTTTTCAGAACCGCTGGTACTCGAAAAACCAGACCTTATCCCCCCTTCACCACCGGTAATCAAAAACTATGAGGCGAGTGAAAAGGGAACGGTTGTGAATTGGGTCAATAGCTCAAGCGATGACGTGATTGCCCATGTGCTATACAGGAAGAATTTGGCATTTGAAGAAGAAGGATGGGAGCAATTGGTCCGCATCGAAATTGAAGACCCAACCACCTACGTGGATACCGACGTTTCCCCGGGCAGACCATATGCATATACCCTCGTGGCTTTGGATGCCACGGGATTGGAGAGTAAACCCACGGCACAAATTGTGGTGAACACGCCTAAAAGGCTCTATGCCGAACTCGTTTCAAAATTCAATGGGGTGGTCGATCGTGAGACACGGCGGATTCGTCTGTCTTGGAAAACGGATGAAGAAAATGTCTCCGAATTTTTATTGTACCGTGCAGAAGAGGGAACTTCCTTGGCCCTGTACAAAACCATCGCGGGTAACAAACGTTCTTTTGTAGATACCGATCTCGTGGTCAGTACCAAGTATAGGTACGCACTGCAATTGGTAAAAAAAGATGGGACACAATCACGATTAAAGATAATTAAGATAATGTATTAAGCTATGAAAAAGTTCTACATTACACTAACTGGTTTATTGTCTCTTTTCTTGTTTAGTTGGAAATCCAACGCTCAATATACCTACCTTGCGGAGTGGGCTATTCAACAGCAGGCGGTTTCTTATGTAAACCAAGGCTATCAATTTATTGTTTACGCCGTTGAAGATACGACCCAAGAATCCGGTGCTTTTCTATTTAGTGGCAGTGGTGATACCAATACCCCCCAGAGCTTTGTTGGAAAACGGGTAATAACCTCTTCCGTTCCTTTAACCCAAGTTGCACTGCGATTTCAGGCCTTGCCCATTAACGGTCCTGCCAGTTTTACGTATTCCAACATGGGTTGTAATGTTCCCTTTGTTCTCTATGGATCTACGGCCAACGTAAGTTACTTTCGGGTGTATGAAGTAGATTCCTTTACCAATGCAAATAGTTATGATGCCACAAATAGCACTCTCTCCGAATGTGAAACAGAATCCCTCACGGTGTATACCCCAGGATGTTCAGAGGCAGTGGCATATGGAGTCGAGTATCAGGTTGGAGGGAGCACTATCTGGAACACCCTTTTGCCCTATGCAGAACGGCCAGAGACCTTTTCCTTTGAACAAAGCGATTTTAGTGGATTAAATACAGGTGAGAACCTAAGGCTAAGGATTTTGTATAATCCTGGCGCTACACCCGAGTATTCTGAAGTTTTGACCTATGTTTACTTGCCATGTCCTCCCGTATTGAACGGTACAACACCAAGCAATATTTCTTGCTTTGACAGCAGTGATGGGAGCGCCAAGTTATTTTATGACAGGCCCTTGGCCAACGGTGAACAATTCCGGGCAACGCTTAGTGGCCTGACCCCGGAGGGATTTACCATTCCTGAGGCGAATGTTATTGTAGACAATTTTGCCGTTGACAATAGTTATACTTGGCAAAATTTGGTTCCTGGGAATTATTCAATTACCTACCAAACATTTATTTTAAATGGTCCTGGAAGTGCCGATGATCAACCCACAAGCACAGGGGAAACGGGTACCTTTACCATCAATAGGCCAAGCGAGGTTACCGTGGCAATTTCAAGTACTGACCAGCCCAATTGCCCAGGGGACACTGGTAGCGTTACCTTGAGCGCAATCGGGGGACAGGATCTGGAATCGGGTACGTACCAATATTCGAACAATGGTGGAGCTTGGCAGAATTCCCCGGTGTTCAACAATCTTCCGCAAGGGAGCAGCAATGTTTTTAGAAGCCGATTGGTGCTAGGCGGCGGTGTGAGCTGTATCAGCCCAAGCAATGCCACCGTCAATATCAACCAAATAACCAATGGGGTTACCATTACCTCGGGTGCGGTAAATAGGGAACCTGGTTTTCCTGGGGCCGCCGACGGGGAGATTCGCATAAATATCACAGGAGGGGCACCGGATTTCAACTATCAGGTAACCGGTCCGGTAACCCGTAATTTATCGACAACGGCAAGCTCTGGCGTGCTAACGGGACTTCCCTCAGGTACGTATTCGTTATCGGTAACCGATGCGAATGGATGTACCGCTACCTTTTCGGGTACGGTTACCTTGACCAATGTACCACTACCTACCATAACATCAATGCAAGTAACCCAACCAATAAGTTGTTTTGGTGCTTCTGATGCAGAAGTCACGGTGACCATATCTGGGGGTAACGCTCCATATAACTACCAATGGCTACGTGATGGTGTGCTTCTAGAGACAAATTCGACTAATGGCACATTCATACGCGGTGGACTTAGTGAAGGTTCGTATACTATCAATGTATCTTCATCCGTGGCACCGGTAACCAATCCTTCGGCCCGGACATCCCAGTCGGTTACGGTAACCGAACCTGCGCAATTGGTGATAGCCAATGCAAGTGCCAATGATATCAGTTGTTTTGGCGGTAATGATGGTTCCATTTCAGTAATGGTAAATGGGGGTACGGCACCCTATCGCTATCGTATATCCAATACGGGTAATTTTACTTCGGCTACGGGGAGTACATTTGATATTCCAGTGGGTATGACGGGAGACTACCCCCTTTTTATCCGCGATGCCAACGATTGTCAAGTGGTATTTGGAAGCGTATTGACCATTTCAGAACCCACTGATCCCATTCAGGTTACTGAGGTATTGGCTTCCCATGTGGACAATACGCAAAATGGTGGGTTTGCCGGTGTTTTGGAAATTTCAGTAATAAATAACGTGGGAATCGCTACTACGGAATGGACGAGAAACGGAACTGCCTTTGTACCCCCGGCAGGTTCTACCCAGACCCGTTTGATTGACCTACCCGCAGGAAACTATAACCTGATTTTAACCGATACCAATGGTTGTACCGGCAGCTTGGCCAATCCCATAGAAATTTTGGAACCCGGTCCATTGGCCATCACGGACCTTTCTGGGACCGATATTTCCTGTTTTGGGGAAGCCACGGGAAGTATACAGGTCACGGTCACTGGTACACCACCTTTCAATTTTGTCTGGGAAAAACAAGGGGAGCCCGGGTTTACCGCTCCCAATACCAATACTATTTCTGGGTTGACCGCCGGTACTTATACCCTAAGGTTAACCGATGCAAGCACGGCTCCCGAAGTTACTTCAAGCGTTACGTTGATGGAACCAACGGCTTTGCTTGATGCTACGGCTACCCCCACCGAAGTGTCTTGTAATGGTGGTGGTGATGGCGTTATCGTTGTTTCCGCCAATGGGGGAACCCCTCCTTATTCCTATGCCTTGGATGGAGGTGCCTTCCAAACATTAAATTCCTTTTCATCCCTCTTACCTAGGGATTATACGATAACCGTAAGGGATGCCAACGCCTGTGAGTTCGATACTACGGCTTCCGTAACCGAACCCGATGCCATTAGCGTTGTTTTGGACGGTCTTACCAATGTTTCGGTCAATGGCGGTACGGATGGTGCAATCGCCATTTCCATTCAAGGCGGCACGGCCCCTTATGATATCAGTTGGTCCGGCCCGGGGGCTTTTTCCCAAGTAACCGAAGATATTTCAGGTTTGGCAGCGGGTACCTATACGTTACAGATTCGTGATGCTCGACACACCACGGATGCCAGTGGCTGTTTTTATTTGGAAAACTTTACCGTTATCGAACCAGGGCCACTGTCCATATTGGCCGTTGATGTTGTTGATGTTACCTGTAAAGGAGAGGCCACGGGGGCAATCACCCTCACGGCAACGGGCACCGACCCGATAAACTTTGAATGGGAGTTTAATGGTACAATTATCCCCGGGGAAACAACGAACTCCCTACAAAATGTTGTGGCAGGTATTTATACCGTTACTATTGATGATGCCACCGCTACACCCCCCATTACCCAAAATATCACGGTTGGGGAACCCTTGGAGGCGCTCACGGCTACAGGTATTGCCACACAGGTGTCCTGCTTTGGGGGTGCCGACGGGTCTATACAGGTCAACGCCCAAGGTGGTGTGCCGCCTTATAGTTATGCTTTGGATAATGGGGCGGTACAATCTTCGAATACCTTTAATGACCTTGGCGAAGGTTTTTACGGTATTACCGTTTGGGATGCCAATAATTGTGAGTATCAGTTTACAAATGACATCTTCGTAAATGAACCGGCCGAATTGATATTGATTGTAGATCAACAGACCAATCTTACCGCAGAAGGATCTGATGACGGGGCGATATCGGTAACTGTTGCTGGCGGTACTTCGCCCTATACCTATGAATGGTTTTCAGATAATGGTTTTAGTGCAACCAATGAAGATGTTACCGATTTACCGGCCGGCAATTATACGTTGATCGTACGGGATGCCAATCATACCAATGATTCCGATGGATGTACCTTGATCGAAGATTTTGTCATCACGGAACCAGGACAATTGATCGTTTCTGCACAGACCACGGTGTTTTTAGAGTGTTTTGGTGACGATTTCGGTGAAATTGTTGTTGATGTACAGGGTGGTGTTCAACCCTATGCTTATGAGTGGTTTCAAATCAGTGGTGGAAGTAATACCCCATTAAATGAGTTTGATGATATTCTGGGGGATTTGGAAGCTGGGGAATACTTCGTAAGGGTTACGGATGCCAATGGAGTAACCATTGATTCCAATTCAGTGCTATTGGAAGAACCTCCTTTGCTCACCGTGCAAGTTGTAAATACCACTGATGTGCTCTGTACAGGAGAGGCTACGGGGTCAATTGCTATTGCGGTTCAAGGGGGAACACCACCCTATAGGTACTTTTGGAGTAATGGTGAAACGACCCAAAACCTACAGAACATAGCTGCCGGTGAGTATACCATTGAAGTGGCCGACAGCAATGGATGTTTCGTTGAGATCAATACTACGGTTCAAGAACCTTCAAATGCCTTACGATTCGAGAATGTTACCATTACCAATGTTTCAGAATATGAAGGTGCCGATGGGGCTATCGATGTGGATATTCTGGGAGGTATCGGGCCGTATACCATAGAATGGGTTCGACTAGCGGACAATAGTTCTTTAGGTGGACAAACAAACCTATCCAACCTTATCGCGGGCGACTACCAATTGAACGTTACGGATGACAATGGATGTACCCTTGCGAATACTTTTACGGTGACGCAACCTGATGTAATCGAAGCTACCGTCATACAGCCTACTTGTTTCGGAAGTTCGGATGGTAGTATTGCATTGGAAGTAAATTTCGGAAATGGCAATTTCTCTTATTCATGGAGCAACGGTGCAACGACAAGCACGATTTCCAACTTGGGAGCAGGCGACTATACGGTTACCGTCACAGGATTTGACAATGGTCCAGAGATGCGTACCTATACCCTCGTTGACCCGGTTCCCTTAGAAGTCGACTTGGGTGAAGACCGGGTTCTTTGCGATGGCCAGGTCTTAACCTTGGATGCTACCGTAGAAGGTACCGATATCACCTATGAATGGTCTTCCAATACCGGTTTTTCAAGTAACGCCCCAATAGTTGATTTAAACCAAAGCGGTACCTATAGTCTAACTATAAGCAATCAAAATGGGTGCACAGCTACGGGAACTATCACTATCGAGGTCATAGAAGATGAAATCAGTGCGGAATTCGCTATGTCTAGCCAAGCATTTGTCGATGAACCTGTGATTGCCGTTGACATTAGTTTTCCAATACCCGATACCTTGCAATGGATATTGCCTGATGGTGCTACCGTCTTAAAGCAAGATAATGATGAGCTTGAAGTGGTGTTTGCCGAGGCCGGGGAATATGAAATAGGAATTTTGACCACGAGAGGGCAGTGTTTGGCAACCCAAACGAAGAAAGTACTTATTGTAGAGCGAGACGGTACGGTTACGGGTACTACTACAGATAAAAACACCAAGAATTTAGAGGATTTCCTTATATATCCCAACCCGACCAATGGTAGGTTCACCGCGGATATAGAGCTTTCAGAACGGGCAAATATAAGTGTCAAGATATTTAGTTTTGCCAACAATACATTGATTACATCCGCAAAAGAACGCGGTGAGAGCTCATATCGTATTGCCTTTGACATTTCTGCCATGCCCTCAGGGGTCTATGCGGTGTTATTGGAAACGCCTTTTGGAAATAGATTGCAAAAAGTTATTATAAGATAAAAGGGAATCAATAGTGCCTGCAACAAGGGATTGGTACAAAACAAATACAGTAGAACCAATGTTCCAGCAACACGAAAACCATAGTCTAAATATATTCCCGAATGACCTAAGCGGGAAGATGCTTGATTCGATATGCAAAATGATATATCCTTATTACAGGACAAATTTTAAGTCGAACTCACGTTAAGTTGCAATTTAAATGATTCCGAAATGGTCTGTACCATTTTTACTTTTACCTGAACGATTTATTACCTACAATCCCCAAAAATTGCGCTTACAAGGTTGGTGTATGTAACCGAAGTGATTCCCAAATTCTTTTTTCGAGGTTCCCTATAATGAAATACGTTAAGTTTTTCAGGAATACGGTCAATCCATTGCTACAGGAAGCAAGAACTTTGAAAAAAACACAGATATGAAATTAAAAGATAAAGTTATTGTAATTACTGGGGCTTCCAGTGGTATAGGAAGGGCAACCGCTAAACTACTTTCCAATGAAGGTGCCAAAGTGGTCCTTACGGCACGGCGTGAGGAAAAGTTGCAAGAATTGGAAAAAGAGATTACTACTAAGGGCGGAAAAGCAATGTCCATTATTGGTGATGTCACGAATAAAGAAGATTTTGAAAAGATCACGAAAATGACCTTAGAAGCCTGGGGTACTATCGACGGTCTCGTTAATAATGCGGGACTCATGCCACTTTCGCTCATCAAAAACCTGCACACAGAAGAGTGGAATCAAATGATCGATGTGAATATCAAAGGTGTTCTCAACGGGGTGGCTGCCGTCTTACCCACTATGCTTGAAAATAAAAGTGGGCACATCATAAATATTGCCTCAAGTGCTGGAAGAAAAATATATCCCGGAGGTGCAGTGTATTGTGCCACGAAGGCAGCAGTCAGAATGTTTTCAGAGGGCTTACGTCAAGAACTTTCCCCCACCTATGGCATTAACGTTACGTCCATTGAGCCAGGATTTGTTTCGACCGAATTGATGGATACCATCAGCGACGACGAGATTAAAGAGCAGCTATCTGAGATGGGTCAAATGACACCGTTGGAAGCCAAAGATATTGCCGAATCGATTTTATATGCAATGTCACAACCCAAACGCGCCAATATCAATGATGTATATATTATGCCAACGGAACAAAAACAATAGTTATGGGAAGACCGAGTATAAAAAACGAAGACCAGTATGAAGCTTTACGTGACAAGGGGTACAGTCAAGAAAAGGCAGCCCGTATCGCTAATTCCGAGAATTCAGGAAAGAGGGGAGGTCGCTCGAAGGCTTATGAAAAACGCACAAAAGAGGCATTGTATGAGCAAGCGAAAAAAATAGGTATCGATGGCCGTTCAAAAATGAACAAAGAAGAACTTATCGAGGCCCTGAGAAACGATTGATTCTTAATGCTTTTATCCAAACGGCATCGTACTCAATCTTGATTTCATCAACATCAGTTGAGACGGTTTACAAATCAAGGAACTTTGAATTTAATTAGTCTTTTGGGTTACTATTTGATGCAAATGCGCAAAAAGTATTTTAGGGTAACTATACTTTTACCTCGTACTGTTTGAAGGCTCACTTTCAACATGTACTCAGCAGAAGGCCCAATTTTATGATTGGGCCTTCATACTTCAAAAGTAATACTATTGTTTTTTTTGTATTTTAGTGATGCTGAGTACATGCTATCGAACTAATTTTATCTTAGGTTACTATGTTGTTCGACGATTATAGGGAAGGGGTATGAAAAAAAAGCTTTCTGTCAAGGATACGGATGCACATGCCGTGGTCAAATCCATGGCTTCTGCACTTGGCATAGATTATTTAGACCATAAATATGAGTGCATCGTCGATCTCCCTAAAGAATTCGGGCAAGGTAGTGTAAAGTCTTATGATTTTAAGGATGGTTTTGGTGTAGTCCATACGAATTATAAATTAACGAAAGACTTCCATTTCGAGTTGGCGAAAGGAATGGTTCATCCGTTGAAGTTGATATTCAACGTTGGGAATGTATATCACCATAAACTTGAAAATTTTGAAAAGTATACCGAGATAAATTTCTCGGAGGTTTTGGTCGTTGCCAGTACGCCGGGCAACAACCATCATTTCATCATACCTTCCCAGGCGGATTCCGATTTATTTTCCATTGAAGTCAACCGAAAACTTTTCGAAAGTCGTATTATTGATTTCACCGAGGAAATGGATGCCGAAATGGCAATTCTATTTAGGGATTTAAACGGGGTAATACCCTTTACATATAAAGGTTCTTTCAGTTATGATATCGGTGTGATGATCGAAGAGTTTAAGAACTGTGGCTTAAAAGGGATGAACAGATATATCTATTTAGAGGCCAAGGCCTATGAGATTTTTTCAAGTTTTCTAGAGCAATACTTAGACGATTTTAAGAAACCGGATAAACGAAGCATCTTTAGACAGAATCAAACCCGCTTCATCAAGCAAGCCGCAGTGTTTATCAAACAAAACATGGAAAACCTACCATCAGTACAGGGTCTTGCCCAAAAATTTGGTTTGAGTGTCAATATTCTACAAGGTGGCTTTAGGTCGATTTATGGCATGTCTGTCAACGAATACATACAGAACGAGCGTCTTCTGCGTATTAAGGAACTTCTTGAGCAATCTGAGCATTCCATATCAGAGATAACCTATCTGGTCGGATTGAACTCTAAAAGCTATTTATCCAAGATTTTCTTGGAACGTTATTCGATGACTCCTACCGAATTTCGAAGTAGGATGAAACGAAATGAGGGAACCAACTAAAACTATTTTCAATAACGATTACATGGAATTTATTGTTAAGATCAGATTGGAATAACCTGGTCAGGCAGGTATGGATTTCATAAATTGAAGAACGTTTTGAATTTTTCTTTCGACTAGAGGTAAGTAATCAAATTACTACGGAAATGGATTAAACGGAATTCCAATACTTTAAAGTTTAACAAACAGCTATATTTCTTAGTTTTGAGGGAAATTGACCTGGTGGTTTTCCTATTATCGTAAGGAGCCATTAAACCATTGAAGGTCATGTGTTTCTTCAAATGTTATGAATTTTTTACGCACCCCATTTCCAAGGCCAAAAAGAAATCGTAAAAGTGTGCTACTACTATTGTTGATTGGCTTAGCCTGTAGTCTATTCATCTTAATATTCAAACCTTTCAAAATTGAAAACCAAACGGGTGAATGGTATATATACCTCATCATATTTAGTTTTGGGATTATTTTTTCAGGTGTCATTTTTTTTATGGAGTTTGTAATTCCGGCTATATTTCCAAAGGCATTTAAAAGCTGGAATCTAGGTAAGGCACTTTTATGGTACCCGCTGATACTCGTTGTAGTATCCGCTACGATTTTTTTTTACAAGGTTTTTCTTGCCGATTTTCAAAGTTTCACGATTAAAGAGTACTTTTTGATTCTAGGTAGGGTTCTGGGGATCGGTATTACCGTTACATTTTTTATACTAGGTGCCGTAAGCTTTTTCAATCGTAAAAAACTCAATTTGCTATCATCTCAAGAAAGCTACCTAATCAAAACTTCAAGCTTCAAACCCTTTCGACTGAATATCAGTGAAGTGATGTATATCGTAAGTGATGACAATTATGTCGATGTACATATGGAGGTCAAGGGGATTCGGGAGAAAAAAGTGATAAGATCGAGTTTGAAGAACATAGAATCCCAAATCGTAAATCCGATCTCACCAATATATCGATGTCATAGAAAATATTTGATAAACACCCAATACTTCAAAGTAAAGGAAATAAATAGCCGCAGTATGATAATTTCACTACGGAAATATCATGATGAGATACCGGTTTCAAAAAAATATGCTGAGCATATCAATACCATTCTGCACGTTCACCCCTAAAATTTACTTTTTCCCCACAAAGCATCGTTTTTCTCAAGGTCGTAAGGTCCTTTTGGATTCATTTGTACAATCAAAAATTCAAAATGATACATCAGATGAAAACGATCAAAACTTTTAGTATAATCCTATTTTATGGTTTCTTCACAACTAGCAGCTCAGCAAATGAAATCTGTTCCACGGAATTCAATCCTGAGGTAAAAAAGAATTCGCAGGAAAAACTTAAAGAAGAGGTTCATGAGATCATTACCTCTTATGTCAATGATTATAAAAATGATAGGCATGCAAGCAAAAAGCGCATTATTGGAATAGAAGTTCCAGAAGCTGATGTAGCTTGGACGGTCACCGTAACGGGACAACGATTACATTCAAAAAATTGGGAAGTTAATTTGAATGAAGGACTACCTAAAATACCAACTTATGTATATCGCATTGAGTTGAAAACCTTAAGGGCTATTTACGATGGTAAGATCAATGCACTTACCGCCCAAGGTAAGGCCTTTGGTAGCGATTATACACCGATGAGCGTTCGAGAGATCAACGCCTTTAGACCTTCCATTGATGATGACCATCATCTAAACGCTTTTTCCTTTCATTTTTGGACAAAAGGTTTTCCAGAAATCATTCCGTTTCATGAAGGTGCTACCCGTAAAGTGCATGGATCGAACGCTACGGTTTTTTATTATGAAAAAGGTTTGCGAACCGCTTGGTATAGCGTTGCCCCGGGTGATAAAGTGCGCCATGACCCCAGGGAACAGGCAAATCCATTCCCTATGATGTGTGTTATAATCAATGGAACCATTCAAGGGGAAGTGGATGGTGAGCATATTACGGTCTCTGCCGGAAATACCATCTTTATCCCAGCGCAAGTGACCCACAAATGGTGGAATGAGTCAGATAAACCTGCAGAAGCGATCCTTATAATGTTCGGTGAGGGAGCTTAGCATCTGTTCTAAGGTTTTTTCAATATCAAATAGAAATCTTTATCCTTTTACAATGAACAAATGGCTAAAAAGATTTATGGTGACCGCTTTTGGGGCGGTTTTACTGTTAATGCTGGTCTTCGCTATTTTTTACCATCGCTTTGTTATTGAAGCTCCTCAAAGGGAATATCCCCGACCCACGAGTTTGAAAGAAGCACAACGTCAAGATTTAGAATATTTGGCCCTGTTCATAGACAAGGATAGAAGCTTTGATACCCAAGAAAAAAGGACCTTGTTTTTTACCCAAATAGATACTGTGAAATCGCGGTTACCATTAGACAACCACAAGTTCGTTATGTCTGTTGCTAAAATTATGGCCCAAGCCGATAACACGCACACCAATATTGCCCCACGCGAATTGGCCAAGCACCTTAATGCCATACCCATACGATGTTATTGGTTCGATGGCGATTTACGGGTAGTATTGGCCCAATCGCCGTATCAAAGATTACTCGGTGTAAGAATCACAAAAATAAATGAAAGGACACCTTCAGATCTGTTGCGATTATTAAAACCGTGGTATGGAGGTAATCATAACCGTTTGCGTTTTTTCAGCCCACTATATTTTATGTCACCTGAAATTTTGGATGCCATAGGGTGCGGTTATACTGAAAATGCCATTACGTTGGTTTATGAGGATCATTTGGGGATGGAAAAGCATATTGTAGTGGAAGCTAGTACTGAACATCAAAACAGTGTGGGGTATTGGCCTCCCCACTGGCTCAATGGAAATTTAATGAAATCAAAGAAGAACTGGCATCATCTTAATCCTGCTATTTCCTCGCCGATACCTTTTCAAAATACCAATTCAAATGTTTGGCATAAACCGATACGGAACGGCCTCTACGTTCAACTCAATGAAAATGTACATCGTGAAACCTGCAATATTGATGCGTACCTAGAAAAGGTGTTGCATGGGGTGAAAAATAAGCCACTCAAATTTGCAATTTTAGATTTGCGCTTCAACCCTGGGGGTGACTATTCTATTGCACGCTCGTTCATCAAGAAAATCAATGTGCGATTAAATGGTAATTCGTTTTACATTATCACTGGTAATGGTACTTTTTCAGCAGGTATCATGACGGCGGCCATTGCTAAAAACACGGCTAAAAGCAATGCGATTATAATTGGGGAACCCGTTGGGGATAACTTACGGTTCTGGGCCGACGGCGGAAGCACGATGGTATTACCGAATTCAAAGATTCCTTTAAGGATATGGACGGCTTATCACGATTGGCAAAACGGATGTAACGATTGGAGCAAGTGTTTTTGGATAACCATATTCGACGGTGTAGCGGTAGAACATTTAAACCTCGATAAAAGGGTTTCCCTACGATTTTCGGATTATATGCGAGGTGAGGATAGTGCCTTGAATACCATATTAAAAATGCAACAGTAAATGGAACGAAAAGGCTTTGTGGTATGATGAAAGGTCCATCGGCTATAGTGGATATGCGATATGAGCATCCCATTTTGTGGTACTTACCGTCATACCGTTTTGATGACCACGTAACCTTGTTCAGACCAAAATCATAATATGAAAATGAATATCTTAAGATTACTAGTGCTATTGACCCCTTGTTGTAGCTTCGCGCAAGACCTACCCATAAAAACCAGTAAAACCATTAATGCCGAATTTAATCGTAAAACGGTTTCACACATAAAGACTAGCGACGTTGATGCTCAAATTGATTCGCTATGCTTAAAATATGAGTATTACGCATTGAAAAATGGATTGGAGGTGATTTTACAGCCAGATAGTACCTTCAACCACGTCTCGGTAGAATTTTGGATTCGTACCGGAACGGCCATTGATAATCCGTATGAATATGGCTTGCAACATTTTTTTGAGCATGTAATGCCCTACGGTAAAATGGATTCCATCGATAAGCATGTATTTCTTAATTCGTATTTAAAAGGGAGTAATGCCCAAGTTAAGAAAGACTTCAGTAGATTTTATTTAAAAGTATTACCTGAAGGGATAAAACCCGCACTTCAAAGGGCTGCCGGAAGATTGCTTGCAGGCGCAAATGCCATTACGGCAAATCGTGTCGAATTCGAAAGAAAAAAAGTGCTATTTGAAATACAGCGGAATGCGAAAAATCCCCATTGGAGTGCCGAAGGGAGTTTGGCAATAAGTGAAGGTACTTTCGGCAAAGGGCATCCTTACGCAGCGAACGGTTATGGCAAACTTGAAAATAATAGAACATTTTCCGTGAACGATTTTAAACGGCGTTATGAAGAAATCATCTTTTCAGAAAATATCATTCTTTTTGTCGTTGGCAATTTTGATATGTCTAGGGTTAAAAAATTGGTCCATCAATACTTTAGTAGGGTTGCATCGAAAAAGAGACCGGTAAATGAGGTTTCAAAACCTATCGTACCATCAAAACAAAGTATCTCAATGAAGACCCCACACCAAAACGATTCCTTAAATACGATGGTTTTTTCTTGGGCTATACCGAATTATGAATTGAAAGACGATGCGGTTCTCAAACTTGTGGCGTCACATTTGAACAATAGGTATAGACTTAAAAAGTACATTCCCTTTGCAGTAGCCAATAGTAGGGCATATGCCGATATGTATAAAACCGCCGGACAGTTTCAGGTAAGAATCCAATTTCCCAATGCCTGTGATAGTACCCATGTAGAGAAATTCTTTTTGAGGGGTATTAAGGGGCTTACAGAAAAGGATCTGACGACAAATGAGTTGGGGTTGGCTAAGAAAAGTGCGATTACGGATATAAGGGGGATGCAAGAAAACTTAGGTTTTCAGTGGAGTAGAACAGAACTTCTGGGAACAAGTTTGGTATATGGCGATGATCCCAATGCCTATTTTGAAAGGCTCCGAATACAACAAGGCTTGACGTCAAAACAAGTGCGGAAGGTTTTAAGTAAATGGATGGTATCCAAGCCGTTTCGAATCTTGTTTTCACCAACGATAGAATGAGTATTAAAGACACAAACTATGGCAACGACTAATTTGAACAAAACCAATATCCTGACTCAAGCATGGATAGTAACTTGCCAGATTGATCATAGGTCAAACAATACATCGTAGGGCTCATTGGGCATAGAATGGTTATTTTATATGTTAAGGGCCAAGCCAGAAGGATACCCAAGAATACCATTGGCAAAAAAACGGAAGTAAACTACCTCGGGGCAAGCCCGCGAGGCGTTCTTAGGAAACAAACGTTTAATTTCGAGGCAAGCCTCAGAGTACTATACCCTTTGGCGGTGCCAATAAAAGAAGATTGCTTAAATTACGGGTTCTATAACCCCTTGTCTACATTACCGATGCTTAGGTTCAAACTACCGATATTCATTACCGTTCTGATTTTAGGTCAGTACCTATATTCTCAAGACATGGGTACTTCGCAAGGGAAGAAATCAAATAGCCCTACCAAAAGGGATTCCAAAATTTCCACAGTACGACAAAAAAAAGAAATCGGTTATGATGGCCAAGATGGTCCATATATCTTCAACGATACCCTTTACCGTGTAAACGCTGCAAATCGTTTTCTAAAAGAGCCTTATACCAATCAAGATTCATTATCAGTGCATGTGTTCAATAAAGCGTGTGATACATTCCGTGTCGGTTTGAAGTCACGGCATCGGGTTTTTGAAAGCACTTTTCCACAGCCTGAAAAAATGGTGGTCATCTCTGATATTGAAGGTAACTATAATGGATTTGCTAGCTTTTTGATGGCACACAAGGTGATTGATGAACGGCATAACTGGATTTTTGGAAACGGTCATTTGGTGCTTTTAGGGGATTTTGTAGATCGAGGAAAGAACGTTACGCAGGTATTATGGTTGATTTACAAGTTAGAACGGCAAGCATATCTGGAAAAGGGGCATGTACATTTTATTTTAGGAAATCATGAGATTCTGAATTTTAATGGAAACCATACCTACAATAACGGAAAATATATAAAGGTTGCTCAAGAGATAAGTGGGAAGGAAGACAAAATCGAGGCAGTGAAGTTCTTGTATTCCAACCAGGTTGAATTGGGAAAATGGCTTTCCACTAAAAACGTCATTGAAAAAATAGGACCTTACCTTTTTGTTCATGGAGGGCTAAGTCCTGAAATTTTGGATTATGGCCTATCACTTGAGGGAATCAATGCCATCATGCGTGCAGGGTATTATAAAAATAACGATGAATACGATAAAATCGATGAATTTCTATTTGGAAGTAAAGGTCCCTTGTGGTATAGGGGCCTTGTCAGAAGCACGAAAAGGTATGACAAAATAGGGGCTTTAGAGCTTTCAGACGTTCTTTCCTATTACGACGCGACCAAAATTGTAGTAGGTCACACCTTTGTAAAAAAGATATCAACCGGATACGGAGGTAAAGTGATCATGACAGACGTTCCGCACGGAAACTTCAAATATTCAGGGAAAACCAAAGGGTTGCTCATAGTAAAAGAAATCGAATATGTAATCGATGATTTGGGTAACAGAATGATTCTCGAATAAAATCAGAGGTCATTAAAGTAGCCGTCAAGAAATAGCAATCGCTTTGTGACCCAAGATTCCAAATATTGATAATCTTCATCCAATTTTCTCTGGTTTGGCCAAATCCCGTGTTCGCGCTCATAAATTTTGTCCTCCTTCAGTTTTGAGAACAAATGTTCTATTTGGCCAAAAAGGGTAGCATCACCGAGCTCTTTTTTTCGTAAAGTTTGCCATCTTAATCTAAGATTGTTGCGATATCCATTGGGGTTGAGTCGTAACAAGCGATCAAATAGGCCATTACTTAAAATATCGTCCGTGGTTGCGATTCGTTTTCCATCTTGAATGATTCCCATAACGCCATCCAAATCCCATGGTACGAAAAAATAAGGTTCCGCTACATCGTAACGTGCCAAATAATAGTTCTTACCTAGATTATCAGTGGCCCTCAATACATTAACGAAGATGAAATAGTCAATGACATTGGTCATGTTGAGCCGTTTACCAATATTTGCCGTGAATTCTGCATCTGAAGCGTTTACCACCATGTTGACAAGGTCGGCAATGTCTTCCCAATGCGATTTATAGTCTATAACGGGAAATTCCATTCTAAAACCACCCCAGTGGGGAAATAGATTATTGTATTCCGGCGCTTTTTCAAATGCGGGAGCACCTTCATACGATTCCGCCTTAAAAAGTTCTCCCTTTATGAGGTTATCTTCATTTTTGACCAAATCCAGTTGCTTTCGGTCCACGGACTCTGATAGGGTAAATAACCCTAAATAGCGTTTATTTTTAAAAACCTCAACATATTCTTGGGTAAAACCACTTTTTGCTTCTGGGGCCAACGCCCTATAATGGGGTTTGTGTATGGCATTCCATAATTCTGAAGCGATATATGAGCGAATCCGTAGCGGTTCGTTATATAGCCCGTCTAAGATCCAATCGTCGTCATTCCGCATGGTCATGAACTGGATGTCCCTAGGGTTTTTAGCGATACTATCCGTCCAAAACTCCAAATCGAATGTTTTCTTCGGATAGGTCAAAGAGAGGTTTCCCCGAAACTCGATACCAACAGCGCTTTGTACTGATTTGTTCGAACTGTAGTAGTCAATAGTGCCCAATACTTTTGAATCTTTGTTCAAGGCAGTATCCACATCGATAATGATTAGGGGCAGTCTGGTGATGTACAAGGCAAAGGTGTCTCGCCTTCTTTTTATCGTGTAAGACCGGGAATAGGAGAACGATTTAATCTTATCGAGTATCTTATACGAAGTACCGAACCTGATTTTTTTGATGCGTTTCGGTAATGTTGCCTTTGAGTCCGAAGCATTGTGGTGCCAAACAATAATCTTGTTTTTGTCATCGATGCCAAAACTACCCGCATCTGCGGTGATTTCTTGAGCGGCAAGGCCAAACCGAAAAAAACTAAAAATGACACTAAAAATAAGATATAAACGGAATGTTTGGTGCATTTTCAGCATGATTTGTTGGCTAAATTAGTGAATTAGGGCCTATATGGTTGAGGTACCAATAGGAAATCGAGATACCAAGCCATCTTGTATTTTATGGTTCCTCAGCTGTTTTCAGTGGATTTTATTGGCGCCGCCAAAGGGTATAATACTCAGAGGCTTGCCTCGAAATTAAATGTTTGTTTCCTACGAATGCCTCGCGGGCTTGCCCCGAGGTAGTTTACTTTGGTATCAACAGCATGGGAATTGTTTTTCGCGATTGCCCTAGGAGGGGACCCTCCAATCATAAAATATTTCGGATTAACGGATAACCAGTTAACTTTTTGACTTGACCCCTAAGGCAGAATTCAAACCATCTAAATGTCCCCTATGCTATCAAAATGATAAGGGGCACTTATTGCTTTTATTCTACTCTTCATCTATGGTAAGAGGATGGTCTTTTTGGCCCAATCCCACGATTTTTATGATATTCACTACAGTATTGTATAACATCAAAACCACGACGATTAACGATGCACTCAGAATGCTTGATAAACCGAGGGATATATAATAAATACTACTATACCAATTGCTCGGCACATTCTCAGACTCGGTTATCGGTAAATTGAATAAGAGAAAACCCATAACCGCGCCTATGAAAACCGCAGTGTCCACTTTTGCGATAACAAGCACATGTTGGTAATGGTCTTTTTTTAGTTTACTGTTCGTGCCACTACTTAAACTTAATAGCGTCAATAACAGGGCAAGAATCGTTGCTGATGCCAGTGCAATGGTATTGCATAGGGTGTTGAGGCCGGCTATTGAATTTTTAATCAAAACCTTGGCCTCGTATCCGCTAAGGCTACCCAAAATCAAAGATCCTGAAGTGATTATCAATAATGACAGTACTCCGCCCAACAAAGCCCTTTTCGTATAAACACTTAGTTTCATTTCTATACAGATGAATATTCGGTCAAAGGTATACACTAGGGGACCACTTGTTTGACTCATTTAGGTTATCGTTGAATTCAAATCAATACTGGAACAGGTTGGCATAATCCCAAAAACCACCTTTTCGTATTAGGGTCAATCATAATCGCAAAGTAGTCAACCTTCTTTTGATATTAATGGTTACTTGCAAACATCGAAATAATGGTAACATCAAAACAATTTGTAAAATGATAGCGGAAGATAAGAGTAGCGAACAACACCGAGGTAATGAGGAATCGGGCAATAAAAACGGAAACACTTTTGAAATCAATGAAAGTAGTGCGAAAGAAGGGGAAAGCCCGAATGCAGATCGAAATGAAAATGGTGATTCCTTCGAAATTAATGAAAGTAATGCCAACGATTAACGTATTGTCTCAGTAAAAAAATCAAGAAATAAAAAATAGCTGCCTATGAAAGATTTTCAAATAATTTTCAATTATGTAGATATTGCCAAATCAGTAGCATTGGACGAATACATTACCGATGAATTAAAAAAGCTAAGTAATAAATATACTTTTATACATCGGGCCGATGTTTTTCTTAGAAGGGATAACCGAACTGATGGAGAAAATTGTATTTGTGAGATTAGATTAAGTGCCCCCGGGCCACGATTGTATGCCGAATCGAACGACAGTGATTTTAAATCTGCTACTAAGAAAACCATAAGTGACCTTACCGATCAGTTACAGAAACGTAAAAGGGACTTCACCTCGGGAATAGCGTCATGAAAAAAGTCTTAAAAGTAGCCTTGTTGGTAACAAGGGGCAGAAAGGCAAAACTACTATTATTGGGTGTACATGCCGCTTATACCGGGTATAGATTACTTCGCAAAAAAAAGACTTACAAGAAGACATGAAGTTGAATGGAAAGATTCAATAGGGTTAGTACGAATCTTCGAGAAGTGCCAATAACCCTTTTTCAGAGGCTGTACGGCCGTATTCGTTATCAGTTTCTTCATCGACTATTTTGAAATAGTTGATGATCTGGCCATCAGCATAGGCTTTTTCTATCGCGGGGTGTACATAGTATTTTCGACATACGTTTCTGGTATTGCCAAGTTCTTTTGAGGCACAATCGTAAGCCTTCAATATATTTTGTTGTTGCCGCCGTTCATCTTGGGTAATACCCAAATCATAAAGCGTATCGAAAAAAATCAATGATGCCGCCCAAGTCCTAAAATCCTTCGCACTGAAGCGTGAACCGAAAATAGTGTGGATATAGTCATTTACCATAGTACTATCCACGGTTTTCTTTGTTCCTGACGGGCCGTAGTACTTAAAAAGTTCCCACCCAGGAATTTCCTCACACTCACTGACCAATTTGACCAATTTTTTATTGTTCAGGGTCACTTTATGGGCCTTGCCCTTTTTTCCGGTAAATTCAAAACGCAATTTGTCCTTGAATACATTCACATGCTTTTTACGAAGGGTAGAAAGGCCATAGGTCTTATTCCGCTTTGCGTATTGTATGTTTCCTATCCTTATATGTGTTTCTTCCATAAGCCTGACAATTAAGGCAACTACCTTTTTTTTAGGCCAACCATCCTCGTTTAGATCCTCATCGACCTGTTTTCTGACTCTGGGCAACTGTCGGCCAAAGGATACCATCTTATTGAATTTTGTTTGATTCCTGATTTTCGACCATTTATCGTGGTAACGGTATTGTTTTCTGGATCTCGCGTCACGACCAGTGGCCTGAAGGTGTCCATTGGGCAGATCTGTGATCATCACCTCCTTCCACGCTGGCGGAATGACCAGTGCCTCGATTCTTTTCAGGTGGCTTTTTTCATTTAGTTCAACACCATGCAATAGGTATCGAAATTTATCTTTTTCACCCTTACGTGTAATAGGCAAATGAAGGTCATTCACGTATACCAAGTTGAATTGTTCGATAATATCCTGAGTATCCTCCATCAAGCTTTTTTAATCGCGGCCTTTGTAATTTTGAACGTAATCCGCACTTATTTTTAGATGCTAGACAAGTTAGGGCATTCCACAGTATTATTTGATTCTATCCCACTTTTAAAGGACTCTTTTGGTGTTTTCAAATCGATTAATATCTGAATTGTTAGCGTCGATCTTATCACATTAGGCAGCCTAAATTTGAAGTATTGATAATGTATTAAAACATATAAAGAATGAATAATTTTACTGAAAATGTAGCCGAAAGGTTAAACGGATTGATTGAAAAGAATATTGATGCCAAAAAGGGTTTTAGCAAAGCATCGGAAAATGCTTCTTCATCGGAATTGAAAAATTATTTTTCAACCAAGAGTGATGAAAGACAAAATTTCGTTACCCAATTAGAGACGATTGTTGGAAGGACCGGAGAGGAAATTGAAGATTCTGGTAGTCTTACGGGTACGGCGCATAGAACTTGGATGGATGTCAAATCCTTCTTCTCATCCGACAATGACGAAGCCATGTTGGAAGCTGCGATCACGGGCGAAAAAGCGGCAATGGATGAATACAAGGAAATTTTGGATGAACCGTTACCCTTAGGGGCAAAAGAAGTACTTCAAAGACAATTGACCAGAATTGAATCGGGCTTGAACCGCATCAAGGTCTTAGAAGATTTAGCGGATTAGGGGTACAATACCTAAGTTGTTTTACCCATTAAGAAGGGCGAATGGTTCTACCACTCGCCCTTTTTATTTCTGATACCGGCCTTATTTATTGATTCACATAAAAAGCGTGAATAACACCGGGAAGCCAACCTATTAGGGTCAGTACGATACTGATTAAAAAGGTGCTTCCGAGGCCATGCTTTAAAAACACGCCCAATGGCGGTAATAGAATGTTTAAAATGATGGTTACAATTGACATATTTCGATTTTTAGAAGGATTAGTAATGATTTTATAACATACTCTGACAGTATTAGGTATCGAGTTGGGCCCTGTCTACATAAGCTCCATTGAAAGCGAATTCAGCTATGGGTTTTCTTTCCCTATTTGGATTCAATTCTTGTTCTTTTAGCTCATCGTTGAGGTTGTCCATGGTTCCTCCGTAAAAACCTAAAGCTACCATGGTCGCAACGTGGTATTCGTCGGGCAGTTGAAGATCCCTTTTTGCTTTTTCAAAATCAAATCCCGCCATATGGTGCAGGCCTATGCCCATACTCTGTGCTTGAATACCCATATTACCCATGAACAGCCCCAGATCATGAAGGGCATGAAAATTATCCTTGCCGTCAGGCTTTTTGGTATTGTAGGCCGTTGCCACTAATAATGGTGCGCTTTTGGCCCATGATTGATTGAAATCGTTCATACAATCGAATAGCATATCATAAGCCTTGCTCCCCTTGGTGCCCCAAAAAATCATCCAGGGTTGTAAATTAAATGAGCTTGCCGCCCATCTACCTGCCTCCAATAAGATCTTAATATCATTACTGGAAATCGGGATGTCTGAAAATGTTCTAGGGCTCCACCGGTTTTCAATGTGCGATACTAATTTGTAGTCCGTCTTAGCTTCTTTTTTTATAATTGTCTCCAAGGTCATCGTAGTTTTATAGTTTACCCCAAGATGCTTGAAATTGGGTTCTTCCAGTTGCTGAAATGATTTAAAAGTTGATGCTATAACATAACTTTTATCCTTAGGGAATGTTGAATATCAGTTATTAGGTAGAAAATACGACTGACGGCTATTGTTGACGTTTAAATGCGTTTCAAAAAAAATTGTTACATGGTGACATTATCCAATCGATTAAAAACCCCTTTTGCCCAGTATTGTGACCGTACACCAAAGCACTCGGCAATGGCATCAACACCCACTAAGGTACCCTTTGCCAGTCTGCCAAGTACGGCGATCGGTAGTGCACTATGCGGTGATCGGGAAATCAAGGTTCCGTCTTTTTCGGTTGCTATTGCCAAGTCGGTATATAAGGGGCGAACACTTGGTTCTTGACGCAGCTGTTCCACTAGTTCACTTTTTACCCTATTAAGCTTTGGGGTATCCAATACCGAATTGATCATGGCTTCTACCTTGATTGTTTTATTCTCCTTTGAAAGCTCCCAACCGGTACCCGTTACGATGATTTCAGGATTGTTTACAACATCAAGGATCAATAACTTTGCGTCGGCCAGTGCCAGAAGTTGCTGAAGGCTACTCACGGGCGGGCCATAAGAATATCTTTTCAAACGCTCATCCAATGCAATGATTTCAGCAACGACCCTATCTTTCAATGGGGCGAATGACAGTATACTGTACATAGTGGGTTGGCAATGGCGCCAAACGTGCCCTATGACATAGTCTAAACTTAGCTTTGTGGTATGCGTTGCCATGGCGACAAATTTTTGAAGTAAGGTCTTAACGGGCAATCGTTTTGAGAGTATCAAGTCATGTTCAAAATCATCATCAAGTAACCAAGCCTCTATAATGGTCTCAAGGGCTTGACTTGATAACTTGTGTGGTAAGGTGCGCTTATTTAGTTGCATAAATTTAGTTGCGATTATTGGGCTTATCGCTTCAATAAGAAACTTTGGTGAATCTATGGTATTGTGGCTATTGAACCTTGCCTTGATAAAGGCCACATAGTTTTCAAGTTCCCCGTCTGTGACGACGTAGTGGGCATCAATTTCCTTGTTCAGGGGTTTAGGTGCCATTGGCAATCCATCAAGGGAAAAGGGAACGATGAATTCGGGTTCTTTACCATTGGGTTCGTATACCATTTTTTGTGTGCTGTGATCGACGACCCTGAACGTGCCGCCAAGCCCTTCGCTTAGGGCCCGACAAACATCGATCATTGCCAGACCGAAACCACGAATACCGACTGATGGCCTGTAGGGGTTGCCTAATTTGGCCTGAAACATTTTCACGGGATAAGGCTTTTTGAACAAATGCAGGGCGACATGATCATTTGATTGGGCTATCCAAGATGTCATTTGTTGATCGTGATACGTGGGTTGGTGCCCTATGCAAAGCACTGCTTCACCAACCGTATGCCTAGCATTATTGGAATCTGTTATCGTGACCGCTTCATTGGTAAAGGTTACTGCGGTCACTTTCGTTTCTATGAGCCTGTACAAACCCAAAGGCTTTAATATCGCGACAATACTTAGGTAACGGTCATATAGGTATTCCCCCAACTTAGAGCGCAATGGGAACGCATCAATGGCATCCTCATCCACGTTTGTTGCATTAAAACCACTCCATTCTTGAAATGTTGGAAAATAGGGGATATGAAAGTGATGAAAAGAAATCGCTTCCCGTGCGGGTATGTCCAGCGCCCTTGTGGTAACATTCAACCAGTTGGTCTTCGGCTGTCTTAAATCATAGACCGGCCCCGCTCCAGGATATTTAAAAGGTTCAAAAGCCAGTATTTGAACTGTTTGGTTCTGCCTTGACGCCTCTAGGCACAAAGACTCCATGGCAGAAAGCCCCCTGGGCCCGACACCTATAATACCTATGGTTTTGGCTACTTCATTTTTCATGTTTCAACGTAACTGAGTTTCTATAAAGGGCATTGCATATCAACCAATTCATTATGGTTTGATATATCCCTTTTCAATGGCATGCAAAATCGCCTCATTGGTATGCGAGATCAACTTGATATCGACGTTTTCAAAGTTGGCTATCAACCTCGTTATACGTTTGATCTTTCTTTTATCTGAAACCGACCGAATGTAGATGGTAGCCACTTGATTTGGGAATCTTTTGGCGATTTCCAAATAAATTTCGGGATCCAAATCCTCCCCATCACCAATAAGTAAAAATGGCAACTTTGGGTAGGTTTGTAAGATGTGGCTTATTTTAATGAATTTGTTGCCTTCAAGAAATGAGTCCTTTCTTTTGTTTTCCAATCCAATATCACGTAACAACAATGGTCCCTGGGGAAAGTTTTTACCTTCTAAAAAGGCCTGTAGATAGTCGTACAGGTTCCATGGGCTGTTTGATAAATAAAAAAAAGGGTTTTGCCCTTTTCCTGAAAAGCCTTTGGCGAGCTTCACGTAAAAATCCCGTACCCCTTCCAATGGCATTCTTGCAGTGCTATCGGAGAACATGGTACTTACGATGACCTTCCATCTAAGAAAAGAGTCTAGCCCAGTGTGCAATACCGTTTCATCCATATCACTAATGACCCCAAATTGGGCTGATGCCAACGGTCGTATGGCTGATGAGGTTATGGTGAATGATATTTCACCTCTTTCAATCAGGGAATAGGTTAGGGGAATTGACGCAGCTGATGCATCACATAAAGAGGGATCGTAGGCCACGTCCAAATATACATATCCTTCCTTATCGGATATTAATGTGGTTTCCCCTCCTGGCCAGGATACATGTACTTTTGCCCCGTGAATCTCATCGGTTTCAAACCGTTTGAAAGATCGGTGCAGATTACCGATGACACCTTCGGCCTCTACGTTCGCAATGCCCTCGTCTTCAAGAACCCTAGCTTGGCCATAAAGTCTTTCAGCATTGGCATATCCTTTAAATGGCATTATAATTACAGGGTCTTCGTTATCAAGTAATTTTGATAAATAGGTAATCATTATTATTTTATTTCAGGGGCTATCGGTTTAGATGACGTTGAATACAAAACCGAGTAGCCAGTATAACAATAGAAATACGAATAGGGTTCCAATACATCCACATTTACCACCACCGAGTTTTTTTGCACCCCAACCTGCTAAGACCGCCCTTATTAAATTCTTCATTTTTAATCGGTATCTGGATATCGAAATTAGCACTACGATAAACGGTTAATGTGCGCACAACAATTAATTCTTAACGTATTCACTTTTTTAAGGCCTTTTTGTTCCCTTTGCTAACATTTAGTACTTAAATTAAGGGTTTCGAATAGTAGTTCGGGATTTTATCGAGTTTTGATGGTATGCAAAAACAAGAACACTTTAGATGGGGCCATTTATGGGGGCTATTAGTGACTACCTACCAATCTTGGATTAGTAAAGAGCCTTTTCGATTAAGTGCCGTCGTGGCCTATTACGCCGTTTTGTCCCTACCGGGCCTTCTGGTGATCATTGTAAATCTTGTAGGCTTGATATGGGGGGCTGACATAGTTCAAGGGGCGTTGACCGAAGAGATTGCGAATGCCTTAGGTAGTGATACGGCGCAATCGATCCAGAACATCATTGCCGAGACTAGGGACAGCAATAAGAGTGGTATTGCGACGGTTTTAGGGATTGCTACCCTCATATATGGTGCTACTGGGGTATTTTACCATTTACAATTGTCCATAAATGAAATATGGAACCTTCAGCAAAATCAAAAGTCCAACATTCTTAAACTGGTCATAGATAGGGCCAAAAGTTTTGCGTTTATACTCGCCATAGGGTTTCTGTTATTGATAAGTTTTTTTATCACTGCGGCAGTATCAGCATTGCGCGACTACTTACGGCAGATTTTACCCGATTTGGTGGTCTATATCACCCTATTTATGGATACCGTGGTTTCTTTTGGAATCGTGACCGTTTTGTTCGCCCTAATGTTCAAGTACATGCCCGATATCAAAGTACCATGGAAAACCGTTCGTCTGGGTGCCATTATCACGGGGATTTTGTTTTTAATCGGTAAAACGATGATCGGATTCTATTTTGGCAAAGTAGAACCAGGTTCCACCTATGGTGCCGCAGGAACTATCGTACTTATTCTACTTTGGGTCTCTTACGCCTGTCTCATTTTGTTCTTTGGTGCACAGTTTACCAATGTGTATGCCAAGAAATATGGGTCTAATGGAAACCGCTCAAACAGCCTAAGCCCTAAATGAAAATCTTATTTATAAAAAAAGTATATCATGGATAAAAAAGAAAAGGACGAATCGGATAAAAAATCGAATCTAGAAGGTGATATGGGCGGTCATGATGAAATTTTGATCGACCAACTGTGCGAAGGGTTGGAAGTTTATCAGAAACAGTCCATGGCCACTTTTCTAAGTGCACTTAGTGCAGGTATGGAGATTGGGTTCAGTTTTTTGTTAGTGGCCATTTGTTACAGCCAATTCAAGGGGGTTATTGATGAAGATTGGATTCCTTATACCGCTGCTTTCGTGTATCCTTTAGGTTTTATTCTGGTCATTGTCGGAAAATCGATTCTATTCACCGAGCAGACCTCATTGTTGGCCTTGCCCGTAATCGGGGGCCGGCGTTCTTTTCAAGAGTTGATGAAACTTTGGGCCATCGTTATTGCCGGAAATATTTTGGGTGGTTTTATCATCGGTATAATGCTGTTGGCCATAGGGCAGTCTTTACATGTCATTACCTTAGGGGGTATTGAGGCCATTGCTACCCATGTGGCAGGTTATCCTATACTTACTATTTTCGGCAGTGCAATACTTGCAGGGTGGTTGATGGGCCTATTGTCTTGGTCCCTCTCTTCGATCAAGCATGCAGTCGGGCAAATAATGGTGGTCTATATCATCACCTTGATTATAGGCCTTGGGGGATTTCACCATAGTATCGTCGGAAATATTGAAATTTTTACCGGAATGTTGACCGGTTCCATCAATTTTATGGACTATTTGATTACGTTGATTGCAATGTTATTGGGCAATACTTTTGGAGGGGTGTTTTTCGTGGCGTTCCTCAAGTATCGAACGTACAAGGCGAATGAGAACTGATAGAGCACTTATTTTTTCTAATTGAGCAATTGTAAAAATGGGGCTAATTTTAATTTTACTCCGTTCATCATTGGGAATGACCGACCACGTTTCCGGTTTGGCAAGACGGCATACCCTAAAGGCTTGTCTACCCCAATACTATCATACAAGTAAAAAGGCCCCTCTTTGGGGTCTTTTGTCATTTAAGTCAAAGATCAGTTGATTCGAGTAAAGGGGGTTTGTCTTCCCCAGTTAATTTTACAGCTGAATTAAAAATATGACTATGAAACTACAAGACAAAAATGTAGCTATTCTGGCTACCGACGGATTTGAGAAATCAGAATTATTTGAACCTTTAAAAGCACTAAAAGCCGAAGGGGCCACAGTGCATATTATTTCTAGTAAAGAAGGGGAAATAAAAAGTTGGGATGGTGACAATTGGGGAAAATCAATTACCGTAGATCGAACATTGGAAGACGTGAAAGCCGATGATTACCATACCTTGATACTACCAGGTGGTGTTGCCAACCCTGATTTATTACGAAGCCATGAACCTGCCTTAGACTTTATAAGGGATTTTTTCAAGCAAAGTAAACCCGTAGCGGCAATTTGCCACGCTCCTTGGTTGCTGATCAGTGCCGGGGTCATAGCGAACAGGGATGTGACGTCGTACCACAGCATTAAAGATGACGTCATCAACGCAGGCGCCAATTGGTTCGATAAGCCCGTTGTGGTGGATAACGGTCTGACGACAAGCAGAAAACCCGAAGATTTACCGCAGTTTATCGATAAGGTCATCGAAGAACTATGTGAAGGAAAACATGACGCACAAGTCGTAAATGCATAAATGGATTGCGAACAAAAGATGGGTGTGTACAACACCCATCTTTTTAAAAAAGTATAACTACGGCAATGATCGGTAATATTATTAAAGGGTTCATCGATATCACGGACAAATTATCAACCGATAGCAACCCGGTAGAAGAGCAGAAAGAAGTTTTAAAAGATTTGCTCGCCCATGCGTCATCAACTGCATTCGGTAAAAAATTTGGATTCGAAACGATATTGAAAGAAGAAAATGTTCAGCAGGCATTTTCTGATGCCGTGCCTTACTACGATTACAATACCATTGCCAATGAATGGTGGCACAAGGTAGTCGATGGGGAGCGCGATATTACCTGGCCAGGAAATCCAGATTATTTTGCATTGAGTTCGGGGACCACGGGCAAAAAAAGCAAACGGATTCCAGTGACCGATGCCATGATTTCCTCCATACGAAACGCAGGCATACAACAGGTTATGGCTTTGAGTAATTTTGACCTTCCACCCGATTTTTTTGAGAAAGAGATTATGATGTTGGGTAGTTCAACGGATTTAGATGTTAGGGACGGCCATCAAGAAGGCGAAATCAGTGGTATCAGTGCCAGTAATATTCCATTCTGGTTCAAAGGCTATTATAAACCTGGTGAGGAAATTGCCAAGATCGATGATTGGGATGAACGTGTGCGACATATTGCCAAAAATGCCAAAAACTGGGATATCGGTGCTTTAAGCGGCATTCCGTCTTGGATGGAACTAATGCTTAAAGAAGTTATTGATTACCACGGTGTCGATCATATACACGAAATATGGCCAAACCTACGTGTTTATACTTCTGGCGGGGTTGCCTTCGATCCCTACGAGAAAAGCTTTAAGGCACTTTTGGGCAAACCGGTGCAAATCATAGATACCTATCTCGCTTCTGAAGGCTTTATTGCCTTTCAGAGTAGGCCAGGGACCACCGCAATGAAATTAGTGACCGATAATGGTATTTATTTTGAATTTGTGCCTTTTGAGCCAGAATATATCAAACCGGACGGATCGTTAAGTCAAGATGCGCCTTCACTGACCTTGGGCGAAGTGGAGACCGACGTGGATTACGTGCTTATAATTTCTACCGTCTCAGGCGCATGGCGTTATTTGATCGGTGATACCATTGAGTTCACCGATGTGTCAAAGGCCGAGATAAAAATAACCGGGCGTACCAAATTCTTTTTGAACACGGTAGGTTCACAACTATCAGTAAACAAGATGAATGATGCAGTAAAGAACTTAGAGCAATCATTGGGACTCAAAATACCGGAATACACCTTATGTGCCAAGCGGTACGACGATGGTTTTTACCATACCTGGTATTTAGGTGCTGAGGGTGATGCCGATCCTGAAAAGGCGGCAGAAGCGTTGGATGCCCATTTGAAGGATGCCAATAAGAATTATAAAGTTGCCCGTAGCAAGGCTTTGGAAGGTGTAAAGGTGCATTTTGTACACCCTAATGTATTTTCAGAATGGAACGGGGCCAATAAGAAAAAAGGAGGACAGGTTAAAATGGAGCGGGTTATGGGTGAGGAAAAATTCGAGGAATGGGAAGCCTTCGTTGCGGGGCAAAACACGAATTAATCGTTCATAGAATTCCTTTTTTTGACCATTTCCATAATTTCCTCAGGGGAAAGATAAAATTCCCTGATCCTGTTTTTATAGGCTTCATCGATATCGGCATGGTCCAATATAAAGCGCTTTGTTTTAATGATGTACTCTGCCATACCCATTCTCACCGCGAAAGAATCTGCAGCCCGTTCTGCATTTTTAACGTGTTCTTTCAACAGTACATAACGGATGCCAAAATTAATCAGATTTAATCCGCTCCGTTCTTGGTAGTCCATCACGTGCCCCAGTTCATGGCCAAGCCAACCTATCATAATATCGTCGGGTACTTCGGTGGTTTTAAATTCTTTTCCCGTAATCTTGAATTTTTCGCTGATCAATATCTTATAGCCCCGTTTTTCTTTTTTCCTAAAAATACTACCCAATGTGGGTTGTGCCAACATTACCGATTTATTGATGTTTTTTTTGAATTTGAATTCTATTGGGGTTGAATGAAGTTCGGGGTAGAAAGCCAAAGCCGTTTCCACTTGCTTTTCTATGATTTTTGGCACCACGGTCTTGGGTTTGTTGAAAATGAAATACGCCAAACCAATAAGCAAAATCGTGGTAATAATCATAAACAGTTTCTTTTTCAAATTACTTGTCTTCATAAAAAAGGGCAAAATACGTTTTGCCCTTTTTGTATTGGTCTTAGAATTGATATCTCAACCCGAGGGCTATGTCTAAATCTAGGTCATCTGAAAAATCATCGTTAAACCCAAGTTCAGGACGAATATCCAAGGATATAAGTAACGGAATGTCGAAATTATATTCGATACCGACGTCTCCTGCGACTAGGGCGAATGTCCCATCATTTTCACCGGCATCGAACGAGCCCAAACCTCCACCGGCACCTACATACCAATGGAATCCGCCGTCTATGGGCATTACCCATTGATAAAGACCGACTAATTTGAAAGCCTCAACATTGTCTGAATCCCTAAATCCCAGATCAAACTCCAATCTATTGTTTTCCTTCAAATACCGCTGATAAGATATTTCACCACCGAAACCATCATTATCACCGATTCTAATACCCAAGGCATTTTTTGAAATACTTTGCGCACTTAACGATGCGGTAATAAACAACAAGAAATAAAAAACCGTATTTTTCATGATATTTAAATTTTAGGCAAAGCTAACTATCCCGAAACACTGCCTTAGCCCATTCCATTCAGTATTTACCACAAACACAATTTTTATGTGGATTATAACAGGGGCTTGAAGAATTTAAAGACCCTTTCCATAAATTTTTTCCATCGCGGTCTTTTTTTAAAATGCGTTAAATCCAATTTGCGGGAGTTTCTGCAAATACGGTAAAATTCGTCGCCAATACCTTTGGCAATCGATTTATCATAAATTATGACATTAGTCTCATAATTGTGTTCAAAACTTCGGTTATCGAAATTACCGGAACCGATTGAGACGATGTCCTCATCGATAAGTAAAACCTTACCATGCGAAAAATCAGGCCTCAAGAAGATATGTACGCCAACATCCAAAAGTTCTTCGAATTGAGAGAACATGGCATACATGGCTGCTTTGGAGTCGGACTCCTCGGGTAGAAGAAGGGTGACTGCTATACCCTGTAACGCTACTATCTTGAGGGATTGCAAAAATGCCTCACCTGGTAAAAAGTACGGATTCGTGATACAAACGCTTTTTTGCGCATTGTTCATCATGGCAATATATTGTTGCATGATGATGGGCTGCTCAGAATCTGGCCCCCCAGACACCACTTGGGCACTGACTGAACCTTTAGGTGTTGATTCGATTTCAAATTCAGAAATGTCCAATTCATCCTGACTTGCAAATGAATAGTCTTTTAAGAATACACGATGCAGGCTCTGAACTATGGGTCCCTGAAGTTTCAGGTGAACATCTTTCCATTGGCCCAATGCCCCGGTGTCCTTCACATATTTATCGGTGATATTCAAACCTCCGGTAAAGGCTACCTTACCGTCGATGACCACTATTTTTCGATGGTTTCTGAAATTCAATGAAAAGAGAAGGTTGCCGAATCGTATGGGCATTATCGGATATATCGATGCACCTATCTTTTGGAATTTTTTCTTTATTCCTCCTCTAATGGCATAGCTACCGAAAGAATCATAAATGATCCTAACCTTAACACCCTGCTTGATTTTCTGCTCAAACAGCTGTAGCATGCGTTGCAAGATCTCCCCTTGTTCAAATAAATAATATTGAACGTGAATGAATTTTTCAGCTTTCCCTAGCTCGTGAAACAGGGTGTCAAATGTTTGTTTGCCATCATGAAGGGGTGCAATGTCATTTTCTGAATACGGACTAAAACCCGAATTGTTCTGAATGAGCTTTGCGATTTTACCTTCTTTACCGGTGTGGTCAAAAGCCGTGATGTACGCACTATTTCCCTTTGAGAATAGTTCTTTGAACTTTTTTCGCTTGGCCAATTGTTTTGACGAAAAAAATTTGAACTTTCTTCGATTGACCCCAAATAAGTAATATAATAATGGACCCGCGAAAGGCAAGGTGATTACGGCAAATACCCAACTTATCGACTTGGTAGGTCTGCGGCCATAATAGATAATTACTATTATGGCCCAAAAGGTCAATACGATGTATAAAATGTATAAAGTGGTATTCAAAATAACAGCTATAATTCAAAAATAGGCAACTTAATCAAGTAAAACGGCTAAAAATATGGAGTTACAGCATTACCGATACCATTAATCGCTTATGAGTCAAGGTGAAGAGCATTTTACGATTAGTTTTATGGAAAAAATAGTATGGGCGTAATAGCGACGGATAAAAATTTGATAAAACTTTACTATAATTCCAAGTCATTGAACGATAGGGAAGCATTGACCTATTTAACATCTTCCAACGCTGATATGTTGGCCATCGACACGGCAGTAGAGCGCCTGAGCGAACTTCAATGGGAGACCATTTTAGATGGTTTGAACAAAAGGCCTGAACAGCTGATTGATGATAATGAATTGAATAAGTTGGATACCAAACCAGCCGATGCGGATTTTTCGGCCAACGATTGGCTTAAGATCTTGAAGCATAACCCAGAAATAATTAGGGGCGTTATTCTTTCTAAGGGTGACGAATACCAACTGTTCGAAAGCCCTAAGTCGGTGATTGAATACTTGGCCGATACCGCAGATAGCTCAAATACCAACAGGGAATAGTTTGCAGAAGAAATATATATTTATGGGTATCGGGGCAAGCCTGCTCGTGACCGTTTTTCTTTTCTTTCAATTTTACGTGCCCCATCGAATAAAGAGATATCTCAACACCGAAATCGCTGAACTAAGCCATATTGAGGGAAAAATCGGTGGTGTCGACATCTCATTCTTTGGAAGTGACTGGATTTTAAGGGAAATCGATTTGGTTTCCAATTCCGGTGCAAGCGAGGTGACCCTTGAAATGGAAAAAGCGATACTCCATGATGTTGATTGGTACCGTATTGTATACCAAAATTCCATTGCTGTTGGTTCCATAAAGTGTGTGAAACCAAATGTAAAGATAACAAAAACGGATACGGTTAGGGTACGGAACAAATTGCAGAAAACTAGCATTGAGATAGGTGATATTGAGTTAGAAGGAGGGGCAATAACTCTTTTCGACGAGCAAAAAAAAGATACCCTTTTTGGCAGTGCGATTTCCCAAGTTCGGTTAAACGCGATTACCACAGACCGAAGTACACCCTTTTATTTTCATAGTAGTTTGATCGATAGGGCAGAATTCACACATCTTCACGCTAAAGTCAATGAATTCGATGTGTTGCGAATACGTCGCTTGTCATTTAAGAACAATGGTATATCGGCCCTGGACCTGAGTTTGTCCACGGAATTTGATAAGGCGCGATTGTCAAAGATTCTCAAGACCGAAAGAGACCATACTGATTTCAAACTGGATGTTCTTGAAATGGAACATATCGACTTTCAAATTGCCGACGGATTGACATCCCTATCGTCGCGTCGCGTATTACTTTCCGATTTTGATTTGGCCATTTACAGGGACAAGCTATTGCCTGACGATACCCGAAGAAAACGGTATTATGGCGCATCATTACGCGACCTGCCCTTCAGGCTTGATGTCACTACGGTAGTAGTAAGAAACGGAAGGCTGAATTATGCGGAAAAGGTTAAAATGGGCATAAAACCTGAAAACCTAGTGTTTCAAAATATATCGGGCAAATTCAATAACCTGCATAATTTTAAGGATAGCCAAACCGATGTGGAACTTTCAACACAAATAATGGGAGAAGCCGCCCTTGATATCACTTTTCAACTTCACCCCTTGAATGTTCGCGAAACATTTTTGTTGGAAGGAAGTGTGACTAGCTTGAATGCGGCATCGGTCAATCCGTTTTTAAGGACAAGCACGGGCACCATGGCACAAGGTTATGTAGACCGAATGTATTTTACCGTTGATGGAAATTCAACCCGTGCACGTGGTGACGTAAAGATGAAATACAAAAATTTTAAGATTCAAATATTAAAAAAAGATTTTTTGAAGATCAATAAGGTGCTTTCCTTTTTAGGCAACCTCATTCTCAATGATGGCTCTAAAAACACTGATGGGTACCGCTATGGTACTATTGAGGTTGAACCTGACGGCACAAAATCTTTCATAAATTATCTCTGGTCTTGCTTGATGGATGGAATGCTTAACACGGTAACCGGTAACGGAAAAAAAGAATAATGCTATGAGGTTGAAAAAGAAAGTTTATAGACGGAAAAGATATATCATACCCCTTACACTGATTGCACTATTGGTAATGTTCAGATTGTTTTTGCCCTTATTGGCGAAAAACTATATCAATGGGGTATTGGCCGATATACCTGGGTATCATGGGAGTATCAAAGATATTGATATAGCCCTCATTCGAGGGGCTTATGTTATAGATTCATTGACATTGAATAGGGTAGAGGCCCTGAGTGAAGTACCGTTTTTATCCATTCCGAAAGCGGATATATCCATCGAATGGAAATCACTTTTTAAAGGAAAGATAGTGAGTGAACTATTCTTGACCTCGCCAGAGTTCATTTATGTTTTTGAAGACCAACAAAAAGCGGGTACCGATCCAGAATTCGACGATTGGACCAAGGCCTTGACCGATATCGTCCCCATTGCCATCAATAAACTCGTAATCACAGATGGTAAAGCAGCTTTTGTACAACTGAATGCAGATCCCAATATAGATTTACATTTTAATGATTTACACCTGAATGCGACCAACCTTCGCAATGTAGTACAGAAAGAACTCAAACTACCATCAGATATCGACGCCACGGCGACATCTATAGGACAAGGCAAGGTCAAATTGAACGGAAAAATGGACCTTGTAAAGAAGATTCCCGATATGGATATTAGTTTTTCCCTAGAAGATGCGTCGGCAGTCGCCTTGAATGATTTTACCAAACATTATGCGAAGGTAGATTTCGATAGTGGAGACTTTAATCTCTATAGTGAGGTCGCCATTGCCGATGGGTATCTTACCGGCTACGTGAAACCGCTTTTAAAAGATGCCAAATTAATAGGTGAAGGTGATGGTTTTTTAAGTGTATTGTGGGAAGGTTTTGTGGGCTTTTTCAAATTTATCCTTAAAAATAAGGGCAATAATACATTGGCGACGAACGTACCCTTAGAAGGGGATTTGAACAATGTTCAGGGAAAGGTTTGGCCTACGATTTTCAATACCATTAAAAACGGATGGGTAAAGGCCTTTGATAGTAAATTGGATGAAAATATTGATTTTGAGGATGCCATTGATAGTAAAGAAAATCAATAGCTAAAAGTAAGAACGGTAAAGACCTATGAGAACGATAACGAACATCGTTAACAAAAGGAAGAATAAGAATTGACCGAACCGAACCCCTTTTTTAAGTTTCACTTTTATGTTTCTTTCTTCTGTTATTATAAAACTCATTTAAACTTTTTCAATTGGCTAAAAAATTACCCTTTTTCGCGCACCTCTCGTCTTTTTCCATTCCGTAGTGCTGCTACTTGCCCTTCCGGCAGGCGCGCGCAACTCAAAAAAGGCTTTGAATAGGTAACTGATAGCTAATCGCTGTCTGCCGGTGAAGCAGGTCCGCTTCAATTCAAAAAGTGGAACGATTTAATAAAAAAAACTCTGGCTAAGACCAGAGTTTTTTTATGATTTTTTGAAGTTTAGTTATCGTCTGTCGCGTCTTCAACTTCATCCTTCACATCGTCGGCGGCATCTTCTACTTCATCACCTGCCTCTTCCAAGCCATCCTCAACTTCCTCTATGACATCTTCAGCTTTTTCTTCTTTGGTCTCCCGACAATTGACCAAGGTCATGAGGGAGAACATCATAATGGTAAATAATACTATTGACTTTTTCATTTTTGTGTTTTTATGGTTTTCTGGGTTATACTTTTCTTCTTCCGGTAATCAATGAGATTACGAACAATACGATAAATATGAAAAATAAGATTTTAGCGATTCCGGCAGCACCTGCTGCTATTCCACCAAATCCGAACAATGCGGCTATCAACGCCAATATAACGAAAGTAACTGTCCAACGTAACATAATATATATTTTTAGGTTCACGTCTGATTATCTCTTAATCAGTACATTACAAATGTCATGTTTTAATGGCCGCTTTCTTGCCGTAAAAGAATGTTATCTTAACGCTTTTCATATAAAATCGCTTTTAACTTAAGAAATGACACTATCTTTAATCCAAATATGCAATCAGAAGTGATACAAAAAGTCAACATCACCGATTATGATGCCCTTGGGTTTTTGACCGTGGTGGCAGAAGGTTTGAACTTGAATCTGACCGAAGACAATAGGGAGTACTCCGTTAACCTAACCGACGAAATTGGCCACGGTTATTTCAAGGCCTATGATTTTGACCATGGTATCGCTGTTTATGAAATTGATTGTACCTTAAAAAATCAAATCAATTTTGAGTTCGAAAAAGCTGTGGTACAACCTTTGTTGATCTTGTTCAATCGAGAAGAGGAAATTATCATATCGGGCCATGAAATCGGTAAGAATAAAGTAGCCCATTTAGAAAGTGTCATGAGTTCTGAGGGTGCAAAAAATCGGCAGCAGATTGCTTTGTTACCCAATCAATCCACCTGTTTTTTTGCAATCATCATCAATAGAAAGTTATTCGAAGAAAAGATCACTGATTTTTTGAGCAACATGCATCCCACCCTAGAGCATATATTCAGGGATGTCAATGGTATCAACCAGTTTTATGCCCAAGGGTATTACAGCTTGGATATCGCTAAATTCATTGAAGAGTTCACGACTACCTCATTGACGGAATTTATGCGTTTTGTCTTTCTCGAGGGCAAGATTTATGAGATACTCACCCATTTCTTGATACAGTATGTCGATGATGCCAAAGACCCCAAGGCACGTAAGATATTAAGACAGCAGACGGTGGAGCGTATTGAAGAGGCGAGCACGATCATTAAGGATGAGATGGACCAACTTGGCAGTATCATTTCGTTGGCAAAAAGGGTCGGCCTTAATCAAAACACCTTACAGGAAGGGTTTAAGCAACTTTATAAAAAATCGGTGAACCAATACATAAAAGAGGTTCGTATGGAACGGGCGAAGGAATTATTGGAGTCTTCGAATTTGAATATTACCGAGATTACCTATCAGGTCGGTATCAACTCAAGAAGCTATTTCTCGAAATTGTTCAAAGAACAATTTGGTATTTCACCAAAGCACTACCTCCAAAAACACCGAAATTCCAATATTTCGGCATAGTGCATTTTTCATAACCTAACTTTTAGCATTCAATTAACAAAATAACTAGGGTAATGACCCGATTTTGTTAGTTTCAATTTCAAATCTGTTAAACAAAAAATGACTTTTCCGATTTCTTTGCACCGTTATAAGTGTATAAGAAATATGCAAGAGATACGAATAGAAAACCAAAACGCAGAAGATTTACTGAGTCAGCTAAATGTATATTTAAAAGGTACTTTGACAGAGAAATGGGGTGAACAGACATTAACATTCTCAAACCACTTAGGGGAAGGTACCATTAGAAGCATTTCATTTGATTGGGGTGTTTCGTTGTTCGATTACGATGTCAATTTTAAGGAAGACGTAAAGTTGATCCATCATACCGGTGATGAGATACCCGTGGAGTTTATTTTTATTTCAAACGGAACGCTGCGGTACCAACAAGACGTGAACTCAGAGGAGGTATTTTTAGAACGTTACCGAAATATTATCATCGCGCCGAAACAACAGTCGAAAAAGACATTTATTTTTCCTAAAAAGGTGAATGTCAAAGTCAATTTCATCCAAATCGTCAAGGGGCAATATGCAAAGAAGAAGCATAACAACCTAAAATACCTTAACGAGGTTTTGTTTTCGGTCTTCAAAGAAGATGAATACGATGTGCCCTACAGGCATTTTGGCAACTATAATTTGGCCATAGCCGATAAGGTAAAAGAGATGCATGCCTCCGAGGAAAATGGAATGGTACGTACTTTGGGCATTGAGGGAAAATTGAACATCATATTGGCGATGCAAATACTGGAACACCATAAGTTTCAGAATGATACCACGTTACCGGATTCGTTAACGATAGCGGATATCAAAAAGATACACAAACTCGCGGATTTTATTGTGGATAATATTTCAGAGGCCTTGACCATACCGATACTTTCAAAGGAATCTGGACTTAGCGGAAAAAAACTACAGGTAGGGTTTAAAATGCTCTACAACAAAACCGTTAACGAATACATTAAAAAGCTCAGGCTTGAAATATCAAGGGATTTACTTAAAAATTCTGAATTAACGGTATCTGAGATCGTTTATAAGGTAGGTATTCGTAGTAGAAGCTATTTTTCAAAAATATTTTCAGAACATTATGGCATATTACCCACCGAGTATCGCTCAAAATTGAAGAGAAAACCTAGTCTGTAAAATTGGTTCCTTCAGGAAGGCCTTCATAGTGGACCGGATTCAATAGGGAATCATATAGGATATTCTTTTTGAAGAATTCACTTGCAATGGGGTTTGCACGTAGTTTTAACTTCGGTGGATTCTGGATTATATTTTTTATGGTCTCGATTCCGCTAGCGGGGTCAAGCCATGTCTGGGCCAAACTCTCGGGTAAGATCAAAGGTTTTGATTTGCTTAAATTATTATAGGTTTTAATAAAATTATCGGTATTCGTGGTGAGCAGGCCCGTACTTAAAAAACCGTCTTCAAGCGTGCTATAAATACTCCCTAAATAAAAGGGTTGTTCGTTTTGAAGCGATATGTAATAGGGATATAGTTGTCCCTTTTTCATTAAATAGGTGAAAAATCCAGATACAATGATCAAGGACCTTTGTTTTTTCAAGGGGTCATGTATCCAAATGCTATCCCTTATCTGATCTAAAGAAAAATTTAAGCTGTTGAATGAATTTTGAAACGTCAACCAATCTTCTTTGTATCCGTTGGGCATTAATCCCCATATCGCAAAATCTATCACTGTTGGGTCATTCATGGTGATGATGGAAATACTACTCTCTAAAAGTCCGTCGATGAGCATCCTCGGGCGATAAAGGTTTGGGTGTTTAAAGGGTAGTCCAGACATTGCTTCTACCTGTTCTAAATCCGCTGCATTTGAAAGTCTAAAAAACATACGCTTAAATTCTCAATGCAAGTAACCATTTTTTGGAGCTGCTGGTTGACTCAAAAAATATTTTTAGTAACACATTAAAAATCATTTGTTTAGTCTTTTGCCCCCTTTCAAACCTATTCGCAAAAATTCGTTAAACATTTACCTGATTCCGTTAAAGGAAGCGTATCGAATCGGCTAATTTTGAATTGAAGAAGGTTATCCGCCAAATGGTTGGCCTAAAGGAATACAATATGGAAACAAGAAGAAGAAGGGCATATGAGGAATTGGAGCGGCTTTCGTTTAACTTAAAAGGGGAAATCGTAAAGGCTAACGAGACCTTCTCTTTACATATTGGGTCTACAAGTGGACATGGTGAAGTAAAATGTGTCAACTTTGATGATGGTCTCTTTATGTTGGAGTTTGAGTTGAACGTCACTGAGGATACGTATATTCCGTTGGTCACGAAAAACGACAATTCGGTGTATTTTCTATACTGCATGAAAGGCGATTGTTATTATGCGGCACAACGGAACAATCATTTTGTGAGGTTGAACGAACTGCAAACAGCAATCGTGAAAATATCGGACAATTTTGCCGGAGGCATTGTTTTAAAAGGCCAATCTGATATCACCCTTAATGTGCTTCGGGTCGACATTGAGACCTATTTTGAAAAACATGCCAAAAATCCGACGTATATCGCCGAACGCCTTAAAACCTTTCTAGATGAATTGAACCATACCCATAATTTGGTACATCTCGGGAAATTGAATTTCGATATTGCGGATTACATCAAAAAACTGGAAAAGGTCAAAAATGTCGATACCTTATCAGAACTCTTGTATTTCGAGGGAATCTGTATTTTGATATTGGCTAGTCATATTGAACAATACAAGCGTGAAATCAGCGGAAAGATCAATCCGACAAAGCTTATAAAGCGGGAGTTGAAAGTAATCATGGACACGGCCGAATACATTCAAGAAAACTTGGAAAAGCAAATCACGGTTCAAGCCTTAACTTTACAATCAGGGCTGTCAGCGGCAAAGCTGCAAGAAGGTTTTAAGTTTTTATACCAAAGAACCGTCTCAGACTTTATTCGTAACGTTCGGTTGGAAAAAGCGCAGGTCTTAATGAGGGAAACCGACATGAACATATCTGAGATCGTATACTCCATAGGCCTTACCAGTCGAAGTTATTTTTGTAAGATCTTTAAGGAGAAATACGGTTGCAATCCCAAATCATTCAAGTCTAAAACCAATCAAACTTCGATTGTCTAACACCTTTTACGTTATTGGAAGATCTTGGGCTTTGAAGGTTTAGGTGTTCTTCGCACTTTTCTGCTATTATTTGATTTTCTTATGGCAACGACTTTGGTTGCCGGAATATCAATGAATTCATTGGAAAATGAAGTATCTGACCGCTCTAAGAGGTCTTTTTCGTCAACGTCTAATTCGATGAACTTGGGTTTGGTCAAAATTACATAGAGAATGGCACTTGCAAAACCAATTGAAATTCCTAAAATAAAAACTGATAACCCCATATTGTTTTCTGACAAATCTAAATCCGTATGCAAACCTTCGTTGTTTCATTTCAGAAAAAAATTAACGTAATCACGAAATCGTAAATAGGGAATAAAGAACATAGTTTTCTCGATGGAGCACATTGAAAAGGGAAAATCATTGCATATTGCGAACAATATAGTTGGTTAATAGTTTCCTCAAATTTCAACCCCCTTACGGTTCTGCTAGTTGTTAAGGGGGTTTTTAACAACAAATCATGATAAGAAAAGGAACAAGGGTCAAATGGAAATGGGGTGATGGACATGCCGTTGGTAAAGTGGATGAAACGTACACAACCAAGGTGACCAAACAAATCGAGGGCAACGAGGTAGTAAGAAATGGCAGTAGCGATAATAAAGCACTGTTCATTGTTCAAGAAGATGGTTCTGAGGTTTTAAAACTCGAAAGTGAAGTAGAACGTCAAGATGAATAAGCCATTACCCCTATTAAACGGCCAAATCTTCTTCAACGATGAAATCTTGGTCGGTATTCTTTGGTTTTTGCGCTAAAATAGCTAAACCAAAAGTGAGAACCCCAAGACGACCAATGAACATTAGAACGGTAATCACCACTTTTCCGAATAGTGACAATTCCCCTGTAATTCCCGTACTTAAGCCAACCGTACCCAAAGCTGAGGCCACTTCGAATAGAATACGCTCAAATTCAAAATGCTCACTTAGCGTCATCAAAAAAGTACCAAGCCCTATGATAGAGGTGTAAAAAATAAAAGATGAAGTGGCAATATACAGGCGTTCAAACGGAATACGCTTGCCCAAAAAGGCGATTCTTTTCTTTCCCCTTAATCTGCTGCCCACTATGGCCAACATAGCCGTTAAAGTGGTGATTTTCATACCCCCGGCAGTACCCGAGGGAGATGCCCCTATGTACATCAAGAAAATAACCATAAGTAGTACCGGTAATACAAACGTACCATAATCCATAGTGTTGAATCCTACCGTGGTCATCGCACTCATGGTCTGGAAAAAAGAGGCCAGAAACCGTTCCTTATCTTTTAAAGACTGAATTGAGGGTTCTGTGAGGAACAAAAAAACAGAGCCAATACCGAGTAATAGGATAAAACCGATACCGACGATTTTTGTCGTAAAGCTTAGCCGGTGGCTCTTCGATTTGATCTTGAACGCAAGATCAGTGACCACAATGAACCCAAGGGAACCGGCAATAGCCAAGATAGAGATGATACTGTTCACCAAGGTATTATCTGAAAACGGTTCGAAACCATTGGGGAGAAGGCTAAAACCAGCCGTACAAAAAGCGCTGATACTGTGAAACAGCGCATTCCAAAGGGCGTCACCTGTGTTGTATCCCTCTTTGCTAAATGCAATATAAAAAAGTACGGTTCCGATGGCCTCCATAATGACCGTGAAGATGATGACAGATCTTAAAAAGTCTGAAATTTTTATGGTTACCGGCAAAGTGAACTCTGAGGTCAATATTTTTTTATGCCAATGGGTCAACCTTCGGGTCGTCGATAAGAGCATGAAGGTCGTAAAGGTGAGATAACCGATACCGCCCAGTTGAAAAAGGCACATGATAACGAACTGCCCGAAACCGGTGTACGATTCAGAAATACCCACGGTGACGAGGCCAGTTGTCGAAACGGCCGATGTGGCAATAAAAAGATTGTCGATAACCGATATAGGTCGGGCTTGTGCCCATGGCAGTAAAAGCAATAAAAATCCAGCTACGATATAGGTTAAAAAACCATAGAAAAGATTCTGTTGCGGGCTTAGGCCCAATTTTAATTTTAGATACCTTCGACTTAAACTTTTAAAGTATTGTACTACCCGTATGGCCATTGTTCATTTTATTTTTACCGAAAACTACACCTCTTTTGCTACCGACAGGGGCTTAGGAATGTGCAACGTACGAATTGGAAAGGGAATCTCAATACCATGCTCATCAAATTTAGCCTTAATTTGAATCATCGCCTCGGTTTTTGCCTTGGCTACTTCCAATGCCGAAGTGGAATTGATCCAAAATCGAGTCTCGAAATTAATGGAACTATCGCCAAACTCGCGGTACAGAAAAAGAATATCGTCCTTTTTCTCAACAGCCTTAAAATTCTCGACAATCGTCTTTTTAACGAGGTTGCGTACCATTTCCAAATCAGAATCATAAGCTACCCCACATTCTAAGATTACCCTAGACTGCGCGGTCTTTGAATAGTTTTTTATAGGGTTTTCAACGACCATTTTATTGGGAATGTAGACCAGGTTGTTGTCAATCTGTTTTATGGTCACGACCCTCAAATCGATATCGATGACCTCGCCCTCGAAATTGTTGGTTTCGACCCAATCGCCGAATTTCAGTTGTTTTACATAAGAAAGTATGATTCCCGAATAGGTGTTTGCCAACGCCCCTTGCAGTGCAAGACCTACTGCCAGACCGGCAACACCGGCACCGGCCAAAATGGTGTTCAGGGCTTTACCGAGGTTCAATATACCCAAGACCAAAAAAAGGCCCAATAGTATGGTTGCCGTTGCAACTATTTGTGCCAACAGTTGCTTCATACTGTCTTGTAGGCTACTTCGGCTTGCCAACTTGTAAGTCAACTTTTTAATATAACGTGATACAAAAACAGCAATAATGAAAACTACTATTGCCAAGATAATGTTGGGTAAATTGGCCACAAAGGTATTGAACCACCCATCCAGCTTATCCCACATGCCATTTAAGGCTTTTTCAAATTTATTTTCCATGTGAATTAAAATTTATAGCGTTATCATTCCCATCAAAAAAATGACCCCTAAGGAGTAGGGGCCATTTACCAATCAACCAACCAAAATAATCAATGACTACTGATAGATTACAGTATAGTCATCGACTTTATCCTTAAGTTCTTCCATACTGTTCATATACTTGTATTTGGTATTGAAGACACGTTCGGGTCGTTCCCCTACGATATAGTATTTTACATTGAGTTCAGGGGCGTTCAGGGTGACCTGATCCGATATCCTCATTTTTTTATCCTCAAGGGAGGTTTCCAATTTTTCTAAAGAGGCTACCACATAAAGGTTGTTCTCTTTTGCCCAAATTTCTTCAATATTGATATCGTGCTCGAAATCGGCTACTTCGGCTTCGACCATAATGGTCTGTTCCTCTTTTTCACCCCATTTGTCATCAGGCATATTTACATCGATAAAGGGCACTTCGACCTCTTCTTCTTCCATCACGATGACCAATTTCGGAATTTCGACCGTCTTGGTCGTGGTGCCCACATTGACATCGGCCCAAGCGACTTCATAATCAGGTAATTCACCGGCCTCCGCATCAATATCCACATCAACAGTAGGTAGTTCACCATCCTTTTTCTTTTCAATATTACATGACATCAATAATCCAATTACACAAATTATACTAAGTACTTTTCTCATATGTTTAAATTTTAAGTTGTCACAAAACTATGGGCAATCTGAGCGCTATCGGTGCTTGATTCATTCAATCATTGTCTCAAAAAAGAATTTGTAGATGCGTTAGCTATTACTGCTTTAAAGTCAATATGTAGCGGCGATTTAAAGTATTTTCGACGATTAAACAAAGAGAACGTGAAAGTTGAATTTTCAGGATTAAAAGCACTCTTTATCAATTGTACGCTCAAAAAAAGTGCTAAGGATAGCCATACCGAAGGATTAATGGAGTTGTCAATGGATATCATGAGAAAAGAGAACGTATTCGTCGACTATCTGCGAATGGTCGATTACCAGGTGCCACCTGGCCTTGTGCCCGATATGACAAAAGAAGGTTATGACGAAGACGACTGGCCAAACCTCTACAAAAAAATCAAGGGAGCCGATATATTAGTAATCGGTACCCCTATCTGGTTGGGGGAACGTTCTTCAATTGCCAGTAGGTTGATCGAAAGGTTATACGGCATGAGTGCAGAAACCAACGCCAAAGGGCAATATGTGTACTACGGCAAAGTAGGGGGATGTATCATTACGGGTAATGAGGATGGAATCAAACACTGCGCCATGGGGTTGTTATATGCCCTGCAACACTTAGGTTTTAGCATTCCGCCACAAGCAGATTGTGGATGGATTGGCGAAGTAGGGCCCGGGCCAAGTTATTTAGACGAATCTTCGGGTGCTAAAAACAACGAATTTACCAATCGAAACACGACCTTTATGACCTATAATCTAATGCACCTAGCCAAACTACTAAAAAATAACAATGGTTTGCCACGTTACGGAAATTCCAGGGATGACTGGGATGATGGAACGCGATGGAATTTTGAAAATCCAGAATACAGATAAATGAAAGCAGAACCCACTTTAATATGTATCCCCGATATAAGCGGATTTACCGAATTTATGAGTAAGGTCGATTTTGAGCTATCGTCAAAGGTCATCCCTTCATTATTGAACAAGGTAATCTATTCGAACACCATAAACCTAAAAGTTTCTGAGATAGAAGGTGACGCCGTGTTATTTTACAAGCAAGGCAACCTACCCAATATCGAGGATTTAATAGACCAATGCAAAAAGTTCTATGTTGAATTTTATAAGCGATTGGAAGAACTTCGGCTAGAATACGCTTCCCACAAAAGCGCCTTTCAAATCCCCAAGGTGTTGGGTCTGAAAATCGTACTACACTATGGGGACGAAATCGCTTCGGCCCAGGTAGGCAATCGAATTAAATTATTAGGTGAAGATCTGATCGTGGCCCATAGGCTACTCAAGAACGATATTGAATTAGACGAGTATTTGTTGATAAGTGATGCATTGGTACGGCAATATCAATACAAGGCCCTGAACGCGGAATTCGATTGGGCGGGTTTGCAGCAAGGGAGCACGCACTACAATCATTTGGGTGAGCTCAACTATCATTACACACCACTTACGCCACTGGTTTGATGTGTTATTCTGGAGGAAAATCCCTTGCCTTTAGGCGAAGACCTTAGGGGTTTCCTTACAATTTTTCCTTCCGCTCTGTGCCATACACTATGCGCATTCAGAAAATTATGTAAGGCGTAAAGCGATCGGCGGTAGGTAATAATTCTTTAGTCGCCTTTAGGCGAAACCCAAACCCGTCGGTCTTTAGCTGATGGTAGTTTGGTCGTCTAAAACAGTCAATTTTTAAATGATGTGAGCAAAACAATTGAAATATCAAAAATTACTTTTGTTAAGTATTTGATAAACAGATATTTTAATTCAATAATCTAAAAATAGAACATGAGAAAATTAAAGCAATTGACGTTTTTGGTAGCAATGATGGGTACCATGGTAGGTGTCGCCCAAATGAGTAATAATGGTGCGATGCGTACCACTACCGCGATGATGACCGAAGTAACGGTAGAAGGTACGAGCCATCCCGTTGAAGTAATGGTATATGAAAATCGTAATTATGAAATGAAATGGGATAATGAAGATAAAGGTAAAGTCGATCAAGATAGAACTTCGGCCTTGGCAAAGGTCACTAAATTAATCCATTTAAAAAGTGACAATGAAAAGCTGAACGACCAGTTCATAGTATTGCGTTACGACAGGCAGGTGACCGACACCTTTAAAGTCGCTCCCATAGGGGAGGGTTTTGAAGTGACCGTTGATGATAAAGTGGTGCGCTATGTATTCAATGAAGGAACCTATAAGGTCGATACATCAGACGAAGATTTCTTTATCGTTGAAGAATTTATGGCCAAATAAAACTGGTCCGGAAGCAAGATTAAGGTCCTCTAGCTTTAGAGGACTTTTTTTGTTTAATAAAGTCGATATCTTAATTGAACAATTTACTACTTTTATAGCATTGTTTTACCATTCAACTAAATACGGCAATAACTATGATCACAATTAAGGTAGACGCTAAGGATACCGAGGGAACGGTGCGACAAATACAGCAAAAACTCGGGGGACAGATTATGGAGCGATGGGGAGAGTATACGCTAAGTATCGATAATGAAAAAGCGAAGGGGAACATTAAATTTATCACTTTTGATTGGGGGGTATCTTTATTGGAGTACGACTTAACGTTTTACGATGAGGTGACCTTGGTCATGGATGCCTCACAATTTAATCCCATACATTTTGCGTATTGCCTAGAGGGATATTGTGGGCACAAGTTCGGATATCAAAGCGACGATGAAATAAAAATCTTAGAGCAATACCAGTCGGTCATCATCACCAGTCGTGAGGGTGGGTTCAATTATGGCTACTTTCCAAAAGACTTAAAGCTTCGTATCAATGTAATCCAAGTAAGTAGAAAACCCTTTGTTAGAAAAAGACTTAATCAGGGTGAGGAACTCAATAAACAATTGTATCGCGTATTCTTAGATACGGACCATGAAAAGGTGTTCGCTTATTTCGGTACGTACAACCTAAAATTAGCGGACCAAATAGCGGCGTTAAGTGCGGTGAAGGGTAAAGGGATGATTCGTATCATGCAAATACAAGGTTTGGTGTACCAGATATTGTCAATGCATATGTTACAGCACAATCGTGAGGTGCAGAACCGACCATTGCCGACAACACTGTTGCGAAGGGAGCTTAAAATTGTTCGAAATTGCGCGAAAGCGATTGAAAAGAATTATGCTACCCTATATACCTTGGAATCACTCTCATTGGAAACGGGTTTGACACAGGCAAAATTGCAAGAAGGGTTTAAGTTGCTATACAGCCAGACCGTAACCGAATATATACGCAACGTGCGGTTAGATGTGGCACGTGATATGATTGCCAATACTGAACTGAGTATTTCAGAAATCGTATACTCCATCGGCTTTAGTAGTAGAAGTTATTTCTCTAAGATTTTCAAGGAAAAATATAATATTAGTCCGAGTGAATTTAAAAAGAGTAAGCTCAATCTGGCCGGGGTTGCCTAGTCTTACCTGAAGACTTTCTTGATTAGATACGCAACAATGACTTTTTTGAAGGGGCTCACGACCTTATTAAGTAAATTCAGCGGTTGCATGGTCTCTTGAATAGCTTCTTTATTACCACTTAATAACTCGTAACTAATATCTTTTTTAAGCTTTAAGATCCTCAAGTCTTTTTTGATTTCGGTGATTGAGGCATACGCTTTCGGCTTACTCATCATGTAATATACTTTTAGATAGTGATTTTATGATTTTGGTCTCAAGGGGGTTCTTCAGTACGAAGACCAATAGTAAAAAAACCAAGTAGATGGCACCTACTATAAGAAAGCCCAATGACATACTTTCAGTAAGGTTTCCCAAATAAATGGAAAGGGCTAGTGAGAACAAGAGCAAGGCAATCAATCCGAGAATGGACAATATGCCATATTTGATTATGGTGGTACTGAATTCCGCTGTATGAAGAAACAATTTTAACTTATAATACTCCCAAGAATTCTTTAAATATTCTTGGGAGTTATCAATGGATTCTGAAGTTATGGTACTTAATTTTTTACTCATGCCGTTCTGCTGATTCTCGCTTTTCTATTTTTATCCTTCAGGTCCTTAAGTTTGGCCTCTAAGGTCGTAATGACATCCTCGGCCTTGTAACTGGCGTTGGTCAACATGGAATCCACTTGGTTCTCAAGTGATTCTTGTTTCGCGGCCATAACCCCAGTAACCTGCTGCTTGATTTCTGACGACTTTTCACTTACTTCATCTATAAGTTGATTTGATTGCTCCACTAGCTTTCTTCGAGTATTGGTACCCTTATCTGGGGCAAATAAAATTCCGGCAACTGCCCCGATGGCGGTTCCGGCTAAAATTCCTAAAATTGTGTTACTGCTATCACTCATAATTATCGTTTTAAATTCAGAGCTAAATTAATGGCGACGATGGTCATACCTTGTTGCAATCCATTTAATTGTTAACTGCAATCAGATAATGGAATGCGTCAAACAAAATAGCATTCAAAGCACTCCCGAAAAGCATCCTACACTACCTTGCCACGAACAAAAAGTCTAAAAATGAAACAGGGAGAAGAAAATACACAGTTTGTAAAAGATGAGGATAATGAAACGCGTAAATACATTTTTCAGAAGAATAAAAAAACGGTCACGGGTTTTTATATTGTTTTAATTGCTTTGTTAATGTTGGTGGCCGCTACGATTATCAGTGGTATCGCATTTTAATATTTATCTACTACCCAACTTACTTCTAACAAAACAACCGAATAACCCTTAATTGAATATCCATGAAGTACCAAAACTTCACTAAGATCAATTTTTACAAGCTCTTTATCTTAACATTCACCTTCGTCTGCTTCAGCTGTGCGACATTCAAACAACAAAAAAAAGAGGATGTCGGTACTATGGGTAATAGCCAAGATAAAGACATTGTACATACCTTTTTCATAGCTGGTGGCCTGGGCAACTCTGAACGTGATATACCAACAACATTGTTGGCAAGGCTGAAGGAACAACTATCCGTATCACCAAAAGAGACCACATTACTGTTTACCGGTGATAACATCAGCCCTACTTTGAATAATTGGAATGCGGACCAAAGATTGTTGAACAAGCATTTGGAGTTGACGGAACAATTCAAGGGTCAGACCATATTCATACCAGGTAACAACGAATGGAAGTCGTTTGATACCAATGGGGTCGAACAAGTAGAGGATTTTATCAAGGATAAGGAATCAAACACGGTATTTTTCTTTCCAGAAAACGCTTGTCCCATAACGCACAAGGTCATCAACGATGACCTTGATTTGATTTTAATCGATTCTAAATGGTTTGTCGCTAACTGGTCAAGAATCAAGGATATCAATAAAAAGTGTACCGATATTACCACCAGACGGCGATTTATGGAAGAACTGGAGGGGTATATCAACGATGGCCAAGGTAAAAACATCGTCATCGCCATGCACCATCCGGTTTTTAGCAATGGAATCTATTCAGGCAAGAATACTTTAGGCCAACACCTAAGTCCATTACCAATTTTGGGTACTGTAAAACAGACGGTAATGGATGCCGGTTCTTTTGACCCCAATCATCTCAACTCTAGAATTTATAACTACTTTAGAATTGCCGTGAGTTCTTTGGCCAAAAAATCGGATAGGATAACCTTGGTGTCCGGACATGAAGAGAGTTTGCAGTATTTAAGTGGGGGTGGCATACATCAGATAGTAAGTGGTTCCCTAGGGTCAAAAAGTGCCACAAAATTATCAAAACAACGACTTACGGCAATAGGTGGTGCGTTGTCGTACGAAGGCAAGTTTTCACACGGCGCTAAGGGCTTTGTGAAACTGGACTATTTTAATGACGGCAGTTCAAGGGTTACCTTCTTTACGGAAGAAAACGTGGGTACCGTCGACATGGATATCCTTTCAGGATTCGAGAAAAATAAGGTTCAAAACAATTTTGCAGAAATAAAACAAGGTATTGTTGAAGATAGGGTCTTGAACAATGTGCAAACCTTTGATAAAGGCAAATTCTATAAATGGCTTTGGGGTGAGCGATATCGAAAATACTTTGGTGAATACGTTTCTGCCCCTGTGGTGCGATTGGATACCTTATATGGCGGATTGAAAGTGGTCAAAGCAGGGGGTGGGCATCAATCGTTTTCATTGCGGCTAGAAGATGAAAATGGAAAGCAATATGCGATGCGTTCCCTCAGAAAGAGCGCCCTGAAATTTCTCAAGTTCAAGCTTCCAGGTATCGCTTTCAATGAAGAAGATTATCAAGATACTTGGCCAGAGGATGTGATATCCGATTTTTTCACCACCGCACATCCCTACATGCAGCTAACGGTCAATCAATTGGCAAAGGCCATAGGGGTAAACCATTCAGATACGGAACTTTTTTACATACCGAAACAAGAAAGACTTCAAGAATATAATGAGGATTATGGTGATGAACTTTATTTTGTGGAACGCAGACCCTCAGATGAACAATTGAATTATAAAGGATACCGCAGAACCATCGATGAAGAAGGTAAGGTTACCGATTTTGAGAGTACGACCGATATGCTCGAAAAAATAAAGGGCGATGAGTCTTACACTATTGACCAACATAACTTTATCAGGGCCAGGTTGTTTGACATGTTGATTGGGGATTGGGATAGGCATTTTGACCAATGGCGCTGGATCGAATACGAGACTGACGATGGTGATAAGGAGTTCATGCCCGTTCCGCGTGACAGGGACAACGTCTTTCCGAGATTTGACGGTATGGCCATTCCGTTTCTTAAGCTGTTTGTTCCCAACGCAAGAATGTGGCAGTCGTATGGTAGCGATATTAAAAATGTCAAATGGCTCAACGGCTCGGGAAATAAGTTGGACAGGGCCTTGCTAAACCAATTCGGAAGTAGGGTATGGCTTGAGGAAGCTAGGGAGATCCAACGGAATTTATCAATGGAGACCATAGAAAAGGCTTTTGAACGCCTTCCCGACGCCGTGCAAGACGAGACCGCGGAATCCATTAAAGGCAGTTTAATCGCCAGACTTGAAAAATTAGACCAATATGCAGTGGAATACGCCAAGTATCTGAACAAGATCGTCGCTGTGAGGGGTACCGAAAAAGATGACCTATTCGAAATCGAAAGGCTTGAAAATGGGAATACCCGCGTCATTGTCAAAAGGTTGTTCTCCGATAAAAAGAATAAAGTCTTTTACGAGCGTGAATTCGAAAAGGGTATCACAAAGGAAATTTGGATTTATGGTCTGGGCGATGATGATGAATTCAAGGTATCGGGAACATCCAAAAAGACAATACCATTAAAGATCATTGGGGGTTACGGTGATGAGGAATTCGATATTGAGAACAAGAAGAACATCAGGGTATTTGATTGGGAGCATGAGAACATCCAATTTAAGGGAGAAAAGGCAAAGCTTCGGTTGGGTGATAGCTACAAAACAAATACCTACCATTGGAGGTATTTTAAACCCAACACCAACTTAGTTGCTCCCAATCTAGGATTTAGAGTGGATGATGGCCTCTTCGTAGGGTTAAAAGATACCTATACTGTCAACGGGCTCAACGGTAATCCGTTCAGGCAAAAACACCAATTATCGGCCAATTATTATTTCGGATTTGAGGCCTTGGAACTTGATTACCAAGGGACCTTTGCCAATATTTTCCCCAAATGGAACCTAGAAGTAAGGGGGTATTATACCAGTGACCGCTACGCTAAAAATTTCTTTGGCATTGGTAATGAAACCGTAAACAATGAAGATGTACTCGACCGTGATTTTTACAGGGCCCGCCTACGACAGCTTAAGGCCAGCGTAGGTCTTGCCTATTATAGTCTTAGAATTAAGGGAACGGTGGAGTCGTTTCGGGTAAACGAAAACGAACAACGCCTTTTTAACCCTTCAAATTTTGATACCGAGATCTTTGAGAATCAAACCTTTGTTGGGGGAGAGCTATCAGCGGACTATGATAGAACGAATGCCAACGATTTTCCTACCAAGGCCATTTATATGGGCTTGAAAGCAGGTTATAAACAAAATACCGACCTTAGTGAAAATAGGTTTGGGTATGCCTCGTTACGATTGGGTTTTGACCATAAACTGATACGTTCGGGCCATTTGGTTCTTAGTAGTACTGCAAAGGTGCATACGAATATTGCCGAAGGTGATATATTTTTTTACCACGCACCGTCCATTGGCGGGGATAATGGCCTAAGGGGGTTTAGGGATGAGCGTTTTTCAGGGCGTACCTCGTTCTACCAAAGTACTGACCTCAAACTTCGTTTAAAACGCTATATTACCGCAGTCTCACCGGTTACCGTGGGCATATATGGTGGTTTTGACTATGGTCGGGTCTGGCAAGAGAACGATGTATCCAATATTTGGCATACTTCGCAAGGGGGCGGTTTTTGGATAAGTAGCCTTCAAGCATTGACTTTTAATATAGGATATTTCAATTCCGTAGAGAACAATTTGGTACAAGTAGGTTTTGGCCTCTCATTTTAGGGTTGAAAAGTTCCCTTAAAAATTGAAAGGCCCGAACCGCCAATCGTTAGGTTAACAATATCCGATGAATTTAAAAATATTAAAATGAACGATTTAATTAAAGAAGCCAAGGAGCACATTAGGGAATTATACGAAGCATCACAAGAGGATAATCTCGTATTTCGAAATTGGAATTTTAAAGACCGGCTACTTGGTCATGCCAAAACACTGTTTGAAAATACTGACCTGAGCGAAAAGAAACAAGAACTATTATATCTGACACTCCTTTTTAAGGATACCCATTTATTGAAAAATGGATTGGACGTATACTCTTCAATTCAACAATTGCAATTGTTTTTGAAACCAAAATCATACCCTGAAAAAGATGTTAAAACCTTGGAACGGCTGTTGGTTTTTACGGCCAATGACGCAAAGCCTGATTCCCTTTTGGAAGAATATTTATATGACCTTCAATATGCCTTTCTGCATGATAAGGATTATACCATGCTTAATGAACTATGGCGTGAAGAATTTCAATTTTTAAAGGGAGAGGATATCCCGTTATCGGAATGGCGAAAAAATCAATTGGTATTGTTCAGAAGTAAACATCGCTACTACACTGATTATGCGATAGCGAATTGGACCAAACCAAAACAAAAGAACCTTAAGAAATTGGTAAAGGCAAAAAAGAAGAACAAAAAAACGGTTTATAAAGAGAAGATCAAGGCCAAATTCAAGGATAAGATTGTGGATAGGGGCGTACAGACCCTGTACCGCGTTACCTTAAGAAACCACATAAAACTAAGCGATATCGCTGACACCAAAGCAAATATATTATTATCTGTGAACGCCATAATCATCTCATTGGCATTGGCGAACCTGATTCCGAAATTGGACAATCCGTCGAACACCTACCTCATTTATCCCACATTCATATTCATACTGTTCTGTATCGTATCGATGATAATGTCCATAATGGCCACCAGACCTAATGTGACCAGTGGTGAGTTCACTAAGGAAGATGTACAGGACAAAAAGGTAAACCTGTTGTTCTTTGGTAACTTCCATAAGATGAAATTAGACCGTTATGAGTGGGCAATGACCGAATTACTGAAAGACCGCGACTACATTTACAAATCGTTGACCAAAGACCTCTATTATCTGGGTATTGTATTGGAGCGAAAATATAGGCTGTTACGATGGACGTATACTGTATTTATGATTGGCATGATCGTATCCGTTATCGTGTTCTCCGTATCCCTTAAATTTTTTGGCCCTGATAGGACTTTAGCTGTTGAAGAGATTATAAGTCCTTGACCATAAACGGAATTATGGAATGCGTCAAAGTTTGTCTTGTTCGAAATAATGTTGGCACATACTTACAGGTATCTTCGTGTAAGAGTTGGGAATAAGCCCAGAGTAACATATAAAACAAAGAACATGAAAAAACTTAGAAACCTTGCAATGGTGCTGATTGCAATAGCAGGAACAACAGTGAATGCCCAAACGGAGAAATTGAATGAATTAAGGGCAGATGCCCAAGAGGCAAAAAGCGAATTGCTTCAAGCTGATTCCGATTTACAAACATTTTTCGATAATGCGGCCGGATATGTCATCTTTCCGAACGTGGGTAAAGGCGGATTGATTATCGGAGGGGCCTCTGGTAATGGAATCGTATATGAAAATGGCAATGCCATTGGTAAAGCGGGATTGAAAAAACTCAATATAGGCTTGCAGGCGGGTGGACAATCAATTATCGAAGTCATCTTTTTCGAGACTGAGGATGATTTGAAAGATTTTAAGGAAGGAAATTTTTCCTTTGGAGCCGAAGCCTCTGCGGTGGCCGTAAAATCAGGAGTAGCCGTAAATGCGAAATACAAGAATGGCGTGGCCGTCTTTGCGCTGCCAAAGGCAGGTTTAATGGCAAATGCATCCGTTGGCGGACAAAAATTCTCTTATGACGGATTTGAATCGGATATGAAATAAATCATATAATAAAAAGGGTATGGTAACATACCCTTTTTATTTTCTAAAAGGTCATAAAGGTTTTTTCCCTGATATGATATTATAAAGTACTACGATAACTGCAATTACAAGCAGTACGTGAATCAACCCTCCGGTCGATAGTCCAGGAATTATCCCCAAAAGGCCCAAGAGCCATACAACGATACAAATAACGGCCACAAGCCAAAGTAAACTTCTCATACGTATAATTTAATTGATTACCATTGGGCAAACTATCGTTTAGTGCGATTGGATCAGTGCTTTAAACGATTTTTTTTTAGTCCAATCAAAAGTTTCAAGGTATAATGCCAGGTGTTCCGTAAATGACACCCCACGAATATATTTTCAATCAATACCGTTATGAAAACAAATAGGAATATGAACATAACCCTTATTTTGGCCCCGATTTTTTTAAGCTTGTTACTTTCGTTTAATTTGAATGGACAGACACCAAAAGAAGTCAAAGAGACTTTCGAGAAAATGTATCCGAATGAGAACGACCCCGATTGGCATATAGATAAAAATGGCAATTACGAATCAAATTTCAAGATTGATGGGATAAAATATAGAGCAGACTATAACCCTGACGGTACTTGGATTGAAACGGAGACCAGTATATCAGAAAAAGAGTTACCCTTCACTATACGGGAGCGGTTAGAACAAGATTACAAGGATTGTAAAATTGTGGAAATAGAACGTGTGCGACATTTCAAAAAAGGATTATTTTATGATGTCGAACTTAAAAGGGATGGTAAGAAATTCGATGTGGAGTTTAAGGTTTTCGTCAAAAAAATCAAGGCTTTTTAAGGTTAGGTTATGTAGCACAAGCCCTAACAACTCAAAAAAGGGGATGTAAATCAAAAAAATCATCTTTTTTAAGAATCGTAGGTAGTCCTATTTATGGTTTAATAGGGAAAGGTGCTAGAAGCCTTCCTTTTTATCAGCGATAAAAAGGACGGATTGCAAACGTGTACTACCCGACATAAATGACTATGAAAAAAATTATCAAATTTATCACTAGAATGTATCGTCAGGTAATTAGAAGCATTGCCTTTTACCCTGTCCTCATTTCCCTATTTTATGGAATACTTGCCCTTATAGCACTTTCGCTAGACAATTGGGAGATAGTTCACTCCATAAAGAAGAATGTCCCCTATCTTTTCATACAAGATTACGAAACGGCACGGTCCATATTATCGGTCTTGATTGGAGGGGTAATCTCGCTAACGGTCTTCAGCTTTTCAATGGTCATGGTAGTTTTAGGACAAGCTTCATCCAATTTTTCGCCAAGACTCCTTCCGGGTTTGATTTCGAACAGTGAACATCAAATCATACTAGGTATATATGTAGGTACATTGCTTTATTGCATCATAATTTTGACCTCACTAGGTGCACTCGGTATGGATACCGATACCATAGGTCTTTCAACCATGCTTGCAGCTATTTTAAGTGTGATTTGTATCGCACTGTTCGTGTATTTTATCCATAATATTTCAGGGGCCATACAAATTCATAACATCATTGACAGAATTTTCAGCAAGTGTAATGATTTTGCGGAACGGGAGTTAAAACAATCCAATATCTTACAAATTAGCACTGGACATACGGAAACTTCTGAATGGAAGGTACTTCGAAGTGATAGGTCAGGATATGTTCGAGGCATTGACACCAGAATTATAAAAGATTCCATAAAAGCACAAAATAATCAAATTGAGATAATTCCCTATCCCAACATGCATGTCTGGAAGGGAAAACCTATACTCCGCATTCAAAAAGACCTTACTAAAGAAGAAATCAAGAATTTGATGTTATGTATGGACATCTCTTCCAATCGTTATGAAAACGATTACGGAATAGGCGGCATGATCAAACTTATGGAAATCGCCGTTAAAGCTATGTCACCAGGTATCAACGATCCAGGTACGGCAATTGATACTATCGAAAAACTAGGTGGGCTACTCCGAAAATTTTTACGGTTTCCCCAAAAAACCGCGCAGGCATTGGATAAAGGGCAGTGTGTTTTGATTAAAAACAATATTCCAGCAAAAGAGTTGATGCGCACCATTATACAGCCCATTCGTTTTTACGCAAAGCAAGATAGTTTGGTGTTGTATGAGTTGATTGACGCCTTACGGTTAATTGCTAAGTGCCCAAATCTTTGTAATGAAAATAGTAGGGTCGTCAAATTGGAAATAAATAGCTTACGGAAAGATATTGAGTATCATATAGTCAACAGTTCAGATAGAAATCAACTCTTGGCAAAATTTGAATAAGGGACTTGTTTCAAAGATGCTGTTCTAATGTCAATTTCAATGCTATGCGGTTTAATTCAACAAAACCACATTCAATATTAGATTAAGTTTAAATTTTACCAAGCTAAAAACGGTCCGCATCAATCAAACAAGCTTTAGCGTCAATATGGGGGTGTTTAATTTCGGATATTTCTATTTAATTAAATATATGATTATGAGTTATTCACAAGTGGCAGATTTATTAAATGAATTATTGGGTGTACACTATCATGCAGAAAAAACATACAAGACGGGTATTGAACATGTAGAAGATTCGACATTAAAATCATTCTTCGTAGTTAAAGCGGCTGAGAAGGCCAGCATGGTCAACGAATTGACTGATATTATCGTTCGGTTGAACGAAACACCACTTAAAATGGGACAACTGTCGCAAAAAGCGGCTAAGATTTGGTCGGATACCCTCTTATTTTTTAAGGGGAACAGCAAGGCAGCAGTGTTGGAAGAATGTAGAAAAGCAGAGCAAACCGTTTTAGAGGAATATGAAGAAGTTTTGAAACACACTTCCGTAACGGGTTTCAACCGTACGATTCTAGAGGGGCATCGTGACGAAATAGCTGAGGGAATTTCGAGTTCTTTCAACATATAGGTGAACGAACTGTAGTAATTTTAGGTTGCCCAATACCTCAGTTCACCTTTTTGTCATTTACTCGTTATGTTGTCATATACCCAGAGTGACTAATTGTAAAAAACCTAATGAATCAGCCTCTTCTTGTGATACGAATCAACTAGCTGAAAATTTCGAACCTTTAATCGGCTGTAGTGAAAGTCAGCGATTTGTATTATAGTAAGGTTTAGAAGGACTTGATACGTGGGAATAATTATTTGGATGTTTGGGCTATTGTTTATGAAATGCCTATAATCTTTTCAGATACATTGAAGAGCGATGTGCAGTCAATAGCAGCGAAGGATGAACATCAGTTTTATTCACTACATATCTCTACAGAACATGACTTTTACCCTTTACGCCATATGTAATCGCAAAGCTGAATTCAATACGGTCAAAGTTTACATGTTAGCGATTAAGCTAGTGTTATTCCTTGGGATAAATTAGCGTTTTAATATGTCAACCGGTAGGCATGAAATCAATAGTTACCGTAAAACCACATAAAAATGAATAATGATGTTAAGAAAATCGAGGATAGGTTAAAAGACCTCGTGACAAAAAATGAAGATGCCGTTATAGGTTTTGAAAAAGCGGCTGAAAATGCAAATGCTGCAGGTATTCAAAGTTATTTTAGCAAAAAAGCCGAGGAACGAAAAATCTTTCTCAAAACATTGAGAAATGCAGCTCAAGATCTTGACCTCGGAGATAAGGAAATCGATGGAAGTACGGCTGGAGCCGCGCATCGTGCTTGGATGGATGTAAAGGCATTTTTCTCAGGAGACAACGATGAAGCCATGCTTGAAGAAGCGGTTCGGGGCGACAAATCTGCTATTGATGAATACAACGATGTGTTGGCAGAGACCCATGTTCCCCACAGATTGAAGGAAATTATAAGGGAACAACGAGATGCTATTCAAAATGATATGGAAACTTCAGAAATTTTGGAAGACCACAGGTAAAACCCCATACCATACCTGATGAAAAAAAACCTTTGAAAAAAGGGTTTTTGTTTTCTATTACCAATACAATGAATCATGCACTGATTCGTAGACTGGCAATACTCCTATATTTTAATAAAAATCAGTCACTTATTGACATCTTCTTCTAAATTCAAGATGAAGAGAATCCCCGACCACGAAAAGACAAGGTCAACTCCAGATTTATAAGGTTATTGGTCCTTGATTTTTCTTTTAGCTTTCATGACCATCTTTAAACCTCATCCACGGTTTCAACCATGGCGATTTCAACAATTTTATGATTTTCCTACGATGAAAGAAGGGGAGTCTCGAAAGAACCTATCGATTGTTGCTGATTTTTTCTAGTTTCGGCACTTGTCTTGTTTTCGTATGTTGGATATTTACCCGAATATAGGTTTATGAAATTTTGAATTCATCGATTTCTTAAAAAACGCTTGTTTACCAATACCAAATTTTCAAAGACCTTAAAATCAAAGCTACTTACCAGGATTGGGTCTTTAATGGATTTTATTAATAGACTATTCTTTTTTCGATTAATTTTGAAATCCAAGAAGTACTCCAGAAGTGTATAAAAAGGACTTTGAAACCACAATTGGAGGCCAAAAGGTAGGTCTTTTTACTATTGCGAACATGCATGGCCTCACTGCCAAATTTACCAATTATGGGCAACGCCTCGTCTCTTTAATGGTACCTGATGGGCATGGTGTTTTTGATGATGTCGTACTGGGGTATTCAACTTTAGAAGATTATTTAAAAACCAATCAAAAATATTACGGGGCGGTAATTGGTAGGTATGCCAACAGAATTGCAGGCGGCAGGTTCACGTTGGATGACAGGGAATATGAATTGGCCACCAACTACGGCGGTAACCATATGCATGGGGGAAAACAGGGTTTTGAAAGTGTGGTGTGGAAGGTTGACAAAATTTCGAGCAACGAACTTAACTTTTCAAGAATGTCGCGCCACATGGAAGAAGGTTATCCGGGTAACGTCATAGTGCAAGTGAACTATATATTGACCGATACCAATGAGTTGAGGATTCAATATACCGCCCAGACGGATCAGAAAACCGTTATCAATCTTACCCACCATTCCTATTTTAATTTAAGGGGGGCTAAAATGGGTAGTATCAATGAGCATCTTCTCATAATCAATGCCGATTTTTATACTCCTATTAATGCGAATATGATTCCCACAGGAATTTTGGAAAGTGTAGTTGCTACCCCATTCGATTTCACCGAACCAAAACGGATAGGGAAAGACTTAGGCCAATACCATGAGCAATTGAAATTCGGCGGTGGATATGACCATAATTTCGTGCTGGATCAACAAGTAAAGAGCGAAGATGGGCTGATTGTGGCCGCAAAGGTAATAGAACCTGATAGTGGAAGGACCATGGAGGTTTTCACCAATGAACCGGGCATTCAATTCTACAGTGGTAGTTCCATATCGTCTTCCATTCTAGGGAAAGGCGGGAAAGCATATCGTAATGGGGAAGCTTTTTGCCTAGAAACACAGCATTTCCCCAATTCTCCGAACCAGTCCAATTTCCCCAGCACCGTTTTACAACCAGACGAAAAATACGAATCGATCTGTGTCTATAAATTCAATACGATTTAGTTAGTTATTTGTTCATAAGCTCTTATATGAAGATGTAAGTTTTAGGTCAAAAAAGCTACTTTTGTACTTACACAATATAGAAGAGGTTTAATTATGTCAGAACAAGTTGAACGACTAAAAACATTGATTATTGGCTCCGGTCCGGCAGGATATACGGCGGCTATATATGCCTCAAGGGCAGATTTGAAACCGGTACTTTATACAGGTATGGAGCCTGGTGGTCAATTGACCACCACTACTGAGGTGGATAACTTTCCGGGCTATCCAGAAGGTATAGATGGGCCTACCATGATGGTGCAGCTGCAACAGCAAGCAGAACGATTTGGAACGGAAGTACGGGTCGGAATGGTCACGGCGGTGGATTTAAGCGATGAGGTCGGGGGTATACACAAAGTCACCGTTGACGGCGACAAAACCATTGAGGCCGAAAGTATTATAATCTCAACAGGGGCCACTGCGAAATATTTGAATTTACCAAGTGAACAACGTTTGCGTGGTGGGGGTGTTTCGGCATGTGCCGTTTGTGACGGATTCTTTTACAAAGGTCAAGAAGTGGCCATTGTCGGGGCAGGGGACACTGCGGCCGAAGAAGCTTCTTATTTGGCAAACATCTGTAGTAAAGTGACCATGTTGGTTCGTAAAGATCATATGAGGGCTTCAAAAGCCATGCAGCACCGAGTGAACAGTCTGCCCAATATCGAGGTGCGTTACAATACCGAAGTGGATGAGGTATTGGGCGAGCAAGTGGTTGAAGGCCTTCGAATGATAAACAACAAAACGGGCGAGAAAGAGGATATAGTCATTACAGGATTGTTTATTGCCATTGGTCACAAACCCAATACGGATATTTTCAAGGGGCAATTAGCGATGGACGATACGGGCTATATCGTTACCGAGGGAAAATCGACCCAAACCAGCAAGCCTGGCGTATTTGCTAGTGGAGATGTTCAAGATAAGGAATACCGTCAAGCGATAACCGCTGCAGGAACTGGTTGTATGGCCGCCTTGGATGCCGAAAGGTATCTAGCCTCTGTTGGTTCTGCCGTTGAAGCTACGGCACGTTGGGATTAGTAGCCCTGTAGTTAAAAGAAAAAACGTCATTCCTCTGAAATCAGTAAGGGAATGACGTTTTCATTTTGGTCGGTTGTTGATAGCCAATCAATCTATTCGCTTGTAATTTTCAGAGAATGTACGGTTTCCGTCTTCGTCCAAACTGATTTGACTATAGGTGTCATTTTTCAAATCCAACTCGAAAATGAATTCTGTAAGCGTATCCAAGGCTTTCATCATTTCCGAATCCCCAAAAATAATGGTTTCGTGTAGTTCACGATCAGTGAGGTAATACGAACCGTAACCGAAACGTCCGTTGGGTTCATTAGGCACATATCTTGACCACATGACTTTACCATTGTAATACATTTTTACCTGACGGTATCCTTTTGCCTTTGGTTCCGTACTACTAATATTGACACCATCATCATAATTGTGAAAGCTTACAAGTTCCCAAGTACCCTCTATAGAGTGGTAATTATCTGGTTTGGATGAGATGAGTATTGCTGCGACCAGCACTACGACCATCAACAAAACGGTAGTGACTAATTTTTTCATGGTTGAATGTTTTTGTGTGAGGAAAAAAATCTTCATTTAAGGTACGAAAAAATGTTAAATACATAATTATTTAACCAATAAAATATGAATATGTCACTATTATGATAGAAAAATAAAAAATACCCCAAAAATAGGTTTTGGGGTATTAGGTCATTTGGTTGATGGTATCGTACTAGTATTTATGCACACTGCCCGAAACGGACTTCTTTTTCGTTACACTCGCTTCGCCAGTATATGAAATATCGGCCCCACTACTGGCATCTGCGGTCAATGCCTCAGAAACATTGACCGAAATATCAGCACCACTACTGGCGTCTGCATTACAGCGTTTTGCCGTGAGTGTCCTCGCTTTAATGTCAGAACCGCTGCTTGCATCTGCATATAAGGTCTCCGTTTTGCCCGATACCTTGATATCAGCCCCGCTGCTCGCATCGGCCATTACTTCATTGGCGACCAGTTCTACCTCGATATCTGAACCACTACTGGCATCCAGTTCAATCTTGTCGGCCTTGATTACATTTTGTGCGATTAAATCAGCCCCACTTGAGCTTTTTAATGCGGTTACCCTTGGTAAGGTTACATATACATTTTTAGTGGCCCTGCCGATATTCTCAATGGCATGTATTTTTAAACGGCCGTCTTTGATATCGGTGCCGATAAGATCAATGATATTCTCATCTGCTTCCACTAAAATCTTAAAATCGTCTCCTTGGGTGACAAATACGTCAATACCTTCAGAAGCGTAAACTGCGGTGAAATCATCGCTAATACTCCGAGATTCCTCAGCAACCTGTCCATTCCCTCTTTTTCCATCACCAAAATTGATGTCAAAGGCACATGATGACATGAAAAGGGCTAATAATGCGGCTACTGCCATTCGTACTAAAGTTGTCATTTTTTTCGTTTTTTGTCCTGAACACGTTCAGGGGTTTATTAGTAATTGATTGTTGTACAAAGTTGTTATTCGTTAAGCTTTTATACCAATCTGATTTGCTGAATCGTCAAAACAATGGACTGGGTTGTAATTTTAATAATCATCTTCAGCCTTTATCTCGACCCCATTTTCATCGACCTTCATTTTAAAGGATTCCCCATTGTCTTTGACATCGATATCGATACCATCTTCATTGATAATAATTTTTCCGTTTTCATTTCTGTCACGGATGTTGATATCGATCCCATCTTCGTTGATAATGATTTTTCCATTGCCGTCATCATCGCTATAAAGATCATCGGGGCAATTTTGACACTTCAATTCCCCGTCCTCGCCCATGACCCATAGATAATCAATGATATCACTGCGGTAATAATCACGATCATTTTTGGTGCTTCTTCCAATATTTCCGTTGACATTTTCATCAAATGTGATATGCATGCCTTCGGGTATGTAGAGCGTGGTGCGAACTTCTTGGTCTCGCATTTTGTTTTCAGTGGAAGTGGTCAAATAGTCATCCAATACCAATTCACCATCTACATAAGCATAGTTGTACGTAATTTCAGAAGACCTTTCCCTAGCTTCTTGAAACGAACTTCCATCAGCATCTTTACGTATTTTCAAGCGAACAAGGCTATCAGTGGATTTTTTGATATCGAAGCGAATATCTTCTGAGTATAAAAGGGCGTTGCCATTATCATCATAGACCATCTGAAGGTCGTCAAAAGTAAATCGATTATCATAGTCGATACTTTCGGTTGATTGCATGCGCACGTTCAAGGTATCGGTGACATTTTCCACATAAATTTCCTCATTTATCGTGGTAGTACCCGTAAAGGCATGTGCGGCTGCCTGTCGTATACCGAGTGCGATTAAAATCCCAATAGACATCAGCCAAAGCCCTAATAGGGAATATCTAGCGATGTTACCGATGGATTTCAAATTATTGACCAGAATTTTCAATCCTAAGTACAACAAGAAGAAAAAGGGAATACCAACGGCAAAAAAGCACAATAATGACACTACCCAGACAGGAGCTCCCGTAGTATTGATAATATCATAAAAATCCACTCCCGGAAAATGGACCATATCGATGACGCCTACAGTGAACAGGCCTACGAACAAAGCTATAAGTGCCGTTGCACCTGTAATGATGAGTATTATTCCAATAAACTTTCCGAATATCTTGAAGAAGAACATAATGATATCCCCTATGGTATCAAAAAAGGTCTTGGAGCTGCTTTTGACCTTGTCACCCACTTTATCGTAGTCGACGTTTTTAACCTTGTCGGCAACATCATCAAACCCCTCTTTAACTTTGCGTTCTATATTGCTGATGTTGATGGGCTTTCCCGTCATGTCCAACTTTTGCGAAGTTGTTACGGCCTCGGGAACCAAAATCCAAAGTAAGATGTAGGCCACGATACCGAAACCAGTAAACAGGCCTAAGAGAATAAATATGAGGCGGATCCAAAGGGCATCAAAACCTAGGTAGTGCTCCAATCCAGAACAGACCCCCCCGATGTATTTGTTCTCAATATCGCGGTATAGTTTTTTAACCCTTGAAGTTGGGCCTGATTTTTTATTTGAGGCAATAGGCTCATCTTCAAAAATGTCCTCATCGATCATATAGTCTTCGGGCTGGCCCATGATAGTGATGACCTCGTCAACTTCTTTTTGGGTGATTACCTGCCGCTCATTTTCCATCTTCTCCAGAAAGAGTTCTGCAATTCTCGCTTCGATATCGGCAATGATCTCATCGCTTCCGGCAGTACCTGAGAATGACCGCTTGACCGACTCTAGATAGCGTCTAAGCTTATCGTAGGCAGTATCATCTATATGAAATAGTGAGTTTGCCAAATTTATATTTACTGTCTTGTTCATTTTTTGATGTCTTATTTGTTGTTGGTTACCAGATTTACTGCATTTCTAAGCTCGTCCCAGGTGCCATTGAGTTCGTTTAAGAACAATTGCCCCGTTTCAGTGAGCGCATAGTATTTACGTGGTGGGCCAGAGGTGGATTCTTCCCAACGATAGTTGAGCAACCCAGCATTTTTCAGTCTGGTCAACAGAGGGTAGATCGTACCCTCGACCACCAGCATCTTAGCGTCTTTTAAAGCCCCTAGAATTTCAGATGCATATTTATCACTGTCCTTTAAAATGGAAAGTATGCAGTACTCTAGAACCCCTTTGCGCATTTGTGCTTTTGTATTTTCTATATTCATAATTATAGGATTCGTATTAATTAACTGTTCGTTTTTTGTTTCCGTGCCGTCCCGCTTTGATGAGAAGCGGGCACGGAAACGCTTTTTGGTTGATTGATGTTTAATTGATTTTGATTGATGTCTTTTTTGTTCGTTTTTGATTTGATACTTCGACTACGCTCAGTACCGGTTGATGAATAAACCCCTATCTATTTGATGAATTTGATGGTGAATGGATATTTGAAGGTTTGCCCTTCATTGGTTCTTATAGTTGCCAAAATGGTGTACACAACATTCACAATGACGAGTCCAGCTTGTAGCACACCGGTAATACCAGCGGGCCATAACCAACGACCAAGCCGGAAGTCGTCACTGCTTATATGAATGTTTAAATTGTTAAAATCGCTTAATCGGTGCATACCGAAAAAGTTGCCATCTAAAATGTCGGGTAAAAACCCGATAAAAAATGGAATACTGATTAGACCTACGACAATCGAATAAAGCAACATGCTGATTTGAAAGTTCAATGCCTGTTTTCCGTTATAATCCACAAATTCATATTCCTTTTTATTGGCGGTCCATAAGATCAATGGAAATATGAAATTACCAAAGGGAATAAAATACTTTGAGAATGTGGACGCATGGATTATTGCGGATAAATTTCGTTCGTGTTTGGTCAATGATTCTGTCATGATTTTTGATTGATGATTCTTTAAACCAATTAGTTTACCTATTAGCTTACGATACAAATATATATCCAAAAGATGGTACTATGCAACACATAGTACTTAATATTAACATTTAATTAACATATTGAAGTCGCACTTATTTTAGGTATTTTTATCAAAAATAAACTTGATATATGGCTACTAGTACTAGTAAATTCAACACCTTCACCTTTTTTAAACTACCGTCGGCATGGTGGTGTGGGGTGCGCTTAAAATATATGGACGATAAAAAAGCGGTTACCACGGTTACCCATCGATGGATCAATCAGAACCCGTTCAAAAGTATGTTTTGGGCAGTTCAGGGTATGGCTGCTGAGTTAAGTACGGGGGCCATGGTCATCGATCAAATACGCCATAGTGGTCGTAAAATATCGATGTTGGTACAAAACAACAATGCCAATTTCTCTAAAAAGGCAACAGGTAAGATCACTTTTACCTGTGAAGATGGACACTTGATCACCGATGCCATCCAAAAAACGATTGCAACCGGTGAAGGCCAGAAATTTTGGATGAAATCGGTTGGGGTGAACAAAGATGGCGTAGTGGTAAGTACCTTTAATTTTGAGTGGACGGTTAGGTTGAAATAATAGTATAAAATGTGGTATGAATATACCTTTGTTCATTGTGATCCTTTTGGCCCCACTTTTTTTGATGTCCCAAAGCACAAAGACTTTTTATGAGGACGGAATCAAAAGAGGTGATTCGGTATTTGATGCGAGTAATAGTTTAGCAGTACTCAAATATTATCATAAAAATGGGGGATTACAGTTCGAGGCATTTTATGATTCTTCTGGTGCTCTTAATGATTTCTATGCTTTAGATGAAAAAGGGGATACCACGTTTCAAAGTCAAATTCCCCTCTTGAAGAAACAACAAAAAAAGGATTTGAACCATATTCAATGGCGGGAAACTGATTTTTTCGGATTGTTTTATGCTATTGAACACGCCTCATCTGGTGAAGTTTATCAAGATGGTGACAACGTAAAACTTCATTATATTGGTTATTTCTTGGATGGCAGCCAATTTGATAATTCTTACCTAACCGGTAAGGCATTAGCGTTGGAAATAGGTGGGGATGGATTTTTATCTAGTTTTTATGAAGGACTGAAAAAGTTCAGGATTGGGGAAAAGGGTTACCTCAAGATTCCTCCTGAACTTGGCTACGGAGCTATTCCTTATGCCAATATTCCACCTAATTCTACTTTGATCTATTACCTAGATTTAACGGTAAAGTAGTTTGCCGTTGTAACAAAACGGCATGACCGCCAACTAATAAATGTCAACAAAAAACTAAAAAAGAATATGAACGCACACGAAATCGATTATGAAATTTATGGGGAAGAAATGCAATATGTCGAGATTGAACTCGATCCCCAAGAGGCCGTAGTGGCCGAAGCCGGCAGTTTTATGATGATGGATACCGACATTAAGATGGATACCATTTTTGGAGACGGCTCCAATCAAGATACCGGGGTTCTGGGCAAACTTTTCTCCGCTGGAAAACGTCTATTGACCGGTGAGAGCCTATTTATGACCGCTTTTTTAAATGTGGGCCAAGGTAAGAAGCAGGTTAGCTTTGCATCTCCCTATCCTGGTAAGATACTTCCTATTGACCTCTCTGAAAAAGGTGGAAAATTCATTTGTCAAAAAGATGCCTTTTTATGCGCGGCAAAAGGCGTATCGGTAGGTATCGAATTTTCGAAAAGACTGGGTCGGGGCCTTTTTGGCGGAGAAGGTTTTATCATGCAAAAATTGGAGGGTGATGGTATGGCCTTTGTACATGCTGGGGGCACTATGGCCAAAAAAGAATTGGCCGCAGGTGAAGTACTCAAAGTAGATACGGGCTGTATTGTCGGCTTTTCGCATACTGTAGATTACAATATTGAGTTCGTTGGCGGAATCAAGAATACCGTTTTCGGGGGCGAAGGACTTTTCTTTGCAACTCTTCGCGGCCCCGGTACGGTTTACATTCAGTCCTTACCCTTCAGTAGACTGGCAGGCCGGGTCTTGGCCGCTATACCACGTGGCGGAAAAGATAAAGGTGAAGGCAGTATTTTAGGCACATTAGGGGATGTTATTGGTGGCGATAGGGGGTTCTAGGAACACGAAATTGCGAGCGTTTCTTGCGGAACGCCAGAAAAAGTGAAACAATCTGTTGAATGTATTTCAAAAAATGATTAAAACCAAAAGGTCTTTAGTCCGTTTCAACAGATTGCTTCACTTTGATTAACTTCGTTAATCAAGCTCGCAATATGGACTTCCAGAACCTGATTACCTTTCTAAAAAAGCTTCAAAAGAACAACAACAAAGAATGGATGGATGCCAATCGCAAATGGTATAAAGAAGTTCGAGATGATTATATCGCATGGCTGGACCGCGTGAACGCTAAGTTGATGGCCATGGATGAGGAGTACTATGACACTCCAGGTAAAAAGGGTATCAATAGGATCAACAATAATTTGATGTTCCACCCGAATAAACCCATTTACAAAGACCATTTTGGCGCTGGTTTTGACAAGAGGCCCAATACTGGGGATTTTTACGTTGAAATAGGTATTGAACGCGCGATGTTTGCCGGTGGGTTATGGCGACCAGACCCAAAACGTTTGCGGAGTATTCGAGACGCCATAGATTATGATGGCGAGGAATTAAAGAAGATTTTAAACAAAAAATCTTTCAAAACCTTGTTCGGCGGTCTTTATGAAGATGAGAAGTTGACCAATGCCCCAAAAGGATTCCCAAATGACCATCCGCATATCGATTTACTTCGTCATAAGACCTTTGCGGTGGCCACCGATTTCTCTTCCAAAGTGGTTTTAGATGGCGGTTTCGAAGAAAGGCTGATTGAAGCCTATCAAGAGATGTTACCATTTAGACGGTATCTGAATAAGGCGGTTACCGTTTAGAATGGGTTTGAAGGATTATCGGTCGCACGCTACACTTTTATCTTTTCCTTAACTGTCGCTTTAATCATTATATTTGGGTAAGTACAGTACCTATGGGTAATTTTAACATTGATGCCAAAAAAGCGAACACCTATGATGCCATCGTAATAGGCTCAGGTATCAGTGGTGGTTGGGCGGCCAAGGAACTTTGTGAAAACGGTTTAAACACCTTGGTGTTGGAGCGGGGTCGTATGGTTGAACATGTGGTGGACTATCCGACGATGAACCTCGACCCTTGGGATACTGAGTTACGGGGTAGCTTAACACCTGAACAAAAGAAAAAACACTACAAGGCGATTCGTTCTGGTTGGATCGGCACTGATACCGAACACTTTTGGGCCGACGATGAAGCCAACCCTTATACCGAAACCAAACCCTTTTTATGGTTGCGTGGCCATCAAATGGGGGGTAGGTCATTACTTTGGGGCAAACAGACCTATCGCTGGAGTGACCTCGATTTTGAGGCCAATGCCAAAGATGGCCATGGGGTAGACTGGCCCATACGCTATAATGATATTGAACCGTGGTACACTTATGTAGAAAAGTTTGCGGGTATTAGTGGCGAGGCCCTTGGCTTACCGCAATTGCCAGATAGTCATTTTCTTCCCCCTATGGAGCTTAATTGTGTTGAAAAGCACGTGAAGCAGCGAATAGAAACCAATTATCCCGGTAGAAACCTGATTATTGGTAGGGTGGCACATCTTACCGAGCCCTTAAATGGGCGGGGAAAATGCCAGTACCGCAATCGATGCAGTAGGGGATGCCCATACGGAGCCTATTTCAGTAGCAATGCGGTAACCTTACCCGCTGCCAATGCCACCGGCAACTTGACCATACGACCCTATTCGATCGTACAATCGATAATTTATGACGATGCTAAGGGCAAAGCCACTGGGGTGAGGATTATTGATTCAGAAACCAACACGGATATTGAATATCACGCACGCATCATATTCTGTAATGCCTCAACCTTAAGTACTACCCAAATACTTTTGAATTCCACTTCCAATCGGTTTGAGAACGGATTAGGGAATGATAGTGGTGAATTGGGCCATAACTTGATGGATCATACCTACAGGGTTGGCGCAATAGGAACGGTAGAAGGGTTTGATGATGCTTATTACAAGGGAAGACGACCTAATGGAATTTATATTCCTAGGTATTGGAATATCAACGAGGCAACCAAGAACGATAAATTTTTAAGGGGGTTCGGCTACCAAGGTGGTGGTTACCGCGGCGGAAATGCCGCCAATAGCGAGGAATTCGGCTCAAATTTCAAGGATAATCTATTAAAACCCGGGCCTTGGCAATTTTTTATAACCGGTTTCGCCGAGTGTTTGCCTTATCATGAGAATCAAGTGATCCTTAATCATGGGGTGTTGGACAAATGGGGACAACCAACACTATCTATTGATGCTGAGTTCAAGGCCAATGAAAGGGCCGCGAACAAACAAATACAAGAAGATGCGGTTGAGATGTTGAAAACCGCCGGTTTAAAGAATGTCATGGGCTTTGATAACGAACATTCGCCAGGATGGGGTGTGCATGAAATGGGTACCGCACGAATGGGGCATGACCCAAAAACCTCAATCTTGAACAAATTCAATCAGGTACATACCGTTAAAAACGTTTTTGTGACCGACGGTGCCTGTATGACCTCATCGTCTTGTGTAAATCCTTCCCTCACCTATATGGCACTCACTGCTAGGGCTGCGAATCACGCCGTATCTGAATTAAAAAAACGAAATATCTAGGTTATGGATAGAAGAAGTGCACTTAGAACAACAGGTGTATTGGCAGGAGCTTTGGCATCCTCTTCGATACTTTCCATTCTTCAATCGTGCAAAAAGGAAACCAGATTGACATGGAAGCCTGAGTTTTTTTCGGAAGTAGAGGCTAAAACAATCAGTAGTATCGTTGATATCATGTTGCCCCGGACGGATACTCCCGGTGCATTGGATGTTAAAGTCGATATGTTCATTGATAAAGTTATTGCCAGAACCTATGATGATAAGGGCCAAGAAAATATGCAAAAAGAAATTTCAGATTTCAATACCGAATGTAAATCCAAGTTTTGGGATATATTTGTCCATCTTAACGATGCCCAAAAAACCAAAGTCCTTGAAGCTGCTGAAAAAAATTCCGGAAAGATCAACCCTGGTATTTGGGGTAAAACCGTTGGTGAACAAGAACCCATAGGCTTTTACCGTTCTTTGAAATCAATGGCCATCTGGGCCTATACCACTGCTGAGGAAATTGGTGAAAAGGTACTTAGCTATGACCCTATTCCCGGTAATTTTGAGGGTTGCGTACCTGTTTCAGAGGTTGGAAATCGATGGAGCCTTTGAACCCTTTTGAGTATTTCTTGACGAGATTGAATTTGTAGCATCATTTTACGAAAAAATAGATAGACTTTGAAAAACGGAAAAATCAAAAAAATTGAGAAGACCCTATTATCCGATAATTGGTACACCTTGCATAAATTCTCTTACGAATACCAACGTGAAGACGGTACTTGGGAAACGCAGCATCGTGAAGCCTACGATAGGGGCAATGGTGCCGTAATTCTTTTGTACAACAAAGAAAAACAAACCGTGGTCTTAACAAGACAGTTTCGAATGCCGACCTACATTAACGGTAATGAAAGTGGAATGATGATAGAGGCCTGTGCGGGCATATTGGAGAAAGGCAATGCAGAGGAAACCATTAAAATGGAGGTCGAAGAAGAAACCGGCTACAAAATCGATAAGGTTGAAAAGATTTTTGAATCGTATATGTCTCCGGGTTCGGTCACTGAAATCCTCTATTTTTTTATAGGGGCGTATCGTCAAGATATGAAAGTAAGTGATGGGGGAGGGGCAATCGATGAGACCGAGAATATCGAAGTACTTGAAATGCCTTTCGAAAAAGCCTTACAACTAATGGCTGACGGAAAAATCAAGGATGCAAAAACCATTATGTTGTTGCAATGGGCACAGATCAATGCGTTAGTAGGATAATCTTTTTGCGACCAACACCTCATGAAAGCGACTGGTAAAATTGGTTTTGGTGGTGGATGCCATTGGTGTACCGAAGCCGTTTTTCAATCCTTAAAAGGTGTTGACAAAGTTGAGCAAGGCTTTATAGCACCTGCTGCAAACAAAAACTCTTTTTCAGAAGCGGTAGTTGTTCATTTTGACCCTTCACAGATAAGGTTGAAAGATTTAGTAGCGATTCATCTGTATACGCATAATAGTACTTCCGAACATGCTATGAGGAACAAATACCGTTCTGCCGTTTATGCCTTTGATAAAGGCACTTTTAAGAATGCGAAGGTAATCTTAGATGATTTGCAGCATGATTTTGAACAAGAATTGGTGACCAAGACACACTTCTTTGGAGCTTTCAAACATTCTGAGGGTCAGTTTCATAATTATTATTATTCCAATCCTGAAAAACCATTTTGCAAAAGGTATATTTCGCCAAAACTCGCCATGTTGATGAGGCGATTCTCCAATCTAGTGGAAAGGGATAGCGCTAATACGAATCATGGAGCGATTTGAGTATACCGTACATGTTCTGGCGGACCTCGCTACTGGATATTCTAAAATGATTATTCATAAAACTGAATACCAGAACCTTACCAGATTTTGTGGTAAGGTAACCACTCAGATTATAGGTATTGCCCATACCCCCTGATTTTGCATGTATGAAATCACTTTCTGCGGATTCATCGGCCTCTTTAATAGTTCCGTCGGCATCCCATGTGGGCAAGAGGTGATAAAGTCTTTTTTCCGGTATTTCGGCCAATAGCTTTGAAAGCACTTGAACCATTGATTCTGGCGTAAACAGATTGTATCGCGAAAGTCCGGAGCCATCAACCCATCTGGGTTGTTGCCTTAAGTTGGAAAGATGGACTTTCAACATGGCATCTCGAGCTGTATTAAAACGTAAGGTATCAGAAAGCATTGAAGAGGCTGTGATCATCAATTGTTCCGCAAGAAAATTATCACTTTCGTATAGCATCCTTCTGTAAATCGAATCGGTTGGTAAGCCATAGAGGATTTGTTTTTTACCTTTCGGAAATTGCGCCCCCACTGTCAACTGACGACCCGTCTCTTTTTGCAATAATATTTGAGTGAGACGATTGTCGGTTATGAAAGGGATTTCAATAGTGTCATTAAAAGTGCTTGATAGCGCAAATTCATTGGTATGTTGTTGCCTTAGATTTTTATTTTCGGCAATCTTGAAAGCAGCTTTAAAGTGTTTAGGTAAAATTACCAATGAATCATTTTTAAGTGCGTTTACCACATTTCCATACAATGGCAATGCACCTCGTTCTGGTGAAAAATAGTATTCATAATCTTCCCAAGCCCAGCCAGGCCCAAATTTGCCATCTTGAAAATTGGTTAAGTACAAGACAATGTTTTCATATCCTTTGATAAAGGAGACCGCGGTGCGATCATTAAAATAGGGATGCAACCAGCTGGGATCACCGGTACCCTCAATATGAAGGGTATCGTTTTCGTAAAAATACCCCAGAGTCGGTATTTGCTCTGGCAGTAGTTTTAAACCGGTATAGAGGGTAAATAATTTTACATTGCTGGCCGGTAAGAAATACCTAGCGCTGTTTTGGGCGATCAAGGTATCATTTGTTTCACTATCCACTACCAGAATGCCTGTGAACTGATTGCCATAGGATTCATGTTGTAGTTTCGTTCGTATGTTCTTTTCTGTTTGATTGCGTTTTGGGGCAATACAGCTTGCGCAAAAGATGCTTAAAACGCAAAAAACAATTTTAAATGGTGTAACCGATTGTTTTATAGTTACTTGAACCCTTTGTACTGTGAAGTTTAACATCAAATTATCTTATTTTTAACGCCTACCGTTTCTCAAGATATATCTTTTATGGGTAATTTTAGAAAGCAACTTTTAACCTTAAATAATTTTGAATATGGCTAGAGCTATGTTAGAGTATACTAAAACGATACTCAAAAAAGTTAGTTTTGACCCTATATTATTCGTCAAAGAAGTTAAAAAAGCGGTGAGTAGACTGCTTCCCCTTGAAATTGAGGAACTCAAAATTTGGGTGACCTATTTTATCATAGATAAGCCCGAGTTACAGCCCTGTTTGTTGTATTTGAAAACATGAATGGCAGGCTATCGTTTAGTTGGCCCTAGTTTTTAGCAATGGGACTTATAATCTGAACGTCTTGAAACGCAATAGCTCCCCTTACTACCGAAGAGATTACTTCTTTCAAGGCTTCCGTTATTTGTATTTTCAATTCACTTTTATGGTAAATCAAACTAATCTCCCTTGCAGGGGAAGGTTTTGAAAAATACCGCAGGTTTTTCTTTTTGAAATCATCCAGCTCCAATGTATTTAAATAAGGTAGCAAGGTCATTCCCAATCCTTCGTTCGATAAGTTCACCAAGGTCTCAAAACTTCCACTTTCAATCTTGAACTGTTCATCATCGCTGTTCTTTGGTGATTTACAGAGGTTGATGACCCCATCCCTGAAGCAATGCCCGTCTTGTAATAACAAGATATCAGAGATGTCTAAATCACTGGTCGAAATTTTCTTTAGTGTCGCCAGGCGGTGGTTATCGGGCACGTACCCAACAAAAGGTTCGTAATAAAGGGGGCGTTCTTTTATAAACTCCACCTCTAATGGGGTGGCCGCAATAGCCGCATCTAGATGGCCATCTTGAATATTTTTAATAAGGGTATTCGTGGCTTGTTCTTTAATAATAAGATTGACCTTAGGGTATTTTTTGATAAAGGAGGATAAGAACATAGGTAGTAACGTGGGCATGATGGTGGGAATGATTCCTAGGGTAAAATCTCCCCCGATAAATCCCTTATCTTGATCGACAATGTCTTTAATGCGACCTGCCTCAGCTACGATGTTCTTAGCTTGGGCCACGATTTTTTTACCGACCTCCGTAATGGCTATGGGCTTTTTACTTCGGTCAAAGATCAATACATCGAGTTCGTCTTCAAGCTTTTGTACCTGCATGCTCAAAGTCGGTTGCGTGACGAAGCTCTTTTCTGCCGCCAGCGTAAAATTTTGATATTCCGCGACGGCCAAAACATATTGAAGTTGGGTGATTGTCATTTGCTATCATTTGGAGTTATAAAGATATAAAAACCATCGATAAAAACTATTTAGAATAGGTTGATTGATTTAATATCTTTATAAGGAATTATAAAAACGATACGATATGAAACTAAATAGTATAGGATTAAACCAAGAGAAATCAACGGCATTGGCGAATGATTTGAACCAATTATTGGCCAACTTTCAGCAGTATTATTTGAATTTAAGGGGAATTCATTGGAACATTAAGGGAAAACGCTTTTTTGATCTTCATACCAAGTTTGAGGAACTGTATAATGATGCCAATCTCAAAGTTGATGAAATAGCGGAACGTATATTGACCCTAGGGGGCGTTCCGTACCATACTTTCGATGATTTTGTCAATTTTTCAAAAGTACCGATAGGTAAGAACATCACCCAAGATGTTGACGCGATTCGCTTAATTGTGAATTCACTGACCGAACTCTTGGTTATTGAAAGAAAGATCCTCGATGCTTCAGATGAGGCAAACGATGAAGGTACCAATGCGATGATGAGTGATTTTATAACGGAGCAAGAGAAGACCGTTTGGATGATGAAGGCATGGCTGGCCGAAGAAATTTAAGCTTTGGATGCATATCAAAAAAGCCCCTCGAAAAGGGGCTTTTTTTTTGATGGATTGATTGACTATACTGTTTTTAGAAGCGAATGGTGAAATCCATGTCTTTGTCGGAAACTTCAAATTTAGCATCCGCAAATGTTGGAGGCCCCATTACCATTGAATTTCCGGTCATGCCATAACTTTCTTTGGGCATACCGTTGGTTTCAAAATCCATACGTTGATTATCGTTTTCGTCGTGTAATACCATCACGGCATAGGTGCCTGGTTCTACGTTTTCGAATGTAAAGGTTACGACACCTTTCTTTGCTTGTTCGGTCAAGTCGATGACTCCAGCCCCCTTTAAAAACGTTTCATCGCTGTGCAGGGAGGCCAAAACACTTCCGTTGTCATTTAAAACATTTTCAATGGTCACATTTACGGTTACCCCGTCTTGTGCTTGCAGTGTTGTGTTTACCGAGATAAAAAGTACTCCTAAGATCAATGCTAAAGTTTTCATGTTGTCTTTTTTTGTTGTTAACGATACTTCAAAGATGTGACGGTATCCATGCGAAATAAAAAGGGATATACCCAATTGTAAGTTTTAAATACTGAATTGTAATATGGAACCATTTTTACTACCTTTTAAAAAACTTTGTTTATGAAATCTTTTGGATTGCTTAAAAAAGTTTCCCCTATTCTTTTCTTTTTCTTTTTGCACAATGCCTTGGGACAAACGATGTACCACCCAAATGAATCTTTGCGCAATACGATTCGTAAAGACCTTTGGCAAGGGTTAAAATTGAAAACTCCCAAAAAACACCGCTTTTTGTCCAGTTTGGTCTTTAATTCCAATGAGTGTTTTAAACTTTTTGAGAAAGCAGCGAGACAACGGGGCTGGGAGTCTTATGAATTGCCTACGGTCGCTACGTTTTATCTAATTATTTTAGAAGAGGTAATAGCAGGGGAGTCGTACCCAGAAGCAGAGATTAAAACCATTTACCAACAGGTTAGGGCAGATTATACAAATCAAAAAATAGATGTCAATGAAAGTAGCGCGGCATTACAAAAAAAATATGACCCTTTGATCGTCAAAGCGGTTTGGGTCGGTACCATTTTTGAGTTGGCCAAAAAGAATAGTCCCGAAATTCAAGAAACTGCAAAGACAATGTTAGAAGAGTTTAAAGGTTTCCACAAAAGTGCGGCAGCAATTGACAAGACAAATATTGAAAAAGATAAACCAACGGGTTCAAAACCAAAAATGGTATCCCCCGGGCCAAGTACAATGCCGAATAAGAAAAACGACGACTACGTTGTTTCGGATATCATACTGCGAACGGCAACCAAATATGGATTAAATGGTGTTTATGTGGATAATGAAGTACATGTGCTGTACAGAAATGGCGAGCTGTTTACCAACCCATCTAAACCGCTTTATAGTTTCAATATTTCCAAATCAAAACGTGAAAAACCAAAAAAATGGCGCACTTGGAAAAAAAAGGATAACGTCTTATATGTGTACGATCCCAGAAAGCATAAAACATATGATTGGAAAAAGTGGTTCAAAGTTAGATTTGGTACCGAAGGATTTAAATTGTCTGGCAAATTCAATACTATTGACGGTTTTGGAGGTGCCACGGTAATCAATGCGAGTACGGTAGTTTTCGATGAACAAGGTAGGTTCGCATGGAAGACCATAAAAGGTGGAAACACGGCATGGAAGCCCGTATTTTCAAAAAGCAGTTCCTCAGGCACTTATAAGATTGATGGGCATACTATAATCTTTACCTATAACAATGGGGTAGAAGAATCATTCTTTTTTGGGTTATATCCCAAAGATGACCTACATTTTATTATCGGAACGAGTCACTTTGTGCCCTTAAAACAATAGATAGTATTTACAACAGCAGTTCCATTTGAATATTGCAACGGGAATATGGGGAAGTTAGTCCCTCAACTTTTTTAAAACCAAGCTTATAGTATAGATTGATGGCCGGTTTTAATTTCGTATTACTTTCTAAATGGATTTTTTTGGCCCCACAAGCCTTTGCCTTGGCTATTATGGCCAGACCTAGTTGATAACCAATGCCCTTGCCATGCGAGTTTTGTGAAACCCCCATTTTTGCTAGCTCGTAATCATAACCTTCGTGTTGACTTTTTATAAGGGCGCAAACACCTACGGGTTTATCATCACTTAAGGCGACAAGAATATGACCGCCATTATCAATAATATATTCTTGCGGATGGTCTAAGGCCTTATGATCTTGTGATTCCATAACAAAGTACTTTTCAATCCACCATTGGTTGAGTTCTTTGAATGCCTTACCATAACGGTTTTCAAAGGGTACGATTTCAATCACCTGAACTCTTTGGGATTAAGCGGCTTCGGCTTTCCAACAATCTCAACGATCCAGTAGACCAGTTGACCGACGCCACCGATAAAAATGAACAATAAAATCCAAACGATGATCAGGTTACTTCCCTGAAGATTTGGATTTTGAACCGCGTGTACGATATAGAATACCAAGCTGCTCAATGATATAAGTACCATCAGTGCAATAAACCCGAAGAACCAAGCGATATTTCCTAAAATCATGGTTGCCGTAGGTTCTGAACCCATGGCTTCCGCAGCCTCAATATCAGAAACCAAATTGAATACAAAGAAGATGTAAAATCCGATGGAAAGAATCCCAATAAGTAGCGGAGCGAGGGCAAAAAACGCTTGCCAAAATTTATTGTGTAACATAATTCACTTTTTTAGTTTTGATTGCTTATCTATTTGTATGGCTATTGCCTTGGATGTTACATCGCGTTGATTTAATTCTTTAATGATGGAAGCATGGTCATCTGGTCTTGTTTGTGATAATTTATAAGCGGCTTGTATATCGGTAATTTCAATTTTAAAACCTACCACTCCCTTAACCTGCCTCAGCGTTTTTGCTGACATTTCACCTAAAGAAATGGGGTTTTTTGAGTCTTGTTCATAATTATTGACCAATCGATGCATGGCCTTTAGAGTGGCTTCCTCATCAAGAATGGTCAATTTGCCGTAAACATGAACTGCGATATAGTCCCACGTAGGTACCTCTTCCTCCTTATACCAAGAAGAAGAAATATACGAATGGGGTCCATTGAATATACATAACACTTCAGGTTGTTTTTCGAACTCTTTCCATTGCGGGTTCGCCCTTGCGATGTGGCTGACCAAAATAGGTTTGTGTCCTTCATCAGTATCCAACTCCAATGGAATGTGGGTCGCCCATGGCCTACCATCGACTTGATTGACCAAAATACCAAAGCTATGCTGCTTGATGAATTTCTTTACTTCATCAATATCCTCATTTTTGTAATGATGGGGTATGTACATTTTCAGCGTTATAATTTTATTTTGACTTTGTGAATTCTTCACCAAATAGATCAAATGCATTGACCTTGCCGTCAGTATTCAATTTGAAATGAATGGTCATTTTTTGTCGAAACCTGGAATCCTTATTGGTGATAAAGGTATCGTAATGCCAGTGTTCCATATTGTAATCAACAAACTCGTTAAAATCAATTTGAAGCTTATCGTTCTGTAATGTAACAGTGGCCGCACCCAACATTTTGTTACGATACACCCCTTCATAAGCCTGTAGTGCCAAACTGGGATCTGTGTTCCGTACCCGTGCTTTTTTCTGCTTTTCTTGATATTCCAGATTTGATTTTTTAAAGCCTTGGTAGAGGTCAAAAACCTCAGTATGCCAATCGCGGGAGTCGTCATCGAAGGCAAAAAGGTCAATGGCCTTGTACATGATGGCATGCCTTAACTCGGCATGGTCTAGATTGGCAAATACATATACGGCCATATTTTTATCATGTACGATACCTGCTATGGCCACAAGGCCGAAAAGGCTTCCAGTATGAAAGTCCAGTTTATGGCCTTTGTAGTCTTGTTGAAACCAACCCATGGCGTAGGTGTTCCAATTTGGTTTTGTCAATGCATTGGTCGGATAAGTGCCCGTATCACCCAAAAAGGATTTTGGTTCGAAAAGATATTTAAAGGTTTTTGGTCGTAATAAAGTATCGGACTTATGGATTCCATCATTGACCAAAAAAGTCAAGTATTTCGAAATGTCGCCTGGGGTAGCGCAAATCATCCCTGCAGGGCCTATTTGGTCGGCAAAGCCATAATCAACCTGCACTATACCGTCTTCGGCATCATCATAATATGGGGTCACATAATTACCTACCTTGAAAATATCACTGGCAACGGCCTGCGTTCTATTCATGCCCAAAGGTTTGAATACACGTTCAGTAACAAACTCGTTCCAAGGTTGCCCGCTGACGGCAGCAATGACCTCACCGGCGACGGCATACATTATGTTTTGATAAGTAAACCCGCCGCGTAGGGGATAGGATCCTTGGGCAAATCGAAACCTTTTAATGGTTTCTTTTGTGGATACACTGTCCAAGGTCCATAAAAAATCGGCATTTCCGATGCCCAAATTATGGGTAAATAAATCCTTCACCCTCGCATCTGCCGTGATATAGGGGTCCGATAATTTAAAATAGGGTACGTGGTCCACTACCTTATCATCCCAATCCAATTTGCCCTCATCAACCAGCATGCCCATGGCAATGGCTACAATGGCCTTAGTTGTCGATGCCATATTGAAAAGGGTGTTTTCATCGATGGGTTCTTTGGTGGCTAAATTTTTAACGCCATAGGTCTTTTGAAAAACCACTTTTCCATCTTTAACTACAATGGTGGCCAAACCGGGTACTTTCCAATCTTTCATACCATTGACTATCATAGCATCCAATCGATCCTGATGATTTTTTTGTTGTGCACTGATGGCACTTAGTTGAAAAAACAACATCAGTACGATGATGTGATGCATTCTATTTTTCATTTTGATATGGTTTAAGCCTTATTCCTTTTTCATGATATAAAAGCCGTACACCTGATTTGTCGTAGAAAGGCCATCTCTGATTTTGATTTTGGTATTTCCGTCCATCCAGGTATGGTTTCCAATATAGGTTTTTAAGGTATCTATTTTATCATCACCATCGAACTGCATGGTAATGCCATTTGTAACGGCATCTATTTTAACGGATTGTCTACCGCCCCGTGTCTGTCCAGAATAGGTGCCCACCAGTTCTTCTGGGTCAAAATCCAATTCAATACTCTGGTACTCTATTTTTTCAAGGATGTTCCAGGTAATAAGGTCGGCAAAAAAACTTCCTCCATGGGGTCCGGTGGTATTCACCAGGCAAATAATATAGAGGTCCTCTTTAGGATAGTATCGTGTATCTGATAAAAAACCGGGGATACCCCCACCATGACTTATTTCTTGATGGCCATAGTTCATGAAATTTGTAAGCCCCATGGCATAATTGACTTTGACACCACTATTTAGGGTCTTTGGGGTGACCAATTCTTGATACTGGGCTTTGTTGAGTACTTTTTCATTGTGCAAAGCGTCCATCCAAATTAAAAGGTCTTCAGTTGTGCTACAGAGGGAACCTGCGGCATAGGGCCAGGCGTGGTTTAGATATTGTTTTTGTTGTAGTCCATCAGGGCTGAAATCATAGCCATTGGCCTTATCACTTACTACTTGGCTGGTAGAACAGTAGTATGTATTTCGCATATTCAAAGGCTCAAAGATGACATCTTTTAAGTAGGCTTCATAGCTTTTACCTGTCACTTTTTCAATAATCAGCCCCAAGAAGAAATAGGCTGAATTATTGTAGATCAAAGCCTCACCCGGTTCAAATAAAAAATCTTTGGTCTCTACAATCCGAACTAAAGAATCCCTAGGCAAGTCTTGGGGCACCAAACTGCCAAACTCTTCAATTTCCGTATAACCCGCAATACCAGATGTATGGTTGAGTAGATGGCCAATCGTAATTTTTCTGCCTTTGGTATTAAAATCCATATAGGTCGTGAAGTCTTCATCCAATGAAAGTTTGCCTGCCTCCACCAATTTAAGAATGGCCACTGCGGTGAATTGTTTGGTTACCGAGCCAATTTCAAAACTGGCGTTTTCGGGCATGGGTACCTCCAATTCCAAACTTGCGAGACCGTATGATTTTTTTAAAAGCGTTTTGCCTTTCTGATGTACCAGAACTGCTCCACCAGCGACCATACTACTATCTATTGACGCTTTAAATAGGGAATCGGTGTATTTTTCCAAGCCCGATAGTTCCGGTTCGACATAGGCTTTTTCGTTTCTACAACTTGTCGCGACGCTTAAGAGCAAAACGAACAAAATTGATAAATGCTTCATGTAGTTATGATTTCTGTTGTTATTTTTTCCATCCTGGCCCCCTGACCACTTTACCTGGTGTCGCCCCAGTATGTTGCCCGTTTTTTAATACCTGTTCGCCATTAACAAATACATGTACCATGCCTTCAGCAAATTGATGTGGATCATCAAATGTAGCCTTATCAATAATGGCATTGGCATCAAAAATGGCTATGTCAGCGAAATTTCCTGTTATTAGGGTTCCTCTTTTCTTGATTTTAAGATTACTTGCAGGTAGACCGCTCAGTTTGTAAACGGCCTCCTCAAGCGATATTACGTTTTCTTCACGTACATACTTACCTAATAACCTTGAAACGTTTCCGTAGGCCCTAGGGTGCGGACTGTAATTGGTGAACGGCTCAATCGGGGCCATTGATGCGGCATCAGACCCAAAGCTCATATATGGCAATGCTATTTGTTTTTTGACATTCTCTTCTGACATTAAAAAATAGACAGTTCCCACACGGCTACTGTCTTGTACTACGAGATCAATAGCGGTTTCTTCAGGACTGGTACCTCGCATTCGGGCGACTTCGCCAAGTGTTTTACCCGTCAAATACCGTAAGCTATCATTTCTAAAACCGTTCAAAATCAATTTTTCAGGGCTTCCGGCAGCGAAATATAGATTTTCCCACCCATCACCTTTGGCCTTCATTTCTTTTATGACCTTTTTTCGAATTGCGGGGTCTTGCAATCGTTCTGCCCACTTACCATAACCACCTTCTTGAACCCATGGTGGCATGGAGGCATCCAAACCTGTAGCACCAGCAGTATAATTGTACATATCGGTAGTAATGTTCAATCCGGCATTACGGGCAGAGTCAATCTTGGCAATGGCGGCCTCCCATTTGCCCCAATTGTTTTTGCCACCCGCTTTTAGATGATAGATTTCTGCGGCAATGTCCGCTTCATGTGCTATTTGTAATAATTCATCAATTGCTTCTAACCAATAATCTCCCTCACTGCGCATGTGTGAGATATACATACCGTCATATTCTGAGGCGACTTTGCACAGTTCAATGAGTTCTTGGGTATCAGCATAAAAAGCAGGGGCATAAATCAAAGAAGAGCCTATGCCCATTGCACCTTCTTCCATCGCAGTTTTGGCAAGGACTTTCATGTTCCCTAACTCCACTTCGGTAGGGGATCTGTTTGCCTCGCCAAGTTCATGGATACGAAGTGTGGTGGCGCCTACAAATGATGCTACATTTGTGGAAATGCCCTTGTGTTCCAAAAACTCCAAGTATTCGCCAAGTGTGGTCCATTCAATGGCATATTTGACATCTTTTTGAGCATTTAATTGTTCTTGGCGCATTTTTTCGTTTAGTGGCCCCATTGACCACCCTTCGCCCATGACCTCTAACGTAACACCTTGGCGAATGTCACTTTCTGATTTGCCATCAACGATGAGCGATTCCGTAGACCAGCTAAGCATATTGATAAAACCAGGGGCAATGGTAAGCCCAGTAGCATCTATTTCTTGCAATGCCTTGGCATCATCCAGTTTTCCCACGGCAGCTATCGTATCTGCATTGATGCCTATATCACCGATGTAAGGGGTCTCACCTGAACCATCAACTAGCTGCCCATTTTTGATTAAGATGTCGTATGTGGCCACTTCCGAACATCCTATTGATATCGTCAGCAAAAAAAAGATACTGATAACATAATCGTAACGGTCTTTGAGTAGGGAATGTGTCGATTTCATTCTGGTCGGTTTATTGGTTAAACGGGGAAGTGGTTACAAGATAGTTAAGTTTTGATTTATAGATGACATATAGGTGTTATGTTATATTTTTTTACTTCTTTTTTAGATTTTAATACCTAGAATGCAGGGGAATACCATGTTTTGCGAAGCGCTTTATGGTTACCAAGGTTATACTATCGAACGTATTCATAAGTCTTCTTTCCCTGCGCGTTTTCCATACCATTTTGCCATTGTGTTCTCTGCAGGCTTGAATCTGGGTGAAAAATCTAAATTTAAGTCGACATCCCCTTTTTTACTATATGTATGCCATTGCCAAAAGTAGGCACCAGCAAACCATTTCTTATGCCATAATCGTTTAAAAAAGGCCTCGTAGGCCAGCTGTTGGGTTCTATCTGATTTCTTTTCGGAAAGCACACTTAAATACGAACCCCATTCCCAAGGTTTGATGGTTGCTGAGGCGTCACTCTTGTATCCTATTTCCGTGAAGAGAATAGGCTTATTGTACATTTGGTATAACCTTTCCAGTTTTTTAATATGCTTCGTCCAACCGTTTTCGATGGTCGTTAAGTCGGGATTCTTGTTTTTTGTCAATGGAAAATAAGCCTGTATACCGATAAAATCCAATTGATCCCAAAAATCTATATATTCATATTCATCGTGCCAATTCGCGGCATAGGTCAATTGGCCTGAGTAAATTGCCCTAACCTTTTTAATGAGTGCTTTCCATCTTTCCGGTTGCTTTTTAATCGAAGTTTTGAGCTCGGTGCCAATACAGAATAATTCCGCTCCCGTAAACTCTGCCATTCGGGCGTAATACAAGATATAGGCTTCATAGGAATCAAACCAGGTATTCCATGCTTCATCTGAGTTTAAGGTCAAGTTCGCACGCCATCCGCTAAACGTCCATAGATGGGGTTTCAGGTTTACATGTAAACCTTTGGCTTTTAGTTGCTTTATGGATTGAATAAATATGGAATCCCTTGATTTCCAAACCGCATCCTTGGCCACGGGGCGACGTACCGTTATAGAGGTTTCATCTTCTTGGTCAATAAATGGGATTACCGCAACCCATTCCACATTGGCCTTGATGAGCGAATCAATGGCAGCATCATTCGTTTTGGTATCCCATCCGAATACACTCATTCCACGATGCATCCGGTCCAATTCATAGAAATCATTGGGGGTTAGGGCTAAGTTCATCAAATTTTCATCCCAATTGAAATCATAGTTTTCATTGGCGTTTACGTAGATGATGCTTTTGAATACTATAAAAACACCCAAGATGGGTATGAGTAAACGGTACGCAAGTTGCTTGAAAAAGATGTGGCCTCCCTTTTTTTTGTAGAGCCTGATAAAGTATCTGACCACTAAGAACAATGAGAACACAATCACAAAAAGTAAGTGAATGGCCATCACAAAACTGGGGTTCCCCAAAAATTCAAAAAATAGACCGGTCGCTTCGAAGAAAGTACGTTTTCCCCTAGACAGTATGACAGAGGCTAAGGTAAAAACACACAACCAAGTCAATAGGTAAATGACAATGGCATTACGGATTTCTTTTTTGAATGATGATCGATGCATTGGATATTAAAGATACTGAAAATGGCTTTCTGCTGGCTTGTTCCACCTACAATAGCTTTGCTCAAATATTTTTAGGTTAAACAGTAGTAAATCCCATTATGGTATAGATTTTAGATACCTAAGTCGCTTTCAGCTTAAAAGTTCGCTTTCCAATTCTTCTTCAAAAACGCTATCGTCTTTACGATATACATAGTACGAATGATTCTCGGCATCCAACGAAATGGATTTTTTCACTTTTCCATTGATAAAATGGATAGCAGAACGATCATCACAGGCATACCCATCGGTAAGATGGCCTTCTAAAATATTTTGATGGTACAAAGGCCTTCTTGAAGCTTCGGAATTGTAATGCGGGCAATGACTTTTATCAATAAACTTCAAACCTTTGACAATGCTCAATTCAGCTGGTCTTGAATCGGTAGTGCCTCCATTGAACCAACACAAAGAACCCGCACTGCCACCTGCCATGACACAACCTTTTTCATAAGCTTGTTTTAAAAGGAGGTCAATACCCTGTGCCTTCCATATGGCCAACATATTCAGCGTATTGCCGCCACCCACGACAATGGCATCCATTTTTGAAATAATTTCCAAGAAGGTTTCTTTCTGGTCGTATGAGTTTATCCAGACTTTTAATACATGAGGTGTAACCGGTAATTCTTTACAAACCTCATAAAAGGAAATCATGTAATCTTTGTCATCCCCACTTGCGGTGGGTAAAAAACAGATATTCGGATTTTCCTTTTCCGTAATCTGGGCTAAATATCGCAAAAAGGGCAGTCGGTGCCTGCCACTACCGTATATCAAAAGTTGCTTTCTCATCCTTACAAAATACAAACTCAAATTTAAAAGTCAAATACAAGTTCAAGTGTCAAGTGTCAAGTGTCAAGTTCAAGTGTCAAGTTCAAGTTCAAGTTCAAGTACAAATACAAGTTCAAGCTCAAACTCAAAACATCAAATTCAGATTCAATTAAAAAACAAAGACTTTTTATCTTATCCAAAAATTGGGATTTTAACAATTAACCATTGACCAATACCGAATAACAAAAAATCTAAAGGCAATAGCGCATAGCGAATAACCCACGGCGCAAGGTCTTACTCCTTTCCCTTATGTCCTCCACTGCTGTTTCTGTTTCTATTCCTGCTATTGTTCGAACGGTTGCGATTTCTGTTTCTATTGCGATTGCGATTTTTGTTTGGTTGACTTTTAGGTTTTGTAGGTGTACTTTCTGTGGGTACATCATCCATAAAGGGATGGTCGGGTAATCTTGGAACGGACTGTTTGATCAGTTTTTCGATATCCCTTAAATAACCCCGTTCTTCCACATCACAAAACGAAATGGCAATACCACTTGCGCTTGCACGCCCCGTTCGGCCGATACGATGAACATAAGTCTCTGGTACGTTTGGCAGATCATAGTTTACCACTAAGGCAAGTTCTGCCACATCAATACCCCGAGCGGCAATATCGGTAGCTACCAGCACTTTTAATTTCCCTTCTTTAAAAGCACCCAAGGCTTTTTGACGTGCTGCCTGTGATTTGTTACCGTGAATGGCTGAAGCTTCAATATTTGATTGCCCTAACTTTTTGACAATTTTATTGGCCCCATGTTTTGTTCTTGAAAAGACCAGAACGGAATCGTTTCCCCGATCTTCAAGCAGGTGTACCAGTAGTTTGGGCTTATTGGTCTTTGAAACGAAGTACACACCCTGTTCCACGCGCTCAGCAGTGGCCTGCTGTGGTTTGATGGTCACTTGTTCAAAATCACCTAACAATTTTCTGGAAAGTGCTACGATCGTCTTGGGCATTGTCGCCGAAAAGAATAATGACTGCCTGTCGGGAGGAAGCTTTGCAATGAGTTTTTTGATATCGTGGATAAAACCCATGTCTAGCATCTGATCTGCTTCATCCAATACCGCATATTCGACATCTCGAAGCGAAATAAAACCTTGATTGATCAAATCCAATAAACGACCCGGTGTTGCAACCAGGATATCTACCCCATTGCCCAGAACGTTTACTTGTTTGCCTTGTTTGACCCCACCAAAAATAACCGTATTTCTGAGTCCCGTATACTTTCCATAAGCGGTAAAACTTTCACCGATTTGAATGGCCAATTCCCTTGTCGGGGTTACCACAAGGGCTTTGATCTTTCTTTTTCCTTGTTGTTGCCCTGCTTTGTAAAGGTGATGTAGGATAGGAATACCAAAAGCAGCTGTTTTGCCCGTTCCTGTTTGCGCTACGCCAAGAAGGTCCTTGCCCCTTAATAAGATGGGAATCGCCTGTTGTTGTATAGGTGTTGGGTTGGTATAGCCTTCATCTTTTAAGGCTTTTAGTATAGGTTCGGCCAAGCCGAGCTCATTAAAGGTCATAATTCTAAGTAAGCGGCGAAGGTAGTTCAAATAATAACAACCCAGTCTTAAAAAATTACAGTTCAGTCCCTCTTATTTAAATGATGACCGGCCTGAATGGATATTTGTTACTTCAATTTAAACGAATGGTCATGAAACAACTTTTCTTGATACTCTTAGTGAGCGTTACCTGGGCCTCATCAGCCCAAACTACTATTTATGGTAGGGTAATCGATAAAAAAAACGGCCCTGTCGCAGGTGCCAATGTGTATTTAGAGGGTACCTATGATGGGGGCTCCACCAATGCGAGCGGTGAATTTTCATTCGAGACCATGGAAACGGGTACCCAGACTTTAGTGGTCTCCATGTTGGGCTACGAACCACACTACGAAATGGGGGATGTCAAATTTTTTAGTGATTTAAGTATTAGCCTAGTAGAAGCCATTAATTCACTAACCGGGGTCACGCTATCTGCCGGAACTTTTGAAGCGGGCGATAATTCAAAGGTATCGGTTTTGAAACCCTTGGATATTGTTACCACTGCCGGGGCAGTAGGGGATTTTGTAGCTGCATTGCAAACCTTGCCGGGTACCAGCACCATCAATGAAGATGGTCGTTTGTTCGTTAGGGGTGGGGCGGCAGGTGAAACCCAAGTTTTTATAGACGGTCTTAGGGTTTTTCAACCTTTCAATGCCACGGCGAACAATATTCCGACAAGGGGGCGGTTCTCTCCATTTTTATTTAAGGGTATTACATTTAGTACCGGGGGGTATTCCGCAGAATATGGTCAAGCCTTATCAAGTGTCTTACTGCTCAACACGACCGATGTGCCCGACCAAGAAAAAACCGACTTTAATATCATGTCAGTGGGTACGGGTATTGGCCATACCGAAATTTGGGGAGACCAATCACTGACCTTCAATACACAATATATCAATTTAGCGCCCTATGAAGCCTTAATTCCATCAACACAGGGCATACGCTGGAACAGCCCTTTTGAATCCATATCGGGGGAGACGGTCTTTAGAAGTAAAGGTGAAAAAAGTATGTTCAAGTTATATACGAATTTTAACCATTCCAATCTTGATATTGACCAAGAGGATATCAATTTTGAAGATTTTGTCCGGTTTCAACTTACAAATAACAATCTCTATTTCAATGCCTCATACAAACACTTTTTTGAAAACGAATGGACGTTGACCACAGGTTCGAGTATTTCATGGGACTCTAATGACATAACCGTTTTTGATACTGACATTGATGCACGTGAAACCGCTGCACATTTCAAACTGAAGTTTCGAAAAACATTTACCAATCGATTCAATATCAATTTCGGGGCAGAATTATTCGACATTGATTATCAAGAGACTGTAAATGCCCCAGATGAATCGCAGTTTGAAAGCGGCTTTGACGATAGGTTTTTTGCGGGTTTTGTAGAAAGCGATGTTTTTTTTAGCAATGATTTAGCCATCAAGGTGGGGGCACGTTTGGAAAATACGACTGTATTGGATGATTTCACATTTTCCCCGAGAATATCATTGGCCTATAAAAGCAGTGAAAAGGGTCAATTCTCCCTCGCCTATGGCAATTTTTATCAAAACCCTTTGAACGAGATACTTCGCTTTGAAACCAATTTGATTTCAGAGCGTACGGAACATTACATCTTGAACTATCAATACCTGAACAATGGTAAGACCTTTAGGGCTGAAGCGTATTATAAGGATTATGATAATCTTGTAAAATTTGATACCGAACTGCCTGAATTCAGTTCACAGTTCAATAACGCTGGATTTGGGTACGCAACGGGACTCGATGTTTTTTGGCGTGACAACAAGAGTATCGGCAACCTTGATTATTGGGTCTCGTATTCCTTTTTGGATACCGAACGTGATTTTAGAAATTTCAGGGAACGGGCAACACCGAATTTCGCACCTTCACATAGCTTTTCACTTGTGACCAAATATTGGGTCGACAAGCTAAAATCACAGATTGGTTTTTCATATCAGTATGGATCGGGGCGCCCCTTTGATAACCCAAATACTACGGGGTTCTTTGCCGAAAAAACCCCGGCATTCCATAATTTGAGCTTTAATTGGGCCTATTTGATAGACCAACAGAAAATCCTCTATTTTTCGGTCAATAATGTTCTGGGCTTCAACAATGTCAATGATTTTCAATATGCCAATACCCCAAATATGGAAGGCATCTTTGAAAGACGGGCTATTCGGCCAGCTGCTGATAGTTTCTTTTTTGTAGGCTTCTTCTGGACTATAAGCACCGACAAGAAAAGCAATCAATTGAATAATCTTTAGTACGGTTCGTCGCCAAAAAACCACAGTTCGGTAAGTACAATTGGAAAAGGCCATTAATCGAAAACATCTTTGTGGTATAATCAAAAAACAGACAGTCATGAATAAGACAATCTTCACGGTATTATTTTTATTTGCCCTTATCGCAAATTCGCAAGACCAATACAACAAGGGTATGGAAAAAGCGCTACAGCTTTGGTCAAATGGACAAACGCTCGAAGCTTCCAACCTTTTTGAGCGAATCGCAATGGCTGAAGATGATAATTGGATTCCTTATTTCTATGTAGCCGTTGTAAATACAACTGCCTCATTCGGTGAAAAGGATGCCGTGAAACTAACCCAACAATTGGAAAGGGCCAAAGAGTTCTCTGATATTGCCAAAAGGCTTTCCCCGAACAATCCAGAGCTGTTGATACAAGAAGCAATGATAAATACGGCTTGGATTGCTTTTGACGGAGCTACCTACGGAATAACACTTTCGCCAAAGAACGCAAAGCTGTACGACCAAGCCCTTAAAATTGCACCTGAAAACCCCAGGGTCGTTCTTTCAAAAGCCGAATGGGATATGGGTACGGCACGTTATTTTGGTAAGGATACCACCCCATATTGTAATGATGTGGAGCGTGCCTTGGAACTTTTCACTAATTTTAAGTCTGAAATTCCGTTCTATCCAGTCTGGGGTAAAGAAAGGGCAGAAGAGGTACTTAAGGAATGTAAAGGATAAAGAATGAATAGGATTCTGAAAGAGTTTATTAGGGCCTTCGTTATCGGAACGTTGATTTTTCTAAGTTTCGTAGGGTACTACTATGTCGCGAACCGTCGGGTATTCGATTGGATAATCAATGATTTTTGGAGTGAATATGCCGATAATATGGTTTTTTCCATAGTGCTCTACATGGTGAATGCCTTATGGTTCTATTATCTCTTGAACAGGTACAAGGGCTTTATTTATACGCTAAAAAGAATGGTGCTTGCCGTGTCTGGCAATATCGTTTTGTCATGTATTGGTGTTTTTATAGCCCGATTGATCGTCATCGTAAGTTTACATGGGGTACCTGTAGAAGAATTTTTAGCCAATGAAAAGCCGAACTCGTATCTACAACCTATCATAATCGCGCTTACGATTTCCTTACTCTTTTATGCTTTTTGGTATTACAAATACCGTCAAGAAAACAAAGTCAAGGAACAAAAAATTATCGCAGGTACGGCTTCAGCGCGTTTTAACGCTTTGAAGAATCAATTAGATCCCCATTTTCTTTTTAACAGTCTGAATGTCTTGACAAGTTTAATTGAAGAAGACCCGCATCAAGCCCAAAAATTTACTACATCCCTTTCTAAGGTCTATCGTTATGTGCTTGAACAGAAAAACAAAGATTTGGTTACCGTTAATGAAGAGCTCAATTTTGCCCGAACTTATGTTCGCCTGTTAAAAATGCGATTTGAAGACAGTATCGTATTTGAGATACCGGAAGAAGCTACCCAGCCAGACGCAAAAATAGTTCCACTTTCATTACAGTTATTGTTGGAAAATGCTGTAAAGCATAATGTGGTCACCTCTTCAAGGCCATTGCATATCAAGGTATTTGAAAAGAACGGAAATTTAGTGGTCGAGAATAACCTACAAGAAAAGCAAGTAGTTAAGAAAAGTAGCGGCGTTGGTCTTCAGAATATACGTGAACGTTACGATATTTTGACCGATAAGCAGGTGCACATTCATAAAACAGGCTCAGACTTTAGTGTGGCCTTACCTATGCTCTCTAAACAGGTCTCGGTAATGGAAACCCAAGAAGAACATATTGAGGAAAAAAGATACCTTAAGGCAAAAGAACGCGTAGAAGCATTAAAGGGATTCTACGGTAATCTAACGGCTTACCTCATAGTCATACCTTGTTTGTGGTGGCTGAATTCAAGGACTACAAGCTTCATTTGGGCAATTTTCCCCACTTTGGGCTGGGGATTCGGTCTCACCATACATGCTTTGGAGGCATTTGGTTATAATCCTATTTGGGGAAAACGATGGGAAGAAAAGAAGATCCAAGAGTTGATGGATGACGAAGATTTTTAGGGCCATTAGCAGCTGTAATTAATGAAGAAGATATGATTGTTCAAAATTGATGTGACTTTTGATATCGACTTTCGAATTTTAGTTTCACCCTTCACCCTTCACCCTTCACCCTTCACCCTTCACCCTTCACCCTTCACCCTTCACCCTTCACCCTTCTCCCTTCTCCTTTTACCCCATTACCTTCAATCCATCCCCAAAAAACCACAATTCGGTCATCCCTTTTTTTGAAAGGCCTTTCTTTTTAAGAGATTTGAGGGGTAATCAAAAAATAAGGAATTATGGAAAATACGCAGGAGTACCGTTATAAAAAAGCAAAGGAACAAGTCAACTGTATCAAAGGGTTTTATGGCAGTCTATTGGCCTACTTGATCATCATTCCTTTTTTAGCATATTTGAACTATAGAACAACGAGTTTTCTTTGGTTTCTTTTTCCAGCGGTAGGTTGGGGATTCGGTTTATTGATAAATGGATTACATGCTTATGGATATAATCCTTTGTTTGGTAAAGCTTGGGAAGAACGAAAAATCAAGGAATTAATGAAAAGTGATAATTTTTAAGCATAGAACACATCAAATACCAACATCATGAGAACAAATCAATCAGAAGATCAATATATTAGGGCAAAAGAACGCATAACCGAGCTAAGAAAGTTCTATGCAAAAGTTTTAAGAGGCCTTGTTGCGGTATGTATTGTCGCGGCAATAAATTATTACCTTAACGAATGGGAAGAGCCATGGTTTTTATGGGTGGTTTTCGGAGTAACCGTAGGCATTTTGGTTAGGGCCTTCAGGGTTTTCAATTTAAACCCCTTTTTCGGTAAAGACTGGGAAGAACGAAAAATCAAGGAACTGGTAAACCGTAATGAATTTTAATTCACAAAAAATAGCTGGATATGGAAGGAAATACTAACAACAATACTAAATATTTAAGGGCTAAGGAGCGGGTAGGGGAACTTAAAAAGTTTTACGGACACTTAACTTCATATACCCTTGTTATGATCGGGCTGGCGGCGCTTAACTACTTGGTCGATGGGTGGCGGTACATGTGGTTTCTGTGGGCAGCATTCGGGTGGGGTATAGGTCTTGCCGCACATGCGATAGGAACGTTTAACCTGAATCCATTTTTTGGAAAAAACTGGGAACAGCGTAAGATTAAGGAAATCATGCAGAAAGAAGACGATCAAAGAAAATGGCAATAATTATGGAAGATTTGAATAGTGATAGGTTAGCAAGAGCCAAGAAGAGGGTAGAAGAAATGAAAGGATTTTATATTCATGCAGCTATTTATACCGTTATAAATGCTTTTATTTTGGTTAATATTCTTGTTAGAAGCGGATATGACGGTGAAAGTTTCTGGCAATTTGGACATTTTTTTACCCCTTTCTTTTGGGGAATAGGACTTCTGTTCCATGCATCGAAGGCCTTTAGGTTTAATCCCTTATTCAATGAGGTCTGGGAGAAAAAGAAAATCCGGAAATATATGGAGGAATATAGAAAAGAAGCCGAAAAATTTACCAAACGATGAAGAAGGGACCGTATGAAACGACCCAATTGGAAAGGGCACAGTCGCGGGTAAGACAATTAAAAGGTTTCTATAAGCATGTTACCGTCTATGTTTTGGTGACCATGGCATTATTGTTATTTGCGAAAAAGGTCACTTTTGTACTTTTAAGCAAAGAGGCGCTAGGAAATCCTGATTTTTTGGAATGGATCAATTGGAATGTTTACGGTACACCCATTATTTGGGGAATAGCGCTTCTTATACATGCCTGCTATGTTTATGTGCCGAGTCCTTTCAAGAAATGGGAAAAACGAAAGATCAAGGCCTATATGGATAAAGATCAGGGCGAAACCAATAAATTTGTTTAATCCTATTATGAAAAAAAATGAAACCAAGTACGAAAGGGCGACCAAAAGGGTAAAGGCACTAAAGGGTTTTTACAACCACCTTAAGATTTTTTTGATTGGTAATGGGGTGTTACTTCTGATTCAAAGCGGATGGTTGCATACATGGCTTCCTGATGGTTTTCCTACTGAGGACTATTATTTTGATTGGATAGGTCCTAATTTACTGATCTGGTTTCTTATTTTACTGGTTCACTTCATACTTTTACATCGCAATAAATGGGCCTTTACCAAAAAATGGGAAGAAAGGCAGATCCGAAGGTTGATGGAAAAGGAAAGTAAGCAAACGAAGCCCTATAAATAGTATGTAATGAATGTAATAATAATAGAAGACGAAAAACCAGCGGCCAGAAGATTGGGTAGGCTGCTCAACGAATTGAATGTAGAGGTATCGATAATGCTCCATTCCGTAGAAGAATCCATTGAGTGGTTTCAGAATAATGATCATCCTGATTTGATATTTCTCGATATCCAACTTTCAGACGGTCTTTCTTTTGAGATTTTTGATGTGATCGAAGTGAAAAGTGCCATCATTTTTACGACCGCTTACGACGAATATGCCCTTCAAGCGTTTAAGTTGAACAGTATCGATTATTTGTTAAAACCCATCGATGACGAAGAGCTCGAAAAAGCGGTAAGGCAGTATCAAGATCTACAGCCCCAAAAAGAACGTATTTCAGTGGATTTTGAAGACATAAAAAAGCTTTTGGTCAATCCGATTGAAAGGGAATATAAAAAGCGATTTACAGCAAAGGTCGGTCAACATATCAAGATAATAAATGCCGATGATGTTGAGTGTTTTTATAGTGAGAACAAAGGCACTTATGCAGGCACCAATGACGGCAGGAATTATTTGTTGGATACCACCCTTGAAAACCTTGAAGAAGAACTTTCACCAAAAGTGTTCTTTCGGGTGAGTAGAAAATTCTATGTTAATATCAATCACATAAAAGACATTGTCTCTTACACGAATTCTAGACTTCAAATTAAATTGAATACCTTTAAAGAGCAAGAAATAATCGTGAGCAGGGAACGTGTCAAAGATTTCAAGTTGTGGTTAGAGTAAATGTATTCAAATAATTGGTTTTCAATTTTTTAAATATAACCATAGATTTTTCTTATACTGGCCTTTTCCATCAAATCCAATTAGTTTTCCTCCACTCTATTGTCATCAAAGGCCGATGGCAGTAATTTGGGTATCAATTTAATAAAGATCGGTAAAAGAACAGCCCCACCCGGTAACATAAAAATGGCCAAAGAGGGAATGGATTTGAAAATATCCAATAACTGCCCCTGTATTTTTTTCCGTTCTTCGACATTCAATTCTTGAGAGGCAGACTTGGCCAATAGTTGAACTAGCTCCCTACTTTCTGAAAGTTCTTTTTTTAAACGTTTGCTATTTCTTAAGATCAATTTACTGACATTTTTATTCATGCCATCATAGAATTTTGAGGCCAAATTGGTGTCTTGTAAATAGGGTATGTCGTGATGGTTTTTTTCGAAGAAATCCTTCACATTTTTTAATGCCGTTTTAGCATTGTTTTTTGTCTTTCCAAGGGCCCTTGAAACAGTGAAGATAAATTCAGATTCTGCATAGTCGAGCGTCGCGTCTTCCCAAACTGTCAAGCAGGCAAAATCAAGCAGGTAGTCTTTTTCGAATGCATTTAAATTTTTTGGGATCATTTGCAAGTAAGAACCTTCAAATTTTGCCTCGTTCATATCGACATATGATAGTGAAGATTCCAATAATTGGATCAGTTTTAGATCGTTTTCATTGCTTTTTTTAGAGTTTAGCGCATGGTAGGCAATATTGATGGTAATGTATTCCAATATACCCGCGTGCTCCATAAGTGACGGTGTTTTGGCTAAATAAGCCCTAAAAATTAAAACGTCTACATATAATAAGGAATTCGTTAAGCTGTTACCAAATGCTTTGTTGAATACATTTCCGTTGAGGTATATTCGAGATTCTAAAAGCTTTTCAAGCTGGGTTATGGTCTTATTACCCGATAATATTTTATTGAGAAACGAGATCCTGCCAACTTCCATTTCTTGATAATACTCAAAGACAGTATCAATGAATTTTTCAAAATTGGAATCCCCCGTTTCAAATTCATAAGAGAAATATAAGGCGGACAAGAGGTTGATCTTGGCAATTTCATCTTCTGAGAGGGAGTGTTCAGATTCGATAAAGGTGGGAATGTTAAGATGGATGCCATAGATGAAACCATGATTTAAAAGTTCATCATAAAGTTCGCTGTATGAGGCGTAGGTAGTGGTCGTGGTTCGTAAAAGGGAACCGAATTTATTAATCCAACCTGGGGCAGAGGGGTTCATACATAAATTTTACAATACCAAAGAAACATAAAATATAAGACTTTGACTACACGGGGTGATTTGATTTTGAAAGAATTGCCATACTATTTTATTAAGAATTATTTAACATTTAAAACCAAACCTCGGTGCACAACCTTTCGTAGGTAGGGCTGTATTAATCTTTCAAAACATTTAAAATGAAAAAAACAACTAATTATGCCATGGTACTGGGTGCTTTGTTGGTTACCGCCATTATATTGGTGGCGGCCGACCATATTGATGCACCGGGCAGCATGGGAACGACCGCTGACATCGCCGATTATTTTGCTTTTGAACCCACAACCGGTTCTGACAATACTACCTTCATTGTCGATTTGCAATCGGATGTTTTGCCTGATCTTGCCTTTGGTACTTTTGACGAGGATGTACTTACTGAGATTAACATTGACGTAGATGGTGATTTGGTAGAAGATTTGGTGATACAGGCCATTCCACGTGATGGGACGATGTACTTTTTCGGTCCTGTCGCACCAAGTCAAACAGGCTTGTCCAGTTCAGTTTTTACCGATGCACCGCTGGGTAGTGTTGAAATTTCAGGGAGCACCGCAATTGTAGAAACGACTGCGAATAATGTAAAGCTTTTTGCCGGGCCAAGACAAGATCCCTTCTTTTTTGATTTTTTCCAGTTCAATGCAGTGATAAGTCCAGAGCTTGATTCTGCACCCGGTGGCTTTTTACCTCCTGATGAAGCAACTGACACCTTTGATGGTGCCAACACCCTGAGTATCGCAATCGAGCTTCCTAACAGTCTTTTGGGCGCACCCACTGCAACGAATGCCTTGGGCCTCAATGTTTATAATACATGGGTAACCACTAACAGAAAACAATAGCTAATCTTTAATACATAGTAAAATGAAATTTTATAAAGTAAAATATATTGTGATGCCGTTCATTATTGTATTGATTTTGGCTTCATGTAGTGACGATGATGATACTGTGATGGAACCTATGGCAACATGTGATGATGGCCTGATGAATGGCGATGAGACCGGGGTAGATTGTGGCGGTAGTTGCACCCCATGCGAGGTTATGGGAATGGATCCCGATTTTAGTGGTACTTTTTCACAAGTCGATTTTATGGGAAGACCGGGAATCAATACCGTGCTTAGTGTAGACGGGGCTACAAAAGACGCCCATAACGTCGCAATTCCCTCAGAAATGACAGCAACCTTTCAAGCCCCATTTGAGGCAAGATTGGAACAATATCATGATGTTTACGCCCTGAAATTGGGTCTTGATCCAAATGATGTCAATTACGAAAACAACATACTTGGTCTAGATGCCACCACTTTGACGACTGTGCTTTCGGCAGATGTGTTGCAAGTAGCCCCCGATTTACCAACGACCTATTTTGATCCAGGAACGGATTTCGACAATGATGGTAGAATCTTGGTACCCGATGGTGATGAAGTTGCCCTTACCGGTAGAAAATTAAGTGATGATATCATCGACGTTTCGTTAATCCTGTTATTCGGTGGTGCCGAAGGAGACCGGTTCAGTGGTCAAGACCTTGACATGGACGGTATATCGGATCTACCCAGATTAACCTCTGATGGTGTAGGGTTGACAGCGACGATTACCACTACGTTTCCATACGTAAGTGATCCAGAATAGTAAAATTGCTATGAGAGATTATATGGGGAAGATGGATTTGGTCTTCCCCATATTTAAAAAACCTCAAAACACAATCTTATGAAAAAAACAGGTATCATCATGGCCATGGCCCTTGTATGTATGGCATGTCCTAACAATCAAGATCAAGTCACTTCGGTAGCCGACTACGATAACCATTTAAATTCCGAAAAAATTAAGACAACCTCAAAGTTCTTCGAGCTTTGGAATAAAAAAATAAAGCCTGATAGTTTGCAACTACTCAGTTTTGGCAATGTGGCCAGTGAATATAGTCGTTACTTCAAGGGTACCGGAAATATAAAATTTTTGAAAAAGGCAGAAAAAGCGTTGGATAAAGCAGTTGAAATCGCCAATATCAATAAAGAAGGCTATTTGCGTGCACTAGCGAGAAATTATATAGCGCAGCATCGCTTTAGAGAAGCGCTTGAACTAGCAGAGATGGCTCGACAGCTAGAGGGAGCGTTGAAAGACACCCAAAGTCTACTATTCGATGTTCACATGGAATTGGGAAATTATGCGAAGGCCGAAGCTTATTTAGACAGTATTCACAACCCGTCTGAATTTGGTTACCTAATTCGGGTTGCTAAATGGAATGATTACAAAGGGGACTTGGACACGACGATTCGGTTTATGGAAAAAGCCCTTGCAAAAGCAGAATCTTCAAGGAATAAGAAGTTGATGTTATGGTCGTATTCAAACATTGCCGATTATTATGGGCATGCCGGTAGAATATCGGATTCTTATCAACATTACCTAAAGACCCTAGCACTAGACCCGAACAATGCCTATGCAAAAAAAGGAATTGCTTGGATCGTATACTCCCATGAAAAAAATGGAAAGGAAGCCATGCGTATATTGGATGCCATTACCGAAAATTACCAGTCCCCTGATTATTACTTACTCAAAGCGGAGATTGCTGATTTTATGGGTGATGCCAAACGAGCGGTAAAAAACCGTGAGCAATACCGTAAGAGCGTAATGGACAAGAACTACGGCAATATGTACAACGCCTATACCATTGACTTTGCCTTAGAACATACTAAGCAAACCAACCGTGCTTTGAATTTAGCCTTAGCGGAAGTGGAAAATAGGCCGACGCCAGAATCATATCATTTATTGGCAAATACTTATCTGAACATGGGAAAACCGGAAAAGGCTTTGGGTATTGTACAAGAACATATAGCGGGAAAAACTTTTGAGCCAGCCATATTATTGAGTGTAGCCGAAATATATAAGGCAAATGGATTGGTCGATCAAGTTCAGACCTTAAAGCAAGAACTTGAAGACAGTTTATATGAATTGGGTCCCATAGTCGGTGAAAAAATAGCATTGCTTTAATAAAAGAGTGATTTATTGGTTGTTTTGAGAACGTCCAGACTTATATTTTGTTTGGGCGTTCTTCCATTAATAGGGATACATAATTATGAAGTAACCCAGTGCAGTCTTATGCCTACCTTTTTTAAGCAAGTATTCGTGTACTTTATCGAATCCAATCGTGTTAGATTTTTGGGGATTGGTTTATTCGATATCGGTGCCAGTTCAAAGCATTGGAAATAAGCTGCTGTAAAGTAGGTTGCAGGCATGTTTTTAAAGTGGTTTTGCCAGAAAAGAAGAACCTGCACTAATGTGGTCACAATTGCAATAGCGTAATCTCACAATAGCCTTAATTTTCGATGGCTTTAATGACCCTACATGGATTGCCTGCGGCAAATACATCTTCGGGAATATTTCTGGTCACCACGCTACCTGCACCAATAACACTTCTACTACCAATGGAAACACCAGGGCATATGGTTACATTACCGCCGACCCAAACATCTTGACCAATGGTAATGGGCTTACCCAATTCTTTACCCGAGGCCCTGGCCACAGCCTCGATAGGATGTGTCGCCGTAAAGATTTGGACATTGGGGCCAAACATGGTTCTATCCCCTATGGTAACTGGGGTTACATCGAGAACAACGCAGTTGAAATTAAAGAAGACCCTTTTTCCCAAATGGATATTTGAACCATAATCACAATAAAAAGGGGCTTGTATAAAACAGCTCTTGCCTTGATTGGGAATCAATCGCTTTGCCAAGGATTGTAGCTTTTTTCCATCGTCGGCAGGGCATTCATTGAATTGTTGTAACAAAAGCCTAGCCTGTGCCCTTTCTGAGAGTAAACTTCGATCAAGTGGGTTATACAATTCACCTCGGAGCATTTTTTCTTTTTCGGTCATAGCATCGCCAATATGGCATTCGTGTTTAAAACGGTTGCAAATTCTTCGTTCAGGCTTGACAAAGTGGTTTGATGGATAAGTTCTGCATCAAATTTACTGCCGTTGATGCCCAAGCGGTCAAATGTTGCAGTGGCGTCAGCGATTAAAAAAGTTTCAAAATCGAGATTTCCTGCCATCCGCGTCGTTGTTGAAATGCAGTGGTTGGTAGTTAGACCAGCGATGACGAGGGTAGTAATTTCATTATCCTTCAGATCGTTTTCTAGATTGGTGCCGATGAAGGCACTATTGACATCTTTAACGATGATAGGTTCTTGACTTCTAGGTTGTATCAAATCGTGCAGTTCAAAACCTGGTTGTGAGGGATGCAAAGGTGAGTTCGGGTTACGAGAACCATGCATGATGTGAAAGATGGGCAGGTGAAGCTCGCGCCACCTATCCAATAACTTGGCGCACTTTGTTTCAGCATCCTTATTGTTTCTATTGCCGCCCCAATAAGCCTCGTCTTCAAATCCTTTCTGAATATCCACAAGCAATAATGCCGGTTTTCTATCACGTAATCCCATATATCCGTTTGTATTAGAATTCTTTCTCTAAGATAGTAAAGTCAATTCCTTCCCTAGAGAAATCACGTTCTGTTTTTCGCATTCCGAAAGCCTGATAAAAATGAACTTTATCCTTTCGCGCATTACACCACAGTTTGGTAATATCCAATTGGTGTGCTTGGTCCATTAAAAATCGTAATAATGTAGTACCATACCCTCTTCCTTGCTCTTCTTTGAGGGTCGCAAACTTTCTAAACTGGGCTGTTCTCGCCTCTATGAAAAGTGATACCACGGAAATCAATCTTTCCTCAATGAAAAGTCCATAATGTAGCCCCTTGTCATCATCAGGTAATTTTATAAAATCAAATGATTTTTCGGGCCACATGACCTTATGGCGGATCGGCCAGGCATCTTTATGCGAAATTTCCCTTATTGTGGTATTCAAAATAAGTGCAATTGGTGGTATTAAGGTCCTACGGCCCCAAGGGTATAGAGTTGTTCTAAGGTTGGGGTCTCACTGCCGCCTTCGGGTTCAAGGGTAATACCGAAAGCCTCTGACTCATTTGGATTCGATAATTCAAAAATGGCAGTTTCATTACTTACGAAATCATCTAATATCCCTATGCTGGTTGGGGTCAAAGGGTCCAACTTTAAAGACCATACTTGATAGGTATAGCCTGATGGGGGGTCAGGTAGCCCTTGCACATCTAGGTATACTTTCTTTTCCTTTTTATTCCAATATGCCCGTGCGTATGATTCTGGTGCTATCGTTTGCCCACCCAATGGAATTACCGTAATGTCCCTATTTCGAAGCATGTTCAACATGGTTTCAATGGCATCTTTATCGGCAACAAGTTCCCTAGCATTCAAAATCTCTTCCTCCAACTGTTGTTTTTGTCCATTGACCATTTGAACTTCGGTTTTAAGGTCTTGATTTTCAAGGTAGACCCAAATCAACCCTATCGCAAATATCAAAGAGGCCGCCCAGCCTAGGTAATGGATCCATGGGGTTTTCTTTTTTGATGCTGATGGGGCAAAAGGGATCACATCATCCAGTTCACTTCGAATACTCGTAAAACCGTTTTCAGGCAAACCCGGTGATGCAGCCGCCGTAAGTCTAAGAATGGCCTTTTCAATGGCTTCGATTTCTTCTTGAATTTCAGGATGTTTGATGGCATAGTGCTGTACCTCTAGATTTTCTTCAGGACTTAGGCCCCCAGAAACATAAAGTTCTAGAATTCCAGATGCTATGTATTTTTTTACATCCATTTATAATCCCCCGTTTTTTCTAATTTCAGAAATACAGGCCCTGATACGTGTTTTAATCGTGCCGACAGGTTTTTTTAATTTTTCTGCAGCTTCTTTCTGGGTATATCCTTTGAAATAAAGTAAATCGATCAATTGAATACATTTTTCTTTAATGCCCTTAAGTAAAGATTGCAGACCAATGGTGTCTATGTTCATCTCATGCTCAGGTGTCAATATACCTACGAAAGAATCCATTTGAAGGTTCTTCTTTTGGTTTTTATATGCTTTTGAACGTAACTCATCGATAGCCGTGTTTCTTGCAATATTCAAGATCCACGTAAAAAACCGTCCTTTTGAAGTATCGTAGGTAGCTGACTTATCCCAAATTTTCATAAAAACATCATGACAAAGCTCTTGGGCACGCTCTTGGTCTTTGATTATGACATGGATAACCCCACAGATATTTTCTGCGTACATGGAATAAAGGGTTTCAAAAGCACTTTTGTCCTTTTGTTGAAACTGACTTACGAGCGTATCTATATTTACTGCCATTAGGGTTTAAAGATAATGTAAAACCAAAATTATTGGATATAAATAACTAGATATGTTGGTCTATTAAAATGGTATTGCCATCAGGGTCCATTACAACGATACTGGCCGGCCCGCTAGTACTACCATCCGCTTCCTTGACCAATTCAATTTGATTTGCCTTAAGATGTTTTTGTATGGTACGCACATCATCATAACCTGGTACTTTCTGGGCATTCTCATCCCATCCAGGATTAAAGGTGAGGATATTGTTTTCGAACATGCCCTGAAAAAGCCCTACAAGTGCATTGCCATTTTTCATGATCAAATAGTGCTGTTCCATGGACCCTGCAAATATGGCGAAGCCCAATTTTTCATAAAATGTTCTTGAAGTTTCTAAATCCTTTACGGAAAGACTCACGGAGAAAGCGCCTAATTTCATCGTTTATTGAATTAAAGGTTGTTCTTAAACTTACAATTTTTTTACGAATGCCAAGGGTAATAGCATTTTCAGACGGTGGGGGCTACTTTTTGATTTGTTCAACTAGTTGTGGTGGGCATGATGATTGAAATCGCATCCTTAAAAAAGGGCCTTCTGAATGGATTACCATTGATTTTGATAGGGTTATCGTACGACCTCTTCCAGAACCTGCCAAACATTTTCCATAACGATTTGATGTCCCTTTGCGGTGGGGTGGATGCCGTCTTCCAAGTTCAATTCGGGTATACCTGCTACCCCTTCCAAAAGAAATGGAATTAGGGGGATTTCGTTCTCTTTAGCTAGTTCAGGAAATATTTTACGAAACCCCGTGGTATATTCAGCACCCATATTTGGGGGTATTTGCATACCTGCTAGAACAATTTTTATCGCAGGATCTTTCTTTTCTACCAAAGTAATGATGGCTTGCAGATTCTCTCGGGTCTTTTCAAGTGGAATTCCACGAAGGCCATCATTGGCGCCAAGTTCCAACACGAAAATAGCAACCTCTTGATTCAGCACCCAGTTTAAACGATTTAATCCTCCCGAAGTGGTTTCCCCGCTTAAACCTGAATTTATGGTGACATAATCAAGGTTTAACGAATCCAGTCTATTTTGTATCAATGCTGGAAAAGCCTCTTCTACCTCAATTCCGTATCCAGCCGTAAGGCTATCCCCAAAAAACAATATCGTTTTTTTGACATTTTCTTCACTAACGATCCCAGTATTTTCGACAGTTTCGTCCTCGGTTTCCTTTTTGGGTTGATCAGCACATGAGAACAAGAAAACCAAACAAAAAAAATAACGAAACTTTAAGAAGGTGTGCATGGTGCTAGGGTGTAAAAATCAAATACAATTACCTATTTTTCGGGTTTAATCAAATTAAGGAATCGTACATTATATGTCAAAGATATTAAACGTTGACGGACTTGGAAAAACGTACACCAGCGGTTCAAGGGCATTGACCGTTTTAGATGCTATTTCTTTTACTATCGAAGAAGGGGAGACTTTTGCCATTGTAGGCCCTTCAGGAAGTGGAAAAACCACCTTATTGGGTCTTTGTGCGGGGTTAGACCAACCAGATAGGGGCTATGTTGAGTTATGTGGCACGCGACTTTCTGGTTTAACCGAAGATGAACTGGCTCTTTTACGAAATCGCGAAGTAGGGTTTATTTTTCAAAACTTTCAATTATTGCCTACACTTACGGCATTGGAAAACGTTATCGTGCCTATTGAACTTCAGGGGGCCAAAAATCCGACGAAAGTAGGTATGGACTTATTGGCCAAGGTCGGCCTTGAAGAACGTTTTCACCATTATCCCTCACAGTTATCAGGTGGTGAACAACAACGTGTGGCCCTAGCAAGGGCTTTTTCGAGTAAACCCTCGATTTTGTTCGCTGACGAACCTACCGGTAATTTAGATGAAGGGACTGGGGAAAAAGTGGTCGAATTATTGTTCAATCTTAATAAAGAAGCAGGCACGACTTTGGTCATCGTTACCCACGATTTAGAGCTTGCCCAGAAAACACAAAAGATACTACAACTAAAAGGCGGAAAAATAGTGGCGCATAAAATCACCGCAGAATCGTGATGAAGATGGAAAGAGCCAGCTTTGATTGGTTGCTGAAAATGGCGTGGCGTGATAGTCGGGCCAGTGGCAAACGCCTATTGCTTTTTATGGCTTCTATAGTATTGGGTATTGCGGCCGTTGTCAGCATACAGTCGTTTAGCATTAATTTAAAAAGTAATATCGCATCACAGTCCAAGGCCTTAATGGGGGCGGATTATCGTATTGACAGTAATCAGGCACCCACCCCAAGGGTAACCGAGATTATTGATTCATTGGGCGGCGCAGACGCAAGTGCGGTTAGCTTTCCATCGATGGTAGTGTTTCCTAAAAGCGGTAATACCAAGTTAGCCGGTATTCGCGGAATTCAAGATAACTATCCCTTTTATGGGGAATTGGAAACAAAACCCGTTGAGGCGGCCTTAAACTATCAAAAGCAAGGAGGGGCCTTGGTCGATGCCACATTAATGTTGCAATTCGGGGTAAAGACCGGAGATTCCATCAAGGTTGGTAATGTGGTCTTGCCTATCTCAGGAACCTTGGTTTCCGCACCCGGCACGAATGGGGTAGGGGCGTCCATCGCTCCCCCGATATGGATTCCCTATGAAAAAATCGAGGAAACCGGACTTGTTCAAACCGGTAGTCGCATTGGATATGATTTTTACTTTGTGGCCGAACCAGACCAAGAATTGGAAGAATTGGATAGATTGGTCGATCCCATGCTAGATGTTGAGAATGCGGATTTAGACACCCATATTTCGACGGGACAACGTTTAGGCCGTAGTTATGAAAATTTTGGTAAGTTCTTGAACCTCGTTGCCTTTATAGCTTTATTGTTGGGTTGCGTCGGTATTGCGAGTTCGGTACATATTTACATCAAGGAAAAACTAAGTGCCGTCGCCGTGCTTAAATGTATAGGTGCCACAAGAAAACAGACTTTTCTCATTTATTTGATCCAAATTTTCGGAATGGGTTTTTTAGGGGGATTGATAGGGGTCTTGACAGGGCTGATGCTCCAGCAATTATTTCCTTTGCTGTTGCAGGGCTATTTACCTTTTGATGTTGAAATCGATATAGCGCCCCAAGCCATTGGTGTCGGTTTGATCTTGGGCGTGCTTATGTCGGTCTTGTTCGCCCTTTCACCATTGTTGGGTACTTGGTTTGTATCACCCTTACAGGTATTACGCGCACAAGGGGATAGTTCTAAGGGGTCTCTTATTTCTAGGGTCGCGGTACTCTTAGCGATATTGATTTTTGTTTATGGTTTTGCATTTTGGTTATTGAAAGATGGCTGGTATGCCTTATTTTTTGTTTTGGGCATCATGCTGGTTTTCATGATATTGGGGGGTATTGCAGTGCTCTTCATGCGATTGATTAAACGATATTTTCCAAAAACTTGGGATTTTTCGGTACGGCAAAGCCTTTTGAACCTTTTTAGGCCCAATAATCAAACAACCGTTTTGATCTTGGCCATAGGTGTCGGCACTTTTCTGATAAGCACCTTGTATTTTACGAAGGATATCCTTTTGGCAAAGACCTCGATAACGGGTACCTCAAAAGCTCCGAATTTGATATTGATGGATGTACAAAGCGATGAAAAAGAGGCAGCAGCGAAGCGTATTACGGCTTCTGGATTGGAAGTATTGAATAACATCCCTATCATCACCATGAGAATGCATCAGATTAAGGATAGGCCGGTACGCGAAATTATTTTAGATTCCACCAGCACCATCAATCGATGGATTTTACACCATGAGTTCAGGGTGACCTATCGCGATGAACTTATCGACTCAGAGACATCGCAAAAAGGTTCTTGGCCATCACAGGCGAGTACCGATAACAGTGCGATTGCCATATCACTGGCCGAAAATGTTGCCAATGATGCCCAAGTTGATATTGGCGATAAACTGATATTCAATGTGCAAGGCGTTCTAATGGAGACCGTAGTGGCCAATATTAGAACGGTTGACTGGGCACGAATGCAAATCAATTTTTCAATCCTGTTTCCGAAAGGGGTACTTGAAAATGCCCCCCAGTTTCATGTTTTGACCACCAATGTGCCCGACGCTGCCGCCTCGGCCAAACTACAACGAAAGTTGGTCAAAGAGTTTCCAACGGTCTCCGTCATTGACCTACGCCAAATATTGACGGTGGTGGAAGGAATTTTGAACAAAATTTCCTGGGTCATTAATTTTATGGCGTTTTTTAGTATACTAACCGGTATCATTGTATTGATAGGTTCTGTACGAACCAGTAAATACCAGAGGATAAAAGAAAATGTTTTACTGCGTACGTTGGGGGCAAAAAGCAAACAGTTATTAAAAATCGCGGCATTGGAATATCTGTACTTGGGACTAATAGGTAGTGGTATAGGTCTTGTTTTAGCATTTTGCAGTAGTTTTTTATTGGCCCAATTCATATTTGAGACTGCATTTATGCCTTCTTGGCAACCATTTGTGATCGTATTGCCCATGATAACCCTACTGGTATTGTCCATAGGTTTGTTCAACAGCAGAACGGTATTACGAAGTTCCCCTTTGGCGGTATTGCGAAACGAGGCGAATTGATTTAAAGTGGATCCAATAGGGTTTACAACTAAAAAGCCACCTTCCCAGGTGGCTTTTACAGTCAAAATTCATTTTTAAGTCACTGTATGATTCCCGTGCACGCCACACGTGCTCCGGCTGCACCACTTGGTTGTGAGGTATAGTCATCAACACCTTGATGTACGATAATGGCCTTACCAACAATGTTCTTGGTCTCATCGCCACAACCGATACACCACTCATCAGTTGAAAAGGATTTTGTGGCATTACCTTCGGCATCAGCAGTAAAGTTGCCAATATCCCCTTTATGATAACCTCCCTCAGCTCCCCATTGCGCATGGGGCTGAAAGGTTGGGTTCCAATGCCCACCTGTTGATTTGCCATCTGCTGATGAGCAATCTGCCTTCTCGTGGATGTGTATGGCATGTTCACCTGGGGTAAGACCAGATAAAGAGGCATTCATTACCACACTTCCATTTTCTTCGGTAAAGGTAACTTCACCACTTACATTGCTATCACTTTTTGGTTCCAGCTGAAATTTTATGGAAGTCACCTCGGCTATTTCTTCCTTTACCACCTCTACAGCTTCTTCAAGTCCTTCAGAGGCCGCATCAGCCTCTTTTTTTGCTTGTTTACAACTAAACGCCATAGTTATAAGGGTTGCGAGGGCCAGTAATTGTATTTTTTTCATTTTTAGTGTTTTAAGTTTTTACTAAATTAAAGAATAATTCATGGCATTTCAACTTCATTTGGAAAATGCGTTGTTCTTTTGAGGTATTCATCGAAACAATTCCCTCGGGTCACGAATTCCTTTTTTTAGATTTTCGCACAACAATAGGGTCTTATCAATTTTGGTCTGGGTGTTTTTATATCGTGTAATGGCATAGATCAACCCCCTCTTTTTACCATCGGTGAGGGTTTCAAAAATTTGGTATGCCTCAATATCGGTAAGCATTACGGCCTCAAATTCTTCTGGAACTTCCACGCCATATTTAGAGGTGTCCTCAAAAAACTGAAGTTCAAACAAGTCGTTGGGGAATATACCCAACTCTTTTTGATAGCGTTTTCCGAACATCATGTAGTGATTGCCATTCCGTTTTTGTATGGCACCGTAAAATTCAAGCCGTTTACCCTCAAAAGTGGCAATGGCCCTTACCCTTCTTTGATTCTGGGCCAAAAATGGTGCGATGATCTCATCGGGTAAGGACAGCATATGGTTTAGGGTAATTTTAAAGACAGGGCTTTTAAGCATCTTAAGTTTGGTTTAAAACAAAATTAGCGGAAATTCTAAACCAAACATCCCGTTTTCTTGAACGTATACGCCTAAGGGAAATATCGGTTCTTATGGGCAATGATGTATGCGTAGCTCGAAATGTTTTAAACGTAACCTGACACGGTTTTTAGCCTAAAGGGTTTCGATGATTTGAATATTATTTCCACAGGTGTCATTAAAAACGGCAAATTTTACCGTTCCCATTTTAGTTGGTTGCACACTGAATTCAACGTCAAGCCCTACCAGTCTTTCATATTCGGCGTCAACATTATCAACATCAAATTGGGTCCACGGAATTCCCGCTTCCATCAATGCGTCTTGAAAGACCTTGCAAGGCTCAAAGTGGTTTGGTGCTGGTTCCAACAACAATTCCGGCCCATCTTGCCACTCTGCTGAAACTAGGGTCACCCAACGGTGGCCGCCTTCCAATGGCGCATCCTTCTTTATGATAAAGCCTAATTTTTTGGTATAAAATTGTACGGCTTTCTCTTGGTCCCTAACGGGAATGCTTATCAGTGTTACTTTCATCTTTGGTTAATTTTGTTCATTTTGCCAAAGTTCAGTACTCTGAATTTAATTTATTTATCGAAACTTGCTCTTTTTGAAATTCGCTCGGAGATTTGCCAGTTTTGGTCTTGAATAATTTGCTGAACGAACCTAGACTTTCGAACCCAACGGCGAAACAGGTCTCAGTGACCTTAAGTCCATTTTTTAAATATTCCTTTGACTTCTGAATTCGTTTGTCAATGATATACTGTTTTGGTGTGAGCCCATAATATCGTTTGAAAAGGCGTTGCAAATGGTATTTTGAAGTAAATCTCACATCTGATAAAAGGTTTAAATTGAGGTCTTTGTCAAAATTTTCATCAATGAAATTACGTGTGGCTATTACAGTTTTCAGCTGTTTGTCATTGGAATAACAGCTATTTTTGATGTGGTTTATCTTTTCTTCGTAAAGGGTCATCCTTGTTAATTTCAAGTGATGGTCATGTTGTGGTGACATGGTTTCCATAAATTTAAAAAAACTATGCTTACCGCTATACGCCAAAGATCATCAAAAGGGTTTTAATGAAGAAGAACGCTCACCTTGAACCCGGTTTGAGCATTTCGAACCACTGTTGACACCTAATCCTTCGAAGAACCAAATTCATCCGCACTATCGTTAAAATGTATGAAAAATACGATTATCGGTAATTCTACGTTAGAAATACATCTAAATTCCCCCAATTGGATAAAACCATTTAACCACAAACACAAACCATTATGTTGGTTCAACAACCATCAAAGTATCTGGATTTTTTTAACTATTGCAAACAGCGTAGGTTATTCTGTAAAAGTTACCACAAACTAAAGGCAATGAAGGCCCTGGGGGAAATAGGTCAAACAGACTATGTAAAGGCGCTTAGAAACCTGCAACATGGTGTCATAGAGCTTGAAATACGCTATTTTGATATTTTGCACATGCGCATTTAATCGACCATGCTGGTGATGACCTGCGTTTCATCGTGCAATGTTCTATGTACTGGACATCTATCCGCAATTTCAAGAAGTCGTGCTTTTTGTGTTGCATTTAAATCACCGCTAAACTTTATTTCACGATGGAACGTATCGATTTTCGCATTGTCATCCTCGCAGTTTTGGCAGTCTTCAGCATGCGTTTTACTGTATGACGTATGTACTTCAACATTATCAACTGGCCAATCTTTGCGCTTGGCATACATTTGAATGGTCATAACCGTGCAGGCCGAAAGACCGGCAGAAATCAGTTCATAGGGTGATGGCCCAAAATCATTGCCTCCAAAACTTTCTGGCTCATCGGCAATAATGTAGTGGTTGCCCACTTTCATTTGTGTTGTAAAACCATCTTGGGCATCTAAACTTGCAGCGACCTGATGTTTGGTACGTAGGCCTTCTTCAACCTTTTTTTTAATCGGTAGGTACCGTTTTGCCCATCCTGAGATTACCTCACCCACGTAAGTGGAGTCTTTGCGGTCAAAAAGTAAATGGTCTGCACCATCCAATGATACGAAACTTTTTGGGTGGTGTGCGGCCATATAAATTTCTTCGGCGTTTTTAATGCCTACCATATCATCTTGGGGCGAGTGCATGATCAGTAACGGTTTGCGTAGGGCTTTTGCGGTATCAGGAAGCGATTTGGTCTCTAGATCATCGACAAATTGCTTTTTGATCTTAAAATCACGACCGCTTAAATTGACAACCGCTTCACCATTTGCCTTGATTTCTTCCAATCCGCTCTTGAATAAATGTTGAACATGTTTGGGGTTTGAGGGCGCCCCTACGGTGGCAACGGCTTTTACGGACTCAATTTCACCCGCGGCGAAAATAACCGCGGCCCCACCCAATGAATGCCCGATCAATAGTGAGGGGGCTTGATAGTCTTCTTTCAAGTAGTCTGCGGCGGCGATCAAATCATTGACATTACCTGAAAAATTGGTATCCGCAAAATCACCATCACTTTCCCCCAAACCCGTAAAATCAAAGCGTAAAACGGCGAATCCATTCGAGGTCAATGCCTTGCTGATATTTTTAACGGCCGATAGGTTTTTGGTACACGTAAAACAATGTGCGAACAAAGCAAAATTATGCGGATGCCTGTCTGCCGGAAATTCAAGGCGGCCGACAAGGGTTTGTCCTTCTTTGTTCTCGAATTTTATTTTTTGGAGGTTCATGGTTTCTTTTTTGATTTTTTTCTTAGGTCGGGATTAAAAAAGAAACCTATCTGCCAGCGATTAAAAACAGCATTTGAAAACTGATTGCGCAAATACCCCAGTTGTAGACTACTGTTGTCGGTAATATGCACCCCGAAGGCCCCATATAGTCTATTTTGACCAAAAAGGTCATCTTGCAGGTTGATGAAAAGCTCATCATAAAAATTCAAGAAAAACGTATTTGTCAAGGGCAATGTCATTTGAATGCGATAACGGGCGCGATGTTGGGTCTCATTGGTGTTAAGGTTCACATTCTCAATAAAACGTTGTTCCAGTCGATAGCGATGCTCAAATAAAAATTCCCAGACTTTATTCTTCAAAATGAACTGTTCGAACAAACGATGTTCGAGTATGCTATTATCATCCGTAATAATATCACCAAAGATGATGTCAAAATCCTCAAATGAGGGATCGGTGTCGATGTAAGCATATCCTCCGGTCGCGATGGCATTTTCATTGATATGATAATTCAATCCGGTCCGTAATAACAATTGATTGAAATTACTTGAGGTCTCGTAATATCGAAACTGTGCCTCGGTATGAATACTCCAGCGTTCTGAGATACGGTTGGTTCCGAAATACATATACCAAATACCGGTATCGGTTTCACCTGGTTGTTGGGCATACGTTGCGATGGTAGCCAATAAACATAGAAGAAGATTTTTTTTCATAGACTGCATTGCATAAATATCCTACTGTAAAGCATATTTTTCTTGTTGTACACTTTAGTTGATCGTAAATGTCTGGGTTTCTTTGAAAGGCGATAGATCAAGACTTTCGATAGCCTTGCGATAAGGTTTCCATTTTCCATTGAAGAAGGTATTGGTCTTGTCTAAAGCTGATTTCAGTTCATCTTCTGCATACTTTATGAGATTTTTTTCGGTTTGGGTTATTCCTGTTTTTCGGGTGTAGACATATCTGTTTGCCAAACCGATACGCTGCATAACGGTCACCTCGGGATTACGGGTGATACCCTGACGTTTGTCCTCTTTTCCTAAGTATAGGGCAACTACCGAATCAATGGCTTTTACGATATCTTTTGAAGCTTTGATTTGGTCTTTGTATTTATCCTCGTCCAAATCTTTCATTTCTTTAGAATATTTATTGGCTAAATCTTTACTTTGAACCAATTGTTTTACGGCATCAGCGGCGGTTTGTGTTAGCTTTTCTATCTGTTTGCCATACGTGTAGACTTCGTTGATTGAAGTAGGATCTATATTTAATCTTGGATCGCTCTTTACGGTTATCGTGGTTTCATCAGTGGTATCACCAAAACTCATCTTTACTTTATAGGTACCTGGTTTAACGGCAACTCCACCTCTTTCACGGGTTTTCTTACTGATTTTTCGAGCGGGCCTATCAGGGCCTTTCTCATTCATACCCCAATAAATTCTGTGGAAACCTGCCTTTTCAGGTGTTTTATACTTCAAAGTTCGGATTAAACGGTCAGCATCATAAAAATCGAACTGTACCGAGTCTTTCTTTTGCACTCCGGTAAGCTCTTTTTCAGTTTCGGTATTGTCGTTTTCCGATTCTTTTTCGTCAGACTTCTTCTTGTCTTTTTTTGAATCTTTCTTGCCTTCTTTAAGATAGTAGGTAAGCATGGCACCTCTCTTTCGGTTTTCACCATTGTAGATGGCATCGGCCCCAAAGCGACTTCCTGTCGCCTGTTGATATGCCGATTGATATGCTGTTGGACTTTCAAATAGCTTGATGTCTTGCTGTAGGATGGATTTATTTGCGGCTAAAGCGCGTAGGGGGCGGATATCATCCAGAACCCAAGCCGCTCGTCCGAATGTTCCAATAACCAAGTCATGTTCCCTCGGATGTATGGCGAGGTCCTTGGTGGAAACCGTTGGAAAACCTTCTGTCCATTTTATCCATTGGTTTCCGGCGTCGAAGGAAATGTAAAGCCCATCATCGGTACCCAAGAACACCAAGTTTGGATTCACCTCATCTTCAACGATGGATAGCGCATAGCTCTCTACGTCAGCACCATCTACGATTCGATTCCAGGTCTTACCGTAGTCCTTGGTACGGTACACGTAAGGTGTATAGTTGAACCTTCGATAATCGTTGGCCACCAACAGGGCTTCTCCCTTATTTTTTTTGGATGCCTTTATCTGTGGAATCCAACTGCCTTTTGGCAAGCCTTTGATGTTCGCCGTGACCTCGGTCCAATTGGCACCCCCGTTTTGGGTGTAATGCACACGTCCGTCATCGGTGCCCACCCATAGCATATCCCTTTCGACTATTGAGGGCTCTACAACCAAAATGGTACAGTGGTTTTCAGCACCGGTGGCATCCATGGTCAGGCCACCACTTTCACTTTGCTTTTGCTTTTCGGGGTCATTGGTGGTCAAATCCAGTGAAATGACCTGCCAGGTCAATCCTTTATCGGTAGACTTGTGTACGAATTGGCTTCCGAAGTAAACGGTACTGGCATCAAAAGGGTCTTGGCCTATGGCCGCATTCCAGTTAAAGCGTAGTTTGGTTTCTGCATCGGGTGGGGTAGGGCGTACCGAATAGTTGTTGCCCGTTTTCCAATCGTAACGGGATACAAAACCTTGCTGGCTCATACTGTAACCGTAGCGACTGTCTTCTACATCGGGTACCACATCAAATCCGTCGCCAAAACTGATTTCTTGCCAGTAGTCGTTTCGAATGCCCTGTGCGCGCCATACATATGCGGGTCCCCTCCATGAGCCGTTATCTTGCATACCGCCATATACGTTATATGGAAATTCATTGTCCACATTGATGTGGTAGAACTGTGCCACGGGGATATTGCCCACAAAGCGCCAGGTCTTACCCCCGTCTTTGGTAATATTCATACCCCCATCATTACCGTCCATCATAAATTGTCCGTTATCAGGATGGATCCACCATGCATGGTGATCAGGATGTACCCCGTTGTCAACGCCGTATGCCGGCATCAATTGCGTAAAGTTTTTTCCACCATCTTCAGAAACGTTGACATACGTAAATACAGAGAACACACGATTTTCGTTTTCAGGGTCTACATGAATATCAGAATAGTAAAATGGCCGGTTGCCAATATCATTTTTATCATTGATTTTTTTCCATTTGAAACCGCCATCCTCTGATTTGTACAAGGCATTCTTTTTTGCTTCTATTAGGGCATAGACAATATTGGGTTTGTTCTTTGCAATCGCAATGCCTATCCTACCAAGCTCCCCTTTTGGTAATCCGTCTTCATCGGTAAGTTGTTTCCAATTTTCACCTCCGTCGTGGGTCATATAAAGACCACTGTCTTGCCCACCGGACTTAAAGAACCATGGGTCACGTTTGTGCTCCCACATACCGACGATAAGCTTATTGGGGTTGTTGGGGTCCATGACCATATCGCCGACTCCCGTCTTATTATTGGCAAAAAGGATATTATTCCATGTTTTTCCACCATCCGTGGTTTTAAAGACCCCACGCTCTGGGTGTTCGCCCCAAGGGGAACCGATAGCCCCTACATAAACGGTGTTGGGGTCTGTTGGATCAATGATGACCCTATGGATATGACGGGTCTTTTCGAGGCCCATGCTTTTCCAGGTCTTACCGCCATCCAGTGATTTGTAGATTCCATAACCACCATTTAGACTATTTCTGGGGTTACCTTCTCCCGTACCTACCCAAATAACCGAGGGATTTGATTGTTGAATCGCAACGGCACCGATGGAGGCGGTCACTTCCTTATCAAATATGGGTTCCCATTTGATACCTCCAGAGGTAGATTTCCAAAGACCTCCAGAAGCGGTGCCCACATACATCACGTCAGGATTCCCAGTCACCACATCGATGGCCGTAACACGGCCACTCATTCCTCCTGGGCCTATATTTCGGGGCTTTAGGTCTTGAACCAAATCCATGGTAAATTCTTGCGCAAATAAGGTTGTCGATGCTAAAAGCACCAAAAAGGAAAGTAATTTTTTCATTTTAAGTGTCAGTTGGAAATTAGTCGCCTAAAGATAAAGAAATGAGCAACCACAATTCTTAAAAGGTTGTTAACGAATTTTATCGATGAACTGCATTGATACTTAGAATTTTATCGAAAAATGAAACCCCAATGCAATAAATGGGTAAATAAAGGGTTGTGTGTTGACCAAATTAATCTTTAACCTACTGAAGTATGAAGAACTACTACGTTATAGCTGTTGTGGTTGTATTATTGGCAATCGGTTGTTCTGATGAGACAACGGTTTTTGATTTACAAAGCCAAGGAAAAGCTTTAATCCTCGAAGAAAATAACACTACGCTCTTAAATTCGGTTTCAATGGAATCGAATGGTATTTTGGAAATCTACTTTGAGCATGAAGAATACGACAACGAAATCATAGAAAAGAACCGTTTTTATGGTTTAAACCGTTCCGGCGTGGAAAGGGCATCCAAGAATAATACAAGTACTTCAAATGCCAGTAGCGATTTCCATCTCAATTTAGTCGGTCAAGTGCAAAGTCCGAGTTTTGACGGCAATACGAATCTTGGCGCGACACATATAGATGTAGATGGTAATTTTGCTTATGTTTCGTACAACACCGTGGGCGAAGTTTATGCGGGTGCCGTAGACGTCATCGACTTGAGTGATCCGTTGGTGCCGGTTCTTACCTCGAGAATGTACCTTTATGATAGGGATGCTAATGTAGTCTTACACGACAATGGTTATTTGTATGTTATCGGAGGTGTAAATACGGAAAGGGTTCTAGAAGCTACTGGTGAATCATTTATCGCAAAGATCGGCGTTAATAATGGTAGTATAGATCTAAACGACATCAACTATGTTTACCAAGAAGGTCAAACGGCAACCGGCATAACACGATTGGGGAATTCCTTTTATGTCTCTAGTGGCGTTGAAGGGGTTATCGCGAAATATGATGCCGATAGCTTTGTAAAGACCAATGAAGTTGCTTACGATGATTTACGTTGGGTAGCATCCTCAAATAATAAGATTGCGGTTTTGGACGGTGGTGCAGGGGTTCGGATCCTCGATACCGACTTAAATGAAGTTTCACAGATTGGTACACGAACAGACTTTGTCGCTGGCGCCAAACGTACCATAGCTATTTCGGATAATAAACTGATTGTTGCCGAAGGTAATAATGGGGCCGCCATATTTGATTTGGATACGGCAACCTTAGAAGAACGACTACCAATTCTCATTGATCCAGATAATGTCATAGCGGCGGATAAGGTCACCAATGCCGTTGATGTTGAAGGTAATGTGACCCTTTTAGCAAACGGGGGAGCCGGCTTGGCCATTAGGGTCAAGAACGATATCATAGATCTAATGGGTGTTGTCGAATTAAATGGCTCTATAAATTACGTGGCCACCGATGGGGATTTTATATTCGCGGCTTCCGGTACCAGAGGCTTACAGATCATCAATAAAATCCGTACCCAAGAAAGCTTGGTCATACCAGAAGGGAACTATATTATAAGGGCCAGAAATAGTGGTCGTGCCATGGGCTTGTCCAGTCTTTCGACTGATGACGGAATCAATATTGACCAACGTACCAGAACTGGCGATACGGAAAATGAGGAATGGCATCTTGAAGTGCTTGATTCCGGGGCCTATGTACTAACCTCAAATTTTTCAAATAAAGCCGTTGCCAGTAGAAATACCAACGTTGAACAATGGCAGTTTGGAAGTGAAGCGGACCAACAATGGGTCATCGAACCCGGTGCGCAAGAGGGGTACTTTTATTTAAGGAATCTTGGTGATAATAGATACTTGGATGTATTCGGGCGTCGAAATTCATTTGGTACCACGATCATTACATGGCCATTTCATGGAAGGACGAATCAACAATGGTCATTTGAACGCTTGGAAGATTGATTACTTTCCAATAAAAACAAAGAAAGGCCCCTCAAGGAAATCACTGAGGGGCTTCTTATTTTATCGTTTTCAAAATTTAACCGGTAAACTGATGTTGGCATTTTATGGACTACACAACCGAAGTGTTTGTGCGATAATTAGAAAAACCGCTTAACGGTAACCAGACTGCTGTTTAAAAATACCAAAGAGCTCTTTCCCTTTTCTTGGGCCTATTGAATTGTTACAGGGTTCAAAAACAAGCATGTTCAAATGCCTTGTCAGATACTTTAAATATAATTCTTTGTCACCGCCGAAAGGACGTTTTTCCATATCATCGGTCAATGGAAAATCGAACCAGACCCCAACCAGTTTTCCTGTAGGTTTTAAAAGTGAGGCCATATGTTGGGCATAGGCGAACCGATTTTTAGCAGTAGGTACAAACGAACAGAAGAACGTTTGTTCTAAAATAAGGTCGTATTGGTCTTGATGTTGGAAGAAATCTTCTTGCAGCAACTGTGTTTTCGGAAAATCTGGATTACGCTCTTGAAAGGCTTTTAAGGGTATTGGCGAGACATCCAACACAAACACATCGGTGAAACCCTGCTCCCAGAGGTATTCGGCCTCATAGGCATTGCCCGCACCGGGAATTAAAATTTTTAAGGAGGTATCGGTAAGTTGGTCGATATAGGTCTTCAAGGGTGTTGAGGGATACCCGATATCCCAACCGGTTCGTTCTTCTTTATAGCGTTTGGACCAATAGTTTTGTTCGCTGTTCATTGTCTATTTCAGATTACGTAAATTACAAAGCTAAAGGATATATAATGGTTGATAAGAACTAATAGTTTCTTATAAAAATGAGGAAATTGTACTGACATATTTATGAAAAATCTAAAATTAGACATCATACCCCTAGTAGTATCTATTTTGATTCTTTTGATTGGATTTGGAGTTTGTTTGACATCAAACTTTGTATTTGGTTACCGGCAATACATTGCAATTATATCTTTAATAATAGCGACAAGCTTATATTTCAAAAAAAAGAAAGTCTATTTCATTTTCTTTGCAATAGTTCTTACACTAGGCATATTCGGGGTGCTTGATTTCTATTATAAAACCTATAGGGTCGGGTTTGTACAATTTGGGATTAATCCAGTTTATGTGGGTCTTTTGATTCTGTTTTTCGCCTTAAGTAAAAATCAAATCAATAAGTTCTTTCCTGAGAAAAATGGAAAGCAAAAAAAGGTTTTAGACAAAGATTTGATGAATTCATTTGAATCCAAATTTAAAAGTAAGACTGCAAGGCAATTGAAGGATATTGCAGACGTTAACTCAAAATTTACGGATGAAGCTAAAGAAGTAGCCAGGGTAATATTGAAAAAGAAGAACAACTTGTAACACTACCAAAAAATAGGAAAGTAATGTGATCCAAAATAGTTGCAATTGATTTAGACCAGACGCAATGAAAATCCAAAACCTTAATAAATGAAAATTCAAAAACATACTCTAATTCTAATCTTGACCGTTTTGGGTTTCCTATGTGCAAATACCCTTGTTGCCCAAAAAGATGCTTTTATTGAGCAGTACTTGGAAAGATTGGAAAACTCAAAAAAGTATGTACTTCTTGTAGCCGAAATGATGCCTGAGGCGAAATACAACTTTAAAGCGTCACCAGAATCGTTATCATTTGCCGAAAATTTGATGCATGTGGGGTTTGCGATGGATTGGCATAGTCAGTCATTGTTAAACGGACGTGAAGCCCGAAATTGGAGTACTGACAAAGTGTACAAGGTCACGAACAAATCTAAAGAAGAGATGATTACCATCATTACGAAGACTTTTGATGATACCATTACATTGCTTCAAAAATTTGACACGAGTCAATTTGAGGACAGGTTAGACTATTTTGGACTCGATAGAACGAAACGTCAAATTTTCATGCTACTAGCTGACCATATTACCCATCACAGAGCCCAAATGGTAGTGTATATGAGACTTAACGGACTTGTTCCACCAAGGTATGTTTTGTATCAGTAATTTTGAACATTTGAAAATATGGACTACTTGATTTGGGCAGAATGAAATACAGTACATACCACATTCATGAAGACCGAATCGTATTCGACTATTACGAATTCTATTTTAGTTCATTGCGTAAGAACAAGGTATTGACCTTAGATAGGATCAAGGAAGTGGATTTTACTACTTTTCCGTATTCCATGGAAATTGATGATGGGGAAGTCATTTTCTTCAATCATGACGACAAGTCAACAATTAGGGATTTTGCTGAAAAGCACAACATTCTTGAATCGAAAAAGATCGATGTGTGGAAATTGTTCTGCGAAACTTTTTTAGATACTGAAATTGAAGCTGCCGTATTGGAAGAAAATAGGGTGCGACTGAAGAAATTAGGGTTTTCATTGGCAGAACAGGAAAAAATAAAAAAAAGGATACAATGGTCGCTATTCGGAACTTGGGAATGGGTCTATTTAGGGCACTGGGATGTTTTGGCCATGAAACAGGCCAGAAATCCCTTTTATAGACTTAATGGCGCTGATTTTTATTGGTGGACGATGGACATCGCCCTAAAAGGAAAAACAATATAAAATGAACCTGGCACAACGTTTAGGATTTGTCAAAGACACCAAATTAGTGATGATACATGGCGACGATGCGGGCCTTTCACATTCCGAAAACAGGGCTACTATTCAAACCTTGCAATTTGGAATGGTCAACTCGTACAGCATTATGGTGCCCTGCCCCTGGTTTTACGAAATGGCCGTTTTTGCCAAAAACAACCCCAGATATGATTATGGAGTCCATTTGACACTCACTTGTGAGTGGCAGTATTATAAATTCGGGCCTATGTTACCTGCTACCGAAATACCTAGTCTAGTGGACGAAAACGGCCATTTCTTTAAAAAAAGGGAAATGCTCGCAATGAATGCGACTATTGAAGATGTTGAAAAAGAGCTTAATGCCCAAATTCAGGGCGCACTTCGAATGGGGTTACGCCCAACCCATCTTGATTCACATATGTATAGTGTGGGTGCACGTCACGATTTTTTTGAGGTATATAAAAAGCTTGGTGAAAAGTATGGACTACCTGTAATGATAAACGGACAGTTGCTTGAAATGGGGGGTCTTGATCCTGAAAAATACATTCAAGAGAGTGACTTTTTGGTTGACCAGGTTTACTATGGAACCTTTGAACGTTTCAAGTCTGCGGGGTTGAACGATTATTACGCTGAGGTTTTTGAGAATCTGGTTTGTGGTTTGAATATAATTTTGATCCATCCCGCTTTTGATGATCATGAAATGAAAGGTATTACTGTTGACCATCCAAATTTTGGCTCGGCATGGCGACAGATTGATTTTGATTTTTTTACCAATGAGGCGAATAGGTCAAAATTGGTCGCAAATAACATTCGGCCCATCACTTGGGGGGAAATAGGAAAAGCAATGAAAAAAGGGCGCCTTTAATACTATTTTTGGTTCAATGCCGAAGCCAACAGCGCTTTCAAGTCCTTTTCATTCATAACTTGATTGCCTTTAATGACATGGCTTAAATTTTGGGTCTGTGTAATATCTTTCAACGGATTGCCATTGAGTAGAACGATATCCGCAATTTTCCCTTCGGCCAGTTGACCATAGTCTGCATCTTTTTTCAAAAATGAAGCACCATTATAGGCGGAATTCTGTAAGGCTTTTAAGGGGGATATACCCACGGCTACCATGGCCGCCAATTCGTTATGAAGCGAAATTCCCGGATAGGTGTGTGAGTTGAATGCCCCACTATCTGAACCAGCCAATAGTGAAACCCCGGCATCTGACATGGTCTTGGCCAATTGACCGAAAAAGGCATCCAGCTCTTTTCGGTTTTGAATGGCTTCTGGGGTCGAATTCTTGACCCTGTTGATTCGCCCTTCGTAGGTTTTGATAATACCGCTGCCCATGTATTTCAAGTAGTCATCTTGACTATGGTCCACTTCATCCAAATAACTTAATATCCGGCCAATATGTAAGGTCGGTATCGAATATACCCTATTAGCTTTCATTCTGGCAAAAGTCTTTGCCGCAACCGAATCATTATAGGACGTTTGAAGTACGGGCATGGCATCCCAAAAACCGATTTCCTTTTTTCGTAGTTTCTCGGTGATTTCAGCTTCTTTGCCAGAACATCCTTTCATGATATAATAAAGGTGTTCTATACCATCGATTCCGGCATCTATGGCATCATGTAGTTCTACGGTGAACGGCATATGTCCTGAACTGATGATACCCTGCTTTTCAGCTTCTATAATCGTTTTTAGATAGGCTTCTGCACTGATTCGGCTATCATACAGTTTTACGTAGTCAGCGGGTATGCGCCCTAAAGAATCAAGGGCATGGGCAATATCCATTTCGTTTTCGACGACCAGGGAACCTGCCCAAGTTGCGTTTGGCCCATCCAATTTTGGTCCTGAGGTAAAAATAGTAGGTCCTAAAAGGTGGCCTTCTTCAATTGCAGTCTTCCATTCCATAATCTGTGGCGTTAAATCGCCCCCTGCATCGCGAACTGTTGTTATTCCATTTACGATAAATAATTTCAATAGGTTTTTATTATCGGAAATCAACGAATCCCCTCCACGAAAATGAACATGATTGTCCCAAAACCCCGGTAAAGCATATTTGCCTTTGGCATTGATGCTGACTTCGGCTCCACGGTATACATTCGTACTGTCACCGCCACTGATTTTTGTAATCCGTCCTTCTGAAATGAAAATATCCCGCTTTTCAACTTCACCGGTAGTGATATCGATGAGGTTGACATTTTTAATTCGGATATCACTTTTTTCCGGTAACGGTGGGCATCCTATGAAAAGAAAACTACCCAAGACCGTTAAAAATAAACGTATCGGTTGATTTAAAAATGACTTGAAAACAAAGCAATTATTCTTCATTGAGAAACTTTCTGACACCAATAAAAATGAAAATGAAAATAGAGTAGGTAATAAAGAAGGGGATGATATATTCCCTTAATCCCATTACTAACATGATACCTATGATGAGTAATTGAAAGCCCAATCCGAAGGTAGAAACAGCAGTCATGAACCAATTGGGAAGATGGGTGCTCTCAACGGCTTTTTTATCCAAACGATAGATAATCTTGTCAAAAACCCCGTAGAGCAAACGATATAAGGAAAAAAGGATGTCCACGTCGCGTTGCTTTTCACCTTTAAGGGCGATTGGGGTTTCTTTTTCAAAAATACGACTAGTGGTATCGCCATTATACTTATTTCTCAGAATGACATAATAGTAGTTATACAGGGTGCCTTGCAGTTGAATTCCGAAGAATGCGAGGAAAGTATAAAGCAAAGAGCCGTTGGTACTGTACCAAATAGTTATTAGAATCAAGAGGTTTAAGACACTATCTGAAATGGAATCCAAATACCTACCCGTATAGGAGGGCGTATTTTTAAGTCGCGCCAACTCGCCATCAGCGGCATCTAAAATTGATTTTAAAATTAAAAACAAAGTGGTAGCCCAATAATTTTCATGAAGTATACAATAAATGGCTACAAAACCGCAAACCACGAACAATAAGGTCACGTGTATTGGGGTAAAAGACGTATTCTGAAGTGCTTTGGCAATAACACTTGCAGCAGGTCTGCCGTAATCAGATAGATCTAAAAAACGATTTTCTTTAGGTAATTTTGACATTGCCATCGTTTTAAGAACAATGTGGGAACGAGAACACGCTGGCCAAAAGTATTCTTAAAAACCTAACACAAAAGTAACGTTAAATTTATAAGATATAAACTTAATTTAAGTAGTTGATCTGATGTTGCTATGCATCATTATAGGGTTATTAAGGTCGGGGCGCCATATGGATACAACGGGTTTTATAAAAAAGGACTGATTCAAATAAGGGCAAGGTATTGTAACCATGGTCGATAATTTAAAAAGGGATATCGTTACCTTTAGGGCATAAATCGTTTCGATGCTCGAATTACGACCGACCTGCGAAAATTGTGACAAACCGTTACCGCCTGATAGCCAAGAGGCCATGATATGCACCTATGAATGTACTTTTTGCGTAGAATGCGTCACGGAACTTCTTGAAAACGTGTGCCCCAATTGTGGTGGTGGTTTTGAAAAAAGACCCGTACGGCCGCAAAACCAATTGGTTAAAAATCCACCAAAAGGAAATCGGGTATACAAGCCCGTAGATATGACAAGCTTCAAGGCATTGAAGAAAAAGAATGTCAATGTAGATCCCAAAGACCGATGATGAAATTATGAAGACACCTTCTTGGTATTATCTCTTACTATTGATTTTAGCGGGCGAGGCAGTATTTATACTTCCTTTTGTACTACCCCGTATTTTTAGACCGACGGTTCTAGCGGTCTTTGATTTGGATAATGTACAGCTAGGACTTTGCTTTTCGATTTATGGCCTAGTGGCGGTACCCTCATATTTGATGGGTGGCCCTTTAGCTGATAAGTTTCCACCAAGAAAACTGATTGCCATTGCATTATGGATGACTGCCTTGGGAGGGCTTTTGTTTGCTATTTATCCTGATGTAATTACACTGCAGGTTTTATACGGATATTGGGGGTTTACCACCATTTTTTTGTTTTGGGCGCCCATGATAAAAGCGACTAGGGTCTGGGGTGGTAATAATTCACAAGGTAGGGCCTTTGGCTTTTTGGATGGCGGAAGGGGGCTCACTGGCTTTTTATTTGGATTGCTCGGGGTATTTATTTTCTCGCTTTTTGTTGGGGAACAAGTTCAGGAATCCTCTTTATTGGAAAGTCAAGAAGCCTTTGCCTATGTCATTTATACCGCGATGGCCATAATTGTGCTTATTGGGGTTTTCGTGTGGTTCTTCATGAAATCGGGTGTCGATGAAAAAGAGATCTTGATTGAACGCATTTCGGTAACCGAAGTCAAAGAAGTACTCAAACTACCCGCTGTTTGGTTGTTAATGGTCATTATTTTATGTGCCTATGTGGGCTACAAGATTACTGACGTAGTCTCACAGTTCGCAAATGAGGTCATGTTATATGACCAAGTCAAAGCGGCACAGGTAGGTACCTTTTTACAGTTTTTACGACCAACTACCGGATTACTGGTAGGTTTTGTGGTTGACCGCTTTAAAATCACTTTTTGGCTTTTTCTGAGCTTGATTTTATGTATTGCAGCCGGAGTCTTGTTTAGCTCGGGTTTGATAGTACCTTCAACGACCTTATTATTTTTTATGGCGGTGGTTTTGATTGCTTTAGGGGTATATGCCGCTCGTGCCCTGTATTTCGGGGTTATGAAAAAAGGGAAGATTCCGCTTGTACTTACCGGTACTGCAGTAGGCTTGATTTCTTTGGTCGGATACACCCCTGATATTTTTGCAGGACCGGCTTATGGTTATTTTTTAGATACTTATCCTGGAGTGCAGGGTTATCAATATGTTTTCTGGATGCTTACCGGGTTTTCAGCCGTAGGCGCCTTGGCGGCATTCGTCTATTATAGGTTGTTTGAAAGCCCTAATAAGCGAAAAGAATAGTAGTGAACAATCCCTCTTTTCACTATCTTTCAGGGCTAAATCAAACCAGAAACGCATGAGAAGTCTTGCATTCGCGCTATCCCTTCTATTTACCACTTTTTTAATAAGCCAAACCAATCCAAAATGGGCACGGTACCCTTCAATCTCTCCCGACGGTTCTGCTATTGTCTTCACCTACAAAGGAAATCTATTTCGGGTAGCTACTGCCGGTGGCACGGCTACACAGCTTACGTTTCATAAAGCACACGATTATAAAGCGGTTTGGAGCAAAGACGGTAAACGTATTGCTTTTGCCTCAGATCGGTACGGTAATTTTGATGTCTTTGTAATGGATGCTTTGGGCGGTGAGGCCCAACGCTTGACATTTCATAGTACCGATGAGGTGCCCTACACCTTTGCACATGATGATGCCACCGTGCTTTTTGGTGCCGTCCGTCAAGATGCCGTTGCCCATAGGCAATATCCGACAAGCGCGCAGCCCGAACTGTATGAAGTGGCCTCAAATGTTGGTGGTGTAGGTCAAGTCTTAACCGTTCCCGCGCAAGACGTTCAGGTAAGTGCTGACGGCAGCTTTCTGCTGTATCACGATAAAAAAGGGTATGAAAATGAATTTAGAAAGCACCATGTTTCTTCCATCACCCGTGATATTTGGCTTTACGACAAAACACAGGACAAGCATCGTATGTTGACCTCTTTCAAAGGTGAGGATAGAAATCCAGTCTTATCCAAAGATGAAAAAACGGTGTATTATCTAAGTGAGGAAAGTGGTAATTTCAATGTGCATCGCTTTGCTTTGGACAATCCTTCACAGAATCAGCAACTGACCACATTAAAGACCCATCCCGTACGCTCCCTATCGTATGGAAATGGAACATTGGCCTTTGGTTACGATGGTGAAATCTACACCATGGTGGACGGGGCAACGCCGCAAAAAGTTGAAATCATTGTTAGAACGCAGAACGGAGCAAATACCGACCAATACATTTCGATTAACGCAGGGGTACGTGAAATGGCCATTTCGCCAAACGGAAAAGAAATCGCCTTTATCGCTAGGGGTGAGGTATTTGTGACCGCGGTTGAGGGCGGATTGACAAAACGCTTGACCAATACCCCTGAGCAAGAGCGTTTTGTTCGTTTTACCCCAGATGGAAAAAAAGTTGCCTATGCCAGTGAACGTGAAGGCAAGTGGCGAATCTATCAAACCTCAAAGGTTCGAAGTGAAGAGCCTTACTTTTTTGCTGCCACCTTATTGAAGGAAGAGGTGCTATTGCAAAAAGATGTGGACTGTTACTTGCCCGAGTTTTCGGCGGATGGAACATATATGGCTTTCATCGAAGATCGAAGGACCCTCAAAGTTTTGAATCTGAAAACCAAGGAGGAAATAACCATGTTGACACCTGAAGAATTGTATCATTTTCAAGACGGTGACAAATATTTTAAATGGAGCCCCGATAGCAAATGGTTGGTAATAGGATGGGGAGCTACACTTAGTAACGGTGAGATTTTAGTAATGTCTGCCGATGGAACCAAAAAAATGAACCTTACCCAAAGTGGCTATTACGATTACCTGCCAAAATGGGTCAATGGAGGAGAGCAGATTCTATGGTTCAGCAATCGTGACGGACTCAAAAGTTACGCCACAAGTGGTAGAACTCAGGGCGATGTGTATAGTATGTTTTTGACCCAAGAAAGTTGGGATAAATTCAACATGACCAAAGAAGACTTTGATTTGAAGAAGCTTTTGGAGGAAAAAAATGATGAAAAGAAAGTTGAAGATGACGCTGCTTCAAAAAAGAAAAAGAACGCCGATAAAGAAGAAGAAACCAAAATTAAACCGTTACAATTTGATTGGGATGATGTAAACGAGCGTAAAGCCCGATTGACCATACACTCTTCTAGCCTTGGTGATGCCGTATTATCAAAAGATGGCGAAAAGCTTTACTATCTCGCACGTTTTGAAAAAAACATGAACCTTTGGGAGACCGAATTGCGCACTAAAAAGACCAAAATGCTTATTTCCCTTGGCGCGAGAAGGGCAAGTTTACAGTGGGACGCAAAGCAAGAAAACCTGTTTTTATTAAAGGATGGTACCATTTCAAAAGTTGATTTGGGTGGGGCATCGACCAAGCCCGTTAAAATGAAATCTGAAATGCAGTTGGATACCGATGCCGAAAGACAGCATATGTTCGAACACGTATGGTTGCGAACCAATGCCATTTTCTATCATTCAAATTTTCACGGTCAAGATTGGGAAATGTTGCGTAAAGAATATGAAAAATACATTCCGCACTTAGGAAATTCGTATGAGTTCGCGGAAATGGTATCTGAACTATTGGGGGAATTGAATGTAAGTCATGCGGGAGGTAGGTTTAATACGAATATCCCCAATGGGGATGCCACTGCCAGTTTAGGTATATTTACTGACTACACGCATACCGGTAATGGAATCAAAATAGCCGAAATCATAAAAGGTGGACCTTTAGATAAGGCTGCATTTTCAATTACTCAGGGCAGTATCATTGAAAAAATAAATGGTGAAACGATACTTGCTGATTCCGACTGGGCGAAATATTTAAATCGTTTGACCGATCAATTTACATTACTTGACATTGTAGATCCCAAAACCCAAAAAAGACAACAAATTACGGTAAAACCCATTACCCTAAGACAAGAGAATAGGTTATTGTACAAACGTTGGGTAAAACAGAATGAAAAAGAGGTAGCTGCAAAGAGTAATGGACAACTGGGGTATGTGCATATACCAGGGATGAGTGATGGCCCATATCGTAACATCTACGAACAAATGTTGGGCAAATTTGCCGATAAGAAAGCGGTCATCGTAGACACCCGTTTCAATGGGGGTGGTGATTTAGTTGCCGACTTGGCGATGTTTTTTACCGGGGAATCTTTTATTACCTACGAAACGGAAGATCGTCAAGTTGGTGGCGAACCCACATCGCGATGGACGAAACCCACCCTTGCCATATTCAATGAATCCATGTACAGTGATGGACATTGTTTTGCCAGTGGCTATACGGATTTAAAAATAGGTAAAACGGTAGGTATGCCCGTACCGGGTACCTGTAGTTTTGCGGGTTGGGAACGGTTGCCTGATGGCGGTAGATGGGGGGTTGTTCCCGTTAGTGCCAGGAATAAAGCAGGGGAGTGGATGGAGAACAATCAGACAGCACCAATGATTCAAGTAAAAAACATGCCCGATGTCATTGATAAAGGTATTGACCAGCAATTGGAACGTTCTATAGCAGAGCTTTTAAAAGAAGTGGAATAACCTTAAAAAGTACTCCGTGATTTTACGCCCTGCGCACAAAGCTTTATAATTTCTGCAATTCGCTTCTGACGGGTCGCTTCCCGTTTGGCCTGATTTAGCCAGTATAGATAGCTTTTTCGTTGACCTCTGGTAAAACTTTGATAATTGTCGTAGGCCTTGGGGCTTTGATCAAAAGCCTCTTGTAGGTCTTTCGGTATGATTCCATTCTCAACATCATCCAAAGCAGCCCACGAACCATTTTCCTTGGCTATTTTGATTGCATGGAATCCACTTTCGTGAATAAGTCCTGCTTTTTCCAATTCAATCAAATGGTCTTTGTTTACCTTACTCCAAACGCTTTTAGCTTTTCGTGGGCAAAAGTATTGTCTGCGTTTGCCATCTCCCAGACTTTTCACCGTGCTATCTATCCAACCATAGCAAAGTGCGACCCGCACTGCCTCTTCCCATCGCATACTGGGCATTTGATGGTCAACCTTGTAGAAAATAAGATAGATTCCTTTTGAGGTTGCATGGTTTTCATGCAACCATTTTCGCCAGGCTGAATCGTTCTCAAAATAGTGTGCTGTAATTTGTGTCATATGTCGAACCTTGTCATAAAGTTAAGAACAGTTCTAAAATATCAAGATTAATTGATAGCTTTGAGTACTATCAATTCTACTACCAATGAAAAAACTGTTTACCACCGCCCTTACCTTGATTTCATTTTTGATCCTACTAAATAGCTGTGATAAAAAACGTTCCGGAGAACCAAAAGTATTGGTTTTTTCAAAGACCATGGGGTTTAAACACGCTTCAATTCCTGCAGGTATTGCCGCAATCCAAAAACTAGGAAAGGAAAATGGATTTGTAGTGGATACGACCCGAAATGCTGCCTTTTTCAACGATGAGGATCTAAAACAGTATTCAACCATTATTTTTCTAAGTACCACGGGCAATATTCTCGACCATTATCAAGAGGCCGCTTTTGAGCGATATATACAAGCGGGAGGCGGTTTTGTAGGCATACATGCCGCGGCAGATACCGAATACGATTGGGGATGGTATAATAAATTGGTCGGCGCCCAATTTCTAAGCCATCCATCGGGGACTCCCGAAGCAGACTTTATCATAAAGGATAAAAATTTCGGGGCCACTGAATTCTTTACTGATTCTATTTGGCACCGAACAGATGAACTCTATAATTACAAGAATATCAATGAAGATGTCAATGTATTGATGACCTTGGATGAGTCTACCTATGAAGGTGGGGAGAATGGAAGTTTCCATCCCATAGCGTGGTATCATGATTTTGATGGGGGACGCGCATTTTACACAGGTGCAGGCCATACCGATGAAAGTTTTCAAGAAGAGTTATTTCTAAAACATTTGTTGGGCGGAATTCAATATGCCATTGGAGCCAATACTGAATTGGATTATGGTCTGGTAACATCCCAAATTCCACCAGAGGTAGATCGGTTTTCTAAAGTGACCTTGGTTGATGGGCAGCTTTTTGAACCCACTGAGATGACGGTTTTGCCGAATAGTGATGTATTGATTGCCCAAAGAAGGGGAGAGGTCTTGCTTTATAAGGATGCTACGAAAGAACTGACCGAAGTCGCGAAATTTGATGTATATCATAAAACCCTGAAAACCCCAGGCGTAAATGCTGAAGAAGGCTTAATGGGGCTTCAAAAAGACCCTGATTTTGAAACGAACAATTGGATATATGTGTATTATGCCCCAACTGGAGATGCCGAAATCAATCGGTTATCACGGTTTAAGTTCACCAATGATACTTTTGACATGGCTTCGGAACAAATCATTTTAGAAGTCGGCAGTCAGCGTGAAATTTGTTGCCATACCGGGGGCTCTATAGCTTTCGGACCTGAGAAATTATTATACCTCTCTACAGGTGACAATTCAACTCCTTTTAACGAGAAAGAGGTCAAATATGTCAATAACGGTTATGCCCCACTAAATGATGTGCCCGGCCACCGACAATTCGACGCGCGCAGGTCTTCTGCCAACACCAATGATTTAAGGGGCAAAATATTGCGTATCAAAGTGAATGAAGATGGCAGTTATGATATCCCAAAAGGTAACTTATTTCCCGTAGGTACCGAAAAAACACGTCCCGAAATCTACACGATGGGCCACCGCAATCCGTATCGTATTTCTGTGGACGTTAAACGGGGTTATGTGTATTGGGGCGATGTCGGACCCGATTCTAGGGTTGATAGTCTAGAAACAAGAGGGCCAAGGGGTTATGATGAAATGAACCAAGCCCGTGAGCCTGGTAATTTTGGATGGCCGATGTTCATAGCAGATAACAAGGCCTACAGGGCGTATGATTATGAAACCGGGGAATCAGGTAGGGCCTTTGATGCCAAGAAACCCATAAACGATTCTAGAAACAATACGGGGCTTCAAGAGCTTCCCCCGGCTAAACCGGCATTTGTGTATTATCCCTATGCCGAGATACAAGACTTTCCCCAGGTAGGTTCTGGAGGTCGAAATGCCATGGCTGGACCAACGTATTACTCAGACCTTTACTTAGGTACTGAAAAATTGCCTAGTTATTATGATGGTAAGGTCATTATCTATGAATGGATGCGTGGCTGGATGATGGCCGTTCATTTGAATGAAGATGGTAGTTTCAATAAAATGGAACCTTTTGCCTCAGATATTAAAGTGAACAATCTTATGGATATGGAGGTTGGCCCCAACGGTAAGATTTATCTATTGGAATACGGTAGTGGTTGGTTTACCAAAAATGATGATTCTGGCCTGGGGTATATTGAGTTTAACGGCGGAAACAGGCCGCCACTTATTGATCATATGGTCGTCGATAAGACCTCGGGTCAGTTACCTTTGCAGATTGTCGCAAAGGTGGAGGCCCGCGATCGCGAAAAGGATACCATGCGTTACGTATGGGATTTTGGGAATGGCGAAACCAAAGAAACGACTACTCCGGAAATAAGCTATACCTACGATGAGGCGGGCGATTACCGTATTTCTGTAAGCGTAAGTGATGATGGGGGTGAAACTGCCAAAAGCGAATCGGTCATGGTGGTCGCGGGCAACAGCAGGCCTGAAGTTACGATTGATTTGGTAGGGGGAAATTCCTCTTTTTTCGTACCCGGTCAAGAAGTTGCCTATGAGGTTTCAGTAACCGATTCAGATAAAGACCAAAGCATCAATGAAAAAGACATCTATGTGAGTGTCGATTATTTGGAAGGGTTGGACAAGGCAGCCATGTCACTAGGCCACCAACAAGTTTCGGCTGCAGTTACGGGTAAAGCCTTGGCCCAAGCAATGGATTGCAAAACATGTCACAAAGAAGCAGAAGCTTCCATCGGACCAAATTATTTGGAGGTTGCTAAAAAATATAAGGGCCAAAAAGATGCCTTGGGGTATCTGCAAAAGAAAATCGTCGAAGGTGGCGGCGGGGTTTGGGGAGAAGTTATGATGCCTGCGCATCCTAATGTGACTTCTGACGAGTCAAGACAAATAGCAACGTATATTTTGTCTTTAGTGGATGATGGTTCAGAAAAACAATCGTTGCCTACAAAGGGAAGCATAAAGGCAGAGGCCAATCCAGGCCAGATGATGGTCATAACGGCAAGCTATACCGATGTCGGGGCCGAAGGAGCTATCCCGCTAACAGGTTCAAAATCCATAGCATTGTCAAGCAATACGGTAACGTTTCCTGAGAAAACCAAAACAGAAGGCATGCAAGCCGTTCAATTCAATGGAATGGATCTACAATTGCTCACTGCAGCTGAGGGTGGACTTCTGTTGGAGGAAATTGATTTGACCGGGGTGCAATCGGTTATGATGACCCTAGGGTGGCAAGAAGCTCCGAAAGCAGGTTATGATTTTGAAATTCGTTTAGATGATGCGAATGGTCCGGTAATCGCATCAGGAAGTATGTCACAGCCACAACCCACGCAACCTGGAGGAGCAGCCATATTACAGCTAAATGAAAAAACTACGGGCAAAAAAGACCTTTATATCTCCTATAAGATGGAAGAGGGAAAAGAGCCTTCGGTAGTGGCCTTGGTCAATGCAACCTTTAATTGATAAGCCTTTGGGAAAAAGGAGTTCTCATGGTTAAAGTGTATAACATTCGAACGAGATCATAACTTTTCGGCTAAAATGGCAATCATGGTTTTAATGCCTTCCCGATAATTACCCAATCGTAGGTTTTCATTGGGACTATGTTGGTTATTATCTCGATTGACCGTGGGTACGGTAACTGCTGGTATATTTAAAGTGGTCACAAAAGGAGCTATGGGTATGGAACCTCCACTCATTCGAATGCGAATGGGCTCTTTACCAAAGGCGGTTCGAAGTGCTTTGGTCAACCAAAGTCCGACCTCTGAGTCGAAATCGGTTCGAAAAGATTGGTACGATATTTCATAGGTAATAGTAGCGATCTTGGCATGTTCAAGGCGTTCTTGCTTGGTAGGTTCCCGATTTAAGACTAAATATCCTTGATCTTCAACATGTTCTTTGATTAGCCGTATCAAACGCTCAGGATTGGATTCTAAGACCAATCGCACATCAATCTCCGCTCGGGCCCACCCAGGAATTATGGTTCGTACTTTTTCATTGATCCATCCTGATTGCATTCCACGAATATTGAGGGACGGGTATTGAATGGCCTCTTGATAATAACTACCCACTTTATCCGTTTCCGCAACCTGAAGACGGGCCTTGATCTGGGCCTCATTGTCGGGAACTGCCTTTAAAATTTTTTCGGTCTCTGCATCGATGGAAATCCCATCATAAAACCCATCAATAGTAACTCGGCCTTCTTCATCTTTCATGGATGCCAATAATTTTGAAAGTCGTAAGGCCGGGTTTGGGGCATAGTTTCCAAAATGGCCACTGTGTTGTGGTACATTGGGTCCATAGGTCGTTAGCTGTAGCGTGGCAATGCCCCGAGCCCCAAAAGTGAGTGTGGGCTGGTTGGTAATATGCCTGGGGCCATCAAAAATGATAAGCATATCGGCTTTTAACAATTCGGTATTTTTTAATACCGCTTCTGGAAGATGGGGTGAACCCAACTCTTCCTCAAAATCCATAATGACCTTTATATTGTAATTTGGCGTTACATCACTTGATTTTATGGCATCCAACGCAGTTAAAAACATGGCCACAGGCCCTTTGGCATCGCTTGCGGATCTGGCGAATACCCGCCAATCATCGTCATAGTTTGCTATGTTTTGCCATGGTAATGCTTCCCAATCCCCATTGGCATTTTTCTTTTTGAGGGTCGGTGCATACGGACTTTCTTGAAACCATCGGGTAGTATCTACCGGTTGCCCATCAATTTGTAGATAGATGAGTACCGTTTTTTTTGCCCTTTTATGTTTTTGCTCTGCTAACAGAAGGGGAACGGTTGCCGTGGGTATTCTTGTGGTAGTGAAGCTTCGTTTCGCAAATTCCTTCTCGCACCACTGTACATTTTTTTCAATGTCTTCGGGATAATAAGCATCATTGGGTATGCTCAGCAATTCTTTTAGCAATGGAAAAGAAGCAGAAGTATATTTTTCGGTAATTGCATCCAACTTCTCAGAATCTAGCTTTTGGGAAAAGCAATGGCTGTTAAAACCTATTATTAGCATGAAGAGACAGGTACTGACGAGGTATTGTGGTTTCATTGAAAAGGGTTGTTTACCCTTAAATGTAGCAATCCTCTAGCTATTTTGCGAATACGTCCGAGACTAAAAAGAATCAATCACCAAGACACCATGGTGTTCAAAGGCGTTCATCTGGGGCAAAAGCTGGGTAGCTTCCTGTAATGAAACCGTTCGGTTTATCAATTTTTCAGGATGCAATTCACCTCGCTGAATCATGGCCAACAGTTCAGGATATTTATGTGCTTGCATGCCGTGGCTGCCCACAATCTCCAATTCGTTGGCAATCACTAGATCCATTGGAATTTTTGGGTGTTTGTGATTGCCTGTCACCAGTCCAACCTGAACATGCCTCCCCCTCTTTTTAAGATTGGCGATGGAGTTGAAACAGGTTTCTGCACTTCCCAAGGCATCTAAGGACACATCGACACCACCACGGGTATATTCTTTTACTTCTTGGACCACATTGGTCTCTAATGGGTTAATCGTAAAACTGGCACCCAACTCTTTGGCCAGGTTTAGGTTTTTTGTATTGATGTCTATGGCGATGACTTCCGCGCCAAGGGAATGGGCAATCATGACAGCTAAAAGCCCTACCCCGCCACACCCGTGAACAGCAATGGTTTTTCCCTCAGATACCATGCCTTGGGCAACAATTGCGCGATATGAGGTAATAAAACGACACCCTAGGGTAGCTGCCGTGATACTTGATATTTCATCTGGTAATTTGACCAAATTGGTATCTGCATAGTCAAGGGCCACATATTCAGCAAAAGACCCCCAATGTGTAAAACCGGGTTGCGATTGGTTGTCACAAACTTGTTGGTTATTGGTCGCACATTGTTCACAAGTTCCACAGCCACAAACAAAGGGTACGGTCACACGGTCATTTAGGGAAAATTTTTTGACGTTTTTTCCTTTTGCCACAACAATTCCCGTTAATTCGTGCCCAGGTACATGGGGTAATACGATATCAGGGTCATGACCCATCCAGCCATGCCAGTCGCTTCTGCACAAACCTGTTGCCAATACTTTAACGACGACCCCAGCGTCATTGGGTTTCGGGTCAGGTACGTTCTGAACGGCGATTTTCCCTTGAAACTTTTCAAAAACTGCGGCCTTCATAAGGTATACTTCTTTCTTGTCAAATATTTTGAGCAATCAATTGTCATGGTACTAAGCGATTCCTTCTTTTATTAAAACAAAGGTCAATCCTGTTTTCGTAGCAGTATGCAAATGACGTAGTGGTCCGTTTTTATCGATTAAGGTACCCCCCAGTTTTTGAACCGCTTTTTGTGAACGAAAGTTGTTTTGGTCCACGTGAAAAAGTACATAGTCAAAATACCTAAAGGCATAATCGATGAGTAAGGTTTTAAATGATTTGTTATATCGCCCACCCCAATAATCCCTTGAAAGAAAGGTCCAACCAATTTCTACCGCTTCTTCAGAATGTTCAGCTAGTCTATACCTTGAACTACCGATAATGGTATTGGTTAGTTTATCTACAATTACAAAAGCTCCTTTAGAAGCAATGGCTTCTTTAAAGAACTGTTTGAATACCGATAACTCATGCCTATCGGGATTTTGATGAAGTTCCCAAATTGCTGGGTCGCTGGCCACTTGAAACAGTTTTTCAAAATCTTCAACTCGTAGGGGGCGTACCAGCACCAAGTCGTTTTCAAGCCTAGGTTGTAGGTTTATCATAGGTCACGTTTTTCCTTTTTGATTTCCGGTTGATTTTTTGCTTTGAATTTAAAAATATCATTTCGAGCGTAATGTCCATTTACATCAAAATCGAGCTTACTTTCAATAATGTCATTTAAATTGAGTTCAGCGGTAAGTATTCCTGCTTCCCCAAAAAAAGGACCTGCCAATACTTTACCTTGTGGGGATACGATTACACTGCCTCCTGCACACATTTCTTCAGGTTCGCCTTTGACCAAATCTTTATAGGGGTCGGGATAAATTGATTTGGTGTAATACTGATTACAGCCCAATACGAAACATCTTCCTTCTAAAGCAATATGTTTCATGGTAGCTGTCCATTCTTCCCTTGAGTCGGCCGTTGGTGCAATGTAAATTTCCACTCCTTTTTGAAATAAGGCCATTCGGGCTAGGGGCATATAGTTCTCCCAACAAATAAGACCACCGAGTTTTCCGATTTTAGTATCAAAGGTCACCAGTGATTTGCCGTCGGCTTCCGCCCAAATAAGCCGTTCGGTACCTGTTGGTTTTATCTTGCGATGCGTTCCTAAAATTCCTTCAGTCGGTGAAATGTATACCATACTGCAGTAGAGACTTCCATTGGTTTCTTGTCTTTCGGTTATCCCTACAACAAGATAGATGTGATGTAGTTTTGAAAGTTTGACGAGCTTTTTCATGTCATCATCATCCAAAGACATGCTGTTTGCGTAATACTTCGCGTATAATTTTTTGCCTTCTGGGGTTCTACTGCCAATTTTGGCCCCAAAATCAAAACCTCGAGGATAGCCCGGAACAAAAGACTCCGGAAAAACGAGTAATTGATATCCTTTTGAAGCATTTGTTTCAATGATATGCGCCATTTTTGCCAATGTCTTTGTCTTATCAAAAAACACAGGACTATCTTGTACCAAGCCTACTTTTACCCTCATGGTTTTGGTCATTTTAAATAATTTCCAAGCAGACGAAAGTTAGTGATTGTTATCGGAAAAATGTTTAAAATAGAAGGTGAACCAATGGGAAAGTTCTACCGCATTAGCAAATCGATAATAGGTGTAATTGGTTGTAGTTCTTTTTGTAAAGTGGTTATGGATTCCAATACGCTGGTACCAACAATGGTAAATTCTTTTTTTAGAGCCGCAATGCAGGTTTCGGCTTCCATAATCGTTATACCGTCTGGAACCTGATAATAGGTTTTGGCATAGTCGTTCGGTTCTAAACAATCAAAATCAAAATGAAGGTAAAGGTGTTTGATGCCTTTGCTTTTTAACGTTTGAACCAAAGTTGGGACATCAAGTAATCTAGGGGCATAAATATTTCCTTGGTCTATTCTGGTTTGTTCCGTTTTATCAATGTCACGCAAACCTACATAATGTATTTGTGCAGCTTTAATCGTAGAACTTAACAGCCCGAACATCTTTGTTTCCCCTTCACCCAATAATGTTCTCAATGGCATACCATGAAAATTACAACTCGGGGAGTCGCAAGGCTTATTGATATCGGCATGGGCATCAAACCAGATCACCCCCATGTTTGAATACCTTTTGTTCAAGTAGGATACCGGTACGATTTCCAATCCACAATCCCCTCCTATAGTTTTTAGCGTGCGGGGATTTGCTCTTTCAATGGTTTCTTTGAGGCGGTGCAATTGTTCGGTTATCGCATCATAGTTGTTGATGTCATATCGTTTTTCCCGATTATTTCCTGCCGGTAATTCCGATAATGGTACCGAAACGAATTCTTCGTCATCCAAATAGTCTAAAATGGTTTTTGCCCCTGGTTCGATAATGGTACCCGTGCCCGAACCTTGCCATTGCGGGAAATAGATTTTCATTACAGCGATTTACTTTCAATATAAAAATCACGGTCCACCTGAAGCGAATTCCCTTTTACAGGTTCTGTTTTCCACTTAGCGGAAGGAAAAATCCATTTTTCACTGTCGCCAATTTTGATTTGAACAGGCATATCAAAACCTTCGACAATATTGGTGTAACGGTATTTTAGTTTCCCATCTTTGATCTTGTATTCTAAAGTTGGAATTTTTGTTGTTCTCAAATACTGTTCAAAAAAAGCGGTTAGGTCTTTTTCGGTTGCTTTTGAAAGAAACGATTCAACCTGCAGGGTCGTTACGGTCTGATGGTGAAATGTTTTGTTCATATCGCGCAATACCTGACGCCATTTATCGTCATCTTCAACCAATTGTCGAAGTGTGTGTAAGATATTGGCCCCCTTATAGTACATATCACTTGAGCCCTTCTTGTTTAGATTGTACCGCCCGATAATAGGCTTGTCATTCTGAATTCTTTTGCGGGTGCCGATTACATAATCTGCCGAAGCTTGTTTTCCAAAGTGATAATCTACATATAGGTTTTCTGAATACGCAGTAAACCCTTCATGAATCCACATGTCGGCAATATCCTTATACGTAATGCTATTGGCGAACCATTCATGGCCTGCCTCATGAATGATAATAAAGTCAAACTTGAGTCCCCATCCGCTTTCCGATAAATCAGTTCCACGATAGCCGTTTTCATATCCGTTGCCGTAGGTGACGGAGCTCTGATGTTCCATACCCAAATAGGGCACTTCAACCAGCTTGAACCCGTCTTCATAGAAGGGGTAGGGGCCGAACCAATGCTCAAAGGCCTCGAGCATCATTGGGGTTTGTTTGAACTGTTCCTTGGCTTTTTCTAAATTTTCTGGGAGTACATAGTAGTCCAAATCCAATTCCCCTTTTTCACCCATATATTTTTCATCAAAATGGACATAATCACCGATATTCACATTGACCCCGTAATTGTTTATGGGGTTATTGACAAACCAGTGATAGGTTTTGGTAGTGGTATCCTCTTCCACTTTTCGCAAGCGCCCGTTTGAAATATTCATGAGTGCTTTAGGCACTTTGACGCTGATGGCCATACTATCGACCTCGTCATACATGTGGTCTTTATTCGGCCACCATACACTGGCACCAAGCCCTTGGCATGAAGTGGCAATAAAATGATTACCATTGCTATCTTTTTTCCATGAAAAGCCGCCATCCCAAGGAGCGCGAACTGCTTCTTTCGGATATCCTGAATAGAAAATGGTCAACGCATTGAAATCCCCTTTCTTTTGTTCTTTATTCAGCAAAATCAAATGAACGTTACCACTACTTTTATAGGTCAATTCTTCGCCTTCGCTAATAACCTTGTCGATTTTCATCGGAGGCTGCAAATCAATTTGCATCACGTTATTTTCTTTTAAGACCTTGTAACGAATGGTATTTTGACCGGAAATAAATTTTTTGTCAGGTTCGACCTCGATATCAAGGTGGTAATAATTCAAGTCCCACCATTCACGTTCGGGGGTAATACTACCCCTTAAAAAATCTGCCTTGGTATAACTTAAATCCCTTTGGGCATAACAAATCACGCCGAACAGGCTTAAAATAAATAGTAATGAATTTCTCATAAAATAGTAAACCTTTATCTAAATACAGCGTTTGGAAAAACAATAGGACTTTCGTGTCCATCTTTCCCTACTGCGGCAATTCCGAAAAAATAATTATCAATTACAATACCATCTAACGTAAAATTGTTGGTATTTCTTACAAATTTATAATTATCCCATGTAGGAGAGGTCGTATCACGCCAATAAATCTTGTACCCTATGGCACCATCCACGACACTCCAACGGAATTTTGCAGACGGTTCAACAATACCCCCAATTTCAACTTTTTCAGGTGCTGGCGGAGCCCAAGCTATTGACGCTAAGTTGATTGCATTTACTGCAGTCAGTTTTTTTGCATATTCAAAATTGACATGCTCTAGCACATCACCGTACGCAATGCCATCTTCAACTCGAATATCTTGATGTTGCTGGGTATAATTTTCGTGGGATTCCATAATTCTAATTCCGGCAAAACCGGCATCATTGAAAGGGCGATGATGCCCGCCGCGACCAAACCTGTCTAAACGGTAGATGAGCATCGGATTCATTTCGGGCATGTACATTTTTACGTTTTTGTGTACATAACGCGCCAGTTGGCGTGAGATTCCATCAACCTCACCCCCATAAAATCGACGTCTATTACGTTCGCTTTCGGTTTCGGTAGGGGGAACCGGTTCAGAGAATATTCTAAAGTCGCGGTTACTGATGACCCCATCGACCCCTTTGATATTGCCTATCATATCGTTGTTTAGAATTCCGACAATATCCCAGCCTTTTTCTTTGGCATGTGCCGCTAGGCCCTTTCCGCCAAATAAGCCCTGCTCTTCGCCCGACAAGCCAACAAAGATGATACTGCTTTCAAAATCGTATTTAGAAAGAACACGGGCAGCTTCAATGGTGCCTGCCATACCCGTTGCATTATCGTTCGCCCCTGGCGATTCTGAGGTGAAATTGTTGGGGTCACTGACCCGCGAATCAATATCCCCGCTCATGATGATAAATCGATTTGGGTATTTGGTACCCCTTTTGATCGCAACGACATTGACTACCCATACATCTTTGACAATACGTTGATTTGTGCCTTTTTCAACCAAGTCTTTTTGGTAGAACACTTCAAGGCAGTCTGAACATGCTGAGGATATTTTATCAAATTCACTTTTAATCCAACGTCTAGCAGCACCAATACCCCTGGTCTGCGAAACGGTATCGCTTAGGGTATGGCGTGTTCCGAAATTGGCCAAGGTGGTAATATCATTTTCGATACGCTCCGCAGAGACCGCATTGATGATATCGTACATTCGTGTATCGGTTTGCGCATAACCGTTAAGGGATAGCATCAAAATAAGTAGTGTAATTTTTTTCATATCAACTAAAATCAAATTGTTTGTAAAATAGGTAGGAGTGTAAGGCACATAGGGGACCTAAAATCGCATAGATAAAACCAGGCAAACCAAATTGTATTCCAATTTGGAAATATGCCAATACTATAGAGATAAGTGCCACAAGAACAAAGACTAAAAAGTGTCTGGCATAAAAGTAAAGGGATAATGAATTTGCCGTATCCTTTGACTTTTTGAATGCCCTATGGTACATCAGGGCAAAGCACAGGAATATCAACAAAAAGCCAACTCCGTATAGCATGAACAAAGAGGCCAGGCTATTTTGCGAAGTAACCCCTTCACCCATCCACGATTGCACTAGGGTCTTTAAGGGGAAAACGTAGTATAGAATAACGAATAATAAGATCCCATTGTACGCTATGATCAAATTGTCCATGTAATTGGTTCTTCTAAAAAAGTTGTAATGCACCCACCAAAGTGCTACCAAAACAAAGAAGCTTACGAAAAAACTTAGAAAACCAGTAACCGTTGATTTTGTAAAAGATAGGTCATTCTCCATATTAAAGTTGACTACCATCAGCGTGGCCGCAAATGCAAAAACACCATCACTGAAGGCTTCGATTCGGCTGATATTATGAAGATATTTCACTGTCGAAAATTATCGAATAAAAGTGACTTTGGCAATTTTACCATTTTTAACCTCATAAATCGCCACCGCACTAAAATTTGAACCGTTTGCCGTAATATACTCTTCATCAATGACTTTGTTCCCTAAAACAATCCTGTTTTTTAGTTCACAATTGAGATCTGGTGTTTTGGCAAAAAAGCCCTGATACATTTCGCGCATCTTAGCCTTTCCTTTTCCAACGGATTTACTTGGGTAGTCGAATAATTCGATATCATCGCTAAAGGTCGCAAGAAACCTATCAATATCCTTGGCATTATAGGCATCCAATTGTTTTTGAACTATTGTTCTTGGTGATATTTCCGAAACAAAGGCTAATCGAGTCCCGTCAGTATTGGCAACTATCCTACTTATGGAATGAATTTCTTCATGGGGGAAATAGGTAAGTTGCTTCCATTCCAACCCGTTTTCAGGTTGTGCATAAACGAGGGCTTTTCCAGCTCCGGCCAGAATGGAACCATTGGGTAGCCAGCACATATCTTCCGTTTTGCCATAGGTGTCGATTATTTTGAACGTACTCCCAGAAATGGGATCCAGTGACTTTATGGCCCAATGCCCACTTTCTTTACTGATATAGCTTATTGTTTCGGTATCAGGAATCTTATGAAGCGACCTACCCACATTTTTTTGAACGGTATAGTTCGTATTGTCCTTTAGGTTGGAAACAACCAGGTCCATTCGGTTCTCCTTTAAAACGGTGCATACAATAATATGTTTATTAAACCATACATGGTAACCAACTTTTAAGCCTTCTAACAATACCTTTGAAGCACCGGTTTTCACGTCGTATTCATACAATCTTTGAAGGCCGTCAAGGTCTAAACGAATGGCGGAAAATGCATTTTTACCAGGAATTTTAAGTGGGGAATATTCACCGCCGGTAGGGGTGTCGGTCAACCAAGTTTTAGCACTTCCATTGACGATATCGAATAACAATACATCTGTCTGTTCTTCGCGGGTAGCGGCAAACAGCACCTTGTCCTTATCAAAAAAGGAAGGCTGATTGTCGTATCCTTGATTATTTGAAATATTTTTTGGATTTGATAATTCAACTTTATCACCCTCAATATCAAGATCAAATAGGTAGACTTCAGTATCCGTTTGGGAATACAAAGCCGCGGCAATCATCAATGATAGTAGGGTCAAAATTTTTTTCATGTCATTTTTATATTGGTGGGGGATTGGTTCTGATTTGCTGGTCGTTTAAAGTATGTGCATGAAACGTCTGCCATTCATTGGTCAAGAACCTAAACCTGCCGATCATCACATCGCCATTCGTTGTAAAATTATCCCAAGGGGCATCTAAACTTCGCCAATAATCGGCACCCGCGCCCATCAACAACTTGGGCGGTTCGGTGTCATTTTCATCCCCTTCCGCATTTTTGACTATCCTTGATTCTAGGGATACCCAAATACCCGCTATATCATCAGGGTCAATGCTAGTTCTTCCTTCGCCGTTCCAAAAATGAAAATTATATCCTGCTTGAAGGGTAGATGAGATTCCGTTTATGCCATTGACCACAATGTCAGCAGGAATATTGGTGTCATCTTGAAAATTCTCTGCATAATTGGCCCCGTCAATAGTCGAGGTGTTGACCCATTCTATCCAAGTATTACTTTTTTCACTTAAATACCATGCTTGGAGGTTTTTTATTTGAAACCAAGTGCTTGCTTTTGGGGTCGCCCCTTTTTCCAAATACACCTGTCCCCATGGTAAAAAAGCGTTCCATCCTTCCGGAGGGAAATTGCCGTACCCAATTCTTGGCCCCTCAACCCAATTGTAAGTTTCGGGAACGCCGCTTGGAATGCCCTCATGTTTTAAGCGCATATCACCGGATAGAAGTTGAAGCGCTTCAGAAGTTTCATTGAAAACTTCATCTTGAGTACCTTCTGTAGAACAGGAAGCCAAAAAAACGAGTATGGGGAAGACGATATTTTTCTTCATGCGCTTACAGGTCTGAAAACCGTTTTAATAATTCACGAACCTTCTTAGTGCCCTCTACATGGTATTTGGCTTGTGTTTTTTGAAGTCCGACCTTTATCGTGACCGCACTTTCGGGTAATTCTTGAAACATGAACTCATCGGTCCAATCATCACCTATAGCGAAGACAAAATCGTAATCATCTTCCCCTAAAATACGCACTGAGGCACGACCTTTATTGACATTACTACTTTTGACCTCCATAACCTTATTACCGTTCAAGACACTGATATCGTCATTGCCAATTAGGCTCGTAAGTACGGTATTGAGTTCGGTAGCCCTTTTTTGGCCAAAGTCGGGGTCCGTATTTCTGTAATGCCATGCCAGGGAATAGTTTTTTTCTTCTATGAATGATCCTGGTGTTCGGTCTACGAATGATTCCAATACAGGTTGTATTTTTTCCATCCAATCCCCTTTTACATTTTCCAAGAGTTTGAATTCTTCCCCATCCCTTGAAATCCAGACGCCATGTTCTACGATCATATTGTATTTTTTTGGTAAGAACCATCTTGAAAACGTTTCTTTATCCCTACCACTGATCAAGAATACCGTAGTATCTTTTTGTTGGTGCAGCTGGTCTAACAAATTGTATAGTTCTTCATCTGGAGAAGCTTTTTGCGGATCTTTATGGAAACCGGTCAAGGTACCATCATAATCCAAGAACAAAAGCCGTTTTTTGGAAGCTCTATACTCTTTTGCCACAGATTCCAATAAATTGGCATCCATTTTTTGGGATACATTGGTGCCCAAGCCTTGGCGCTGCCCTTGTAACGAATTCATGAACTCGTTCGCCCAAACTTCCACATTATAACGTTTCAAACGGTTTTGTAAGAACATATTACGGGCCATTTGTTCTTCTTTGGGCATGGTTATCGCTTGTTTTAAGGTATCTGCCTGTTCTTCAAAATTATTGGGATTGATCAGTAAGGCCTCGTTCATCTCATAGGCTGAACCTGCCATCTCACTAAGGATCAAGACCCCGGTCTTATCAGTTCGTGTGGCAATGTATTCCTTTGCGACCAGATTCATACCGTCACGAAGTGGGGTGAGCCACGCAATATCGCTAGAGGTGTACAGATCTATTAGATTTTCAAAAGGTAGAGATCGATAGAAATACCATATAGGCGTCCAGTTCACTGTTGAAAGTTCGCCATTGATACGCCCCACCAACTCATCGATTTCCCTTTTGAGCAATTGGTACTGCGGTACATTGGATCTTGAGGGTACGGCCAAGATGATCAAACGCACTTTTTCTTTGTACTCGGGATATTTGTTCAAAAAATACTCAAAAGCATTGAGGCGTTTTGCAATACCCTTACTATAGTCCAAACGGTCGATGGAAACTATTAATTTGGTATCTGGAGCTGATTTTTTGTGTTCGTCCAACTTTTTTTGTAGGTCCGAGCGTTCCGTACCCTTTAAGGCGGCACTGGTCTTGGCCGCTTTGTGAAACTTGTCATAATCAATACCCATGGGGAACGAATCTACCTTTATGACCCTGTTTTCAAGATAGATATCATTGAAACTGACCTCTAGACCCAAAAGCCTTCTTACCGAGCTTAAAAAATGACGTTCATAATCATAGGTATGAAAACCCAATAAATCGGCACCGAGCAGTCCTTCTAGAACTTCTTCACGCCAGGGCAAGGTCCTGAATATCTCGTATGAGGGAAACGGAATATGCAAAAAGAACCCTATGGTAGCGTTGGGCCGTTTTTCTTTGACCATCTGGGGCACCAGCATGAGTTGGTAGTCATGTACCCAAATGATATCGTCATCACCGGCTTCCTCTAAAATGGCGTCCGCGAACTTTTGGTTTACGGCCTTATAGCTCTCCCAAAAATCAAGTTCGAACTCAGAGTATTCCAAAAAATAATGGAACAACGGCCAAATGGTTCGATTACTGAAGCCAAAATAAAATCCATCAACATCTTGCGCAGTGAGCCTTACTTTAGAGCAACCATGTTCCTTTAATGCCGCATCAATGGTCGCCGAAAGTTCTTCTGGGATATCCTCATCGGTAAGCCCTGACCAACCTATCCACAGACTTTCACTACCGCTATGTACGGACTTCATACCTGTGGCCAAACCACCAACACTTGGTATTGCCGATAAACCACCATCACTTATTTGCAATTGTACTGGCAGCCTATTGGAAATAATTATAGTTTTACTCATAAATAAGTTTTAGTGTAAAAATGAAATAAAAATGGTGTTTTTTCGATTAATAAGAAAGAAAAAACCTACAATAACTACAAGAAAATAAGATTCCCACATGAATAACCTAAATTACGGAATAATTGGAAATTGCCGAAGTGCCGCCTTAATTTCTAACACAGGATCTTTAGACTGGTGTTGTTTACCCCAATTTGACTCTACCTCGGTATTTGCAAAACTGTTAGATGAGAAAAAAGGGGGAAGTTTTGAAATCATCACAAAATACAACTACGAGATTACACAACGATACCACCCCAACACCTCCATTCTGATTACGCGGTATTCTGATGGGGAAAATATATTTGAATTGCATGATTTCATGCCTAGGTATCATAAACTGACCGGTAAGTACAATGCCCCTCCTGAGATCGTTCGGTACGTCAAACACATATCGGGCGTGCCTAAATTTTCGGTATTGTACGATCCAAAGCTTGAATATGCCAAAGGGGAAACAGCCAATCATGTCAAAAACAATTTTATCGTCAGCCTTACCAATAAGGAAAAGTTCGATACACTTTTTCTATATACCTCATTCAATAAAAACCATGTGGTCAATGGCGAAGAGATCACCCTAAAGGAGGACGGCTATTTTTCGGTATGCTACAATGAGAAAATACTAAAGTGTAGTGTTGAGAAGATGGCCCTTGAATTGGAGCGCACTAAGATTTATTGGTTGGATTGGGTCGATAGGACGCCTACGTACAAAAAGTTCAATCCCCAAATCATCCGCAGTGCACTTACCTTGAAAATGCTTACTTACGACAAAACGGGTGCGGTACTGGCAGCACCAACAACTTCTTTACCTGAGACCATCGGTGAAGTACGTAATTGGGACTATCGTTTTTGTTGGATACGCGACGCGTCCATGGTGATAAAAGTGGTCTCTGAACTCGGGCATAAAAACTCCGCAAAACGATACCTTCAGTTTATTATTGATTTGATGCCCGATAAGGACGAAAAGCTTCAAATCATGTACGGTATCAATAAAGAAAAGAAGCTTACCGAACAAACGTTGGAACATCTTGATGGATACAAAGGCTCTAAACCGGTACGTATCGGAAACGCGGCATACAAGCAAAAGCAAAACGATATTTACGGTATTTTGATGGATGTTATCTATGAGCAATTGGCCAAGTTCAGCAACGATATCGAAAATGGGGAAGAACTATGGAGCATTACCAAAGGTATCGTATGGATCGTCAACAAACACTGGCAAGAACCAGATAAGGGTATCTGGGAGTTTCGAGGTGAGGACAGGCATTTTACCTTCTCAAAAGTATTGTGTTGGGTGGCTTTGGATAGGGCCATAAAAGTCGCTAAAATATTTGGTAAGCATCGTAAAATTGAGCAATGGTCGGCATTGGAAAAGGAAATCAAAGCCGATATCCATGCGAATGCCTGGAATGAAGATGTACAAGCGTTTGTACAGTCTTATGGCTCATCAGATTTGGATGCCTCTATTTTATTGATGGAATCGTATGGGTTTATCGATGCCAAAGACCCTAAATTCATCAGTACGGTAAAAGCCATTGAAAAAGAGTTGAGTAATGATGGCCTATTGTACCGCTATAAAAATGAGGATGATTTCGGATTACCATCGTCTTCGTTTACCATTTGTACATTTTGGTTTATCAATGCACTGTTCAAAATAGGGGAAGAGGAAAAAGCCTTGGCCCATTTTGAGCAATTATTGAGCTATAGTAACCATTTGGGCTTATTCAGTGAGGATATTGATTTTAAGACGAAAAGGCTTTTAGGGAACTTCCCTCAGGCCTACTCGCACTTGGCATTGATTGAATGTGCCATCAATTTTTCTAGAAAGCAAAGTGAAGAAAAGATATTGGAATCAATAAGTTAAACCCAGCGTACGTTTTTCGACAGGTGCTGCCCTTTTACCTTGATTTTTTCCTGTAACCGTTCTAAATGATCTATGGTGGTAAACGGATTCATCAAACTGGTTCTCAAGTATTGTTTTCCGTTAAGTTTTGTTTGCACCAAATAGAATTCACCCTCGACGAGTAATTCTTGTCTGATGGCTGTATTTAGCTGATTTAGCTTTGAATCATCAAGCGTATTGCCAGTGTACCGAAAACAGAGAATATTGGACATGGGAGACGTGGCCAGTTCAAAATTTGAATCTTTTAAAAGTGTTTTTTCGAAATCTTTGGCCAAATCATATTGACGCGTTACAAATTCATTAAATACCTGTTCTCCATAGAATTTGAGTAAAACATACCAATGCATACACATCATGGTTTTGGTACATTCAAAAGTCTTTTTGCCGCTGTTGATCCAATCAGCTTCTTCATCCTCATTCAGTAAGTAATCCGCTTTTTGGCTGAACGTATGCTGTGCGTGCCCTTTGTTTTTAAATAACAAGGCCGTGGTTATGGTTGGCATAAGCATCATTTTATGGCCATCAATGACTACGGAATCAGAATGCACTATACCCTCGAGCAAATAATTATACTTGTTGGAATATATGGCCGCACCACCATGGGCTCCATCTACATGAAACCATAGGTTTTTTTCTTTGGCAAAATCAGCTATGGCATTTAAATCATCATAGGCTCCGGTCGCAGTTGAGGGAGCACTGCCTACGATGGCAAAAATATGGATTCCCTTTGCTGTTGCTTCTTCATAAGAGGATAGCAATTGGGCAGTATCCATAGCAAAATTGTCTTTGGACGGAACCTTAATAATACCTTGTTCGCCCAGCCCCATTATTTTTACGGCACGATCGATACAATAATGGGCCTGCTCACAGACCATGATGCCAAGTTGTTCAGAATATCCTTCGTTCCAAATATCGCGTTTAATTTTCGCCCTTCTTGCGGATAATAAAGCAGTGAGGTTGGCCAAGGTTCCCCCAGAGGTCAACAATCCACCATAATCCGCTTTGTAGCCAATTTTCTGGCATATGGAATCGGTGACCACTTTTTCGATTGCAGAAGGGGCCATCCCCATTTCATAAACGGCCATGCCGTTGTTCAACAACGCACTGACCATTGCCGATAGTGTGGTTATCGGAGCGGCAGCGGACACTTGGTGCCCCACATATTTGGGATGATGGGTATGGGTCGTACGTTTTAGTACTTCTGAAAAAAAATCTTCTTTAGCACCATTTATCAAAAAGTCTTTCCAAAAGGCCAGTTCCTTCTCAGGTTCGTTCCATGATAGGGTTTTTGGGTTTTTGTCAGATGTAGTGTTTTGAATATGGGCTTTGATTTCACCAATCAGCTCATGACCGAAAGATTCAAAGGTAGTGGTGTCATAAAGCTGGTCAAATAGGTTCTTATTCATCGTATAAAATTAGTGGCTAATAGACATACGACAAAACGATACATAAAAAAAACCGCCCTAGGTAAAGGGCGGTTTCTCAAATTACACTTCAAATGAAGTGGTTATTTGAATTAGTCAAAGGTATACCCGTTATCTGCAGCCACTTTATCTGCGATTTGTGTGCGCAGTGTCACCACATTGGGTTGGTTTGTATATTTCGTAAAACGTTTGAGGCCCATAAGCATCATGCGCTGTTCGTCACCTTCAGCAAATGAAACAATGGCTTCTTTGCCTTTTTGGGTTACAATGTCCACTGCACGGTACAAGTAGTATTTGGACATGGCTATTTGTGTTGCCTGGGAATCCTCACCTGAGCGCTTGGCATTTTTTTCTGTTCTTAGAATGGTCGATTCTGCCAGATAAACTTGAATCAAAATATCAGAAGCGGCCATTAATAACTGCTGGTGCTCCTCTAATTGCGGACCGAATTTTTGTACGGCGCTACCAGCTACCATCAAAAACACTTTCTTCAGGCGTTTGATCAAATCTTTTTCCTCAGCGAATAGTTCAGAAAAGTCCGGAGTGTCGAATGATGGGATTCCCATAAGTTCTTCCCCAACAGCTGTTGCCGGTCCCAACAAATCTACATGGCCTTTCATCGCTTTTTTGACCAACATACCGACTGCCAACATACGGTTGATCTCATTGGTACCCTCATAGATTCGTGAAATACGGGCATCCCTCCAAGCCGATTCCATAGGCGTATCTGCACTAAAGCCCATACCCCCAAAGATTTGGATACCCTCATCAGTTGTCTGTTGTACATGTTCTGAAACGGCCACTTTTAAGATGGAACATTCTATGGCATATTCTTCAACGCCTTTCAATTCGGCTTCTTGGTGGGTATTTCCCTCTGCCTCGCGAATGGCAATTCGGTCTTCGATGTTTTTGGCTGCACGATAACATGCTGCTTCATCAACATAGGCATTGGTGGCCATATCAGCGATTTTCGCTTTTATAGCCCCAAAATTCATAATAGGCGTCTTGAACTGGATTCGCTCGTTGGCGTACTTGGTCGCTTCGTTGATCACACGGCGTTGTGCCTCTAAACAGGCAGCAGCCAACTTGATGCGACCTACATTCAAGGCGTTCATGGCAATTTTAAATCCATTACCACGCTCTGAAAGCATATTCTCAACGGGAACTTTGGTTTCATTAAAAAATACCTGACGAGTAGAGGAGGAGTGAATGCCCAACTTCTTTTCTTCATCACCTAGGGTGATTCCGTTTGATGGGTCATTTTCAACAATAAATCCGGTAATGTTCTTGTCGTCTTCTATTCTTGCAAAAACAATAAAAAGATTACAAAATCCGGCATTGGAGATCCACATTTTCTGTCCGGTAATACTGTAGTATTTACCATCTTCGGAAAGGACTGCTTTGGTCTTACCAGAGTTGGCATCAGAACCAGCTCCTGGTTCCGTTAGACAGTAAGCACCAAACCATTCACCAGAAGCTAGTTTGGGCACGTATTTTTGCTTTTGTTCTTCTGTTCCATATAAGGTAATCGGCATGGTGCCAATTCCCGTATGGGCTCCAAAAGCGGTACTAAAAGAACCTGTTGCGCCAGAAATGTAATCACAGACCAACATAGTGGAAACAAAGCCCATTCCCATACCGCCATATGATTCTGGTACGGCAACACTTAACAAGCCCAGTTCACCTGCTTTACGCATGGTTTCTTCAGTGTAGGCGTAATCTTTTTTCTCAAATCGTTCCCAATGCGCCCAAAGCTCCCTGTCAACGAACTCTTTGGTGCTTTCGCGCATCATTTTTTGTTCTTCATTAAGGTCTTCTAAGGTGAATACATCTTCACAATTGGTCTCCTTGACCAAAAATTGACCTCCTCGTAGTATTTCTTTTTCTAAGGTTTCAGCACTCATTTTATTCGTGTTAGTATTAAGTAATGCGTATTGAGGGCTTTGATTGCAATCTTAGTACTCAATACTAAAGTCTTATATCTTTTTAATTTAAAAATTCAAATATCCCTGCGGCACCCTGACCGGTTCCTACACACATCGTTACCATACCGTATTTGCCCTGCATGTTACGCTTGCGCATTTCATCAAATAATTGAACTGATAACTTCGCCCCGGTACAGCCCAGGGGATGCCCTAACGCAATTGCACCACCATTCACATTAACGATATCTTGATTTAAGCCCAATTCACGAATTACGGCTAAGGATTGCGACGCAAATGCTTCGTTCAATTCAATCAACTCAATATCTTCTTGTTTTAGACCAGCTTGTTTGAGGGCCTTTGGCACAGCTGCAACAGGGCCGATACCCATTATGCGTGGCGGTACACCGGCAGCTGCATAGTTTACCAATCGGGCAATAGGCTCTAAATTGAGTTCTTTCATGAGTTCTTCGCTTACGACCATTACGAATGCAGCGCCATCACTCATTTGTGAAGAATTACCAGCAGTAACACTGCCGTTTGCAGCAAATACGGGTCGCAGCTTATTCAATACTTCCGTAGAAGTGCCTTTTCTTGGACCTTCATCTTTAGTAACTGTATATTTTTTAGTTGCTTTTTTTCCATCAGGCCCAACGAAAGTCTGTTCCACTTCAATAGGAACTATTTGATCTTGAAAACGGTCTTCGGCCTGCGCACGAAGTGCTTTCATATGTGAATTATAAGCAAATTCGTCTTGATCTTCACGCGAAACCTTGTACTCTTGGGCGACAGCTTCAGCCGTATTGCCCATACCCCAGTAATAGTCTTCATGACCCGCCTTTACAATATCATAGTTCAATTCGGTCTTATAACCTGTCATGGGAACCGCACTCATACTTTCCGCACCACCAGCAATGATGCAATCTGCCATACCGGCTTGAATCTTTGCGGTCGCGATACCAATAGTTTCTATTCCCGAAGAACAAAAACGGTTTACGGTGACTCCAGGAACATCAACAATATCCAACCCCATCAACGATATTAATCGCGCCATATTCAGACCCTGGGATCCTTCGGGCATCGCATTACCTACAATAACGTCATCAATACGCTTTTTGTCCAGTTGGGGCAGTTCTTTCATCATGTGTTGAATGGTCTCCGCCGCCAATTCATCGGTTCTTTTAAATCGGAAGACTCCCTTGGGAGCTTTCCCTACTGCCGTACGATATCCTTTTACTATGTATGCTGTTTTCATATTAGCCCCCTAACCCCCAAAGGGGGAATTCCTATTAGGGGTCAATAGGATTTTAGTTTAAAATTTTTGATTTAATTTTTTATTCTTCATCATTACTGAATTTCACTTTTGTTCCCCCTTTGGGATTAGGGGCCCTAGTTGCGCAAAGGTTTCCCCGTCTTCAACATATGTTGGATACGTTCTAAGGTTTTGCGCTCTGTACAGAGTGATAAGAACGCTTCCCGTTCGATATCAAGAAGGTATTGCTCTGATACGTAACTTGGCTCTGAAAGATCTCCACCCGCCATGACATAAGCCAGTTTATTGGCGATTTTCTTGTCATGTTCACTGATATATCTACTGGCTTCCATGGAATCCGTTCCCACTAAGAACATTCCCAACGCTTGCTTGCCCAAAACCTTGACATCGTTACGCTTTGGGGGTCTAGTGTAACCTGCTTCGGCCATTAACTGTGCATGTGCTTTGGCGGTTGCAATTTGTCTGTCTTTATTGACGACTACAATGTCCTTTCCTTTTTGAAGGATTCCTAAATCATAGGCTTCATAAGCGGATGTTGATACTTTGGCCATACCAATGGTCAAAAAGTATTCTTGAAGGATATTCAATTCCACATCCCCTTTTCTAAAGGAATCCGATGCCCTTAAGGCGAACTCCTTTGAGCCACCACCACCGGGAATCACCCCAACGCCAAATTCGACCAATCCGATGTAGGTCTCCGCTGCGGCAACGACCTTATCGGCGTGTAATGACAATTCACAACCTCCACCCAAGGTCATTCCGTGTGGTGCGGAAATTGTGGGTATGGACGAATAACGCATACGCATCATCGTGTCTTGGAACATTTTGATGGCCCTATTCAATTCATCGTACTCTTGTTCGACGGCCATCATGAATATCATACCTATATTGGCGCCAACAGAGAAGTTAGCAGCTTGATTACCGACTACCAACCCCTGAAAATCTTTTTCGGCAAGGTCGATAGCTTTATTTAGCCCGGCCAAAACATCACCACCAATGGTATTCATTTTAGATTGGAACTCACAGTTCAAGATACCATCACCTAGATCTTCAATTACGACGCCGCTATTTTTAAAGACTTCTTTGGATTTACGAATGTTATCCAAAATGATAAAGGCATCCTGTCCGGGAATTTTTACCATTTCTTTCTTCGGAATGTCATAGAAGTAGGTCGCCCCATCTTTGACCGAATAGAATGAATCCATTCCTGCAGCTTTCATTTCACCGACCCATTTGGCGGCTTCTTGATTTTCCGCTGCGATAAATTCCAATCCTTTGTCGAGACCTACGGCATCCCAAATTTGAAAAGGACCGTGTTCCCAACCAAAGCCAGCTTTCATGGCATCATCAATCTTGTACAGTTCATCCGTAATTTCTGGAATACGATGCGATACATAAGCAAATAACTGTCCGAAACTCTTTCTATAAAACTCCCCAGCCTTGTCTTTTCCACCGGTAAGTACCGTAAAGCGGTCAATGACATTGTCAATGGTTTTTGTTAGCTCAAGGGTGGCAAACTTGGCGCTTTTTTTGGAGCGGTAGTCCATGGTGCCCAAATCCAAGGTCAAAATCTCGCTTTGGCCTTTGTCTCCTTTAACTTTTTTATAAAAGCCTTGTCCGGTTTTACTCCCCAGCCATTTGTTTTCCATCATAGTCTTGATAAAGTCGGGTAGCGCGAACAGTTCGTGCCTTTCGTCATCTTGGCAATTTTCTGAAATTCCCGTGGCCACATGAACCAGGGTATCCAACCCAACAACGTCAACAGTTCTGAAAGTTGCCGATTTTGGTCTACCAATTACGGGTCCGGTCAATTTATCTACTTCCTCAACCGTCATTCCCAATTCTTTCACCGCATGAAATAGGCTTTGAATACTGAAAATACCGATACGGTTACCAATAAAAGCAGGCGTATCTTTGGCCACGACTGAAGTTTTGCCCAAAAATTGCTCGCCGTAGCCGTTCAAGAACTCCAGTACTGAGGGGTCGGTCTTTGGACCTGGAATAATCTCAAAAAGTTTTAAATAACGTGCAGGATTAAAGAAGTGGGTTCCGCAGAAATGCTTCTGAAAGTCATCACTTCTACCTTCACTCATAAATTTAATCGGGATACCCGAGGTATTTGAAGTGATCAAGGTGCCGGGTGTTCTATACTTTTCAAGATTTTCAAACACCTGTTTTTTGATATCCAATCGCTCCACTACGACCTCAATGATCCAGTCTACTTGGGCTACTTTTGCAATATCGTCCTCTAAATTGCCCGTGGTAATCCGCTGGGCGAACTTTTGGTGGTAAATGGGCGAAGGTTTTGATTTAAGGGCAGTTGTAAGCGCCTCATTGACCAAGCGATTTCTAACTACCTTGTCGTTGAGGGAGAGACCCTTCACTTTTTCTTTATCATTCAACTCCCTTGGAACAATATCCAATAGTAAAACTTCGACTCCGATATTGGCAAAATGGCAGGCGATACCGCTGCCCATGATACCAGAACCGATTACGGCAACTTTATTGATATGTCGCTTCATGTATAAGAAATGAATTAATTAGTTGTTGTTTTTGCGTAAATACTTTTGTCGAGGATCAATTTATTTATTAAATCAATGGTCTTAAAAAAACCGTTGAGGTCTTCCATGGCAATGTGCCCTTTAACCGCTTCATTGAAACGAAGTACTACTTCTTTTGAATCTTTTCTTTTATCAAGCCCCAAAGCAGTCAAATGAATGAGCACACCACGACCATCGTTAGGGTTGGGTCTTCTCTCAATATAGCCTTTTTCCTCAATGTTTTTCAATATTCTTGATAGACTGGTACCTTCCATCCCCATTTTAGGGCCAAGTGCTGTACTTGGAGTACCTTTTTTTGGGTCAATACTTAGCAAAGTGAAACCAATCGCCATGGTCAACCCATAATTTTTGGCTTCTTCATTATACATTTTGGTGACAGCTTGCCAAGTTGCCCTTAAGGCATAGTCAATGGTTAAATCTTGCATAAACCGATACATTCAATTTCAAAGATAATGAAAATTTATTATGCATGCATAATAAATTTAATCCCGCTTGGGATTACCTCAAAAACGGTTTACCGGGTATTCAAGAATTGGTTTTATTTCTTTTTTTCAGTTCATTACCTATGGATGCGGAAACCATATTAGGTATAATTGCCAAAGGGCCAAAGACCGTCGGAACCAAAAATATAAGGGTGTTGTTATGGTGTTTCGAACTTTGGTACAAACCAAATGCCAGCGCAACACACATTAAAAGCAGTGCTACAATACTAAAAATAAGTAGGCTTTTTTGCGTTCTTTTGAGCTTTTCCGTACTATACTTTTCAAATGCCATTGCTACTGGTTCAATTGAGGAAGATTATCGACCCGTACAATTCTTAATGCCCATAGATATTATTGTACAACTTAATGTATTTCTCTTTGACAATTTTTCTGCGCAATTTCATGGTTGGTGTAAGATGTCCATCATCAATACTCCAAACATCGGGGGTCAAACGAAACTGTTTTACCTTTTCCCATTTTGCAAACTCCTCGTTGGCGAGATCGACTTCTTCTTGAATTCGGGCAATAACCTTTTCGTTTAGCACAATATCTGAATTCTCACTCAATGTAATGTTGTGTCGCTCAGCCCATGCGAATAAAAATTCAAAATTAGGTTGGATAAGGGCAGCGGGCATTTTTTCCCCTTCACCAACAACCATGATCTGTTCAATAAACCGTGATTGTTTGAAACGATTTTCCAATAATTGCGGCGCTACATATTTACCTCCAGAGGTTTTGAACATTTCTTTTTTACGGTCGGTAATCCGCAAAAAACCATCAGCATCCACCTCTCCGATATCACCGGTATGAAAGTACCCGTCCTTTAATACTTCGGCTGTCTTTTCAGGATCTTTGTAGTAGCCCAGCATCACATTGGGTCCCTTACATAAAATTTCTCCGTCATCTGCTATCTTAATCTCAACCTTGTCAATGATACGACCTACCGATCCTATTTTCCAACCACTCCCAGCTTCTTGGTTGACGGAAATAACCGGTGAGGTCTCAGTGAGACCATACCCTTCCATTACTGGAATGCCGGCTGCCCCAAAAATTCTACTTAATCGAGGTTGCAACGCGGCACTACCCGATACCATGGTTTCCAAATTGCCACCCAAGCCCTCTTTCCATTTGCTAAAAATCAATTTACGGGCCAATCCAAGCCTTTTCTCATACCACCAGCCATTGGCACCATATGGTTCATATTTTAAACCGAGTTCGACGGCCCAGAAAAAAAGCTTTTGCTTTATACCTTCAAGTGCCGTACCCTTTGCTATAATGGAATCATAGACTTTTTCAAGTAACCTGGGTACTACTGTCATGACATTGGGTTTTACCTCTTTGAGGTTATCACTTATCTTATCCAATCCTTCGGCAAAATAGATGTTAATTCCACAATATTGGTATAAGTACAAGATCATGCGTTCAAATATATGGCAGACGGGCAGAAAACTGAGCGCAGAAGCTTCTGCTTCAAAAGGTACCCGTAGCTCACTGGCAATGACGTTTGAAACGATATTATCATGGGACAGCATTACCCCTTTAGGTCTTCCGGTCGTGCCCGAAGTATAAATAAGGGTGGCCAAGTCATCTGGTTTCACCGCCGCTTTAAGTTCTTCTACCTTATCTTGATTGGAAGTATCCGCTCCTTTTTCAAGAACCGTTGACCAATGTGTACAATTTGGGAGGTCGTCAAAACTGAACACATCTTTTAGCTTTTTTAATTTTCCACTGATGGACAATACTTTGTCCAAGACGTCTTGACATGACACAAAACAATATGTTGCTTCAGAATGATTAAGTACATATTCATAGTCTTCTTCTGAAATCGTGGGATATATAGGCACATTCTGGGCCCCGGTCTGTAAAATACCAATGTCACAAATGTTCCATTCCGTTCTATTGGTCATCGAAATGATAGCGATCTTATCATTGGGTTTGACCCCCAAACGCAACAACCCCCTACTTATGGCATTGGCCTGATCGATATATTGTTGGGTAGAGGTACTGACCCATTTTCCATCTTTTTTACTTACCAACGCATTTTGTAGGTTGTATTTTTCTTTCTGGTAATAAGGAAAATCGAAAAGTCTGGTTACCGTCTGCATATCAAGTTTCTATTTGGTAATTGCAAAATAGGCAAAGGAGGCGGGATTTTAAAATGGTACCGCTAAAATTGTTGGTTTATATTTGCGAATACCAAAACAAAACATGTCAATTTAAGACACGGGATCTACTATAAATTGAATGGATTTGAAGATTTTGAAAAGGCAAAAAATACAGTTTAATAGAAAAGAAACGTATTGTTTTTAAGTGCGGGTTTTTAATGGATATTTTTAAGCTTTCCTTTGCCAATTGAATTAAATGAAATTTACGGGCTATCTGCACGTTTGATTTATATATAGAGTCAGAGTGTATATTGGCACTTTGCGAAAATACTTTTTGTTATGAAAAAGATTTTTGCCTACCTCATTCCGGTTGTTATGTGGACTTGTACGGACAATATGGAACCTGTTATTGATATTGTTGAAGAAGAACCACGGGAAGTACTGGAACAACCTATATCTTTATTAGATTATAGTTCTATAGGTAATTGGGCATTTCACCCCGATCAAGTGGTAAATCTAATTTCAAATTATGATTTAGACATAGGACTTGTAGATAAAGACTTAGCACTAATTGGTAGTATACCAATAGCGAATAATGCTAAAATCAATACAGGGGTTGATGTGTTTTTTGTGCACCCAACCTTATTAGACGGTATCGCTACCGCACCTGAACTTATACCGCTTGATGAACAACCCACATCGCGAATTGACTTGACCATTGTTGCACAAGCCGGCCAATTCGCCAAATACGGAAGAATATTTTCCCCAAGATATAGGCAGTCTACCGGTCCTACGTACTTACAGGATGGAGTAGATAAAACCGTGCAGGCAAATATCATAATGCAATCTTATAGCGATATCAAAGCTGCGTTCGTTGAATATTTGAACAACTATAATAGGGGCAATAAAATAATTCTTGCCGGGCACTCTCAAGGTTCTTATTTAATAGCAATGTTACTCAGAGATCTTTTTGACAATGATGTTCAGATGCGCGATAAGCTTGTCACGGCTGTTTTAGCAGGTATGGTCAATGTATATGCTGATGAGGGGAACTACGCAGGTGGACAATTTGAAAATATTCCTTTGTGTAGGGAGGTCGATGAGTGCGGTTGTATTCAGAATTGGGCGAGTTTCAAAGAGGGGCAGCCCATCAACTTTTTCACAACAGATCTACCTTGGTTTAATGAAGAATTTGTACGGTATGGGGTAATAAATAGAACAATCGATTTGCAGACAGATTGGTTTGTAATGGATGAAGCATATATTCCCGACACCTTGACTTCTTTCAGATATATTGTTTTAGGCGGCAATGTCAATGCAAACTATGGATTCAATTATATAGGGCATGATAATCTGTACGTCGCTAGAATGAGAAGGGATTCAAATAATCAAATTGGACTTAACGTGGCATTTATGCCAGAGGAAGGTGATTTACGAATCAATGACCTGGCAATAGAAGAGCAGCACCCACTTTTTGATTTTTGGGGATATCATACCAAAGACTACGCAACCTATCTATGGCCTTTATTGGTGCAAATTGATGCTAAACTGGCAAATTGCAATTAAGGTTATAAGTGTAATTTCATACCTTCATGCGAAGCACTAAAACCTAGTTTTTCATAAAATTTTAGGGCCTCGGGTCGCTTTTTGTCAGTGGTCAATTGTAACACGTGGGCGCCTTTTTCTTTGGCCCGTGCGATTGCCCATTCAAACAATTGTTGCCCGATACCTTTGCCGCGATAAGTCTCATGCACCCTGACCGCTTCAATCTGTGCCCTTATGCCGCCTTGGTAGGTCAAGTATGGTATAAAGCTCAATTGCAAAGTACCTATAATTTGACCTGCAGAAGCTTCACAGACCATAAGCTCTTGGTTGGAATCTGAATCAATAGCTTCAAAAGCCCTAAAATATTTTTGAGGAAGTGGATCTCGATAATCCTCACGAAGTTGGCCTAATTTATCATTGGCAATCATCGAAACTATAGCGGGAATATCTTCTTTTTTTGCTTTGCGAATTTTCATTCTTATTTGAAATGTTTTCGTCTACTAAGACCCAAGACCCAAGACCCAAGACCCAAGACCCAAGGCCTAAGGCCTAAGGCCCAAGGCCCAAGACCTGCATACTACTTTTCATTATTTTTTTCAATCCATTCCCTAGCATTCACAAAAGCTTGCAACCATGGAGAAACCGTATCGTTTTGGCGGTCTTTTGGGTAATGCGCCCAGTTCCATGGAAAGATGGAGCGTTCGATATGTGGCATGGTGACCAAATGGCGCCCTGTGCTATCACAGAGCATGGCCGTATTGAAATCACTACCATTCGGATTGGCAGGATATCCTTCGTATCCGTATTTCGCAACGATATCGTAATTGTGTTCAGCATTTGGAAGACTGAACTTTCCTTCCCCATGCGATATCCAAACCCCTAAAGTGGAACCCTCTAAAGAAGAGAGCATCACTGAATTGTTTTTTTGGATTTTCACGGAAGTAAAGTTACTCTCGTGCTTATTAGAATCATTATAGGTCATTTTACCATGGGTTTCATGGTCAGGATTGATTAAATCCAACTCCATAAATAATTGGCACCCGTTACAGATACCCAACGATAACGTATCGGGGCGTGCAAAAAAGTCTTTGATTACCTTATTGGCGCGTTCGTTGTATTTAATGGCACCGGCCCATCCTTTGGCACTTCCTAAAACATCAGAGTTTGAGAATCCACCCACGGCGCCCAAAAATTGGATATCTTCAAGGGTTTCACGACCCGAAATTAAATCGGTCATGTGTACGTCTTTCACATCAAAACCGGCCAGATACATGGCATTCGCCATTTCACGTTCAGAATTACTTCCTTTTTCACGAAGAATAGCGGCCTTGAATCTACCTTTCGCCATACTCGTGCGGTTTGGGAGACTGAGCGCAGCCGAAGTCGGAAACTTGTATGTCAACGGCTGCTTTTTGTAATTGGCAAAACGGTCTTTGGCCAAGTCTTTTGCTGTTTGTTTGTCATCCAATAAATACGAGGTTTTGTACCAAGTATCCCGTAACGAAGCTATGTTCAAGCCGATTTCAACCCCTTGATTATTCAATCGCAATGCTCCTTCTTGAATGGCATGACCCAGTTTATGAAAATGCAATCCGGTAGCTTCCAGTGCTTTTTCAGAGGCTCCATTTTTGGTTTGTACGACGACCCCAATATTTTCGGCAAACAACATTTTGATGCTGTCTTGCTCCCCAAGTGGGGTTAAATCAAGTTCCGCACCCAAATCATTATCTGCAAAACAGAGTTCCAGTAAAGTAGTTATCAATCCACCAGAACCCACGTCATGACCAGCCAGAATATGACCATCTACAATCAATTGTTGAAGGGTGTTGAAGGCAGATTTAAAATAGGCGGCATCCGTAATACTTGGCGCCTGGCTGCCAATAGCATTCAAGATTTGACCAAAAGAAGAGCCTCCTAGTTTAAAATTGTCCTTTGATAGATCAATGTAATAAACAGCGCCTCCATCTTTTTGCAGCACAGGCTCTACAACCTTGGTAATGTCGTTACAATTACCAGCAGCTGAAATTACCACTGTACCGGGTGCAATAACCTCTTGGTCTTTGTACTTCTGTTTCATGGAAAGGGAATCCTTGCCCGTGGGTACGTTGATGCCCAAGGCAATGGCGAAGTCTGAAATGGCCTCAACTGCTTTGTACAAACGCGCATCTTCACCCTCGTTCTTGCATGGCCACATCCAGTTGGCGGAAAGGGACACGGACTGTAATCCGTCTTTTAGGGGTGCCCAAATAATGTTCGTCAGTGCTTCGGCAATACTGTTGCGGCTTCCCGCAACGGGATCTACCAAACCAGAAATAGGGGAGTGGCCAATACTGGTCGCTATTCCTTCTTTTCCTTTAAAGTCCAAGGCCATTACCCCAACATTATTCAAGGGCAACTGTAAGGGTCCTGCACATTGTTGCTTGGCCACACGGCCACCTACGCAACGGTCTACCTTATTGGTCAGCCAGTCTTTACAGGCAACAGCTTCAATTTGCAATACATGGTTCAGGTACTCGTGAAAGTGTTCTAAGGTGTATTCCGCATCTTTAAATGTAGTGGTGACTGTTTTGTCTTCCATGATGGTTTTAGGGGAACTCCCAAACATATCTGAGAGTGCGAGATCCATGGGTTTGTCACCATTGGTAGCCGATTCAAACGTAAAACGGTGTTCTTCCGTCACATTGCCTACTTCATACATGGGTGAGCGTTCACGGTCTGCAATACGGTGTAATAGATCGGTATCGGAATCTCCTATCACCAAGCCCATACGTTCTTGACTTTCGTTACCTATAATTTCTTTGGCGGATAGCGTAGGGTCACCCACCGGAAGCTTATCTAAGTCAATATGGCCGCCAGTTTCCTCAACAAGTTCAGAAAGACAATTTAAGTGTCCGCCAGCACCATGATCATGAATGGAAACAATGGGATTTTCGTGGCTTTCGACCATGCCACGTATAGCGTTGGCCGCACGTTTCTGCATTTCAGGATTGGAACGTTGTACTGCATTCAGTTCAATGGCAGATTCAAACTCACCGGTATCGGCGCTTGATACTGCGGCTCCACCCATACCGATTCGGTAATTATCACCCCCTAAGATTACAATTTTATCGTCTTTTTTAGGCGTGTCCTTTAAGGCCTGTTCCGCTTTACCATAGCCGATACCACCTGCTTGCATGATGACTTTGTCATAGCCAAGTTTAACTGTCAGGTCGAGCGCAGTCGAGACCTTTTTGTCATCTCGAATGTCTGACCCTTTGACTGTACTCGCGGTGACATTCTCGGTATGTTCAAAAGTGAGTACCGAACCAGCAATTAAGGGTTGCCCGAATTTATTACCAAAATCTGACGCCCCGTTGGAGGCTTTAATGAGAATGTCCATGGGTGTTTGGTACAACCACGGACGTTCTGGAAAGGCCATTTCCCATTCGCGATCCGGCTCTAATCGTGAATAAGCGGTCATATATACCGCAGTTCCTGCTAGGGGTAAAGAGCCTTTACCACCTGCGAGTCTATCACGAATTTCTCCGCCAGAACCTGTAGCGGCCCCGTTAAAGGGCTCTACGGTGGTGGGAAAGTTATGGGTCTCTGCTTTTAGGGAGAGTACGGAATCAAATAGGGTCTCTTCGTAATAATCGGGTTTATCGGCACTTTTTGGTGCAAACTGTACTACTTTAGGTCCTTTTACAAAGGCTACATTGTCTTTGTAAGCCGAAACGATAGTATTTGGATGTTCCGCTGAGGTCTTTTTAATTAGCTTAAATAGCGAAGTCGGCATTTCTTCACCATCAATTACAAAGGTGCCGTTAAAGATTTTATGGCGACAGTGTTCTGAATTTACCTGGCTAAAGCCAAATACTTCGGAGTCGGTCAATTTACGGCCTATTTTTTTCGCGATATTTTCTAGATACTCCACTTCATCAGTACTTAAGGCCAACCCTTCTTGTTGATTATAAGCAGCGATATCGTCAATGGCTAAGATGGGTTCTGGTGAAACTGCTATGGTGTAAATATCTTGGTCGAGCCCGTTATACTTTTGAAATAGCATGGGGTCAAAATCGGTAAAGTCTTTCGATATACTTTTAAACTCCTCAATACGAATTATACCGACAATGCCCATATTTTGGGTGATTTCAGTAGCATTGGTGCTCCAAGGGGTAATCATGGCGGCCCGTGGCCCAATAAAAAAGGCGTCAAGAGACGCCACGTTGAGTTTGGGTTGGTCGCCGAACAACCAGCTTAGTTTTTTTTCGTTTTCAGGTGTGATTTCTTGAGCAGTTTGGACGGCGAAAACTTTGGTCGCCATATCTCCGAAGAAATGAATCATATGTGCTTACGTATTGAGCGGTTTAGCAAAGTGCAAATTTACGATTTTTTGCTGCCTTATACCGAGGGCTCGGAAACAGTTTTTAACGGAGGGTGTTGATAGTTTTTATGTTTTAAAGACCGTCCTTTTAAATAGTCTTTTCGTTGTCCATTTTGTCTTGATACAAAAGGGACGAAAAAATCAAGAAGCTTTCAAGGAAATTTTTATCCTTCGGATAAAACCGCTCACATCTGGCACTGCATGCTCTTTCCGCCTTCGTCGGACGCACTTCTGCTAGACGCTTCACTTTTTCTGAGAAATTTTCGGTTTGCAGCACTATGGAAACTTGATTTTTGGAGTTTGAATTTTGTCATTTCGAATCTCAATATCTAGCTGGCAAGGTATAGGTGAGAAACCTAATAGGCTTTCTCAATCGACTGATAGGCTTAAGGATTCAATAGTTTACAACCTTATTTAAAGCGTCTTACCCTTTTTGCTCTGGAACGCCTTTAAGTGTAGATAAATTGCAACGATTAAGAAAATGAAGATACATGGAAAACCATAAAAACTCATTAAAAGTGGTGGAAAAAGCCATATGATGCCAGAAATACCCAACACAACGATCAACCAAGATTTTATTTTGATTTTGATGGCCAGTATCATGTTTGAGATTACACTGACGATACCAAAAAACCAAGCGCTATAAAAGAGATAGGTATAATCAGTAGTTCTAGTTTCGAATACCAGTATAAAAATCAAAAGCAGATAGCTTAAACTGGTTGCTGAAAGGGCAATTATTCGAGCTGGTTTGGCCTGTATCTTGTTCATTCTTAATTTATCGTTGAAGTCTTTTTTGGTATTCATAAATTAGTCACCACGGGGGAACCAAATGACTCATTCGTATAACCGTGACACCCTATTTTTTATTTATTTAAGTTTTGAAGAATTCCAATTTTTTGCAAGGTTTATCTTTCTTTTACTAAAAGGACCAATAGTTATTTAGAAAATGGATTTGCGATGCCCTTATCCCTCCTACATTCATCAACCGATGGGGTTTTACGACCTGGGTAAAAGTAGAAACCGATACGAATGTTACCAAATTGAAAAATGATTGCATCCCACCATGGTCCGGCCATGATTTTCAATCAAATAATCCTTCTAGGTCCAGATATTTGGTTTCGATAAAGAAAATGCTCCATTCCCCATATTCATAGTTCCCTAAATTCTCAGCTCGACTAAAAAAGAAATAGTTGCCGTCCCTCGAAAATCTCGGACTACTTTCTTCGTCTTTTGAATTGATCAGTGGTCCGATTGGCTTCGCATGGCTCCATCCCTTTCCTGTTTTTTTAGAAACAAAAATATCTTCACCTCCTTTTCCGCCTGGCGCACCATATGAATTGAAAACCAAATATTCGCCGTTCGGGGAAATTACCGCGGAATAAATCCAAAGCTTTTCATCTTCAAAAATTCCGTCTATCGTTTTTGGTTCGGAAAAAGTCTCCCCATCAAACTTGGTTTCGTAAAGCTTTACACTTTTTGTACCGCGCATCATGGTAGTGAAATAAAAAGTGATGTTGTCATTCGAAAAAAAGAAGTTATTGTTTGATGATGGCCAGTCTTCCTGTTCTATTTGAACCTCGTTTATCGGTTCTGGTAATGGTTTTGGTTCACCCCAACCATTATCCGTTTTTTCCATCATCCAAATATTCATATCAAAGTTTCCTTTATTGGGTTGGTTCGGAATCGGACGTTCTGAACCAAAGAAAAAAAACTTTCCGTTTGGTGTAATATATGCTGTTTCATCCCTGTCCGTGGAAAAACTAGCAAGTTTTGGCGTTGTCCATTCATCGTTTTTAAAATCACTCACATAAATCTTTTGTTTTTCATTAGGGGCCCTTCTAGAGAAGTAAGCCTTAAGCCCGTCCGTGGAAAAAGTCAATTCAAATTCACTATTGTCCTCAGTGGAGATTATGCCTTTCGCAAATGGAATTGGTTGTGCGACGATATTATTTGAATATTTTATTTCAGGTATTCTCGGCTTATTGGTACAAGCTAAAAATCCAAACAACATCATTATTGTAAAGAGTTTTGTTTTTATCAAAACATTATTAAGATTAAGCCATTTACCCCATATAGGGTACATGTATATTTTAATGGAAATATAGTGAAATCATTTCAACGATATTGTTGGAATCATTGCTGTATCCCCTAAAGTTCTTACTCTAAAAAACCAATGCAATAGGTCAGTTTACGTCTTTATAAGCAAGTTATTATTCACCTTTACATGCCCCACATTTATGATTCTCATTGAGGTAGATTAGGGTTTCTTTACAGATTTGTTCCAAAATTGAAATATCTATGTCGGCAAGTTTTTGAACATAGATACAGGCCTTCCCCATTTTAAATTTACCGAACGCTTTCAATAATGCATCGTTCTTGCCTGTTTTAGCATAGATGTAGAATGAAAATTGTGCTTTTCTTGGCGAGAACCCTAACATCGGTGCATCGCCCTCATGGCCATTGGCATATTTATAATGATAACTTCCAAAACCAATAATAGTGGGTCCCCACATCTTAGGTTCAAAACCAGACCATTTGCCCATTAGTTTTATGAGTTCAAGACTATCTGATTTCTTTTGCTCATTTTCAACATAAGAATGGATAAAATCAAATACATCGATTTCAGTAACCGTAGTTTTATTCTTTGCCATGCGGTAATTGTATTAACGAATTATACGATAGCTTTGTTCTTTAAGACCTCCAATTGATTATGTAAAGCCTTGAATTGCGCATCATAAGATACTGTTTTTTGGTAAGCCCCGGTTTTTATGGGTAGGCCAAAAACCACTTTTTTGGCATAAGTTACTTGAGTGGTGATAATGCCCGTATTCGTTGCATATCTCTTTTTTGATTGGGTCTTGGGCTTAATGCGAATATTGCCATAACTCTTGAAAATGGATGTAAAAAAAACAGCTATTGTAGAAATAGCTGTTTTTTTAAATGCCTTATGAAAAAAAAGATTAGATTTTAATGAACTCTTTTTGGCTCAATTGAATATCGTTCAACAGGTCCCTAGTGAATTTCAAATGACCTCTTGTTGTAATAATTTTAAACCGGTTGGTCTTCAGACGGCTAAAGGTATCCAACAACAACCACTTTGATTTCAGTAAATCTACCTTAGTGGATTTTAAACTAATGTCGAAAAAGTATTTCTTACCATTCTTCGTAGCTGAAATATCAGGAGTGACCTCGACACCGCTTCTTTTACTTTTAAAGGTTTTAGGAGTGTCGTATCCCGGAATATCCGCTTTGATGTTTTCGAAACCCTTGAATTGTAAATGGGAAATTGATTGTTCTAAAATGTCTTGATTTTGTTCTTTTTGTTTTGATATCATCTAAATAACTTAAAAGATTTTTGCAGAATTGCAAAAAATCAGGACACTTTAGGTTTTTTTTAAGTTTAAGATTAATTGTTGATTGAAGCGTTAAAGACTTTTGAAAATGATCATTTAGGATAAAATTCGGTACCATCGACCAAAATCAGGAGTTTTCACCAAGATCATTCGGTCCTTTGCAGCAAAGCCATGTAAAATCCGTCAAACCCGTGTTCTGATGCATAGATGTTTTGATCTTTCTCAAACCTAAAGGTTTTACCCTCTTCTGAGGCTAAAAAAGAGTGCACCTGTTCTGCATTTTCCTCTGGTAGTATAGAACAGGTCGCATAGACCATTTTTCCCCCTGGTTTCACCATTTTAGAATAGTTACGAAGAATATCATATTGAACACCTTTGATCTTCTCGATAAACTTGGGCTGTAACTTCCACTTAGAATCTGGGTTACGACGTAAAACCCCTAGGCCTGAACATGGTGCATCCAACAAAAGTCTATCTACTGAATTATGGAGCTTCTTAATTACTTTGGTAGAGTCAATGGTTCGGGTCTCTACGTTATGAACGCCATTTCTTCTCGTACGTATCTTTAATTTTTTGAGCTTACTTTCATAAATGTCCAGGGCTATTAACTGCCCCTTATTTTCCATCAATGAGGCCAAATGCAAGGTCTTGCCGCCCGCACCGGCGCAGGCATCAACCACACGTTGTCCCGGTTTCACCTCTAAATAAGGTGCAACCAACTGTGAAGAAGCATCTTGTACTTCAAAAAGTCCGTTTTTAAAAGCTTGGGTTGTAAACACATTTTTACGTTCTACCAGTTTTAAGGCAGCTTTTGCGCCTGAAATGGTTTCCGTTTCAATTTCTTCGCTTTTTAAGAGCCCTTTTAAGCGTTGTTTGTCGGTTTTTAAGGTATTCGTTCTAAGAATTACCTCGGCCTGCGCATTCAGTGCCGCGATTTCTTTCGTCCATAGTTCAGTACCCAAAGCTTTTTCGCCCAATTCATCTAACCAGTCGGGTATGGATTCCCGATACTTCCTGATTTTTGAAAGCTCATCAAAACGACCTTTGATACGCCGTACCGGTGTGGCTTCCAGTTGTTTCCAATCGGGCAATGAAATGCCCCGTAGTACACACCAAACGGCAAACAAGCGGAATAGGTTTTCGCGGGAGTAGGGTGCACTTACCTCGGCTATTTCGGCATAGAGTCGTTTCCAACGTACGATGTCATAGGTGGTTTCTGCAATAAAACCACGGTCCCTGGCACCCCAACGTTTATCATAGCGTAAAACTTTTTCGATGACCTTGTCAGCGTACTCCCCTTCATTGAAAATGAAGTTTAAGGCATCGATAACGGCAAATACTAAATTTCGGTGTAAACGCATGAACTAAAAATAAGTGTGCAAAGGTAGGCATACCTGTTAGATATTCTTCTTCTCTATTTTTACTTAATGTGAAATGGTATTATAAATCCACTGGTTTTGTTTTCACCCTCCCTCCGTTCCATAATTTTAGAGGAAAATCAGTATAGTCATCAGAACGACTTTCCAGCTAATTAGGCAAGATTAAACGAGGTGTTGTTCGCATTTTTGAATCCCGGAACTCTAAAATGATTTTATGAAATACCGATATCTTGAATGGTTCACAAGGAATCTCGATGAACTATTTCTATTTTTGAACAAATTCTTTTTATGCGCTATTTCATTTTTTTGGCTGCCTTGGTCTTTTTGGCAGGATGTCAGTCACGACTGAAATCACATGAATATACATCAATTGCCATTGAAACTGTTTTTGAAGATTCCGTTAGTATTCGAGCCATTACTTTTTTAGATGATAATACCCTTGCTTTTGCAGGGAGTGGGGGAGTGTATGGTACGGTTGATGTAACAAGTGGTAGAGTGCGCTCCAACGTCATGAAGTACCATACCAGCATACCAGAGTTTCGGGCCATCGGGCATACGACGAATGACTTTTTTATGCTGTCGGTAGCAAATCCTGCACTGTTGTACAAAACAGGGGATGCCGGAAAAATGGAATTGGTCTATAAAGAAGAAGGTGAAAAGGTATTCTATGATGCCCTGAAGTTTTGGAACGACCAAGAGGGAATTGCCATTGGTGATGCCACAGATGGATGTTTATCGATTATCATTACCCGAGATGGTGGAACTACTTGGAATAAACTGTCTTGCAGTCAATTACCAGAACCTATAGCCAATGAAGGGGCTTTTGCAGCCAGTAATACCAATATAGATATTATAGGCGAGCATACTTGGGTGGCCACTTCGGTCGGTCGTGTTTTATTTTCTGCTGATAAGGGATTGACTTGGAAGGTCGTAAAAACCCCGATAATCAATACCACGGATTCACAAGGAATCTATTCCATTGATTTTTACGATAAAAAAAACGGTTATGGAATTGGAGGGGACTATACCCAACCCAATTTGAACAAGGCGAATAAAATTGTGACCACCGATGGTGGTGGTACGTGGTTGCCCGCAGCTGACGGGAAAATACCGGGATATAAAAGTTGTGTACAATACATCCCTAATTCAGGGACGGAAGATTTGGTGGCAGTGGGGTTTACCGGTATCTCATATTCGAACGATAGGGGAGCTACTTGGTCTGAACTTAGCAAAGAAGGTTTTTACACTATTCGGTTCTTAAATGAAAATACCGCTTATGCGGCCGGAAAAAATCGAATTGCCCGATTAACTTTTGAATAAAAAAAGGGACGTTTATAAACGCCCCTTCTTTGCAACAACAATCCAAACTAAATCTGATATCAAACATTGACAACAACATAATTGCGTCCTGTTTTTTGATACCAGATGCCTTTGTATTTATAGAACTTTCTACCTTTTACAACCACCACTTTATTACCTCTAGGCAGTGTTCTTACCTTAACTCCAACAGGGGCAGCACAGACCATGTATTTTCGGGCTCTTTTTTTATACCAGACACCATCTGCAACGTAGAAATTGGTTTTCTTATGAACGACAACACGCGGTTTTACCACTGTGGTTACCACGGTACCATGTTTAGGATATACACGAACTACTTTTCGTTGTGCGTTGCTCATAAACATTGCTCCAACAAGTGCCATAGTCAACAATACTGTTTTTAAATTTTTCATAATGTAGATTTTATGGGTTACTGTTACTATGACCCTTATGAGCGGTATAGGTTTAATCGAAAAAAAGGCCTTTTGGCCCCTTTTATGGGTCGTACGTCGAATTATGGTATCAAAGGTAGTAGCCAATGCTCTATTCTTGAAAATCAATATGCCTTATGCTAAGAATGCCGTAATCGTTGGATTCAATAACGTCGAGAACCAGACTACTTGTATAAATAAGATTTTAGACTGCTTATCGGTCAGATAGGTAGGTGCACTACGTTATGTTTCAAGGGTACTTTAAATTTGACGGAGACTATTGTAGGATCAGCCCCCTCCACGACGTTTTTGATATTGCTGCAATAGCTTTTTTTTAAAGCTCTCTTCGGCCCTAAAGAGTTTAATGATTTTCAAAGCAGGAATCACCTCTTTTAAATCCGCAATAAAGTCTTGCTCTACCGCATGTTTTTCAGACTGCAGTTTTGCATAAGTGGCGACCATAACTTCAGCTTCTTTTGGCGACGTCTGTGATAGATTGGCCAAACGTCCCCCAAACTGTTGCCGTTCTTTTTTTCTAATGTCGGCTATCTTTTGCTCGTGGGCATTGTAGACTGGCCAAAATAGCTGCGCTTCTTCGCGGCTTAAGCTTAGCTGCTCCGTAATAAATGCCACTTTTAGGGTTTTTATACGTTCCCTGCCAGGTCCTTGTTGTGCAAAAATGCCCAAAGCGTATAAAAGTATAGGCAGTAGAAGTAGTTTATTCTTCAAATTCATATTCTAAATTTAATTCCTCAAAATCCGCTATGTTCGAATCAAGGTAGTCTATAAGCACCTCTTCTTCAATTTCAATGGCATCGTCATTTATAGTGCCCAATTCAGAGGCGTCTATATCGACCACTTGGGCAATTTCATAAGAAGAAAGCCCAATATCCGTATTTTCAAAATAAGCATCTATTTCGGCATTGGCCAAATCGTCAAACCGTACCGGTTTCGTAGTATCAGGGCTAAGATAAAATACCAACACCAAAATTGCAGCAATCGAGGCTACGGCGAAAAAGATTTTCTTATAGTCCACCAATGAAATAACCTTGGACTCATCTGTAGTAATCTTGCTAGCAATGTTGTCATGAACCCAATCGAAATAGCCTTCGGGAACCGAAAAACCATCCGTTTTCGGAATAATGGATTCTTCTGCCGCAATCTTATCCATTAACCTTTCGTTAAAGGATTCGAAATAGCCTTCAGGGGTCTTGAATTTATTTTTGTGGTTCTTTTTCATGTCAACTATTTGACTCTCAAATTCTAAAATAGTTTAATCTTCTTTGAGATAGGTTTCAATCTTTTTAACCGCTAGATGGTATGATGCTTTTAGGCCACCTACCGAGGTTTCTAAAATTTCGGCTATTTCATTGTACTTCATTTCTTGAAAGTATTTCATATTAAAAACCAGTTTCTGCTTTTCGGGCAGTGTGGCCAAGGCCTTTTGTAATTTCAACTGAATTTCTTCGCCTTCAAAATACACATCGGATTGCAATGCGCCCAACATGCTTTCTTTCATTTCTTGGTCTGTGATACCTGCTTTACGTTGTTTTTGTTTTAAAAAAGTCAATGACTCATTGGTTGCGATACGATACATCCAAGAATATAATTTGCTTTCGCCTTTAAAACCATCAATGCTTTTGTATACCTTGATAAACGTGTTTTGAAGCACATCATCAGCATCATCGTGATCTAATACAATTCTTCTGACATGCCAATAGAGCCTCTCTTTGTAGGTGTTTACGAGCACCTCAAAGGCCTTGGCTTGGCTTTGTTTGTCTTTTAATTCGGTAACAAGCGTTTCTTCTGATATCAATTAAAGCCTGGTTTGTTACTATGACCCTAAAGTTATGAAAAGGTTTAATTGATTGTTGTATGGAATTTCTGATGCGCGATATTTAATTAAATTTCAATAACGAAGTTTATGCAGCAGGAATAGGTATACTAATTTTTCAAATTTTTAACCATTAACCAAGATTCTGCATCTCAACTAATTTTTTATAACCTTTTGCTGACTTCATAAGTTCTTCATGCGTGCCCTGTTCCATAATATCGCCTTTATGAAGTACCACGATCGAATCGGCGTTTTGAATGGTGGATAATCTATGGGCAATAACTATAGAGGTTCGATTGCGCATCATTTTCTCTAGAGCATCCTGTACCAGACGTTCACTTTCCGTATCAAGGGCTGAGGTAGCTTCATCTAATATCATGATGGGTGGATTTTTCAAAACGGCCCTCGCAATCGACAAACGTTGTTTTTGTCCCCCACTTAGCTTATTGCCACTATCACCGATATTGGTATCGTAACCACTCGGTAGCTCCATGATAAAATCATGGGCATTGGCAATCTTTGCAGCTTCCATAATCGCCTCGTCCGTAGCATTTTCTTTACCAAGGGCAATGTTGTTCTTTACGCTGTCATTGAATAAAATGGAATCTTGGGTTACCAAGCCCATCAATGCGCGAAGTGATTTTTTGGTAATGTCCTTGATATTGGTGCCATCAATCAAAATTTCACCTTCATTGACATCATAAAATCGTGTGACCAAATTGGCGATGGTACTTTTTCCACTTCCTGATTGCCCAACCAAAGCAATCGTGTGCCCCTTATTGACCTTTAGGTTGAAGTTTTTAAGTACCCACTCATCTTCGTATTTGAAGGAGATGTCCCGTAGGGTCAGATTATCTGTTAGTCCATTTATGGTCAAAGCATTGGCATTTTCCTTAATGGTATTTTCTTTGTCCAATACCTCAAAAATCCGCTCTGCGGATGCGTTCCCTTTCTTAATATTGTAATTGACCGTGGTTATCGACTTTACAGGATTGATAATCGTGTAAAACAAGCCTATATAGCCCATAAATTCTTGTGGTGTCAAGGTGCTTTTGTTCCCTAAGACCAGACTGCCACCGTACCATAGAACGGTAATTACGACGGTTACCCCTAGAAATTCACTGAATGGTGAGGCAAGGCCTTTTCGTTGTAACACAGCAGTCATAATTTTTTTAAACCGTGATGTAGAATCCGTGAATTTTGTACTCAGACGTTCTTCGGCATTAAAGCCTTTTATAATTTTTAAGGCCCCAAGGGTCTCTTCTAAAAAAGATAAAAAGGTTCCTGTTTCTTGTTGGGCCTCTAAAGATTGCGCTTTTAACCGTTTGCCCACTACGGAAATTAAAAATCCGGCAATCGGTAAAAAAATAAAAACAAATAGGGTCAATTGCGGACTTATGGCAAGCATCGAGACCAGAACAATGATGATTGTTATGGGTTCGCGCGCCAGTGCCTCTAAAGAGTTTATGATAGAACCCTCGATTTCTTTGACATCAGAGGTCATTCTAGCGAGCAGGTCTCCCTTTCTGGTCTCCGTGAAATAGCCCAGCTGTAAATCTAAGGTCTTATGGTACAGCTTGTCTTGAATGTCTTTCACCATACCGGTTCTTAAAAAGGCCAATACATACATTGCTGCATAGCGAAAAGCATTTTTAAGAAAAAAAATGATGATACTGGTAATACATATGAATACTAAGGCCGCTACCGGACCTTCTTGATCCACTTTTACGGTCAAATAATAGTTCAACGAATCGGTCAAATAGGCCTGAAGGTTACCAAGGCCATCATAAATAGGGGCTTGTGCCACTTTTTCTTGTGTACCGAATAAAATCCCCAAGGTTGGTATAAATATGATAATCGACAATACGTTGAATATCGAGTAAAGTACATTAAAGATAATGTTGAGTATCGCATACGATTTATACGGTCTGGCAAACCGTAAAATCTTTTTAAAGTAGTTCATTCACTATAAGTTCAGTTCCGCAACGATTCCTTCCAATTTAGAATCCAACTGCGAATTTACGGATTTAAAATCCGCTGCTTCGCCCAAGGTCGTATTTGTACTCATGTAAAATTTAACCTTAGGTTCAGTGCCACTAGGTCTGGCCGCTATTCGCGTACCATCTTCGGTTTCATAGATCAATACGTTTGATTTCGGAAGGTCGATATGCCTTTCCTCTCCGGTTTGTACATTCTTGGCGATGGAGGTGTTGTAGTCTTCTATCCAAAGTAGTTTTGAACCTTGTACGGTCGACACGGGATTTTCCTTAAAATCTTTCAACATTTGCTTGATTTCCTCAGCACCGCTCATCCCTTTTTTGGTGATTGAGATCAATTTCTCTTTATAGAATCCGAACTGTACATAAGCATCAATCAAATCCTTATAAAAAGAACTGCCGTTGGCTTTTGCCTGTGCAGCTATTTCACAGGCCAATAGGGTGGAAGTCACCGCATCTTTATCGCGAACGAAGTCACCGACCATATAGCCAAAACTTTCCTCTCCGCCGCCAATAAACGTTGAATCGGGAAAGTCTTTTATCATTTTTCCAATCCATTTAAAACCTGTTAGGGCAGTTTTGAATTCCACGCCATAGGCTTTTGCCATTTGTTCCATCATCGGGGTCGATACAATGGTCGTTGCTATGAATTCGTTACCCTTAAAGCCTTGGGCCTGATACTGGTCTAATAAAAACTTGGTCATCAAGACCATGGTCTGGTTTCCGTTCAAGAGTTCCATTTCTCCATCAAGGTTTCGTACGGCGATGCCCAAACGGTCACTATCGGGATCTGTACCCACTACCATATCGGCCCCTATCTCTTTCGCTTTTTGAATGGCCATAGCCAAAGCTTCGGGTTCTTCTGGGTTTGGTGACTTGACCGTAGGAAAGTTTCCATCAGGTTTGGCCTGTTCTTCGATGACCGTCACGTTTTTATAGCCCGCTCGTTTTAAAACCTCAGGAATTGCGGTTATCGAAGTGCCATGAATGGAGGTGAAAACAATCTTAAAATCATCTTTTCCTTTCGCACCAAAACTCCCATTTTTAACGGATTCTTCAAAGAAGGCCTCATCTACCGCTACATCAATGGATTCGATTAAATCAGGATTGGCCTTGAATTTAATGTCCTCGAATGAAAGGGAATCAATTTCAGCGATAATCTCACCATCTTCAGGAGGCACTATCTGCCCCCCATCACCCCAATACACCTTATAGCCATTGTATTCAGGCGGATTGTGTGAAGCTGTCAATACAATACCTGCATAGCATTTCAAATGTCGAACCGCAAACGATAGTTCAGGTGTTGTTCTAAGCTCAGAAAATCGAAATACTTTGATGCCGTTGGCCGATAATACTTCTGCCACCACTTGCGATAGGGTATCACTGTTATGACGGCAGTCATAGGCAATAACCACTTTTATTTCCCCTTCGCAGTAGGTGTTTTTTAAATAATTGGCCAGTCCCTGCGTACTTTTACCCAAGGTATATTTATTGATCCTATTGGTACCAACCCCCATTACACCGCGCATACCACCAGTGCCGAACTCTAGATTTTTATAAAAACGTTCTTTGAGCTCTTCTGTGTCATTTGCGATGAGATGTTCAATTTCTTGCCGCGTGGCTTGATCAAAGAAATCGGTTAACCAGGTCTTGGCAGTGGTAGTTATAGAATCCATAAAAGGGTTTTTTAATAGTATAGTAAATTACGTCAGTTTATCTTTAAAAGACAATGTTAATAGTCCAAAAATATTAAAACAACCGCTAAATTGGGTTTTAGTATGATTTTTCATTAAGTTTCGCAGTCATGAGGAAGCTGATTTTTCTTTTTTTCATCACTTCTATGTGCACTTCTTTTTCGCAAAAGGAAGCGGCCAATTGGTACTTTGGACAAAATGCTGGTCTTGACTTTAATTCGGGGACACCCTTACCCCTTTTAGACGGTCAAGTGCGAACCGTTGAGGGCAGTGCGAGTATTTCTGATGCAAATGGTAACTTGTTGTTCTATACCGATGGTATTACCATTTGGAATAGAAGACATCAAATTATGGCCAATGGGGAGGGACTAAAAGGAAGCTCTTCAAGTTCACAGACCGCATTAATTGTTCCAGACCCTACGAACAGTGCCAAATATTACATTTTTACCACTGATGACGCATTATTGGCAGATTCAGATGATTTCAATGGTTTTAACTACAACGTAGTGGATATGTCATTGGACAATGGTGGAGGGGCGGTCATTGAAAAGAATATCGAATTGCTGCCGGTGGGTTCTGAAAAGGTATCTGGGGTTTTGAATTTTGAGGATAATCATTACTGGGTCATCACCCATTATGTAGATCGCTTTTATGCTTATAAGGTAGATGGAAATGGGGTCAATACCAATCCCGTGATTTCCATAATCGGCCCTTCGGTAACCAATTTTGCCAATGGCCGGGGTTCCCTGAAATTATCACCGGATGGCAGAAAGTTGGCCATGTCATACCTCATTACCGAACCAAGGTATGCTTCCAATTTATTCGTTTTTGATTTTGATGCCCAAACAGGTGTGGTCAGTAACCCCGATGAGGCATTGGGGCATACCAGGGCGTACTATGGGCTCGAATTTTCTTCCAATTCCAATAGATTGTATGCATCAGGGGTCAATTTCGATACGAGCAACCAATTGCAAAATATTGATGTCGTTCAGTTTGATCTGGAAAGGCCTGATTTCTTTGACTCGGAAACCGTCGTTTTGAATTTCGATAATGAATCCGATGTTTTTGTTGCGGGCGCACTGCAAATAGGTTTAGACAAGCGAATATACCATTCCCTGCCAAGTCCAAGTTTATCGGTAATACGCAATCCGAATGCTGAAGGACAGCTTATCGATGCAGAAAGATTCCGAATAGATTTAGGGGGAAGGGCAGCAACTTTCGGGCTGCCACCCTTCGTGCAGTCTTTTTTTGAAACCGTTTTTGATATTGAAAGCTTCTGTTTCGGAACGCTAACCACCTTTACTCCAGAAGATAGTACCAATATTTCAAGTATTTCTTGGGATTTTGGGGATCCGGATTCCGGTGGGGCCAATTTTTCCAATAGCTTGGTAGGGGAACATCGTTTCTCGTCAGCAGGCACATTTCAGGTCACCATCGATGTAACTTATGCAAATAGGGCGACCAGGGAGTTCGTGGAATATGTGGATATCAAAGAAATTCCAAATGTATTGCAGGAGGTTGAATTGATACAGTGTGATATTGATGGCACCAATGATGGAATAACCTCATTTAACCTGTTGGAAGCAATGCCCTTATTTAATATCGAAAATGAAACCATTGTGGCCTCATTCTTTACTTCTGAAGCGGATGCAGTCGCCAATGTAGGGGAAATTACACCGATTGGGTATACCAATGCGATTGAAAATGAAAGGGTGTATGCCAGGGTTTTTAAAGATCCAGAATGTTTTGTAGTCGTCGACATTACCCTAAGCGTTGAACCAATTACTGATTTAGGGCTTTATGATACCCTTTATATTTGTGATGGCATTTTATCTGAAAACTCGGTTACTGCAAATCTTTCGCAGGTCGCTGAACAACTTTCAGAAGATTTTATCGATGGTGACATCACCCTATATCTGAATAGTAATGATGCACTTTTAGAACTGGATTCATTGGCATTTCAAGATTTCAGCTTTAATACGTTTCCATTGCCCGAATTATTTTTTAGGGTAGAATATGAAAATACCTGTGCTTTTGTGGGCAGGGTGGCTTTGAAGGTATTTGAAATACCAAATTTTGAAGAACAATTGACCCTCGCATTGTGTAGCGGAAGGGCTACCTTGACCGCTTTAGCGGGTTATGCCGATTACCTATGGTCAACTGGTGCGACCGACCAAACAATCGAAGTGACTGAAACGGGGTTGTACGATGTCGTCTTTGCAAATGGTAAATGCGCTTACACGCAAACTATTGAGGTATTGCCCGAACCGGAAATCGATATTGCTGAAATTGTCATTGACGACTTTAGTCGTAACAACAGGATACAAATCATTCTGGGTGCCGATGAGCTTATTGAAAACACCATTTTTTCGATAGACGGAGGGCAAAACTTTCAAAATACAAACACCTTTTCAAACGTATTACCCGGACTTTATGAATTGATTGTTGATAATGGATGTTCGATATACGAAGAAGAAATAGTGGTAGGTGGGTTACCCTCGTTTTTCACGCCCAATGGTGATGACAGGAATGAAACCTGGAACCTTGACAATCCCATATATTTTCCTGAATATAAAGTTTCCATTTTCAGTAGATATGGTGCCTTGTTGTTTTCGTTTGATTCTGGCCAACAAGGGTGGGACGGGCGCTACCAAAACCAGGATATGCCAGCCGATAGCTATTGGTATGCCTTAGAACTTGGTGACGGTCGGGTTTTCAAGGGTTCTTTTGTGCTAAAGCGCTAGTTGGCCGTTCGCTCGCCGATTTGATAATTCTCAGAAGTTCGTTTTGAACGAATCAATATTTCCCCTATAAAACCCGCTAAAAATAATTGGGTACCCAGGATCATCGAAGTCAGGGCAATATAGAACTGGGGCCTATCGGTAATCAAACGACTGGTCGGGTTTAAGAAGAGTTTGTCCACCCCTAAATAGAGTGAAAAACAAAAACCGATAAAAAACATCAAGACGCCCAAGGCACCGAAGAGATGCATCGGCCGTTTTCCAAATTTCGATACGAACCAAATCGTGAGCAAATCTAAAAAACCATTGATAAAACGTTCCATACCAAATTTAGTACTGCCGTATTTTCTTGCTTGATGACGTACAACCTTTTCACCTATTCTAACAAATCCGGCATTTTTGGCCAATACGGGAATGTACCGGTGCATTTCACCAGAAACCTCTATCGTTTTGATAACACTTTGATCATAGGCCTTTAGACCACAGTTGAAGTCATGTAGCTGCACACCCGAGGTTCTGCGTGCGGCCCAATTGAAAAGTTTTGAAGGCAGGTTTTTTGCTAAGATGGAGTCATAGCGCTTTTTTTTCCATCCTGAGACCAGGTCAAAATTACCTTTTGCGATGAGTTGGTAAAGTTCTGGTATTTCCTCAGGATTATCTTGTAAATCGGCATCCATGGTGATGACCACATCACCAATGGCATCTTTAAAACCTGCATGCAAGGCTTGGGATTTTCCGAAATTCTTTAGAAAACGAATCCCTTTTACCTCTTGATGTGTATCGGCAAGTCTTTTGATGATGGACCATGAATTATCCGTGCTTCCATCATCAATAAAGATGACTTCGTATAAAAATTGATTGGATTGCATGACCCGTGCAATCCAATCATAAAGCTCTTCAAGGGATTCTTCTTCGTTAAGTAGTGGAATTACAATGGATAACTGCATTGTTCTTATCTGGAATTCCCTCCAAAAGTAGCATTTTCTCGTTTAGTAATCTGGTTTTGCCTTTTTTAAGATTAAGCCGGTTATTAAACCGAGAACGAGCCCAATAATTATGTTTAAAATAATTATTACGGGATATCCCATCCACCAGAATTGTATACTCTGCTCTTTTTGAACATTGAACTGTTCTTGGGTTATCTGGCCACTTTCCAAAGCAGGTGCCAAACGGGCATCCATTATGGCTTCTTTCGCTCCGAGGTCAATGAATTCTACTAAGATCACATTGTAAATTACCGTTATAATTCCGGCTATAAGTGCAATTCCCGCACCTATTTTAAGGGCTTGCCCTAAAGTAAGAAAGCCCCCATTGTCTTTTTTGAAATTTGATATCCCTAAGAAGGTTACCACTGCAGCCATAACGATACTGATGATCATAACCCCTGAACTTTGTGAGGTGTGCATGTCTTGGGTATAGAGTAGTATACCGAATACCACTCCAATTAATCCTAGGATTAATCCATATTTAAATGAAAATTTACCAGTTGTGGGTGTTGTTTCTTCCATGATTTAATTTTTGTTGGTTATGTGGTGTTAGTTAGCCTAACGGTCAAAATGTTACAGTTAAAGATACATTTTTTTCTTTTTTGGGATTTCTAAGTTGTGCTTGTTTAAAATTTGATTAAATTTGCAGCCTGAAATAAGTGCCTGTCGGAATGGGCACGTCAATTTTATTTAAAATGAAAACAGGTATACACCCAGAGAATTATAGATTAGTTGCTTTTAAAGATATGTCAAATGATGATGTATTTATTACAAAGTCGACTGCAGAGGCCAAAGAGAACATTACCGTTGATGGTGTGGAATATCCATTGATCAAATTGGAAATTTCAAGAACCTCACATCCATTTTACACCGGTAAGACCAAACTTATCGATACCGCGGGTCGAATTGATAAATTCAAGAACAAATACAAAAAGTTCAGTAAGGAAGAAAAGAAGGCTGAATAGTCTTTTTGGAAATATATGACAAACGCCTTCGTTTTATTGCGAAGGCGTTTTTATTTTTATGCCATTCTAAAAATCCGATAATGAATTTTATACTTGCCGATGGAAATTACAGAGAGCACCTGCTTCCATTTACATTCACCAGACCCGTTGCAGACATTCGAATAGGTATTCTGACCATTCGTGAAAAATGGGAACGTGTTTTGAATTGCGAGGTAAGTGCGCTAACGGAGTCGTATCTTTCAGTGAAGTATCCACTGGTATTGGCTAAGGTGAATGTTGTCATTCACGCCTCTTTTCTTCCGAATCAAGATTTTGTCGATGCGGTACGCAAGTTGAGACTTGGCGAAGCATTGATTTCGAATGAAGAGGTAATTGCTTATGCCACGGGTGATCCGCAGAAAGGGTTTGACCTCGCTGCATATAAATCGATAGTACTTAACAGTACTTTGATTACGGTAAAAAACACTTGGGATATCTTCTCTAAAAATGGTGAGGCCTTACAAGCTGATTATGATTTAATCACCGCAGGCCGAAAAAGTGCCCCGATAGCGGATACCAATCGTGTAATAGCACCAGAAAACATCTTTTTAGAAGAAGGGGCACAAGTAGAACATAGTATTCTCAATGCTTCGACCGGCCCGATATATTTGGGTAAGGATACGTTGGTTATGGAAGGGAATATGATACGGGGTGCTTTTGCACTTTGTGAGAAGGCCGTTGTAAAAATGGGGGCTAAGATTTACGGACCTACCACCATAGGCCCTTATGGCAAAGTATGTGGTGAAATCAATAATTCCGTGATATTCGGGTATTCCAGTAAAGGGCATGATGGGTATTTGGGCAATGCAGTACTAGGGGAGTGGTGTAATATTGGGGCCGATTCCAACAACTCCAACTTAAAGAACAACTACGCCAAAGTACGTTTATGGAACTATGCTACCGAGCGTTTTGACCAAACCGATCTTCAGTTTTGTGGTTTGATGATGGGCGATCATAGTAAGACCGCTATCAATACCATGTTCAATACGGGTACGGTAATCGGGGTCAGCGTAAATGTGTACACCCCGGGATTTCCAAGAAATTATGTTCCGAGCTTTAGTTGGGGGGGCGCTTCGGGTTTTAGTGCCTATTTGCCCAAAAAAGCCTTTGAGGCCGCAAAAGTTATGATGGCCCGACGGGGAGTTGAATTTGATGAAAAAGAAGCCGACATTTTGTACCACGTTTTCGAGTTGACCAAAAAATGGCGTAAGTACTAGTCTTTCAAAGTACTTAAACCATTTCTTCTACAACTGGACCACCAATTGGCATTACTCAATAACGTAGGTTTTCCCTCCGATGAAGATCATATCGGTATCCAATATATTTTCACCTTCTGCACCAAATGCGAAGGAGAACCGTAAGACCCTACCATCATTGTAATTGAACGTAATGGTATTCTTGTCAATCGCATACGTACCCGAATCGTTATTGTTTTTCCAGGCACTGGAAGAAAAAGAGGTTATGCCGCCATTTTCGGCTTGGGTAAAATGGGTATCGTCCAAGAAAACGATTTCAGACCTGAAAAGCGCATAGGTCGAATTTCCAAAATTCCCTCCGGATATTTTTTCATATGTGCCTTTAAGGGTCGTTTCAGCGTTGAAGGGAAACGCCTTAAACCAATTGCCTGAGTTTAAATCGTATTCATATATTTTACCTTCGGCGTTGGTCAGGGTAAAGATGCTATTTTTCCTCTGCCAAGTGCCCCATAGTTGGGGTTCGTCGATTTTCGATTTGGCCAGATCGGTATCCTCCAATGGTTCTTCGGCGACCTCAAAGTAAGTACCATCCTCAAATAGCACAATAGGCTCAAAGGTTACTGCCGCAGGATATCCGCTAATTGCCCTAAAATACCAACCTGCTTCTTTTGGTGTTTTTTGTGCCTGTATATTGGCGAATGTACAGCACACAAAGGTCATTAGTAAAAAAAGTGACTTGACATGTGGTTTCATTTCAAAATGTATTTAGTAATCGACTATATATTGTAATCGGTTTATCCTTTGGTAAGGGCAAATTGGTACACGAGTTGTAAAATATATAAAATCCAGCTTCTTTTTTGATTATTGGATATTTTTTGAAAAATTTATCATGTTGAGGTTACTCGCAGTAATTAGTATCTTTGCAAGCCTTAAAATACGGGGATATTCCTATGAATAAAAAAGTAGCGTTTTACACCCTAGGTTGCAAGCTCAACTTCTCTGAGACCTCGACTATTGCACGAACCTTTCAAAACGAGGGTTTTGATCGCGTTGATTTTTCGCAAGAAGCCGATATTTATGTTATCAATACCTGTTCGGTGACCGAAAATGCCGATAAGCGTTTTAAAACCATAGTTAAGCAGGCACAAAAAGCGAACCCTGAAGCCTTTATAGCTGCGGTGGGTTGTTATGCACAGCTAAAGCCTGAGGCACTTGCGGCCCTTGATGGGGTAGATTTGGTCTTGGGCGCTACCGAGAAATTCAAGATTACGGACTATCTGAACGGCCTTTCTAAAAATGACCATGGTGAAGTGCATTCTTGTGAGATTGAAGACGCTGATTTTTATGTCGGTAGTTACGCCATAGGTGATAGAACCCGAGCTTTCTTAAAGGTTCAAGACGGGTGTGATTATAAGTGCACCTATTGCACCATTCCGCTTGCTAGGGGAATTTCGCGTAGTGACGCTTTGGGCAATGTGTTGCGCAATGCTGCCGAAATAGCATCCAAAGGTATTAAGGAAATTGTACTTACCGGTGTAAATATCGGTGATTACGGTAAAGGGGAGTTTGGTAATAAAAAGCATGAACATACCTTTTTTGATATGGTCAAGGCCCTTGATGATGTTGATGGAATCCATAGATTGCGCATATCATCGATTGAACCTAATCTATTAAAGAACGAAACTATTGATTTTGTGGCCCAGAGCAGGTCTTTTGTACCCCATTTTCATATTCCATTGCAAAGTGGTAGTGACACCATTTTAAAACGAATGCGCCGTAGGTATCTTTCGAATCTATATGTAGATAGAATAGCCCGTATACGAAAGGTGATGCCCGATGCTTGTATCGGTGTGGATGTCATTGTCGGGTTTCCTGGGGAGACTGATGCACTATTTTTAGAGACTTATCATTTTTTGAATGAGCTTGATGTCTCTTATTTACATGTTTTCACCTACTCTGAAAGGGACAATACTTTGGCGGCGACAATGGATGGTGTCGTTCCAAAAAATGCTAGAAGTAAGCGCAGCAAGATGCTAAGAGGGCTTTCGGTGAAGAAAAGGCGTGCATTTTATGAAAGTCAATTGGGCAAGGAAAGAACCGTTCTTTTTGAAGGGGATAACAAGTCAGGGTATATTCACGGATTTACGGAGAACTATGTAAAGGTGAAGGCCCCTTGGAACCCAGAATGGGTAAATACCCTACAACGGGTCGAATTAATGGAAATCGATGAAGATGGTTTGGTGCGGTTTCGGTTAATCGAAGAACCTGTAATCGCATAAAAAAACCCCGATTTTAATCGGGGTCCTTTTTTTTAGATTCGAATGCCTACGGGCAACATTTCTTTGTATTGTCTGTTTTTCCGCAGAAAACCAGCAATATGTGGACTGGTAGGTACAACTCTCAAGTTTTGTTCTTGAATGTGATGCAGAACCGCTTTAATAAAAGATTCCTTAAATCCGTTTTCGGTAATTTCTTCAGGTATAACAAGTTTGGTTAGAAAAACTTTCCGTTCTTGAGAAGAGTATTCGATTTTGGCTAAATGGCCGTCCATTTTGGCCTCAAATTGACGCAAGAAACTGTTGTCATTAATTTCCATCTCTATCATAAAGTTATAGTTTTCTATTTGCTGGCAGATAAAAAAACGATTCGTTGTAGATCGTAAGGTTTGTTTATCTTTCTATTGATTTAGGTTTATAATAATGCAAAGTGAATTATAAACGGAATGCAAAGGTAGGTCAAAAATAGCGGATTTCCTAGCAAAACATAGCATTTTACCAATATGGACGCAAACAAGATTCCTGTTTATCTCATGCCGGGTATGGCAGCCAACCCTTCAATTTTTGACGGAATTCGATTGGATCCGGCGCGTTTCGAAGTGGTTACTTTAGCGTGGTTTCAACCTGAAAAGGGAATCTCATTTCAAGATTATGCTAAAAAGATGTGCGCCAAGATAACCCATGTAAACCCCGTTTTACTTGGGGTTTCTTTTGGCGGCTTGCTGGTACAGGAAATGGCATGCTACCTTCCTACACGAAAAGTCATTATAGTCTCTAGTGTCAAATCGAACAAGGAATTGCCCAAACGGATGATTTTTGCAAAATACACTAAAATACATAAACTGTTGCCCACCGGTCTGGTCAACAATGTTGAGTTGTTGGCCAAATATGCCTTTGGCGAAACCGTGACCAAACGGTTGGCCCTTTATGAGATGTATCTATCGATCCGTGATAAGTACTATATTGATTGGTCTATTGAGAATATCGTAAACTGGAGCCCTAAGAAAGAAGTCAAAGACCTGATTCATATTCATGGGGATAAGGACCCCGTTTTTCCAATTGGCAATATTAAGGATTGTATCACCGTTAAAAACGGTACCCATACGATGATCATTCATCGTGCCAGATGGTTTAATGAAAATTTACCATCCTTGATCGCCACAAAGGCTTAAATTCAGGGTATATTGCATAAAGAAAAATGAAACCAATGAAATACATTAAGAATATTTTAGCGGCCATCGGCGCCCTATGTGTTGTTGCCACGTTGATCTATGCCACACAGATGTCAGACTCAGATGAATTGGACAACGAAGTTTCAGGTGTTACACAAGATGTTAAAAGTACAGGCGACGGTTATAAAATCAGTGCAATTGAAATTCCGGATGATCTTAATTTTGCGGGTGAACCCGTTCCTTTCGATGATCCAGAGGTGATGGAACGCGTCGATCGTGAATTTTTGGTCAATACCTACTGGCAATCCAATGCACTTTTATTGATGAAAAGGGCCCATAAATACTTTCCTATCATCGAACCGATTTTAGCCAAAAACGATATTCCCGATGACTTTAAGTATTTGGCCGTGGCGGAAAGCGGATTGCAAAATGTGGTCTCACCGGCCGGGGCAACCGGATTTTGGCAAATCATGAAAGCTACAGGTAGGGAATATGGTCTTGAAGTCAATGCCAATGTCGATGAACGTTATCATATTGAAAAGGCGACGCAAGTAGCTTGCGACTATCTGAACAAATGGAAAAAACGTTTCGGAAGTTGGACACTGACCGCTGCTGCATACAATGCTGGACCTGGCGGAATTCAAAAATATATGGGTATTCAAAAAGCCGATGACTATTACGACCTTTTATTGGGCGAAGAAACGGGTCGGTATGTATTTCGAATAATGGCCATAAAAGAAATTATTTCGAACCCGGGCAACTATGGTTTCGATGTTGAAAAGAAAGACCTCTACGAGGCGGTGCCCTCATTTAGTGTTGAAGTGGACGAACCCATTGCAAGTTGGGCGGATTTTGCAAAAGAATACGAGATCAATTACAAAATCTTGAAAAGGCATAATCCCTGGTTGCGGGAGCCGCATTTGAACAATGCCTCAAAAAAGGAATATGTCATAGAAATACCGAATAAGGGCTATTATAAAGAATCAAAGTAGTAGCTCCCATTCGATAGGTTGCAGGCGCAAAAGGCAAAAACGATAAAATTATATTTTTTTCATTTGCTGTTGCATCATCTTTATCTGATCGGTAAGCATATTGTTTTTATCCAATTTTTTGGCCTCTTGTAGTAAGGTGGTCGCTTCCCTTTTACGACGTTTTTGCATCGCGATACCAGCCAAACTCAATTTGGCCATGGCTACATCATAATCCATGTTCAAACCGAGCTTCAAGGCTTTTTTAAAATACTTTTCGGCCTGTGTCAGATTTTTTTGTGAAAAGATAATACCGTGCAGGTAATTGTAATACCCTTGTTGTTTTTTCACCAATGCGGCATCGGGGTTTTTTATCTTGCCCAACCATTTCTCAGTGCCTACCATGTCTTGTTTACGCATTCTAAGAAAGGCCAAAAGGATGATTTCGTTCCTAAAATAAAGGAATATGAAAATCAGTGATAGCAGTATCAAAAAAATACCGTTGCCGATATAGCCCTCAATGAACTGGTAAACTGCGTAGGCAATGATTAAGAAGGCAAGGATAAGTTTTATGTTTTTATTGAACATGCGAAATGTTTTATTTTGGTTTGGGCGTAAAATCCCATGTTTTTTACGATTTGCAAAGCTACTAAAAACAATTCAAAATTATTTTTGCAACTACTTGTTAAAGTAAAAAGTCTTCGTATATTTGCGCCCAGAATTTCAGAAAGCGTATCGCTTTTTCTTAATAACTTCGAAATGAAAAGAACATATCAGCCTTCAAAAAGAAAGCGAAGAAATAAACATGGTTTTAGGGAAAGAATGGCCTCTGCCAATGGTAGAAAAGTTCTTGCTAGAAGAAGGGCAAAAGGAAGAAAGAGATTAACCGTTTCATCAGAACCACGTCATAAAAAATAATGACTGTCAATAACTTTTAAATAAAGGTGCTACTTCATCAAGTTTAGCACCTTTTTTTTGGCCTATTTTTAACGCTCGAATAAAAATTATAAGTAACAAATGCCTAAAAGAGAAGATTTAAAATCGATTTTGATTATTGGTTCAGGTCCCATCATAATTGGTCAAGCCTGTGAGTTTGATTACTCAGGTTCCCAAGCTTTACGCTCATTACGTGAAGATGGAATAGAAACCATTTTGATAAATAGCAATCCTGCTACGATTATGACCGACCCCGTAATGGCGGATCATATCTATTTGAAACCCTTGAATACTAAATCGATAATAGAAATTCTCAAAAAACACCCGAACATTGATGCCGTATTGCCCACTATGGGCGGCCAAACAGCATTGAACCTTTGTATTGAGGCTGATGAGAAGGGTATTTGGGAAGATTTTGATGTCGAGATCATAGGCGTTGATATTGACGCGATAAACATTACGGAAGACCGCGAAAAGTTCCGTGAACTCATGACCAAGATAGGGATTGGCATGGCACCTCAGGCCACGGCTACTTCTTTTCTTAAGGGGAAGGAGATTGCACAAGAATTTGGTTTTCCCCTAGTGATAAGGGCTTCCTTTACCTTGGGTGGGGCGGGAGCGTCGATTGTTCACGATCCCAAGGATTTTGACAATTTATTGAGCCATGGTTTGGAAGTTTCGCCCATACACGAGGTCATGATCGACAAGGCCATGATGGGCTGGAAGGAATATGAACTGGAACTGTTGCGCGACAAGAACGATAATGTGGTCATTATTTGTGCCATTGAAAATATGGACCCCATGGGTATCCATACGGGGGATTCCATTACGGTTGCCCCTGCAATGACACTTTCAGACCGAACGTACCAACGTATGCGTGACATGGCCATCCACATGATGCGAAGCATTGGCGATTTTGCGGGGGGGTGTAATGTGCAGTTCGCCGTTAGCCCAGATGAAGAAGAAGAAATCATTGCTATTGAAATCAATCCAAGGGTTTCACGTTCGTCTGCGTTGGCTTCCAAGGCCACAGGTTATCCAATCGCTAAAGTGGCGGCTAAATTGGCAATAGGCTATTCTTTGGATGAATTGCAGAACCAAATCACGCAGTCCACCTCGGCGTTGTTTGAACCCACCTTAGACTATGTGATCGTAAAAATACCACGTTGGAATTTTGACAAATTCGAAGGGTCAGACAGAACCTTAGGCCTACAGATGAAGGCCGTAGGTGAAGTGATGGGTATTGGCCGCTCTTTTCAAGAAGCATTACACAAAGCCACCCAATCCTTAGAGATAAAAAGAAATGGACTTGGCGCAGATGGCAAAGGGTACACAGATTATGAAACCATCATCCAAAAATTGACGGTACCTAGTTGGGACCGTGTTTTTGTGATTTATGACGCTATTCAACTTGGGATTCCGTTGACCCGTATCCATGAAATCACCAAAATTGATATGTGGTTCCTAAGGCAATATGAGGAACTCCATATGTTGGAACAGGAAATTTCAAAATATACTATTGAAAGCCTACCTAAGGCACTGCTCTTAGAAGCAAAACAGAAAGGATTTGCAGATCGGCAAATTGCCCATATGTTGGATTGTTACGAAAGTGAGGTACATAAAAAACGTACTGCGCAAAACATCAATAGGGTCTATAAATTGGTGGATACCTGTGCGGCAGAGTTTGAAGCGATGACCCCATATTATTACTCCACTTTTGAAGAGGAGATTGAAACGGCAGACGGTAAACGTTATGTGGCCAATGATAGTGAGGTCACTGAAAGAAAAAAGATAGTGGTCTTGGGTTCTGGCCCAAACCGGATAGGTCAAGGTATTGAGTTCGATTATTGTTGTGTACACGGCGTTTTGGCAGCTGCGGAATGTGGTTACGAAACGATTATGATCAATTGTAATCCGGAAACCGTCTCGACGGACTTTGATACCGCTGATAAACTATATTTTGAACCTGTTTTTTGGGAACATATTTACGATATCATCCTACATGAGAAACCAGAAGGAGTCATCGTGCAATTGGGGGGACAAACGGCACTTAAACTGGCAGAGAAACTTTCGAAGTATGGGATCAAGATTATCGGTACTAGCTTTGAATCACTCGACTTGGCCGAGGATCGCGGTAGTTTTTCCACATTATTGAAAGAAAATGATATTCCATATCCTAGATTTGGTACTGCTGAAAGTGCTGATGAAGCCTTGGAATTGGCAGATGAATTGGGCTTTCCTTTATTGGTTAGACCTTCTTACGTTCTAGGGGGTCAGGGTATGAAGATCGTCATCAATAAAGAGGACTTGGAGGCTCATGTAGTGGATCTGTTACGTAAAATACCCAATAATAAGTTGTTGTTGGATCATTATTTAGACGGTGCCATTGAGGCCGAGGCTGATGCCATTTGTGATGGTGAGGAAGTGTATATTATCGGTATGATGGAGCATATTGAACCTTGTGGAATACACTCTGGGGATTCCAACGCCACCTTGCCACCTTTTAATTTGGGTGAATTCGTAATGCAACAAATAAAAGACCACACCAAGAAGATCGCGCTGGCTTTGAATACCGTTGGCTTGATCAATATTCAATTTGCCGTCAAAGATGACACGGTCTATATCATAGAGGCCAATCCGAGGGCATCTAGAACCGTGCCCTTTATTGCAAAGGCCTACGGTGAGCCCTACGTAAACTATGCCACAAAGGTGATGTTAGGTGAAAAGAAGGTCAAGGATTTTAATTTTAACCCACAATTGGAAGGGTATGCGATAAAACAACCCGTATTCTCCTTCAACAAGTTTCCTAATGTAAATAAAAATTTAGGTCCTGAGATGAAAAGTACCGGTGAAAGCATCTTGTTCATCGACAGTTTAAAAGATGATGAATTTTACAACCTGTATTCGAGAAGAAAGATGTACCTATCAAAATAGTGGATGGCATTTATCCTAAAAACCCCCGTAGGATGGAATCTTACGGGGGTTTGTTTTTAAGGCTATATTTTTATTTTATTCACCTTGACCCAGTGAAAAGCCCCTTTTACCATCAAATTCATACAGGTTTTCCGTTTTGATGACATCAAAATCATTTTGGTGGAGTTTCGAGAGTAATGCGATTACCTGCTCATACTCAATTCCTTCGTAAATAGGCTCTTTTGTTTTGATCTGTGCATCTTGCGCTACAAACCTACATCGCCAATGATCGGTACAGTAGGTTTCTTTTAATCCATTTGGAAATACTTTTACGCCCCTATTGGTAATCATTTTGAGTTTAAGGTTGTGTGATTTTATTTCGCTCAATCCTTTTCCAATGATTTCTGGATCGGTTCCTTTCCAATCGATAAAAACATCTACCCCAACCAATTCTTTATCTTCATCTCGTCTCTTGTATTCCGGTATTTCAATAGTTCCAGAACCTTTTGATAAAGAGCTTAGGGATAGTTTTTTAGGATTGCGGCCCAAACGTTCGATAATGGCGTCAGCAAACTCTTCGGTGTTTACTTTTTTGACACTGATATCCTTTTGGTAGACATCAGCAGTATGGATACCATCCTCTAAAGTGGCCAACCAAGCATTTTTGATTTTATCGGCAATCTCGGCTTGGCCGATGTGGGCCAACATCATCACTGCGGCGTTCAACAATCCTGAAGGATTGGCAATTTTCTGCCTTGCAATATCAGGGGCAGAACCGTGAATGGCCTCAAACATGGAAACATTTCTACCGATATTGGCAGAACCGGCCATACCCACAGAGCCACCTATCTCTGCGACAATGTCAGAGATGATATCACCGTAAAGGTTTGAGGTAACGATAACATCATATTGCCCTGGTGAAGCTGCAATCTTTGCTGAACCGATATCGATGATTTGTGAATTACTTTCAATTTCAGGATACTGTGCAGCGATTTCCTTAAATACGGTATGGAACAAACCATCGGTCAGTTTCATGATATTGTCCTTCACCATACAGGTGACCTTTTTTCTATTGTAGGCTTTTGCGTATTCAAAGGCATAACGAACGATTTTCTCGCATCCCGGTCTTGTAATCAGCTTAAGGCACTGTACTACATCTTCTGTCTGTCTGTGCTCAATACCGGCATAAAGATCCTCTTCATTTTCGCGAATGACCACGATATCCATATTTGGAAAGTTCGTTTTCACAAAAGGGTGCAAAGCATTTACAGGCCTTACGTTGGCAAATAAACCCAAAGATTTTCTAAGGGTTACGTTTAAACTTTTATACCCTTTGCCCTGTGGTGTGGTAATTGGTGCTTTTAAAATAACCTTGTTCCGTCCAATAGTGTCCCAAGCAGCTTCGGTTATACCCGAGCTGTTTCCAGAAAGATATACCTGTTCCCCAATCTCCATGGGTTCTGCCATAATATTGGCACCTGCGGCTTCCATTATTTTTAGCGTAGCCTTCATGATTTCAGGCCCGATTCCATCGCCATGTGCCACAGCGATTTTCGTACTTTTTGTTACGGCACTATTTTTTTTTGATTCCAGTACAAGATTATTTTCCATATGATTTGATTTTTAATAGTACAAATGTGTAGAAAAATATTCATAAATTTTTATTTATATTTAATATGATTTGCATTAAAATAATTTATGTAAAGGGTGTTCCCGATGTCGATAATTCAAGAAATGTAGCGCTGACAGGGTGAAGTGTATGCCTAAACCACGGAAGAACATCGTACAAAAGGCCAACAGGTTTTAAATGTAAAGCTGAAAAATTGCTACTACATTCGTGGTACTGACTTCAACAAGTCATTGCATATTTATTTTTTGGAAAAGTATGTTTTGGAACCATGCTACGCATGACTAATGGTCTTTTTCTACCAATTCTATGATATCATAAACCGCTTTTCGGTGTCCATTGAATGCATTCTCCCTAGAAAATACATTGAGTTCAATATCCGGTTCAACACCTGATACCTCGTAGAACTTGCCATCAGAATCTATCAACCTTTGATTGGAATAGGTTGTATAAAAATCACCAATTGATTTACCCAGCATACCCGATAGGGTGCCTAAAGTATTGGACCCGACAAGTTTTACATTGGGTAAAGCACCCATCATCATAGCGAAACCTTCAGCGGCACTTCTGCTAATATCCGTCATTAGCACGTATACCGGTTTGTTGAATATCGTAGAATCGGCGGGGTAAATCGTAACGACATCCTCATCATGGAATTTACCATTGTTGTAGACCTGACTTGTATGTGATAAAACAGGCATATCGGTAAAATAACCAGCAATTGTTAATGCGGTAGCGTCATAGCCACCAAAGTTAAAACTGACATCAAGCACAATGGCTTTTTTATTTTGAAAAGCGCCTATTATTTTTTGCATATACATATTGAGGCTATCAATTTGTTGTTTTCTGGTATATCCTTTCCCTAGAAAACCTGAAAACGAATGAATATGGATGTAACCAACATCCTTGGTTAAATGCCCCCATTCCAATTTTCCATTTGCCGTTTTTTCTCCGGTTCCATGTAATAGACTGTCCGTTATGTTCTTATAATTATGTTCAAAGAACATATTAAAATAGTCATTCAGGTTCTGGACATCCGATTGTTTGTAGAAGGCTTCCTCAACAATTTTCGCCGATGGTGTGACCCGGTATTGAAGGCTCTTCCCATTTTCTGAAATAACCTTTGTATGCTGGTCTTCTGTGAGTGTGGCAATTTCACCTAATATGTTGAAGAGCCTTTCATTATCAGCGGTAATACTGTCTTTGTAATTGTTGAAAATCGTATCCCAATCAAGATTTCTTCTTTTGTTAAAGGCATAATTCCCTTGAATGGTTTCCATATACAATTTAAACAGTTCCTCAGGGTCTAACTGGGTCATTTCAGTAAACCCGATAGTGTTCTCAGGGAGTTTGTCGACTTTGACAAAGTCTTTTTTTGTTTGTAAGTTCTTGGTATTATTGCCGAAATCGGTCAAATAGATACCAAGGGTATCCTCGTTTCTGATAAATTGACTTTGGGTATTCAAAAGCCCCTCTAAATAGTCGTTCTTTTCTTTATAACAGAAGTTTTTCGTAAAGCTGTACAATAGAATACTATCTTGTCTGGCCTCAAGATAATATCCATTTCCGATGGACTTCCAAACTCCTTGAATCAAGGGGTTTACGGTATTGTTATCTTTTAAAAAGGTATATGCAAGTTGGTTGCTGTCATTGGTTTTATGCTTGGTGCAGCCTATAATTAAGGTAATTAGCACTAAACAGGAAACAACTTTTATATTGCACTTCATTACGCATGTTTTATCCAAATATATACATCTTATGCTGCAATATGATTACGGGGATGGAAAGAAAACAAGACTTTACGGTATGATTCAGCACCATCAATGATGAACCTTCGCCCTTCATATTATTCCGAACTTATTTGATAAAAATGGGTATTTGCATCAAAATACAAAAAGCACGGAATATTTCATCCGTGCTTTTCGTGGGCCTATAGCTTTGGGTAGTACCCCTTTATTTAGACTTCTATCAAAATTCCAAATCTACTACAATATCAAACTCATCGTAGATGGCCTTATCCTTTAATCCATCAAAAAAACTGGTTGATCCGTAGCGCACATCAAACTTGGATCTATCGATTTTTAACGATGCGGTTGCTTTATTGCCGTAGACGGATAAATCAAAGTCGATGCTTTCGGTTTTACCCTTGATTGTAATGTTGCCGGTTACATCGTAAGAGTTTTTACCATTTGCTTTTATGTTCTTGAAAACAAGGGCTGCAGTAGGAAATTTAGCTACCCCAAAGAAGTCATCAGACTTTAAATGTCCCTCTAGCTTGTTTTTATATTCGCCCTCCAAATCGGTTACGCTAATCGTAGTCATATCGATTACAAAGTTTCCTCCGGTTAAATTGTCGTCATTGAAAACCAGATTCCCTGATTTAATGGTGATAGTACCGGTATGCGAGCCGGCTACTTTATAGCCTTTCCACGTTACGTTGCTTTTTTCAATATTTACCTCCTTTTTTAAACCTTCTGAAGATTTAAAGGATACCATTAACAATGTAATGGCAATTAGTGCTGTTGTTTTTTTTATTGTTTTCATTATTTCTTGTTTTTAGCTTGTTAATTTATGATCCGTAATAAAATTTTTCTTTAATGATTTTGCCATTATGCCATTCTTGGAGCGCAACTTGGGTATAATTCTTTTCACCCCAGTCTTTATGGGTATAGTCAAAATGCCATTCGACCATCGTTGTGTTTTCCCCTATTGTTACGTTTAACGGCTTTGCTCCTCTAAATTCCGTGATTGAAGCGAAGAATTCTTCTTCCCTTTTTCGGTTCGCCACCTTACCTACGATTTCCGGATTGTCATTTTCTTGCATGACAACATCATCATGATAGTATTCATCAAAAGCCTCCAAAGCTTTTCCGTCAAGGATCATGTCATTTATCGTGCTGATTTTTTCTAATAAAGTATCCATCTTTTATTGTTTAAATGTTATGGTACAAATCTCAGTAACATTCAAAACCTAAAAAATGAACTATACTATCAAATGATGTTGAACTAGATTAACATTTTACGCGATGATCGAGATTTGAATCCTCAGACGCTTGTGTGGAAACCTATCTAGAATTTCCTTTTGATATCTTCGAGGCTTATGCCTGGGTTATCTACTGTTCGTTTATAAGCTGACTCTTTATTTTGCTTAAAAACTCTTTTGAAATACCTAAGTATGAGGCAATCATGTATTGCGGAACCCGTTGATTGATCCTTGGATAGGTATGTTCAAAAATCTTGTAGCGTTCTTTGGCATCAAGGCTGAAGTTTCGAATTATCCGTTTCTGTGAAGCCACAAAAGCCCGTTCCACTATTTTTCTAAAGAACCGTTCCAGTTTAGGAATCTGCCGGTATAGGGTTTCAAGGTTTTGATAGGTAATTTGTATTAGTTGCGTGTTTTCGATACACTGCACATTAAAATCAGAAGGTGTTTGGCTGGTAAAGCTGCCCAAATCAGAAGTCCACCATTCTTCAATAGAGAACATTACGATATGCTCTTGGCCCTCGGCGTCCATAAAGAAGGTTTTTGTACAGCCGGAAATAATGAAATTCACACTAGTACAAACATCACCTTGTTGAACGATATATTGGTTTTTTAAATACGTTCTTCGAACTACTTTAGCTCGTAGAAGGGCTTCTTCTTCATCAGTTAAATCGATGTAGTTGTTTAAATACGTTAAGAATGTACTAATGTCCATTACTATTTTGTTATAGGTTCAAGGGTAGCATGATAGCCAATTGAAAAACACTGCCTTTGTAACCTGAATTTATAGTATATTTTGGGTTCAGCATGCTTTGAAGTACTTATTTTGATATCTTGGTAGTGTCGGCCAGTGCAATTCCCATAGCCTTTTCAAACGATTCAATCGATATGGTGATGTCACTTTCATTGGTCGCCCAAGAGCATATACTTACGCGCATGACTTTTTTACCAAACCACACGGAACCTCCCAACCAACATGTTCTTAACTTTTGAATATTATGTAATACTTGTTGTGTGAGGGCATCTGAGTCGCACCTAACAAGTACCTGATTGAAAACGATGTCATTTTCTACATGAAAGCCTTTTAGGGCACCGATTTCTTTCGCGAATTGTTTGGCCCTATGGTGCATGTTGAGGATCATTTCATCAATACCGTTCTTACCAAGGTATTTCATGATTGCCCATAGTTCCATTACCCTGGCTCGTCTGGACATCTCAGGCGTATAAAACATGCCATCCCTTTCTGGGCTTTCGACAATATAACTTCCTGACATATGCAGTGCAGCGGTCATCGCTTCTGGATCTGAACACATTACGATTCCGCAATCGTAGGGCGTATTCAATGTTTTGTGTCCGTCAACGGCCCATGAAGACGCTTTTTCAATTCCCTTGGTCAAATATTTTAATTTAGATACCGCTTCTGCCCATAGGCCAAATGCACCATCAATATGGATCCAAGCGTTGGCTTTCTGGGCTTTTTCACAAATGGCATTAAAATTATCAAATGCGCCGCTATTCACATTTCCCGCTTGTAGGATGAGTATGGTATTTTGATTCAATTCAGGAATCGATTCTGCAACAATCCTACCCTGATCATCTACAGCGGCCCATTCTATGCTTTCTTTTCCTAAACCCAAAATTCCAACGGCCTTTAAAACAGTGGAATGTGCTTGCTTGCCGGTAACGATTCTTATTTCAGGCGCATTTCTAAGCCCTTTCTCATTGACATCCCAATCGTTTCTTTTAAGAATGCGATATCTTGCCGCTGCAAGGCCACATAAGTTCGCTGCGGATGTTCCACTTACAAATCCGGCAGCGGTATTTTCAGGTAAGCCAAATAAATCTATAAGCCATTTTTCGACAACGGCCTCCAATTTACTTCCTATGGGCGAAAGTACATGCATGGCGGGTGCCTGATCCCAATACGTTGCCAAGTTCTTGGCGGCCATCCCTACGGGAAGCGCACTTCCGGTTACAAAACCAAAATACCTTCCCCCTAAGGTTGCCGTTGTCGCTTGACTACCGTATGTATGTAATTGTTCAATGACATCTTTCGCATTTGCCGAAGCTACAGGAAGTTCCTCATCGAAGATGGATAACTTATTAAGGGCTTCTTCGGTCGGATAAACATTTCGGTCAAAAACGTGCTCTAAATAATCAAAGGCATATTGTTGTGCCAATTCAAAGGGTCGTTTGTTTCTAATTTCAAGAAACATTTGGTCTTGTAGCTTGCTCATCTTTTTTAATTGAGAACCGTATTGTTATGTGCCGATTGCTTAAGTCATCACTGTAAATATCAATCTTGGGTTTCGAGATTCGATTGGTTCAGGTCAAATTTGAATATATTGGAGTTGCCTGAACCATCCCTTGCGGTTAATTTAAAGCCAAGGGGTTCTTTCGTTGCCCATGTACCACTTAACATTAACTTATTGGAATCAAACGTAATCCACTCAGGAATTTCGGAACCATCTTTCAAGGTGAGTTGGTATGTCAACTCTTGATTATCGATATCCTTGAATAAATCGCTCGGAAAATGAAGCTCAAATTTTTTGTTGAATGTTACCGAAGCCTCAATTTGTGGGTTGTATACGTATGGGGCGAATACCGATTTGGTACTTACCCAATAGATGTCTGAATCGTAGCTATCCTGTCCATTTTTCCGTTGTATTTTCATTCTGCTAAAAAAAAGGAACTTATGATCCGGTGAGACGAAAGGTCGCTGTTCAATCTCCTTTCCATTGATATGGTCATTCAACCTCTTCAGAGGGGTCCAAGAGCCATGAATGGTGCGATAACTGATATAAAGGTCATGTTTGGATTGAAATTCGCCCTTCCATGCCTGTACAATAATATAACGCCCATCAGGAGAGAGAAATAAGCTTTCTTCGTCGGCTTCAGAACTTAACATGGCAGACCTTTGAATATTGGTGTAACGACCTGAAGTAGGTTTGGCGTAATAGATGTCGCCACAGCACTGGTTTTGGTCATCGCGGTTGGATGTAAAGTAAAACGCACCGCTTTTTGCCTTGCCATGGCCCGCTTCCCTAGATTTTGAGTTGAATATCGAATCTAAGGGTTGGGGGGCAATAGCGCTATGGTCGACAAATTCAGCACTCCACAAGTCGGTATCAGAACCATTGGATTTAGCAAAATAAAGCTTATCCCCTGATGGACCAAACATCGGAAAGAACGTATTTACGTTGTCAGGTAAAAATGATTTGTCAGGTGATGACCAGATACCATCGATGTTATTCATTAAGTATAAACAAGTCCCTTTTGGGTCTGTTTCATCAGCAACCCCGAAAACCATGCTTTTGCCATTCGGTGACATTGCAAAACCCATATCGAACCTGCCGTCGACCGATATAATATCCTTTCCAAAAATCTGTGGAATAGTGTCGGGGGTTTCCTGTCCTAAATAATCAGTACTTTGGTACTCTGCTTGCTTCTTAGGAGCGCAGGCGTAAAGAACCACCCATAATAGCGGTACGAGAAGATAATGGTTTGATTTAGGATTTAGGTAATGGCGATGTTGCTGCATTTGTAATTTGCTCAATTATTTGGGAATATAGTAAAATCCCATTACAATTCTTTGCAAATCGGGCCACCGAACGCCTACGTGATATTGTTCACTAAGGCGCCGCTAGAAGCAACTCATATCAAAGTATCCAATAGTTTGAAAATTCGGTTATTCCCTCTTACGGTAAATGTCAATCACCATGCCTTGATTTAACTTAAGCTTTTAGCCTTCAAGGTAATTCATCGTTCCATTACAGTCGAATATGAAATATGTATTGACTTGTTTATTTCCCCATGTCGCACTTTCCTAGAAATAGTTGCAAATTTTATTTACTGTTTAACAAGATTCATTTGTAATACCCATGCTGTGATTATGGGTTATCGACATTGTAATCTACCGAATTTATGGTACCCTTTCTAACGGAATCTGCAATTGATGCGGTCTATTCCCCGGTTGGTCAAAAGGTGTACCATCTACATGTTTCGCCCCCATAAACAAAAGGCCGTGTTTAAAATAGATTAAATCGTAATCGCCTACGATTTGACCTTCAGCGATATGGAACATTGGAAAGGCCTTTCCTAAAATAGCCTTCTTTTGGTGGTCTTCAAATGGCGTGATTCCCTCGGGCAATGCCATATTCAACATGCTTGTCGCCTGTGTGCTCAGGGGAGTGACCGCAAACCCTTCATCGAGCATATAATCTATTTTCCAAGCACCTTTTGCGATGGGATGTTCATCATGCCAAATCAAATTCCCTTTGAATTCAAACTCCATGAGTAGTAATTTTCCGTAGTTATCACCAAATAAGGTGATTGTTCCGATGAATTTGTCATTTGGTAAATATTTAAAATTCCTTTTGAGGTATGTCGGCTCAACTTTGCCATTACCAGTTCGGTCCTCGGTAGGCCTTAATTCCATAGCTATACTTTGCCACTCGCCTAAAGCATAGTTTTTTACTTGTTCTAATGTTCTTGGATTTTCCATTGGTACTATTTGTTTTTTCTGATGAGTATAAAGCAGCAATTCGAATTCAGCTCAAGACTATTCTTTTAACATCCTGTGAAGCCATTGCATTTTGCCCTCTTTGTTTTTATGAGCTCGGTTACGGACAAATGTCCCGTTTTGGTCTTATATTTACAAGTAGTTATAATAAACTGATATAGTAATAAAAATCAGACCAATATTGAAAAACAAATAGTTATGGATGAAAAAAAAATAAAAGAAAAGTCCATAGCCGTTGCCGACTGTCCCGTAACCTATACAATGAGTATGATTGGCGGCAAATGGAAACCCATCATAATCTACCTAATTTCGAAAGGGGCGAACCGATTTGGGGTTTTACATAGGGGAATCAATGGCATCAGCAAGCAAATGTTGACCAAGCAGCTGCGTGAAATGGAAGATGATGGCCTCTTGGTAAGACGGATTTTTGCCGAAATTCCGCCGCGGGTGGAGTATTACATCACGAAAAAAGGTAAGTCCCTATTTCCGATAATCGATGCGATGCGTGTCTGGGGCGAATCTAATTTCAGAGTTTAGCAACTACCTTGGTAAGCGTTTGGGTTGAATTGCCCTTGCAACGTGTATTTTTTAATTGCGAACTTTTTCTTCTCGCAAGATTTTCTCCATTTTACGACCTTTTGCCAATTCTTCAATCAACTTTTCCATCTGCCTACATTGTTTATACAATTCAAATTCATCTGCTATCTCTTCAATACGATAACCGCAAACGACCCCTTTGATCAGGTGCGCGTTTGGATGTATCTTAGCTTTCTGGAAAAATGACCTGAAGGTTACTTTTTCATCGATCAGTGCTTGTATTGACTCGTTACCATGACCAGTGAACCATGTGATTACCTGATCCAGCTCTTCTTTTGTCCTTCCATTTTTTACTATCCTATTCAGGTAATGCGGATAAATGGATGCAAAGATCATATTGGCGACCTTTTCGTTTTTTTCAGTTGTTACTTCCATATGCACTTGATTTTGAATTATTTTATGTTGGTGTTTCCCGTATGTTTATGATATCACGATGGGCAGTTCGCTTTCTGCGGTGGACTTCGTCAAGTTATTGCCCTTAGCTTCACCTTTACATTTTCAAAGTCAAATTAAAAAAAATGTTAGACTTTTTAAACACGCACGAACTTTTTAAATGGGTCATTTTACCTTATTTGCCATAGGTGGCACGCGATGTTGGCCTTTTTCTATTAAGCGCTAGATTCGTTATGGCCTGAATAGTATCCTATAGTGAAGACTACCATCGATAGGAAATGGATTATGGACGTTGCCCTTTATTTGTTCTGAATACAGCGCTAAGAACAAATAAGAGGTCGATTGAAACCAAGCGTACTGCACAGAAATTCAATCACTAATGGAAAATAGCAATCAAAATCCATTTGAAATTCCAGAAAATTTCCTGCCGCGTTACAGTAATTCAGATTTCCATTTTATATCAGCTCTTTAAATATTGATGTCCATTTCCTAAAATGGATCGCAACGATTTGATGTCACCAACAACAATTGTATATCCTTTTACCTATTGCCCCTGATTTTCCCACTCCGTATGAAAAATACCGTCTCGATCTAAGCGCTCATAGGTATGTGAACCGAAATAATCGCGTTGCGCTTGAATTAAGTTTAGCGGTAAACGCTCTGAGGTATAGGCGTCAAAATAGGTAAGGGCGTTCGAAAGTCCCGGTAACGGAATTCCATTGATAGCCCCATACGCGACCAATTCACGTGAGGCGTTTACGGTGGATTGCACTTTTTCTACAAAAGCGGGCGATAGCAATAAATTGGGCAAATCAGCATTGGCTTTGAACGCGTCGGTGATATCAGCTAATAGAGCGGCACGTATAATACAACCAGCCCTCCATATCTTGGCAATTTCTCCTAAATCCAGTTCATAACCATACTCCTTTGAGGCGTCAGCAAGTTGGTGCATACCCTGTGCATAAGCCATGATAAAGGCAAAATAAAGTGCCTGTTCCGCTTTATCTACCAACGATGCCTTAACCACATTCTCGGGTTTGGGTCGGTCATACAATCCATCTGCTGTGATGCGCTCTTCTTTTAGCGCGGAAATTTCCCGCATGCTCACTGCAATATCTATCGTAGGTACCGGTATGCCCAAATCCATCGCGTTTTGGGAAGTCCATTTTCCGGTGCCTTTCTGTTTGGCCTTATCCAAAATCATATCGACTAGATCATTGTCGGTCAAATCGTCTTTCTGTTCGAATATTTCGGAAGTAATCTCAACCAAGAACGATTGTAGTCGACCTTGATTCCATGTCGTAAAGGTTTGATGTAGCTCGGTATTGGTAAGTCCCCCGGCCTTTTTCAATAGATCATAGATCTCTGAGGTCAATTGCATTAACCCATATTCGATGCCATTATGTACCATTTTGACATAGTTTCCAGCTGATTTGGGGCCTAAATAGGTTACACAGGGTTCCCCTTGGTACTTCGCCGCGACTGCTTCAAAAATCGGTTTTACGTGTTGATAAGCTTCCCTTGAGCCCCCGGGCATAATACTTGGCCCTAGGCGCGCGCCTTTCGCACCCCCTGAAACCCCAGCACCGAAAAAATTAATCCCTTTTTCCTTCAGTTTGGCCTCACGTCTGTCCGTATCGGTATAAAAAGAATTTCCCCCATCAATAATAATATCACCCTCATCAAGTAAAGGTAAGAGATTATCGATGACGGCATCTACGATCTTACCCGCGGGTACCAATAACATGATCTTGCGGGGAGCACTCAAACCGTTTACGAAAGCCTTGGCATCAGTAGTAGCATTGACTTTATTCGTATCGCCACCTTCTTCAATAAGGGCGTTGACCTTTTGTTCGTCTAAATCATTACCATAAGCGGTAAAACCGTTATCCGCCACATTTAAAATAAAGTTGCGTCCCATAACGCCCAGTCCTACCAATCCAAAATCATATGTATTTGCCATATTCCAATTTAATGTTAACTACGTATTAAGTACTGCCATGCATTTAAGAGCTACCTAAAATAAACGTTATATTCGTGATGCTCAAATAACGGCATGTGATTCTCAAAATTAGTCGTTATAAATTGTTAGTGCTATCACGATTTATAGACTAATGAATAGCATTAGGATCAAAAATAATAGCATAAGTCAAAGAAAGTTCAAAGTCATTGGCTTAACTTCAAATAAAAAAACGAATGAGAAAAACGGAAAACCAACTTCTTGTAATTTTTGGCGCCTCGGGAGATTTAACCGCACGTAAATTGGTGCCATCCCTTTTTAATCTTTATATCGCAAAACAACTCCCCGAGAATTTTATCGTACTTGGGGCAAGTCGTAGTGATATGACCGATGATGAGTTCAGAAATCGGGTAGTTTTAGAAAGTGACTATCTTGAGGACAAACTCAAAGATTTAAAGGAAAAATATATAAAGGGTTTTTCAGATAAGTTTTTTTATGAGGACCTTGGGGGATCTTATGATACCGATTATAGTGCCTTGCGCAAGCGAATTGAAGAATTGAACAGCGAATATGGTACCGCTGGTAATATCATTTACTATCTATCGACACCACCAACGTTGTATGAGACCATCGCCAAGAATTTAGCCGATGTAAATTTGACCACCCAAAATAATGGTTGGAAACGTTTGATCGTTGAAAAACCTTTTGGGTATAGCCTCGAGACCGCCCGTAAGCTCAACAAAGGACTACAACAATATTTTACGGAACCCCAGATTTACCGCATCGATCATTATTTGGGTAAGGAAACGGTACAGAACCTTTTGGTGACGCGATTCGCCAATAGTATTTTCGAACCGCTTTGGAATCGAAACTATATCAAGCATGTAGAGATTACCAATGCCGAGAGTGTTGGTGTTGAGAAACGGGGTGGCTACTATGATAAATCAGGTGCACTTCGCGACATGTTTCAAAATCACCTACTTCAAATCGTATCTCTGGTCGTAATGGAACCACCAATTGGGGATGAGCCAGAGGAAATACGGAATGAAAAAGTAAAGGCCCTCAAATCACTCCGCATTATGAGGGATGAGAAGACCCTGCATGAAAATACCATCAGGGGCCAATATGTTGCCTCTGAAGTTGAAGGTGAACTGGTCAAGGGTTATCGCGAAGAAGATGGGGTAGATCCCAATTCGACCACCGAGACGTATGCCGCCATTAAATTTTTTGTGGATAATTGGCGTTGGAAAGATGTCCCTTTTTACGTACGTACCGCAAAAAAAATGCCGACTAAGGTTACTGAAGTGGTAATTCATTTTAAAACGCCACACCATCAGATTTTTCAAGATTCGGGGGTGAATAGCAAAGACAATAAATTGATTATCAGAATACAACCCGACGAGGGTATTTTGATGAAGTTTGGGGTCAAGGTACCCGGTCAAGGTTTTAAAGTAGAACGGGCGAACCTCGATTTCTACTACTCCAGTTTGGCGCAGACCCACGTGATGGAGGCTTATGAACGTCTTTTGTTGGATTGTATGCAAGGCGATGCAACCCTTTATGCAAGGGCCGATGAGGTAGAGGCAGCTTGGGAATTCGTAGACCCAATCTTGAAGTATTGGAAGGATGGTAAAGACGTACGCATGTATGGGTATGCTGCTGGGGTTTGGGGCCCTGAGAATGCCGATGAGCTTATTGATGGCGTAGGCTATTGGCGAAACCCAAGTGCCAATCTTGCTGATGACTCTGGCTACTGTGTGATTTGTTAAATTTAGGAGTTAGGAGTTAGGAGTTAGGAGTTAGGAGTTAGGAGTTAGGAGTTAGGAGTTAGGAGTTAGGAGTTAGGAGTGTAACGATGGAAGAATTCCATTGCTTACGTTTCAAGCCCCAATCAAAATGATTTTTTTTATCGTATGGAAGTAAAGGTATACAAGGATAAGCAAGAGGTCGCGAGGCAATTCTCGGCCTATTTTGCCGAAAGGGTCAAAGATAAAGCCGTTTTTCATGTGGCACTTTCCGGTGGAAGTACACCCAAATTGATTTTTGATGTTTTGGCCTCAGAATATGGGGATACCATAGATTGGTCGAAAATACATTTGTATTGGGGCGACGAACGCTGCGTGCCCCCCACCCACGATCAAAGTAATTATAAAATGACCGAGGAACACCTGCTGTCAAAAATTACCGTTCCGAAAGGGAACATACACCGCGTTTTGGGTGAGAAAGACCCAAAAGGGGAAGCTTTACGTTATGCCAATCTTCTGGAAATCAATTTAGATAGGGTCCATGGCGTTCCCCAGTTCGATTTGGTACTATTGGGTATGGGCGATGACGGACATACCGCTTCCATTTTCCCTGATAATATTGGGTTATGGAATGCAGAAGACCATTGTGTGGTGGCTGCACACCCTGATTCGGGACAGCAACGGGTTTCCATCAATGGAAAAGTAATCAATAGGGCCCAAGAAGTTATCTTTTTGGTTACTGGTGCCACCAAAGCGGAAAAAGTGGATGAGATCCACAACCAAAAAAGTAATTACAAAAAATATCCGGCTGCTTTGGTACGACCCTTATCAGGAAATCTGACTTGGTTTATGGACGAAGCCGCGGCAAACTTAATCTAAGTCCATTTTTACGTTTTCACCATTCAAATAGGCCAGACATTCATTCATCTTGAAATTTTTGGTGTCGTATTTGGTATCCCTACGGCGTGCCGATAGTTTGCGCTCTTTGCTTCGAGCGAAACGTCGCATTCCCTGTTCATCTTTAATAAGGAGGCCTGGTACTGCAATATTTTTACCCTTTTCATCTTTTGCGACCATGGTGAAATACGAAGAATTACAATGTTTTTTTTGGCCTGTAATGATGTTTTCAGATTCGACACGAACGCCAACGACCATTGAAGTGCGTCCCGTGTAGTTGATAGACGCCTTCAAAATGATAAGGTCACCGACCTCAACCGGATTCAAAAAGTCAACTCGATTCACGGATGCCGTCACGCAATAGCTCTGCGAATGTTTTGAGGCACAGGCAAAGGCAATTTGGTCCATCAAACTTAAGATATAACCCCCATGCACCTTACCCCCAAAATTGGAGTGGGAGGGTTGCATTAATTCGGTGATGGACGTTCTGGACTCTTTTGAGGTTTTATACTTTTTCATATCAATTGCCAAAATGAGGTGGAGGTTCAGGCGTTACATCGATAATGAAGTACTTGGTGTCACCTAACCAAAAGAAGGTTGAATAACGTTCTTTGTAAGTAACTTTGACGTATTTTCCTTGAAAGTCTTTCAATTTTTCAATGACTTTATCTTGGCCATCCTCCACGGAAAACTCAAATATCTGTGCTCCAGAGATTCCCTGGCTGATCTCACCTTCCCAAGTCTTTGCCAAAACACCCTTACGGCTAAACTTTATCAATTCGCCCGAACGATATCCTTCACTGAACGGAACGTAATAGACAAAGGCAAAATACGCTGCAATGCCCAATAATAACACACTAATTAGTATAAAAAGAAACTTACGCATTTAGATCTCTAGTTTAGGTTGTTCGGCACTACTATTGAAATCGTCTTCTTCTGCCCGTTTCAATATCGGTTCAGGTATTGATTTCTTAGCTTTGGCCCCCATCTTTTTTAGTTTTTCAATACTTGTGACTATGTTGCCCCGGCCTTCAACCAATTTGTTCATGGCGCCACGATATTCTGTTTTTGCCTCGTCCATTTTTTTACCCACCTTCGTCAAGTCCGTTACGAAGCCTTCGAATTTATCATATAACGCCCCAGCTTGGCGCGCGATTTCGATGGCATTCCTTTGCTGTTTTTCATTGTTCCACATCGTATCTATAGTACGTAAGGTAGCCAATAGGGTAGAAGGGGTAACGATAACGATATTTTGTTCAAAGGCCTTGTTGTACAATGAATTGTCTTCATTGATGGCAACAGCAAATGCAGGTTCTATGGGAACGAATAACAGTACAAAGTCAGGACTCTCCATTTCATAAAGGTCCTCGTATTTTTTGGCGGATAATTGCTCTACATGTCTGCGTAGGGAATTGATATGATCTTTGAGGTGTTTTTCTTTAAGTTCTTGATCTGCATTGACATAACGTTCATAATCGGTTAGGGAGACCTTTGAATCAACCACCATTTTTTTACCGTCAGGTAAATTGATGATAACATCGGGTAATACCCGAGAACCGTCTTCCCGTCTAAAACTTTGCTGTACGGTATATTCGCGATCTTTTTCCAGTCCTGATTTTTCCAATACGCGTTCCAACACCAATTCCCCCCAGTTGCCTTGCATTTTGCTATCACCTTTCAATGCCTTGGTTAAATTCTCGGCCTCTTGGGTAATTTTAAGGTTTTGATTCTGAAGGTGCAACAACTGTTCACGAAGTGCAGTATGTATGGTAATGTTTTCTTTCTGGGTGTCTTCCACCTTCTTTTCAAACAATAGTATTTTTTCCTGTAACGGACTTAAAATCTGTTTGATGTTTTTCTGGTTCTGTTCGGTAAACTTAGTACTTTTCTCATCGAGTATCTTATTGGCTAGATTCTCAAACTCTTTGGTAAACTTCTCTTGTAGTTTTTCTACCTCTTCTTTTTGCTCGGTGTTGATGCGCTGCAAATTGTCGTTTACCCCCTCAAGGCGAATGTAGTCTTGACCTAATTTCTCTTTTTCCGATTGTAGTTGTCGCTTTTCTTCATGCGCTGCCATTAAATTTTCGTTAAGGGCATTGACGGAGTTATTCAACTGTACTATTTCAGCATCCAATACGCTCTGGCTGGATTTTGTCCTTAATTTTTGGATGTAAATTCCCAAAAAAACCCCTATTGCTAGACAAGACAAGGCGATGATGATATAAATAAACTCCGAACCCATAGTAGTTTTTTCTACGGATAAAGATAATGGATTAATGACTTTTACGGGGGATAAAAAAGATTACTTCTTCACTCGGTAAGACCCACTTTGGGAATCAAAATGAACCATATCCGTAGGGAAGAGCGTTTCAAAACAACCTTGTTCAATTAGTGTACTAGGCGTACCGAAAGGATTTTGCTTTCCGTCTAAAATCAATATCCTATCACAGAGTTGAATGGCCAAATCGATTTCATGGGTGGTGAAGACAATCGACTTTTGATGTTCTTGAACCAAGCCTTTTAGCAGTTTTAGGATCTGTACTTTGTGGTACAGATCCAAATGTGTTGTTGGTTCGTCCAAGAGAATCAATGGAGTGTCTTGCGCCATGGTGCGGGCTATCAGCACCCTTTGCAACTGGCCATCACTAAGTTCATGGCATTTACGGTGACTAAAACCCTCAAGCTCTAAGTCAACAACGCTGTTTTGAATTTTAGATTCGTCTTCTTGGGTCAAAGTACCTATCCAATTGGTATAAGGTTGTCTACCCAGGGCAATCAATTCTTTTACGGTCAGATTTGAAGAGGCCAGGGGCTCCGTAAGCACGAGACTTATTCCCTTGGCCAATTCGGCGGTATTAAAATCTTGTAGATCCTTATTTTGAATCGTAATACTCCCTTTTAATCTGGGCTGTAAATTCCCTATGGTTCGTAACAGCGTCGATTTTCCAATGCCATTGACACCCACAATGCCACATAACTCCCCTTTATTTAAGGTAAAATCGACATTGCGAACTACCCTTTCGGATTTATATCCTACTTCTAAAGCACTAACTTGTAAATATGCCGTTTGCTTTTCCATATTAGAAGAACAGTTTTCTTTTTCGAAGCAGTAGCCAAATGACCACAGGTGCGCCTATGATTGAAGTGATTGCATTGATGGGTAAGACTTTGGCCGATGTGGGCAATTGGGCAATGGTATCACATAACAGCATCAAAATAGCCCCATACACAAATACGGCCGGCAGTAAGATGCGATGGTCCATGGTATTGAAAAATTGCCGCGTCAAATGGGGTACCGCCAACCCAACGAAAGCGATGGGCCCTGCAAAGGCCGTTATTCCCCCAGCAATCAGTCCAGTCGCTGCAATGATAAGGAACCTGGATTTTTTTAAAGCAATGCCAAGACTTTTCGCATAGTTTTCCCCTAGCAAAAAAGCGTTTAGACTTTTCAGTGATAAGATGGCAAAGAATAGCCCGAATACGACCACCAAGGTTAAAATGCCCAATTGCGACCACGATAGTCCCCCTACCGAGCCAAAAGACCAAAAAATAAAGCGTTGCAGTTTTTCAGCATCTGAGAAATAAGCCAAAACACTCACCACCGCCGCAGTGATACTACCGAACATCAACCCTATGATGAGCAATGTCATCGTATCGCGAACACGATTGGCCACTATAACTACCACCAATAACACCGCAAAACTCCCTAAACTTGAGGCTATGGCCAATGATATGTCGTTTATGGATTCAAATAATGCCCAGCCAGTAAAAAGTGATGTTCCCATGAGTAAAAAGGCTGCCCCCAAACTTGCTCCTGAACTCACACCAAGTACGAAAGGTCCGGCTAAGGGGTTTCGAAACAGTGTTTGCATCAGCAGCCCACTTACGGCTAACCCACCACCTACTATGATAGCTGTTAAAGCCTTGGGTAGGCGATAGTTCAAAATAATATAACTCCAAGAAGCGGTTTCGGGTTCCTTGCCAAATAGTACCTGTATGGTGGTCTTAAACGGGATGGAGACGCTACCTAAACTAAGATTGAGTACCATAACCAATAGCAATATGAGGAATAGACCCAAAAACCATACACCAAATGAAATATTACTTTTATTCATTGTAAAGGTCGAAAAAAGTAGGGTGTGTAATTCGGTAGTAATTCAGGGTGGAAAATACGGACCAGATCCTTTAAGATCATATCCGGTCGCTGGGGCCCTAATTCATAGTATAGTAAACCTCCTGTAGGTCCTGTAGTCAGTGAAAATGTGTGGATATCCTTGTTTTCATAGGCTTGAAATTCCTTATAATGAGTATTGGCATCCGAAAGCGCGTTATAAGAGGTAAACTGGGCAGGAGCTATCCAGAAGTCGGCATTTTTACCCTTCTCAAGAACTGTTTCCAAACTTAATGAAAGGCTTCCCGTACCCTTGCTTCCTTCCCATAAATAGGTTGCGTTCGCATCCGATAAAAATTGTGCTGCCCAACTATCCCCAGCGGGCAGGTACCAGACGTCTTTATATAGTGCCCCACTCATAACCGTTGGTGCTTCAATTGCATCTTTAGCGAGGGTTTTTATTTCGTTGTAATTGGTTTCAATGGATTTAAAGATACTATCCGCCTCGTGTTGTTTATCAAGTAAGACGCCGAAGAATTTTATCCATTCCGCTTTGCCCAAAGGTGTTTGTTCGGTCCAATCCCCGTTAAAAAGTACTGGTATTCCCGATTTATTCAGAAGGTCGTAATTGTCATTTTGGTTATCAATGGCAAAGCCAACGATGGCATCAGGTTGCATTTCCAACACCATTTCGGTGTTCAGGGATTCATTGTTGCCCAATTCTTTTATTTTTCCTTCGGCAATTCGTTTTCTGGCCGGCATTGATGATACATATTTTGTGTCAGGAAATCCGATGAGTTTGTCTAATGCCCCCAGTGACTCTAAAGCTGGAATATGTGTGGTAGAGGTGACCACAATATTTTCAATCGGGGTGACCACAACGGCATCATAGGCATCTTTCGGGTAGGTTATTGTAGCCAACTTGTCTTTTGGAATCACTGCATAGGTCAATGGTTTTTCAGCTCCTGGCCAGGGGTTGAAGACGGTTACTACGGGGAATGCCCCCCCAAGGTCGATTTGAAATCCACTGGCATGGGTTATAATTTCACCTTTAACGTTGGATAATCCTTTTGGCGCTTTTGGTTTTTCCTCGCACGCTAAAAAGGCAAAAATCAGTACCACAAAAACAAAATACTTTGGCATCGTTTTATACATAGTGTCAAAAATAGGGTATTTAACTTTTTAGATAGATTGAACAGAATGATTACTTTCGTGCCGAATATTGGTTTGACGAAACGATACCCGTAAAAAGGTTTGGCCTCGTCGATTAAAAGGGAATCTAGTGAAAATCTAGAACTGTTCCCGCAACTGTAAGCTCTGCCGTTGAATAGTTGATGTATATCAGTATAACGGTGCTTATCAACACTTCAAAACCACTGTCTTGAAAAGGATGGGAAGGTAGCTGATAAGACGCAAGTCAGGAGACCTGCCAGATTCAAACAAAGAATGTAAAACTTTCGGGACAGAAGTTTACATAGGGCAACCTATAGCTTTTCCGAGCAATTGATTTTTTTATGAAAAAAGTAGTATTTGGTCTTTTGACCTTTTGCGGTTGTGCACCACTAATAGCGCAAGAACAACCCAATGACTCCACCATTAAAGTCCAAAACCTGGATGAGGTGGTTGTCAGTGATTCACGTTTTCAATTAAAACGTGAAAATTCAGGTAAAACAGTCATTAAAATTGACGCAAAAGAACTGGAAGCCAATCAAGGCAGGTCAGTGGCCGAACTCATCAACACCAAAAGCGGTATCGAGGTGAACGGAACAAGAAGTTATGCCGGCCAGAACCTTACGGTATTTGCCAGGGGAGGTAACAACAGACAGGTTTTGGTCATCATTGATGGAATTCAGGTATCTGATCCTTCCAATGTCAACGCTGAATATGACCTTCGCTTGTTGAACACCAATCAAATTGAGAGCATAGAAATTTTAAAAGGTGCTGCAAGTACCCTTTACGGGAACGCCGCCGCCACGGCTGTTATCAATATAACGACCAAGAAAGCCAATAAAGAGGGTACTGCACTTGAAGTACTATCCAGTATCGGTACGAACCAGTCTCAAGACGACCAAAACTACAACCTGGCCGATTTTTCAAATACGGTCACTTTTTCGGCAAAACAAGATCGATTTTCAATATTGGCCTCAGGTGGACACCAATTTACCAATGGACTTTCGGCAGCAGTCGGGGAAGAGGAAGACCCTTTTTCAAGAATTGAAGGAACCGTAAAGCTGGGATATCAATTTTCAGAACAGTTTACTGTAACCGCTTCGGCATTTTACAATAAGCTAAACGCTGATTTTGACAACGGCTTTCCGATAGAGGATGCTGATTTTAGTTTTGACAGCGAGCAATCGCGGTTTGGGCTTTCTTCTACATACGCCTATAAGAATGGTAGTTTGAATTTCAATGGGGCTTTCAATCAGATAACTAGAAGTTTTCAATCTAGTTTTCCTTCGGCCTTTGATTCTGAATCGCTGGTTTTAGATTTGTTCAATAAGTATACGTTCAACAATCGTTTTTACACTATTGCTGGGCTAAACCTTATTGATAATACGACCCTTTTTAGTGAAGAACAGAACACTACAAGTATTGACCCTTATGCCAATGTTGTTTATGTAAGTGATTTTGGATTGAATTTAAATGCTGGTGTGCGTTTGAACAACCATAGTGAGTATGGGTCAAATTTTATTTACAATTTTAATCCGTCTTATGTTTTTGGAATAGGGGAAGGATATCTTAAATTCTTAGGATCTTACGCAACTTCATTTATAGCGCCAAACTTATCGCAGTTATTTGGTCCTTTTGGTCCGAATCCTGATTTGGATGTAGAAGAGAATACAACCTTGGAAGGAGGTTTAGAGTATCGTCCGTCAGAAAAGTTTAGGATCAGCGCCCTATATTTTAATAGAAGCGAAGAAGGGCGTATCGATTTTGTTACCATCAACCCTGATACTTTTGAAAGTCAGTATCAAAATTTGGAAGAAACTGTTGATTTTAATGGGGTAGAGGTAGAGCTGAATGTTATTCCGGTAGCCAATTTGAACCTTGTGGCCAATTATACCTACACCGATGCTGAAAATGGTTTGGCGCTTCGCATTCCCCAAAATAAGGTAAATGCTAGTGTTGCCTATGATTTTAGCGCTAAAACCTATGTCAGTCTAAGCTATCAAACGGTATCAGATCGCACCGACACTGATTTTGCTACTTTTTCTCAAGTGGATTTAGATGCATTCAGTTTACTGAACCTTTATGTAAAGCATGATATCAATGATACCTTAGGTTTTTTCTTTGCTTTGGATAATGTGTTTAACGAGACCTATGTTGAGGTTACGGACTTTACCACTAGGGGAAGAAATATGCGTCTGGGAATGCGATTGCAATTTTAAAGCATAAAAAAAGCGGCCAACCGGCCGCTTTTATTTTTATTTTGAACTCAAAGGTTTATCGATATACATATTATCCCTCATCGGGGTAAATAATTTTGAATTTGATATTTGCTCACCCTTGAATTGCGTTTCAGAAAATCGCGATTTTGCCACAATTCCAGTGATTTCTTGAATTGCCCTCGCCAATAATGGTTCTGAGACATTTCCCAAAACCCCTAAATTGCCCAGATCTTCCTCTATTTGAATATCGGGTGCCAGTCCGGCGGTGTAATCAGAAAAGCCATCTGCATTTTCATTACGTCCGACCAGGGGTTGAATGGCCCAACTATTGTTGGGATTAATGTTGTTTTGTCTTGAAGTGCTAAAAACATAGTCATTGTCTTCATCGTCTACAAGCGTTATGGAGAATTCGTTTTTCCCCCTAGTCGTCTCGCCTATATGAATGACATCAACATAAGGTTCAAGACCGTTCATGACCAATTCACTAGCAGAAGCCGAACTATTTGTGGCAATGACATAAACCCTATTGAGATTGAGGGTATTGATAGGGGAACCCGCGTTTGTTCTAGACGCAAAATTGTCTTCTAACTGCTCATCACTGAATTGTGATTGAATTTTGTCGTTCCAACGTTGTCTAATATATAAATCTTGGGTTCGCGTTCCATAAATCATACTTGCTAACAGGCGTGAAGAGTTGACCGAACCACCGGGATTGTAGCGCATATCCAATACTAAGTCAGTAACCCCGTCAGCGACAAACTGGCCAAACGCATTGTTCAAATCCTCGTCAAAACCACGCGTGAAACCATTATACATCAAATAGCCTATTTTTTGCCCATTGACATCCAAGGTTTTGGCTACCAAAACCGGATTTTCCTCCAGACCTTCAAATTTAGTTAGGGTGACCTCATCATCGCTATCGGTTATAGTGCCATTACTAATGGTAGCCAACCCCAATGTGTAGGTATCATTGTTACCAAACAACAAATCGCGATAATTATTCAAATTAAGTTGGGTACCATTTACCCTAGTGAAAATAGCACCGCGTTGAATAGCACTGGCGGCAGCATCGGAATTGGGAATAACGTATCGTACATATCCAAAAATATCATCACCTTCCGCAAATCGAACTAGACCAAACTCTAGACCGTTACTCTTTGATATTCCGTTTAAACTATTGACCAAGGTAGTGTAATCTGAGTTGGAGAAACTAAAACGGTCTTCGTTGAACTGAATGCTATTATAGAAATTTAGGGGATTAGGGGTTGCTTCAAGAAATTCAGTGTATTGCTCGTCAGAGCTAAATCTATTATCTGCCAAATCTTGTACTTCGCCTTGCCAAAAATACCATTGATTCATGGCTTTCCACATAAAATCCTGTATCTCGGCAGTAGATTCGTCAGCCAATAACGGAAAGAAGTCCGCGGGATCATCGTCATTACTGCAACTAACAAATAGGATGACGGCAACAAAAGGCAAAAATAATTTCTTCATAGCGTTTTTTCTTTCAAGTAGCAATTAGTGTTCCAAAGTTGATTCCTCACTTCTCCTTATAGAACAACTTAGTCCTTTAAAACCCTAAAATAGGGAGATCTGAGAATATTTTAATAATTTTTGTAACAATATTCGTCATACGTCGTCATCATGTTGTAAGTCGTAAATTGATTTGCATATAACTAAACCACCAAATGCAACAAAAAGAGTTTTTAAATCTTGTATTGCCATTTAAAGATAAGTTATTTCGGTTGGCAAAGCGCTTATTGGTCTCCCGAGAGGAAGCCGAGGATGCAACACAGGAAATTTTGCTCAAACTGTGGTCGAAAAATGAAGCAATGGGCCAATATAAAAGTGTAGAGGCCTTTGCAATGACCATGACAAAGAATTTTTGCCTGGATCGTTTGAAATCGAAACAGGCCGGTAATTTAAAATTAGTCCATAGCAACTATCAAGATGAACGCACATCACTGCAAAAGCAGTTAGAGGCAGAAGATAGCGTGAATTGGGTAGAACGGATAATGGATGAATTACCGGAACAACAAAAAATGGTACTGCAATTGCGGGATATTGAAGACTATGATTTTGACGAAATATCGGAATTGTTGGATATGAAACCGACCGCAGTGCGGGTGACCCTCTCAAGGGCAAGAAAAACAGTAAGGGAAAAATTAATGCAAAAGCATAGCTATGGAATCGGATAAGCACATAGAAAGATTATTGGAGAAGTATTTTGAGGCGACCACTACAGTTGCCGAAGAAGAAACATTACGGGCGTATTTCAATCAAGAAAGTGTCGCAACACATCTCGAGCAATACCAACCCATGTTCAACTATTTCTCTAAAGCCAAGGAAGAACAGTTTACAAAGCTTTCAGCCCTTTCAGAACCCGTAAAACCTAGAAAAAAAGTGTATTATAGATGGGTTTCCGTTGCGGCGGCCGTAGTGTTGGCCTTTGGTGTGTATCTTGGTAATGATACCTATCAACATTACCAAGAACAAAAACAGGCAAGAATTGCCTACGAACAAACTAAAGAGGCCTTGAACCTTCTTGCAGAAAATTTTAGCAAGGGTACCGAAAAAGTAGCTTTATTGGAAGAGTTTGAGGTTGCAAAACAAAAAGTGTATAGTACTAATTAATAGTAAATAAATTAAACAAATTCAAAACGGAACGAGTGTAACGAGTGGTTGCATAGGTTCTTTGATTTTTAAACAGTATTCATAGAAAACAAAAATTTAAAACAAATGAAAAAGAATATTTTAATCCTTTTAGTAGCCGTATTACCACTTGCTGGCTTTTCACAATCGTTATTTGACAAGTATGAAGAGTTGGATGATGTCACATCAGTAGTGGTAAATCAAAGTATGTTCAACCTATTGGCAAAAATTGACGTCGAAGTTGATGATCCCGAAGCCCAAGATTTTGTGGATATTGCCACAAGTCTAAAGAGCTTAAAAGTGTTTACTACCGATAACAAATCCATTGGTGCCGATATGAAAGCTTCAGTCAGTGGATATTTGAAGAAGTCTTCGTTGACCGAGTTGATGCGAATAAAAGATAAAGATGCCAATGTCAAGTTTTATGTCAAAGAAGGTAAAGACGATGATCATGTCAGTGAGTTGTTGATGTTCGTTACCGGTCTTAAAGACGTCGAAGCTGACGGTAGAAATTTTGAGACCGTTCTCCTTTCATTGACGGGCGATATCGATTTGAACAAAATCAATTCGTTGACAAAGAAAATGAATCTGCCCGATGAATTGAACAAGGCGGGTAAAAAGCAATAAGTGACCATAAAGATTCAGTTGGTGGGGTAAAACGATCCCACCGGCTGTTTTCTATAAATCAAACTTTTAAAATCAATCAAAACAAAATCAAATCATCAATCTCAAAAAGAACGATCATGAAAAAAATAATAGTTGTAATAGCGTTGGCCCTTAGCCCATTATGGGCAGTTTCGCAATCTGCTTTTGACAAATATGAAGATGCTGATAATGTCGCTTCAATAAGCATAAACAAGGGGTTATTGGGTATGGTGGCCAATATGTCATCTGATAGTCAAGATAAAGAAGCACAAGAATTCATAGCACTGGCAAAAAGTATTGATGGTATCAAGGTTTTTATCTCAGAAGATTCAAAAGTCTCAGCAGATATGGCCTTAACCATAAAATCGTACGTCAAAAAAAGTAGAATGGAAGAGTTGATGCGGGTAAAAGACGGAGACACCAATGTAAAATTCTACATTAAAAGTGGTCGTAATGCCGATAGGGTCAGGGAATTGGTCATGTTCGTTACAGGCATAGACGATAAAAATAATTCTGATAAAGGACCCCATTTTGAAACCGTATTGTTGACCATGACCGGCGATATCGATTTGAACAAGATAGGCTCCCTTACCAATAAAATGAATTTACCAAAAGAATTGAAGAAAGCGAAAAGAGGTAAATAATCATTCGTTAGCGTTGTAACAAATCAATCAAAATAATGACTTATACCATAAGTCAATCAAAAAATGCAATCATGAAAAAAATTTTGAAAAGTGCAGTCCTGTTAATTGCGGTGTTGCTTGGTTCTTGTGCATCACAACAGAGCTTACAAGAATATTATGTGGATAACAAAGAAAATCCGAATTTTGTTTCTTTGGATATTCCAGCGAGCATTCTTAAAATGGAAGAGACCGACCTGACCGATGGACAGCGTAATGCCGTGGAATCTTTACGAAAGTTCAATTTATTGGCATTTCGAAAGACCGCGGACAATGTAGCGGAATACAAATTGGAAAAGACCAAGGTTAAGGCGATTTTAAAGAATGACGAATTTGTGGAGTTAATGAAGATCAATTCACAATATGGAAAAGGGGTCGTAAAATACCTCGGCGATGAGAATGCCATAGATGAGGTCATTATTTACGGTGATAGCAATGAACAAGGTTTTGCATTGGTTCGAGTTTTGGGAAAGGATATGAATCCGGCGCACATTGTGCAGCTTATGCAAGCCATTCAGAAATCGGATTATAATGGGGAAGGCCTTGGTGAAATCGGTAAGTTCTTAAAAGGATAAGTTAAGCTCAACTAAACTTGAAAATCCCATAGTGTGATTGCACTATGGGATTTTTTATATGCAAAATTTTATAATTTCTTAAATAAGGAACGTGACCTATTGGTTATATTAGTGTCTCAAGTTTTAGAAACACTAACAAATCATTTATAAAATTATGGAAGATGCACAAATTTGGATAGAAAAAGGTATTGACTTTATCATCGAATTCGGTCCGAAGATTATCGGAGCCATTCTGATATACCTTATTGGTTCATGGATTATTAAAAAGTTGATGGGCGTTTTGCGAAAGGCCATGGCCAAAGGCAGTTACGATGAATCATTACAACGATTTTTGGTCAATCTGGTTTCATGGGGATTAAAGATATTTTTAATCATCACGGTAATTTCTACCCTTGGTGTAGAGACCACAAGTTTGGCCGCAGTTATAGCCGCTGCCGGTTTAGCGGTTGGGTTGGCACTTCAAGGCTCCTTGTCAAATTTTGCAGGTGGGGTACTCATCATGATATTTAAACCTTATCGTATCGGTGATTTAATAGAGGCCCAAGGGGTTCTAGGGGTCGTAAAGACCATCGAGATTTTTACGACCAAAATGGTGTCCCCAGAAAATAAGTTGATTATCATACCCAACGGGGCAATGGCGAATGGTAATATCGTCAATTATACGGCTGAGGGTAAAATCAGAGTCGATACCGTTATTGGTGTAGGTTACGATGAAAATATCAAGAAGACCAAAGAAGTTTTAATGGAGGTGCTAACCGCTAACCCTTTGGTACTTAAAGACCCCGCACCATCGGTAAATGTCATGGAACTGGCCGATAGTTCAGTCAATTTTGCCGTACGGCCATTTTGTAAACCTGAAGACTATTGGGATGTGTATTTTGCGACTTACGAAGGTTGTAAACTGGCCTTGGACAAAGCAGGTATTGAAATACCTTACCCACACGAAGTACAAATCAATAAATAACATTTTGACAATACATTAAAATGGCCACTTTACTAAAAAGTGGCCGTTTTTTATAAAAAAGTATTATGCCTAAACCCCGGTATAATTAGCGGGCGTAATTTGTTTTAGCTCCGTTTTTATGGTCTCGGATACCGCCAACGTTTCAATAAAACCAGCGATGGATTCTTGATTTATTTTTTCATTGGTTCGGGTGAGCCCTTTTAAGGCCTCATATGGGTTAGGGTAGCCCTCGCGTCTTAAGATGGTTTGAATTGCCTCAGCAACAACGGCCCAATTGTTTTCGAGATCTTCTTCAAACTTATCGGCATTCAATACCAGTTTGTTCAACCCTTTCAATGTTGATTGAAAGGCCACTAGGGTGTGCGCAAAAGGGACCCCTACATTTCTCAGAACAGTACTATCGGTTAGATCACGTTGCAGTCTTGAAACGGGTAATTTTGCCGATAAATGCTCAAAAATAGCATTGGCAAGGCCTAAATTACCTTCTGAGTTCTCAAAATCAATCGGGTTCACTTTATGGGGCATGGCAGAAGAGCCCACTTCACCCTTTTTGATTTTTTGTTTGAAATAATCCATTGAGACATAGGTCCAGATATCCCTATTCAAATCAATGATGATGGTATTGATGCGTTTTAGGCAATCGAACAGGGCGGCCATATGGTCGTAGTGTTCGATTTGGGTCGTTGGGAAGGAATGGTGGAGCCCTAGTTTTTCTTGAACGAATTTTTGCCCGAAAACCTTCCAGTCCACATTGGGATAGGCCACTTTATGAGCGTTGTAATTTCCTGTTGCGCCACCAAATTTAGCAGCGGAAGGAATATCGTTCAATAAATCAAATTGTTGCTTCAGCCGTTCGACAAAAACGGCAATTTCTTTTCCCAATCTGGTAGGGGAGGCCGGTTGCCCATGGGTTCTGGCAAGCATTGGTATCCCTTCCCACTCCGCGGCCAAGTTTTTCAGTTTTTCAAAAACTGAAAAATAAGAAGGCACATAGACATTGTTCATGGCTTCTTTTATAGAGAACGGAATGGCCGTATTGTTGATATCTTGTGAGGTCAACCCAAAATGGATGAATTCCTTATATTTTTCCAATCCGAGCGCATCAAACTTTTCCTTTATAAAATACTCAACGGCCTTAACATCATGGTTTGTGGTTTTTTCGATGTCTTTGATGGATTGCGCATCTTCTGCGGCGAAATCAGTATGAATTTCTTGTAGCGCACTAAATTTCGTTGTATCAAAATCAGACAATTGTGGCAAGGGTATTTTACAAAGTGCGATAAAATACTCTATTTCGACCCGTACCCGATATTTGATCAATGCTTCTTCTGAAAAATAGCTTCCCAGTGCTTCGGTTTTGTTTCGGTAACGCCCATCGATAGGTGATATGGCGTTTAGCTGGTTTAAAGACATTTACCTTGATTTTTAGGAAAGGGCAAAGATACTCAATCTTCAAAGATTAGTGGCCCAAGGCCACAAGCATATCCAATGTTTTTTTGCCCCTGTTCCTATAGCCGGATGTTCCGCTACCAATATTTTTTTCCAATATAATTTTAAGCTCTGGGTGTATCCATTCAAATCGTTTCCCCAAATGGAATAAAGTGGTCATCGCAAACACTTTTGAGGCAATTTTATGCTCTTCGATTAGCCAATCGAAACAGCAGTCCACTAATCGTTCCAGCTGCGTTGAAGTCATACTTTCAATGACTTCTTGGTTCTTTTTTTTGAAATAGGCTTCTGCAAGAAGCTGACAGGTATGCGCTATTGGCCGAATGCAAGATTCTGAGGTCAGCTGTTTGATTTCTAGGGTAAACAATTCTAAATGGGGCAGTAGAAGCCCTAGTTTTTTCCGCATCAAATGATCAAACACCCAACTGGCATTGAACTCATCATTTTTATCTTGGCGAAAGACCTCGATCAATAATGGTTGAACCAGTTCATGGTGGTTTAACAAGCTTTGCACCAGACTGTCTATTCGTGATTTGGAAAGTCTACCCGAATTAAGGTTTAAAACGAGTTGTTCTTTAGTCATGTTACAAGGTATTATACAGACCATGCGCCACCATGGGAATACCCAAAGTAGCTGATTCGGCTATTACGGTAAGGTTCTTGAAATCTGATTTTGAAACATTTGGCCTAGGGTCGATAAAGTAAATAGGGGTTTCTATGGCGACGTAATTTATCAGGCTTGCTGCGGGGTATACCTGCATTGAGGTACCTATGATCAGTAAAACATCGGCCTCGGCAACCAGTGGAATGGCTTTTTCAAGCATTGGCACCATTTCACCAAACCAGACAATATGCGGGCGAAGTTGATGTCCAGTCTCATCCACATCACCGAGGTTTAAATCTTTATGCCAATCCAAGACATGGTTTTCGTTTGCGGTGCTCCGTACTTTCAAAAGTTCGCCGTGTAAATGCAACACATTTGAGCTACCCGCCTTTTCATGTAGGTTATCGACGTTTTGGGTAATGATCTGCACATTGAATTGACTTTCAAGTTGTGCCAGTGCCAGGTGCCCTTCATTGGGTTCGACCTGCAGTAATTGCCTGCGGCGTTGATTATAGAACTCCAGAACCAGTTCAGGATCTGATGAAAAGCCCTGTGGTGAGGCCACTTGCATCACGTCATACCCCTCCCATAGTCCATTGGCGTCCCTAAAGGTTTTTAAGCCGCTCTCAGCGCTCATTCCAGCTCCGGTCAAGACTACAATCTTTTTTTTCATAATTTTTCCATGGCATATTATTGATTATTTCAAAATTAACATTTTGATTATCTTGTATCTCATGTTCGACCTTGATTTGTTGAAATACTTGGAAGGTTTTTTGACCGAGCGACGAAAACATCGCTTTGAACAGGTATTGGCTAAAAGAACCAATTTCTTGACCGTAGCCATCGAAGATGTCTATCAGTTGCATAACACGAGTGCAGTAATTAGAAGCTGTGATGCTTTCGGTGTTCAAACGGTTCATGTCATTGAAAACAGGTTTGGCAAACGATTGGATAAGAATATCGCTATGGGTGCCGAGAAATGGGTCGATGTGCATCGACATCAAACCACTACTGCATGTATTGACCGACTTAAGACTGATGGTTATCACATTATTGCAACTACGCCCAACGAAAACGGAAACGAACTTTCAGATGTTAAGGTTACCAAGAAAACGGCACTGTTCTTTGGAACCGAGAGAGACGGATTAAGCGGGGAGGTCCTAAAAAGGGCCGATGGATTTCTAAGCATACCCATGCAAGGTTTTTCAGAGAGTCTGAACATATCCGTTGCTGCTGCCATAATCTTACAAAAGTTGACAAAAGACCTAAGAACCAGTAGTGTTCAATGGCAATTATCTGAAAATGAATTGCTTGAAAAGCGAATGGACTGGACTAAAAAATCAATCAAAGGTGTGGAACGGGTTATTGAACGTTATTTAACAACCTGAGTTTTTTGTATTTTAGTGACAACCAATTAAATCAAACAAAATGACGACTTTTCTTTACATTATTGCGGGCATTGCCCTGCTTGTGCTGATTTTGGCCGTATTGGCCCCTAAAACTTACGATGTTTCCCGTTCTGTAGAAATTGGAAAACCTAAACAAGAGGTATTTGATTTTTTGCGATCCTTAAAGAAAATGGACCTATGGTCTCCGTGGGTAAAAAAGGATCCCAATATGAAGAAAGAGTTTCGTGGTACCGACGGTGAAGTAGGATCTGTAAGTTATTGGCTCGGTAATAAGGAGGTTGGAGAGGGAGAACAAGAAATTACGAAGATCGTCGATGGAGAGCGGATTGATGGGGAGTTGCGTTTTATGAAACCATTCAAATCCGAATCGAATTGCTATCTATTGACCGAAAATACAGCTGAAGGTAAGACCAAGGTAACCTGGGGCTTTTCTGGCAACAACAAGTTCCCCATGAGTATTATGATGTTGTTCATGAGTATGGACAAAATGGTAGGTAAGGACTTTGAGGAAGGGCTATCAAGTTTAAAAACAATACTGGAGGATTCATAATGGAACAAAACTTAATAGGTTGGGTCGAAATACCTGTTGTTGATATGGAAAGGGCCAAAGCTTTTTATGAAGCCGTTTTTCAGATACAGATCGAAATCCATGATTTTGGTGGTACCTTGATGGGGTGGTTACCAAGTTTGGATGGTTCACCGGGTTGTTCGGGCTCATTGGTTCAATCGCCGGAATGGTACATTCCCAATCGCAAAGAAGGTGTGCTGATCTATTTTTCTTGCAATGATGTGCAAGATGAGTTGAATAGAATTGAAACTTCAGGCGGTAGTATCTTGAAACCCAAGACCCAGATTAGTCCCGATATCGGGTATATGGGACTTTTTCACGATTCAGAAGGCAATAGAATAGCCCTCCACTCAAAAGTATAATTAATAGGGGTTGATCAATGTAGAATGGATGATGGGCGATATTACCCATGTATGGGGCAGCCATCACAGGTACAGGCATCGTCATTACAATCACATTCCCCTTGTTCATGTAGCCCACAGCTTTTGATCATTTCAGATTCCATTGCCTGCAGTTTCATTTTACAAACGGGGCATGTTCCTTCTTCATGGTAAGTCTTACCATCTTCACAGTCCATGGAGCATTGATATTCGCTACTGGCAAGTACTTTTATCTCAGAATCGGTAGTCGTTTTTTTTACTTTTTTATCTTCCTTACATGAAGATGGAAGAAACAACAGAATGCTACTCAACACTAAAATGCAGACCAATCGAAAATACATGATATACTTTATTTACACTAAAGAAGATTTCATTCCACCAATTCCAACAGGGCGGTATCAAAATCGTTGTCAAGCGAGACTTTTCCGTTTTGAACAATTACCTCGGTATTGGAATAGGTATCATATAGCTTAGTACCATCACCAAAAAAACCTTTCACCTTAAGCGATTTTTTTCCTTTGGGCAGATCCAATGCCAATACCACCTTGTCCTTATACTCTTTATTGACGAACATTCTTGAAAACACGTATGGTTTTTTAGATAGACGTTTATGCTTGCCCGCGCCAACAGCTGGGTGGTTTGCCCTAAACGTTCCTAATTTTTGCCAATGCTCATGTACTTTCTTCACAGATGGTAGGCTGTCCAAATCTTCCCAGTTCATATTGGAGCGCAGATGGGCATCACCTTCGGCTCCCTCAATATTCAAGGGCCGCAGGGTTTCATCACCGTAATATACCTGTGAAGCACCTGGGGTCAACAAGAGCATATTGGCCGCGATGTAGGGCTTTTTTCGTTCCCTGTCAAAGGGACTGCCGTCGTCATGGGAGGTAAGGTAGTTCAATACGCTTTTTCCCTTAAGTTTCGTATTCAACAAAGTATTATACTTTTTAAAAACGGTCTCGTAATCTTTATGGGCATCATTTTTAAGGTCGAAATTGATCAAGCTTGAAAAACCGTGATCAAAATAATCAACTTTCTTATCGCCAAAATCGAATTCCCTTCCTGAGGATATCCCGTAATTATAAACCTCACCGACCATATAAAATGAATTGTCGTCCAATACTTTCGAGGGATTTTTCTTCTTCCAGGTTTGAAAGGCATATTCAGCTTCCTTTTTCAATTCTGACCATGCATTTTCATTGACATGTTTTACGGTATCTACCCTAAACCCATCCACACCAAATTCATGAATGTAATCGGTCAACCATTTAATGATGTAAAACCTTGGTGCTCTGGGATATCCCGTTCTTTCAAAGAAAAGGTTCAATTCATCAAGCTCTTGACTTAGCCTGCCCTCTTCTTTCCATTTTGCCAACAATGCGTCTGGCAATTCTACCGGTTCATTTGATTCTGTAAGTATATCGGGTAGGTTGGCCACTAGGGTACAGGCCGTGGTATTTTCATAAGTGGTGAATTCACATTTTGGTTCGGTCCGTACCCATTCTTCTGGCCAAACCGGATCGAATTCCGTAACGGGCCCGGTGTGGTTTAAGACGACATCCAAAATTACCCGAATACCTTTTGCGTGTGCTTTTTTGACCAAATCCTCCAAATCTTTTTTTGTGCCAAAATTAGGATCGATGGCAGTCCAGTCCTTCGCCCAATAGCCATGATAGGCATAGGTGTTTCCAGTACCCTCATTAGTTGGGCCATGAACTTGTTCTACAATAGGTGTAAACCATATCGCATTAATACCGAGGTCATTGAAGTAATTAGCATCAATTTTTTTTGAGATACCGCTAATGTCACCACCTTCAAACCCCCTCAGTACCGCGGTGCTGTCTTTTCTATTTAAAGTGGTATCATTATCCGTTTTACCACTGTTGAAACGGTCTGTCAAGAGAAAATAAATATTTGCCCCTTCCCAAAAGAAAGGAACGTTTTTTTTCGTTTCTTGGGTAATCGTCTCGGACTGTTTTTCTATGATGGAATCTTTTTTTACTTCTTTACAACTGCATATCAAGGCCAATATCGGTATAACGATAAGTAGTTTTTTCATGTTTGAGGAATTTGCCTAAAACTATAAAATGCATGTTGAAATATAAAATTTATTTGGGCCCAACGCCCAAATATAAATAGGAGTGATTTTAACAAACTAAAAAAGAAAATGTAATTATCTTCTGTTCAATACTTTATATTCTTCATAACAACTACTGATGGCATCTAAAATTTGAAGGTCATTGGCTGTTTTAATGAAGGACTTGGAATAGCTGCAGTTGGTAAGTATATCTTCGATATCCATTTTCTCGAGTTGCAATAATTGAATAAGGGTCTCCCTATCAAATTTTGAAGCCAGTAGATCTCGAATATCCTCATCTTCCTTCATTTGTCTCAATTTACGAAGCTGTGCCGGTCTTTTACCGAATAGATTTCGCAACATATCGGCGGGATTCAATATTGCACCCAAAACCTTGGTAACCGAACTTGGGTTTTTATTGCCTGCCTCATAACTTTTGTTAAGCCCCGATATACTGTATTGATATGAGGTGTTAATAGGCAGGTTTTTTACATCAATATCGAGATAACCGGTTAATTGATAGGGTCGTACCACAACTTCTTCTAAGGCGTAAGCGAGTTCGGTGAGGGCAATCTTCGTATCATCAAACTTGAACATATCGTTGGTTACCCTTACTTTTTGGGGCTTAAAACCTAAATAAGTCAAATAGAGTGTGTCATTGACCGCAGCGGTTATCGTGAATTTTCCATCTTGATCCGTAATAGTACCTTTTATACGGTTAAGGTTGATGATGTGCACACTTTCCAATGGAAAGTTTGTCTGCGCATTAATGACCGTAGCTTGCAGTTCTTCAATGGGCTGTGTAGTATCATTCTCTTGTGAAACACCGATCACAACACACAAAAGAAAAACAAACGGTAAAAGTCTATTCATGTAGCAATTTTCTTATCCAAAATTACAAAACAAAGAAAATAATCACGGCCAGCCCTAACTTTTAGGATGCCCTTAACTAATAAAAGCCACTATTTCTTTTTCCTTTTGACTTTTTAGAACCGCTTTTGCTTCCTTTAAAAGAGGTATTACGGTCTCGTCGGCCCCCGCCACCTCTATTGCGGTCACGATCTCTTCTTCGTCCACTGCCTCGGTTTCCACCTCGACCCCCACCTGGGCTTTTAGAAACCTCAACATTGATAAAACGTCCATCTACCTTGAAATCGGAGAAAGTTTCCAAGATAAGTGGGGTAAATTGGGCGTCGGTATTGAAAAAAGAGAAGCTGTCCTTGGTGTCTACCTTGTATACATCATCTTTATCCAAACCTAGTTTGTCACGAAGAAAATCTTTTAATGACATCCAATCGTAACCATCGCGCTCCCCAACATTTATAAAATAGCGCACAGAACCATCTTTCGGATGTTCGGTCGCACCCCGTTCCCTTCGGCCCGAACCGTCGCTGGAGTTCAGGTCACGGGTTTTATTGTAGTAATTGAAGAATCGCGTAAACTCTACCGATACTATCTTTTTGATTAACTCTTCCCTGTCAATTCCATCTAAAACATCATTTATGGCAGGTAGGTAACCATCGATCTCTTCATTAATCTTGGTGTCTTTGATATTATTGGCCAAATGGTATAACTGGATTTCACAGATTTCGATTCCGCTCGGAATTTTCTTTTCGAGAAAATCTTGTTTGATCTTTCGTTCAATGGCATTGATCTTACGAAGCTCACTTCGGGTTACGATGACCATCGAAATGCCCGATTTTCCAGCTCTTCCGGTTCTTCCGCTGCGGTGGGTATACGTTTCTATTTCATCGGGCAATTGGTAGTTGATGACGTGGGTGATGTCATCAACATCGATTCCCCTTGCGGCTACGTCGGTTGCCACCAACATCTGGATTTGTTTTTTACGAAAGGCGTTCATGACCAAATCGCGCTGGTTTTGGCTAAGATCGCCATGTAGTGCGCCTGCATTGTAACCATCTTCGATTAATTTCTCGGCAACTTTTTGCGTGTCGCGTTTGGTACGACAGAATACTACTGAAAATATTCCCGGATTCGCGTCTGCCAATCGTTTTAGGGCAGGGTAGCGGTCACGGCCACTAACCACATAATATTCGTGTTGTACGGTCGTGGCACCTGAGTTTTTCGCACCCACCGTAATCTCTTTCGGGCTGTGCATGAACTTCTTGGCTATGGTAGCGACCTCTTTCGGCATGGTAGCAGAGAACAACCATGTCGATTTCTCTTTTGGGGTATTGGAAAGGATATCCTTGATATCCTCAAAAAAGCCCATATTCAACATTTCATCGGCCTCGTCAAGAATACAATAATCGATTTTGGTAATATCAACGATACCACGACGGATCATATCTTTCATCCGTCCCGGGGTTGCCACAACGATTTGTGCCCCTTTTTTAATTTGCCTGGCTTGATCGGTGATACTGGCACCACCATAAATGGCAACGATGTTCATTCCTTTTTCGTACTTGGAATATAGTTGCATTTCGTTGGTGATCTGAAGGCAAAGTTCCCGTGTGGGCGATAGTATCAACCCTTGGGTCGTTCTGGAGGCAACATCTATTTTCTGGATCAAGGGAAAACCAAAAGCGGCGGTTTTACCGGTACCGGTTTGGGCCAAGGCCACTAAATCGGTTTCATCTTCCAATAAGATGGGGATTGCTTTTTCTTGTACTTCTGATGGATTTTCAAATCCTAAATCTGCAACTGCAGCCAATAGGGACTCTTGAAGCCCTAAACTTTCAAATTTTGACATGTGTCTATAAGTATTCGCAAATATGTGTGTTGCATAGAGCGATAATTACTTATAAACCTTTGCTCAGCGCAACACCTGCCATACCGGCGGCGTTAATAAAGCGGCAAAGGTAATGCTAATTAACGACTACGAACCATAATCTAGCAATAACTTTATTTTCAATTAGTTAAAGCGTGTTAAGAAAGGCAATCAGTTTTTGGATGGCCCTACCACGATGACTTATCTGGTTTTTTAGGGACAAGGGCAGTTCGGCAAAGGTCTGTTCGTAACCACTGGGCACGAAGATAGGATCGTAGCCAAATCCGTTTTTGCCCTTCTTACGCGATGCAATGTAGCCATGAACCGATCCTTCGAACAAATGATGATCATTTTTAAGGTTCAACGCGATTGCTGTTTTAAAATGGGCGGCCCTGTTACTACTGCCTTCCAGTTCTAGAAGTAACTTTTCCATATTGGCTTCTGCATTCTTTTCTTGACCTGCATACCTTGCAGAATATACGCCAGGCCTTCCGTCTAGGGCGTCTACCAAAAGCCCCGTGTCATCGGCAAAACAAGATAGCTTGTAGTTTTCCGTAACAAAGTCTGCCTTTATCCGTGCATTTTCGGCTAAGGTCTTTCCCGTTTCCGGTATATCATCCGTACATCCCAAATCGGTCAGGGAAATCAATGCAATGGAATCGGGTATCAAAGCCTTGACCTCTTCAAATTTATTTTGGTTATGTGTAACAAAGACTAATTTCATAAGACGAAAGTATTACCTTTAATGCTATGAAAAAAACCAACTTCCTACCAATTTCCATAGGGCTCAACTTGGTGTTGTTTTGCTTTTTATTGTTTTTTTCCATTAATACCAAGACTGCAAGTCAACCTGAGGTCCCACCTTCTCAAGAGGGCATAATCGATGAAAAGGGCAATGCCTTAAAAAAGGTCAACATCGTGATGTTGGGCAACTCGATAACATATCAAGGGGACTGGGATAAAGTTTTGGACCGGAATGATGTTTTTAATGGTGGAAAACCCGGTTGGACCACCCAGCAATTGTCTTGGGTCATCAAAAACTTCATTGTTCCGTATCGACCAAAGCTTTGCTTTTTTAAGGGCGGTATCAATGATTTGACCTTGGGCATTTCATCACAGCGTATTTACGAGAATATGACCATGGTAATGGATTCTATCAGCAAGGTAGGCACAAAACCTATTTACACCACCACATTGTACCAAAGAACGAATACTGAGCGAAACCGAACTATTGATTCCATTAATGCGAAAATGAAACTGTTCTGCGAAAAAAGGAATTATGATTTTTTGGATTTAAGACCCTTTCTCTGTCAAAGTGGAGATATCAAAAAAGAGTATGTCATTGATGATAATACCCATCTGAAGCCACAGGCATATCCGCAGTGGGCTTTGGCAATGGCACCTATTTTGACTAAATACGGACTAAATGATAATTGATTTTCAGTACGAAGTGTTTCATAGAAGAAAGATAGTAAAACGGTTAAAGCAGTAACGAAAATCATGAAGATGAAATATAAATTACCCCCTGTGGTCGTGTTTATGGTATTTGGTCTTTTGATGTACCTATTGGCAAGCTACTTGCCGGTTGGCAATTTCGATTTTTTTGGGAGGTACCCGCTTGCAATTGGCATATCTGGCATAGCACTACTTCTGGCGTTACTTTCACTATATCAGTTTGCAAAGGCAAAGACCACGGTAGACCCTATAAAACCTTCAAAAGCTTCCGTTTTGGTGGTTTCCGGTATCTATCAATATACTCGAAACCCGATGTATTTGGCATTGTTGCTTATACTCATCGCTATAGGTCTAAAATTGGGGAATGCCTTTAATACCATCATTGCGGCTGGTTTCGTGTATTTTATGAACCATTTCCAGATTAAGAAAGAAGAAGAGGCCTTGCTAAAGCTTTTTGGTAAAGATTACCGTTTGTACTGCAAAGCTGTTCGCCGATGGTTTTAAAAATGGGATATAAGTTGGCTAAGCGAATACTGATGTTAGGATGGCTATTGAGCACTGGTTTTTCAGCTGCACAAACACGGTATTTTGAATCTTTCGACAATGTAAAGATCGCTTATGATATAGAAGGTGTGGGTGCCCCGATTATTTTGTTGCACGGCTTTATAAATTCAAGAAAATCTTGGGACCAAACGCCTCTTAAAAAAGATTTGCTGACCGAGGGGTATCAGGTCATTACCATAGATCTCAGGGGGAATGGTGATTCTGACAAACCCCAGAATGACAAAGCTTACCAAAATGACGCTGAAGTAAAGGATATTATAGCACTGTTGGAAGAACTTGCAATTGAAAACTGCTCAGCGGTGGGCTATTCTCGGGGAAGCATCGTACTGGCCAAGTTGCTTACCAAGGATAAAAGAATCACGAAAGCCGTTTTGGGTGGAATGGGAATCGATTTTACCGATGCCCAATGGAATCGGCGTTTGCTTTTTGCCGCTGCGTTCGACGGTCAAATTTCTAAGGAAACCAAGGGCGCCGTAACTTATGCCAAGTCTATTGGTGCAGATTTACGCTCTTTACATTTACAGCAACGATACCAACCCGTTACATCAAAAAAAGAACTGGCAAGGGTAGCTGCCGAAGTTCTGGTTCTAGCCGGTGATAAAGACCTTGACAATGGTGATCCGAAAGACCTTCAAGGGGCAATACCCAATGCAACGCTACGATTGGTTGCCGGAGATCACAATGGTACTTACAAAACCCGTGATTTCTCAAAAGTGATACTTCGGTTTCTAAAGTGAGGCAATGTTTTGTGAATAAGGATTATCCATTTTTGGTCGCTTTTTGATATTGAATTTTTAGTCTTTTTCACTAATAATTCGATAGGTCATTATTTTTCATACATTAAAAATGTACAAAGGATTTAATGTTTACTTTTAAGGCTTAATTTTTTTTGGGCAATGGTCGAAACCGGAAGAAAATATGTCTTTGATTTTGATAGCACACTCACGAGCGTTGAAGCATTGGATGTACTCGCAGAAATTCTTCTTGAAGGGAAGTCCAACAAGGACGAGGTGTTAAAGGAAATACAGGAAATCACCAATTTGGGCATTGATGGTGAGATTTCTTTTACCGAATCGTTGGAAAGAAGGATCAAACTATTAAATGCCCATAAAGAAGATCTGGCAGGTCTGGTTGATAAGTTACGCCATAAAATTTCAAAGTCGATAGAAGAGAACAAGGCCTTTTTCAAGGATTACGCCGATGATATTTATGTCATTTCGTGCGGTTTCAAAGAATTTATAGATCCCATTGTTGCTGACTACAACATACCTTCAGACCGAGTATATGCCAATACCTTTGAGTTTGACCCCAAAGGGAATATAGTTGGTTTCGATGAGACCAATGTACTGTCATCCCACAACGGAAAAATAGAATGCCTTAAAAACCTTAATTTAGAAGGTGAGGTTCAGGTCATAGGTGATGGCTACAGTGATTATGTCATGCGTGAAGCAGGTATTGCCGATAAATTTTTTGCCTACACTGAGAACGTACATCGCGAAAAGGCCGCTGACAACGCCGATTATATAACGCCTAATTTAAATGAGTTTCTATTTGTGAACGATTTACCAAGAAAAATATCATATCCAAAAAATAGGATTAAGATCCTTCTACTTGAAAATGTACATCCGAAGGCGTTTGATAACCTATCGGAAGAAGGGTTCTCCGTAGAGTTGGTCAAGCACGCTTTGCCTGAAGAAGAATTGATGGAACGCATAAAGGGAATACATGTTCTTGGCATTCGTTCAAAGACCCAGGTTACCCAAAGGGTATTGGAGGCTGCAGATAGGCTATTGGTAGTAGGGGCTTTTTGCATTGGAACCACCCAAATTGCCCTAGAGGGCGCAAAAAAGAAAGGTGTGGTTGTCTTTAACGCCCCTTATAGCAATACAAGGTCAGTCGTGGAGTTGGCCATTGGACAGATCATCATGTTAAAGCGAAGTATTTTTCCACGCAGCACCGAAATACATCAAGGAAAATGGTTTAAGACCGCTTTGAATTCACAAGAAGTTCGGGGTAAGAACCTAGGGATTATTGGTTACGGAAATATTGGCAAGCAATTATCCGTGCTTGCCGAAGCGATGGGAATGCGGGTGTATTATTATGACGTGGCCGATAAATTGGCGTTGGGTAATGCCATCAAGTGCAGTACCTTAGAAGAATTGTTATCGGTTTCTGACGTGGTCACCCTACATATCGACGACAACAAGGCCAACAAGAATTTTATCAGTGAAAATGAGATCGGTCACATGCGCGATGGGGCGATGTTGGTCAACCTATCAAGGGGTTTCGTAGTGGACATTCCCGCTTTGGTGGCAGCCCTAAAAAGTGGTAAGTTGGGTGGCGCGGCTATTGATGTGTATCCTGAAGAACCAAGAAGTAACGGTGATTTTATAACGGAGCTACAAGGTTTGGACAATGTAATCCTAACACCACACATTGGGGGAAGCACCGAAGAGGCCCAGCGTGATATAGCCGATTTCGTTCCCAATAAAATAATGGATTATATCAATTCGGGCAATACCGTGGATGCCGTGAATTTTCCGAATATCCGGTTACCGAAACAGAACAATGCGCATCGTTTTCTTCATATACACAAGAACGTACCCGGAATCATGGCCGATATCAATGAGGTATTGGCAAAATACGAAATGAATATCACGGGGCAATTTTTGTCCACGGATCCCGATGTTGGTTATGTGATCACGGATTTGGACAAGGAATATAACAAAGATGTCATTAAGGCACTTAAAAACGTAGAACACACCATTAAATTTAGAGTGCTTTATTAGGCATGAAAACTGTTATATTAAAATTTACCCTTTCACCAGCATTTAAATCGATTTGACAACATTTTTAATTTTTTGATATTTTTTCGCTATAAATTGTAAGTAATTTCTTAAAATAAATTGCTTTGCGGTTGAATATTGGAAAAATACGCCTTTTCAAAAAAGGTTTTAGGGCCTACTACCTGCTGGTGGTATCCATTATCGTTTTGACTTTTGCCATTCAGTCGATCATGCAATATTCTTTGAAAAAGCAACGATCAACGGCTATGATCGTCAACTTGGCCGGGCGTCAGCGCATGCTCAGTCAACGTTTATTGAACGAAGTGTACTCATGCCGTTACCACAATTGTGATTATGCCGAATTGAAATTGACCTTGAACAAGTTGTATCAAATGAACGGCATTCTTCAAAATGGCAGTGAAAACCTGGGCATACCAAAATTAGATAATACCGATATTACGGCCAATTTCGTACGGCTTGAACCGTATGTGAATTGGTTTAAATGGAATTTATCGGACTTAAAGCGTCTTGACGAAATCAAATTCAATGATATGCGCTATCGCGTGGATCGATTTACTACCATCATGAATGGGATCGTTCTTCAATTCCAGAAAAAATCAGAGGAAGATATCAAGGGCATGCGTATCATCGAAATGGAGCTAGCCATTTTCTCCGTTTTTATCGTGTTGTTTGAAATTTTCTTTATCGTGAATCCATTTATTAATCGAATCATGAGTCAAAAGAAAAAATTGGAAGAAATCGCATGGCATCAATCACATGTCTTCAATTCACATATGAAGAATATCAAAGATCTTCAATATGTGCTTAGGGTTGAAAAAGTGCCCGAACGACAGCAAGAAATACTTAAATTCATTTCTGAGGAACTGGATCATCTAAATGGGGTTTCTAAGAATATGGTCAGTGCCTTAAAAAAGAATGATGATGAAGAGATGCCACATAAGGTAATCCTCAAAAAAGTTGAAGACCTTTTAGATAAATACGGTATAGGTACGTCGAACAAGGTCACTGATGATGATAAGGTTCATTCCGAAGGATTGTAAACGCCCGATATAGTTGTTCTACAACAAACAAGCGCACCATCTGATGTGAAAAAGTCATCTTTGACAAGCTTATTTTTTGATGGCATTTTTCATATAAGATATCCGCAAAACCATAAGGTCCACCTATCACGAATACAAGTTCTTTTATGCCGCTGTTCATTCTTTTTTGAAGTAGGGTTGAAAACTCCAGACTAGAGTACTGTTTTCCTTTCTCGTCCAATAGTATTAAGATTGCTGCTTGCGGAATTTGTTTTAGAATAAGTGCTGCCTCCCGCTTTTTCTGTTCGATTTCCGAAAGGTTCTTTACGTTTTTTATATCCGGAATAATGTCTAGGCTAAACTTCACATAGTGTTTGAGCCTATTTTGATAGTTTGAAATAAGACCCTGCAGCGCCGTGCTATCCGTTTTTCCAATCGCAATTAACCTTATATGCATGATGTACTTTTCATTTGGTAAAAATACTATTTGTTCAGACGTTTAATTTTATCGATTAGCTTTTTAGTAATTTAGCTTCAAATCAAAAATAACGATGATTACCGACGCCCAATTTAATGAAGAATTACGACTGATTATTTCCAACGCCATTCGTGAAGATGTTGGTGATGGTGATCATAGTTCACTGGCTTGTATTCCGGCCAATGCCACTGGGAAAGCAAAATTACTGGTAAAAGATAAGGGTGTTCTGGCCGGTGTTGGTTTTGCAAAACAGGTCTTTGAATATGTGGACCCCAAGGTATTGATTGAAACCCATATTCATGACGGTTCTCAGGTTAGGTACGGCGATGTTGCTTTTTATGTATCGGGTAGCTCACAGAGTATACTGAAAGCTGAGCGTTTGGTTTTGAATGCCATGCAACGAATGAGCGCTATTGCCACAAAGACCGCTTTTTATGTAAACCTTTTAGAGGGGACTGGCACGAAGATCCTTGATACTAGAAAGACGACCCCAGGTATACGGGCACTTGAAAAGTGGGCCGTCAAAATAGGCGGTGGTGAAAACCACCGGTTTGCACTCTATGATATGATCATGCTTAAAGACAACCATATTGATTTTGCCGGCGGCATCACAAAGGCAATTACGAAAACAAAGGAATATTTGGCCAATCATAACAAAGACTTAAAGATAATCGTAGAGGCAAGAAACCTTGATGAGGTAAAAGAGATTTTAAATTCGAATGGGGTATACCGCATATTATTGGACAATTTCAACTATGACGATACCAGAAAAGCGGTAGAATTGATTGGCACAACATGTCTCACCGAGTCATCTGGGGGCATTACCGAAGAAACCATTCGAAATTATGCAGAATGTGGGGTCGATTATATCTCTTCAGGAGCCCTAACACATTCCGTCCATAATATGGACTTAAGTCTTAAAGCAGTATAGATGTCAGAGGCTATTGAAGAAAGGCTTGAACGCATCCCCCTGATTAATTGGCTTGTTACCCTATTAAAGAAAATACGTTTACCTGGCTTTGAGGGATTGTCCATTTATGACCTTTTGGAAATTTACGTAGTGGGTATCGTGAAAGGTACCCTATCAAGCAGGGCAAGTTCCATTGCATTCAGTCTCTTTATGGCCCTTTTTCCGTTGTTGATTTTTTTGGTCACCTTGGTTCCCTTTATTATTCCTTATGTCAGTGTGGGCAATGAGGATTTCGATATGCAGTTCCTCCTTTTTTTAGAATCATTCCTGCCTTCGGCGACCAGTGAGTATTTTGGCGAGATCTACCAACAGATCAAGGATCAAAAAAGGGGTGGGTTATTATCATCGGCTTTTTTGATTTCCATTTTTCTGGTCGCCAACGGTGTTAATGCGATTTTCAGTGCTTTTGAGAACTCATACCATATCGAACTTGCTCGAAACTTCTTCAGACAATACGCCTATGCCTTGATGGTGGGCCTTTTTTTGTCGATCTTACTCATTCTAGGTGCCGTGGTCTTTGTTTATTTTGAATTTTACATTATCGAATATACCTCTGAATATTTGGGTAAAAAATTGGGGTATGATGTGGAGCAAAGTGATTACGCCGGTGTACAGTTTGCTAAATTGCTATTCTTTATGTTGTTATCGTACCTGACTACGGCAATATTATATTATTTTGGAACCGCTGAAGGACGAAAAGTCCGTTTTTTTTCGGCAGGTGCCCTAATGACGACCCTCTTATTTGTGGTTACCTCTTATTTATTTGGTATCTATGTAGAAAAATTCGCTAGGTATAACGAGTTATACGGAGCCCTTGGGGGGTTGTTGATTTTAATGGTATTCATTTGGCTGAATTCGAATATATTGTTACTGGGTTTTGAGCTAAATGCCACTTTATATCGTTTAAGAAAGAGTGTGGGTAAAAAGAATGAAAATGCATAAGACGATTTTAGTATTAACAGTACTTGGTCTATTGACCATTACGGCTGTAAATGGACAAACTGTTTTTGGAAAATGGAAGACCATTGATGATAGAACCGGGGTGACCAAAGCAATCGTTGAGCTGTATAAAGAGGATGGACTGTTACAAGGTAAGGTTCTTAAGGTCTTGGAAAAGGGTAGGGAGAATGCAAAATGTATCAAATGTAAAGGCGAATTGAAAGACAAGCCTATTAATGGAATGCAGATCATCTATTCCTTTAAAGAAACCGAAGATGGGGTTTATAAGGGAAAACGATTATTCGACCCTGAACAGGCGATGACCTTTCGTGGAAAAATTTGGCTAGATTCCGATGACCCCGATAAATTGAAGGTACGGGGGTATTTGGCCTTTTTATATCGCACGCAAACTTGGCTAAGGTTCAAAGAATAAGAGCTGCAGATGACCTATTTCGTTGACGTACTATTGCCTATTCCGCTAGAACGTTTTTTTACTTATCAAATCAGTCCTGAAGAAGCTTCCTATATTCAAAAGGGGATTCGTATTGCGGTACCGTTCGGAAAATCAAAGATCTATACTTCCCTTGCGGTTCAAGTACATCAAAATCCCCCCGAAGCATATGAAGCCAAAGAAATCCACCAGATATTGGATGATAGTCCTATTATCACTGAGGTACAGTTCAAACATTGGCAGTGGGTCGCATCCTATTACATGTGCACCCTAGGTGAGGTGATGCGCAGTGCACTGCCCAGTTCACTTTTGCTGGAGAGCGAAACTTTAATTTTCCCTAAAGATTTAGAAACCATTGAGGATACAAGCCTATCAGATAATGAGTTTTTGATTTTAGAGGCATTGCGGCACCAATCTAGTTTGCGAATCGCCGAAATAGCCGCCATTATAGAACGTAAGACCGTATTGCCTATCGTACATCAATTGGTAAAAAAAGGAATCATTGCGTTAAAAGAAGAATTGCATGAAAAGTATCGTCCCAAAATGGTCGATTATGTGCGATTGGCCGCCAAATATGATTCTGAAGAAGGTTTAGAGGGCATTTTAAAAGAATTGAGCAGGGCAAAAAAACAAAGTCATGCACTGCTTTCCTTCTTTCAGTTACAATCGTCGAATAAAGGCCCGATTACCCTAAAACAACTGCAAACAGAGAGTAGGGCTACGGCCGCAGTGATAAAGGCTTTAATAGCCAAAGGTGTATTTGAAAAGTATCAAATCAGAACTGATAGGGTGCAATTCAGAACCAATGACAAGATGGTCGCGAATATCACTTTCAACGCTGAACAACGGCAGGCATTTGATGCGATTAAACTGGCCTTCGACGAAAAAAAGGTCTGTTTGTTGCATGGGGTGACTTCCTCGGGAAAAACCGAGGTGTTTATCAAACTTATCAATGAAGTACTACAAGACCAAAAACAGGTGTTGTACCTTCTTCCCGAGATTGCGCTGACCGCCCAGCTGATCCATAGAATGCAATCTTATTTTGGTAATCAAGTGGCGATATATCATTCTAAATATAGTCTGGATGAAAGGGTGGAGGTCTGGAATAATGTTTTGGATGGTAATGAAAAAGCAAGGGTGGTTGTTGGTGCAAGATCTGCCTTGTTTTTACCCTTTCAAGAGTTAGGATTGATCGTTGTAGACGAAGAACATGAGGCATCATTCAAGCAATTTGATCCCGCACCCAGATATCATGCAAGGGACGCTGCGATAGTCTTGGCCAATTTACACCATTCTGCATGTGTTCTGGGATCTGCTACCCCAAGTATTGAAAGTTACTATAATGTAGAACAAAAAAAATATGGTTTAGCTACCATAACGAGACGCTACGGTGAAGTTTTAATGCCTGACATTGAATTGGTCGATATTAAGGAAGAAACAAGGAAAAAGAGGATGAAAGGTCGTTTTTCCGAACGTTTGATTACTGAGATTTCAGGATGTCTTGAAGAAAAAGAACAAGTCATATTGTTTCAGAATAGACGCGGATTTGCACCAATCGTGGAATGTACCACATGCGGGCATGTTTCACAATGTCCGAACTGTGATGTCAGTTTGACCTACCACCAACGTAGAAACCAATTGCGATGCCATTACTGCGGTTACCATATCGCCCTATTGCAAAGTTGTCAGGCCTGTGGTAGTAATACCTTGGATACGAAGGGATTTGGAACGGAACAGATTCAAGAAGAGCTAACGAGACTTTTTCCAGAAAATTCGATTGCCCGAATGGATCTCGATACCACGAGGGGCAAACATGCCTACGAAAAGATCATTACGGCTTTTGAACAGCACGAGATTGATATTTTGGTGGGTACCCAAATGGTAACCAAGGGATTGGATTTTAGAAACGTTGCCTTGGTAGGGGTAATGAATGCCGATACCTTATTGAATTTTCCTGATTATAGGGCCCATGAACGTAGCTTTCAGCTTCTGACACAAGTGGCTGGTCGCGCAGGAAGAACAAAAAAACGCGGTAAGGTATTGATACAGAGCTACAATCCCTATCACCAAATATTACATCAGGTATCGAATTACGATTTTGAAAAAATGTTTGGTGAACAGCTTTATGAACGTGGGCAGTTCAAATACCCTCCGCACATACGTATCATAAAAATCACCCTTAAGGATAGGGACTACAATAAATTAAACGAGGCCTCAGATTGGTTTGCAACTTCCCTAAGGAGTATGCTAAAGGCCCAAGTTTTAGGACCTGAATATCCCGCCATCGCGAGAATACGCAACCAATACCTAAAAAATATCATTGTTAAAGTCGACAAGCAACAATCAATGGCAAAAACAAAAAATAGCATTAAAAGAATTGAAAAGTCTTTTAATGCTATCTCGCAATATCGTAGTATTCGGTTGGTCTATAATGTAGACCACATCTAACTATACGTTGGCCAGTGCCTCTGCCAATTCTGTTTTTTTGTTTCTGCTTAAAGGAATTTGCCTTCCCCCGACTTCAACATTCTTGCTGTTGAATTTCTCTATCTTCTCAAGATTCACAATGTATGATTTGTGGATTCTAAGAAACTTTTCAGCTGGTAATTGCTGTTCAAAAGACTTCATCGTAGATAGAATTACAATATTCGCCTCATCGGTAACCAACTTAATATAATCACCTAAGGCTTCAATCCACTTAATATCATTAAGGATTACCTTACGTTTTTTAAGGTTACTCTTCACAAAGATATGCTCTTCGTCCTCATCGACCCTGTTCATTTGCTCGTATTTGGCAACGGCCCTTTTTACGGAAGCCTCAAAACGTGCCAGGGTAATAGGTTTGTGCAAGTAATCGGTTACGTCATAATCAAATGCCTTTAATGCATAGTCGGGCTTACCGGTAATCAAAATGACCTGTGGTGGGTTTTCTAAAGCCTCCAACAGGTCAAAACCACTGATAATGGGCATTTCAACATCTAAAAAGATGACATCCACTTCATGGTTCTTTAATCCGTTTTTAGCTTCGATAGCATTGCTGTATTCAGCAACCAAGGCAAGATGTGGGTGATTGTTGACCAACTTGGCAACAGCCATACGCTGCATTGATGAGTCGTCTACAATTATACTTTTAAGTTTCATAAATTGGGGTGATTTGTGGGGTTAAATCATCGGCAAATTACATAAAAACAACGTTAAACTACAACAAAAGATGTAAACATGGTATAATCTGTTGTGTATTCAGCATTAAGCGCGATGTAGGTTTGGTTTCATTTTTTTATTGTTAATAACTTCTTAAACGAATAACGAACAATTCTAAATTTTCTTGTGAAAGGAGTTAATAATGTTTACTTTTGCGCTCCTTAAATAAATATGTATATATGAATCATTACGAAACTGTTTTCATTTTGAATCCCGTTCTGTCTGAGACCCAGATAGAGGAAACAGTTAAGAAATTTGAAGATTTCTTAATTAAGAATGGTGCCAAAATGGTGGCCAAAGAGAATTGGGGCCTTAAAAAATTGGCTTATCCGATCCAGAACAAGAAAAGTGGTTTTTACCACTTATTTGAATTTAGTGCTCCGGGCGAAGCTATTGGTCCTTATGAGCTTGAGTTCAGAAGGGATGAACGCATTATGCGCTTTTTAACCGTGAAGTTGGACAAGCATGCTATAGCTTGGGCTGAGAAAAGAAGAACAAAATTAAAAACAAAAGCATAAGTTATGTCATCTATAGAACAGCAGGCAAAGTCTAAGAAAGATGGGGAAATCAGGTATTTGACCCCACTTAATATTGAGACCAATAAGCAAAAGAAGTATTGTCGTTTTAAAAAATCAGGTATCAAGTATATTGATTATAAAGACCCTGACTTTTTAATGAAATTGGTAAACGAACAAGGTAAGTTGTTACCAAGAAGGTTAACAGGTACTTCATTGAAATATCAAAGAAAAGTTGCTCAAGCGGTTAAACGCGCACGTCATTTGGCATTGATGCCATATGTAGGTGATATGTTGAAATAATAAAAGACGGATAAATGGAACTTATATTAAAACAAGATGTACAAGATTTGGGTTTTAAGGATGATATCGTTACCGTTAAGAACGGTTACGGTAGAAACTTCTTGATTCCCCAGGGTATGGCCTCATTGGCTACTCCGTCTGCAAAAAAGGTGCTTGCTGAAAATTTAAAGCAAAGAGCACATAAAGAAAAGAAAGTCATCGACGAAGCAAATAAAATTGCTGAAGGCTTAAAAGCCTTGGAAATCAAGATTCCGGCAAAAGTAGGTGCAGGTGATAAATTATTTGGTTCAATCTCTAATATTGATTTGGCCGCTGCGCTTGAAAAAGCAGGTCAGGGTGTCGATAAAAAGTTTATCAGTATTCAAGGCGGAACCGTAAAAAGAACCGGACCTTACAATGCAAAAATTCGACTGCATAGAGAAGTGATGGTTGACTTTCCTTTTGAAGTAATCGCAGAGGCAAAGTAAGCTTTTACCATAACAGATTTAAAAGAGAGCTATGCCCGCATAGCTCTCTTTTTTATTTCAGGTAAGATTTTTTCGATTCGACAACAATTTTTTTAAACTTACAATATCTCTAAATACATACCGATTCAGTACTAAAGCAGGGCATATGAAATATTCAAGGTTATCAAAAGAACAGTTTGAAGAACTGCATCAAGAGTTCATCAACTTTTTGGCCACACAATCCATTACCGCTGAGGAGTGGACAACATTGAAAAAAGAAAAACCTGAGGCAGCGGAAGAAGAACTGGATGTTTTCAGCGACTTGATCTGGGAAGGGGTACTTTCTAAAGTAAAATATTTGGAGAATATCTCAGAACGGCATATGCACCTTTTCGAATTGACCGACAAAGAGATGAAGCTGATTTCAGTAAAAATTTTAAATCCTGAAATCGATTTGCGTACCAAAGTAGGTTTTGGTTGGTTCAAACGTAATTTTCAATCTGATTTCGTGGAATACCTGACCGCTTCAAAGGCATACACCGATGATAAAAATCAAGATAAATTCGATTTGATCCAGCAAGGGGCAACCATCACGAAAGGTGAATTATACCAATGGTTTGATGAAATCATCGGATAAAACGATATTTGCATCAGATTAAAAACTTCATGGCACAGAAACCATCCATTCCAAAAGGTACTCGAGATTTTTCACCAGCAGTGCTTGCAAAACGAAATTATATTTTTGATACGATCAAAAAGCAGTTTGGGCTTTTTGGATTTCAACCCATAGAAACGCCAAGTTTTGAAAACGCTGAAACCCTGTTGGGTAAATATGGCGATGAAGGGGACCGATTGATCTTTAAGATTTTAAATTCAGGCGATTTTATTTCGAAAGTAGATGATGTCACCTATAGCTCTAAGAATTCCACTTCCCTTGCGCCTAAGATTAGTGAAAAGGCATTGCGCTATGATTTGACGGTACCCTTTGCGCGTTATGTAGTAATGCACCAGAACGAATTGGATTTTCCGTTCAAACGCTATCAAATTCAACCTGTTTGGCGTGCAGACCGCCCCCAGAAAGGACGCTTTAGGGAATTCTATCAATGCGATGCCGATATTGTTGGGGCCAATTCATTACTACAAGAGGCAGAACTGGTACAACTTTACGATGCGGTTTTTACCGATTTGGGCCTAACCGGTACGACTATTAAAGTCAACAATCGAAAAATACTTTCAGGTATTGCGGAAGTCATTGGGGCGAAACGCCTATTGGTCGATTTCACGGTGGCTTTGGATAAATTGGATAAAATAGGGGAGGCCAAGGTAAAGGAAGAGATGCTTTTGAAAGGAATTCCAGAAAGGGCCATTGCGAAAGCATCCCCATTATTTGAGATGTCCGGTACCGCCGAAGCACAGCTACTACAGCTAAAAACACTTTTAGGGGAATCCGAGGTTGGGCTACAAGGTATAGCAGAACTACAAGAAATTATTTCAACCGTTCATGAGCTGGGTCTAAAATCGGCAAAATTGGAATTAGATGTTACCTTGGCACGCGGACTCAATTACTATACGGGTGCTATTTTTGAGGTTACCGCCCCGAAAGGTGTCAACATGGGATCCATTGGTGGCGGAGGTCGTTATGACGATCTTACGGGAATTTTCGGCCTAAAGGATATCAGTGGTGTGGGGATTTCCTTTGGTTTGGATAGAATTTATCTTGTACTCGAAGAATTGGACCTTTTTCCAGAATCAATAGCGCAATCCTTGCAGGTTCTTTGCTTGAACTTTGGGGAAAAAGAAGGTTTAGCTGCCTTAAAGCTAATCTCAAGACTAAGGGTAAAAGGTATCAAGGCAGATTTATACCCCTCAGCGACGAAGGTTCAAAAACAATTTAAGTATGCCGATAAGCGCAATGTGCCCTACGTCATTTTATTGGGTGCAAAAGAGCTGGAAAATGAAACATTTATTTTGAAGGATATGACATCTGGTGAGCAAACGGTCCATAAATTAGAAGAAACGCCGAAAGTATTTTTTAAATAGCGGTAGCTAATCGTTTTTGTATTTCTGCAATTACGAATTCGAAACGCTTTTCTGAATTTGGTATGAACTTTTCCGGTTTTCGAAGTATCCAAGATTCAAAATCTTGAATGGAAACCCATTCCAATGCCTCAACCTCACTTTCTTGCTTGGTGAGTTTTACCTTCCTATCCAATTGATATATAAAGACATGGGTGTATTCCCTATCAAAAATACCATTGTCATGCTTCTTTTCTTTCTTGTAAATCGTGATTTTTTCTAAGCTCGCTATGGTAACTGCAATACCCAGTTCTTCCTGACATTCCCGAACAGCCCCAGTCTCCGGACTTTCACCTGCACCAATGTGCCCCGCAGCGGAAACATCCCATTTTAGGGGATAGGTTTCCTTGTATTTTCCGCGTTGCTGTAAAAGAAGATAACCTTCTAAAGAATAGCACCATACATGTATGGTTGGATGAAAAAGTCCGTTAGCATGTGCAACGGACTTTAAGGCAGTATTTCCAGTTGGGGAACCATCCTCATTTAAAATGTCCACAAGTTCATCCATAATAAAACCCTCCTGTTCAGCAGGGATCTAGGAGCGGCTTTTAGTCAAAGTAACTAAACGTTTCCCCAGATTTTATGGTCAGTAAAGTTTCATAAATCAAACGGATTACATTTTCAACGTCCTCACGATGTACGGTCTCAACGGTTGTATGCATATAACGAAGCGGTAATGAGATCAAAGCGGATGCCACACCCCCATTGCTGTAGGCAAAAGCATCGGTATCGGTACCTGTTGCCCTAGAATTCGCGGCACGTTGAAAAGGAATCTTTTTTGCTTCTGCCGTTTCTACAATACGCTCCCGTAATTTTTGCTGTACAGCCGGGGCATAGGCAATAACAGGGCCTTTGCCTATGGCAGCATCACCTTGTGTTTTCTTATCGATCATCGGGGTGGTCGTATCATGGGTAACATCGGTAACGATGGCAACATTGGGCTTTATGGTCTGGGTGATCATTTCTGCTCCCCGTAATCCGATTTCCTCCTGTACCGAATTGGTAATGTAGAGCCCAAAAGGCAATTTTTTCTTGTTTTCATGCAATAGCCGGGCCACTTCGGCGATCATAAACCCACCGGCACGATTATCCAATGCCCTACAAACGAATTTGTCTTTGTTCAAAACCTGAAACTCGTCTGGGTAGGTTATTACGCAGCCCACATGAACCCCCATTTTTTCAACCTCCTCTTTGTCCTTCGCACCAATATCGATAAAGATGTTGTCCAATTTTGGCGCCTCTTCTTTTCCATTTTTTCGGGTATGTATCGCCGGCCAGCCAAAAACGCCTTTGACAATCCCGTTTTTAGTGTGGATATTTACCCATTTCGATGGTGCTATTTGATGGTCACTTCCACCATTTCTAATGACATAGATGAGACCATTATCCGTAATATAGTTGACATACCAAGAAATTTCATCGGAATGCCCCTCAATGACTACTTTATACTCCGCTTCAGGATTTATAACGGCAACCGCAGTGCCGTAGGTATCGGTGATGAATTCATCAACATAGGGTTTGAGATAATCCATCCAAATTTTTTGCCCTTCCCATTCATAACCCGTTGGTGACGCATTATTCAAATATTTTTCAAAAAACTTTAGCGATTTGGCATTGATAATCTTCGATGTGGCCATAGGTATGTTTTAGCCTACAAACATAGCAATATTCACTTTTATTTAATAATAAGAATAAAGCTTTATCGTTACTTTTGGTATGATTTATGACCTACGAATTCCATGCTAAGAAAATTTAGTTTGATATGTCTGTTAGGTGCTTCTTTTTTGCTAAACGCCCAAGAAGAGGAACCAAATGATACCATACCGGAATACTATGTTAGAATGGAGGGGGATTCCGTCTTATTGAGTTCCATTCCTTTAGATGATGTTTACATTTTTGGCAAACTCGAATTTGCCGACAAAAAAGAGAAATTACGATACTATATCCTGCGGCGTAAAACCCTGAAGGTCTATCCATATGCGAAGTTAGCGGCCGAAAGGCTCGTTGAACTCAATGATAGCATAGCACAAATAAAAAAGAAACGCCATCAGAAGCGCTATACCAAAAAGGTTCAAAAATATATTGAGGGCGAATTTTCAGATGAACTAAAGAAGTTAACGCGAACCGAAGGTCAAATACTGATTAAGCTTATCCATCGTCAAACCGGTAGCACTGCCTTTAACCTAATTAAGGAGTTACGAAGCGGTTGGCGGGCCTTCTGGTACAATACTACGGCAAAAGCCTTTAAAATTAGCCTGAAGCAAGAGTTTTTACCCACGCAGGTACATGAAGATTATTTGATTGAGGATATCTTGCAACGAGCCTTTGCGGCCAATCAATTAAGAAGGCAAAAATCGGTTTTAGACTATGACTATACCAGTTTAACGAATAAATGGAAACCTACTAAGGCGCGAAATCGATAGTCATTTCTTTTTTTTTCCAAATACGGCGTCCATAACAATATTAACGGAGCGAAAGCCTAAATAAATGGCTAGTCCTGCAAGTAATATGCCCACGATCAATACGGGAATGAACAAGGGTTTATCGGTATTCTTAAAGGCTTGATAAATGACGATTGGGGCCACAAATAGGGTCAATGCAGTGTAGCCAAATGATTTCAATCCCTTTACCAATAACTCCTTATCTGTCTTCATGGGGTTTAAAAGTAATAAGAATACTTTATATTTAGTACCGACATTCGGTTACTTATATGAAAGAAAACCAACTGCTTTTAAATGCGCAAAGCGTATTGCAAAATAATTGGAAAAATGGTTTTACCATTCCCTGTGAAGGATTATATCCGTTTCAATGGAATTGGGATTCCGGTTTCATTGCCATCGGTTTGGCCCATATTGATTTAGAGCGGGCCAAACAAGAGATCAAGTCTTTGTTACTGGGGCAATGGAAGAATGGCTTTATCCCCCATATTTTATTCCATAATAAATCGGATTCCTATTTTCCCGGTCCTGAAGTACATGCGTCCCATTTAAATGCCCATGCCCCTAAGTTACCCACTTCGGGGATTACCCAACCTCCAGTATTGGGCTTTGCTATTGAGGCTATTTATGATATTTCCAACGAGACCGAAAAAACGTTTGTGGAAGAAGTCTATGACCAAGCCTTTTTACTTCAGCAGTACTTTTATACCCAACGGGACCCCTATGATGAGGGACTGGTCTATATCTGCCATAATTGGGAATCAGGAACCGACAATACCCCTGTTTGGGATTTGATTTGGAAAGATATGGACTCGCCCAATTACGAATTAAATCGGCGTGACACCCAACATGTAGATGCAGTCAATCGTCCTTCAAATCGCGAGTATCAACATTATATACACCTTATTGAACTTTTTAAGGAATGGAGGTATGACGATACCTTGATTGCCAAAAACTGCCCTTTTTTAATCCAAGATCCCTTGTTCAATGCTATGTTGATCAAGTCAAATGAAAGCCTTGTACGTTTAGGTAAACTTTTGGGTAAGGATAAGGAAGTAGCACAGTTAAGCGTATGGCACCAAAAGGCCATTACCACTTTCAATTCAAAGTTGTTCAATGAAGACAAGGGTGCTTATGTCTACTATGACCTTAGAAATAGAAGGACTATCGATTATGTTTCTTCATCTTCATTCGCCCCTTTATTTGCCGGAATCGCTACTAAAGCGATAGCGGATTCCATTATCAAAACCCATTTTAATCGAGGCATTTTTTCCGGTAAGGAAAATGAACTCTTGCTCTGCGCCTCTTTTGACCCTACCAGTCAAGATTTTGATCCAAAACGCTATTGGCGCGGCCCAGTTTGGATAAACCTTAACTGGATTATTTATCATGGTTTAAAACGGTATGGGTTTAAAAGAGAAGCGGAACAATTAAAATCGGACACCCTCTATCTATTGGAAAAATTTGGGTTCTACGAGTATTTTGACCCAAGAAAAGAAGTTGTCGAAGGTTTGGAAATAGGTTACGGGGGAAACAACTTTTCATGGTCGGCGGCGCTATATATCGATTTCATTAAAAGAGCATGACATGAATACCTTAGACTATGTTCTCGTTGCGGTTTATCTTATCGGATTTTTGGCCATGGGCTATTTCTTCAAGGATAATAAAGATTCAAAAGACTACTTTTTAGGGGGTAGGAGTATGGGGTGGTTTCCCTTGAGTCTATCAACGATGGCTACCCAACTTTCCGCAATAAGTTTTATCTCGGCACCGGCGTTTGTAGGTCTAAAACTCGGTGGGGGCATGAAATGGTTGTCTTTTGAATTTGCCGTGCCCCTCGCCATGTTGTTCATCATGTTGTTTATCATTCCACCGTTGTTTCGTTCAGGGGTGGTCAGTATTTATGAGTTCGTGGAAAAAAAATTCGATACGTCCACCAGATTGATTTTGAGTGTTGTTTTTCAAATCAGTCGCGCCTTGGGCACAGGGGTAATGGTTTATACCATCGCGATTATTCTACAGGCCGTACTCGACATTGACTTTGTCTATACCATTTTGATTATTAGCGTAATTACGATTATCTATTCTTGGCAAGGGGGAATGAAAGCTGTGGTGTGGGGTGATGCCATTCAAATGATCATCTTGTTTTTAGGCTTATTGACCTGTTTATTTTACGGATGGCAGTTGTTGGATTCACATGATGGATTTGCCAACGGTTTTGAAACGGATCGTTTGCAGGCAATTGATTTTAATTGGGGGATCGGTGCTGGTGACGAATATGGATTTTGGCCTATGTTGATTGGAGGCTTTTTTCTTTATGTTTCGTATTATGGGTGTGACCAGACCCAGGCACAGCGCATGTTGTCTGCAAAAGATGAAGGCACGATTAAAAAGCTGCTCTTGGCGAACGGATTATTGCGTTTTCCTGTTGTTCTATTGTATTGTACAATCGGATTGATTATTGGTGGCTTGGTTACGGCCGCCCCTGATTTTTTGGCCGAAATAAGTGCCATGACCCAAAAGTATTTTCCAAAAGAATTCGCACAAAGTGGAACGAAGCCTGATTTGATGATTCCAATATTCATTACCAAGTATTTACCCCACGGATTTATTGGTCTGCTAATGGTGGGTATTCTATCTGCAGCAATGTCTTCGTTGAGTTCTACGGTCAATTCCCTTTCGGCGGTAAGTGTTGAAGATTTCTTTAATCGCGGTAAAAAGCAGTTGTCGCCCAAAAAGTACATGCTAATCTCAAAACTATCCGTCATTTTTTGGGGTCTGGTCTGTATGGCCTGTTCGTTCTTGTTCGGCGGTAGTAAAAGTGCGGTCATAGAGATCATCAATGCGATAGGCTCCGTTTTTTATGGGCCCGTTCTAGTTACTTTTTTACTCGCCATTTTTTCTAAAAAAGTGAATCATATTGGTATGAATGCGGGCATTCTTGTTGCGGTTTTGGTGAACTTGGTCTTTTCAAAGACCATGCAGAATATATTTGGTCTTGATTTTGGATTTGAGATTTTTTGGATTTGGCTCAACTTTACTGGAGTAGTACTGACTTTGGTTATAGCTTATGCAGTGAGTTACTTCACCTCAGATTATGGAAAAAAACAGAACATGACCGCTACGGTCTTACCTAAATGGAGTGATTTCAAACAAAAGGAAGTATATATTCTTGTGGCGTTCTTTCTGTTCATTTTAATTAGTAGTTATTGCATTCCGTATTTATTTGGATAAACCTGAAACAGAATACTTTGCTGATAGCAATGCCCAGGCTACGATTTTAAAACCAATACTAAATGGAACTCCTTATTCTTTTTGTCATAATCGCATTCATTATCGTAGCGACTCTAAAATTCAAAATGCATCCGGTGTTTTCATTGACGATTGCGGCTTTGGCAGCTGGGTTTTCATTTGGGTTGGCGCCAGATGAGATTATGACGGTAATGAGTGGGGGTTTTGGTAAAACCTTATCGGGAATAGGTTTGGTCATCGCATTCGGAACCATTATCGGTATTTTTTTAGAGAAAACCGGTGGCACCAAGGTTTTGGCAAACACCATACTACATGCGATAGGAATGAAGCGGTCTCCCTTGGCATTGAATTTAGCAGGGTTTGTTATTTCAATACCAGTTTTTTGTGATTCCGGTTTTGTGATCTTATCATCATTGAACAAAACACTGAGCGATAAGACCAAAATTCCGAAATTGGTATTTGCCATTGCATTGGCTACAGGCCTATATTCCGCACATGTGTTTGTTCCACCTACGCCAGGACCGTTGGCTGCCGCAGCAATTCTTGAGGCTGATTTGGGTATGGTAATGCTTTTGGGCCCGTTGGTGGCCGTTCCTGTTTCATTGACCGGATATCAATGGGCGAAATTTATGGGTAATCGGTTGAAGGAAAACCACGAACAGGTGACACCGGAAAAGGAAACGGGCGAGGCTGTTTTCAACGGTCAAGTCTCAACAATCAAGGCTTTTTTACCCTTGTTGGTTCCCGTGGTACTTATTGCGCTCAAATCCATTGCTGAATACCCGACACATCCTTTAGGTGAAGGTATGCTGTTTACTATAATGGTATTTATAGGGAATCCAATTGTTGCATTATTGGTTGGCGTTTTTCTCTCTTTTCCATTAGCACAAGGTGTCGATCTTAAAACAAAGAATACTTGGATCGTGGATGCCCTTAAACAAGCAGGGTTGATTGTCTTGATTACAGGTGCTGGTGGGGCGTTCGGTGCAATCTTGAGGACTTTGGATATCGCTTCTATTTTAAATCTGGATTCTTCTTCACAGCATGGGGGATTGGTATTGTGTTTTGTTATTGCCGCTGTTTTAAAAACTTCGCAAGGTTCTTCTACTGTTGCAATTATTACAACAGCAGCCATTATCGCTCCGTTACTAAGTGTCTTTGGGCTTATAAGCATACCTGAAAAAGCATTGGCGGTATTAGCGGTAGGGGCGGGGGCGATGACCGTTTCCCATATCAATGACAGCTACTTCTGGGTAGTATCACAATTTTCGAATATGAACATGGAGAGTGCCCTGAAGGGCCATACATTAGCTACTTTATTTCAGGGATTGGTGGCTATTTCAGTTATCCTACTGCTCAATTTACTATTGTAGTTGGTAGCCTATTCAATTGTGATTTGCTGTTTGAACTCTTGCACAACGGCAAAATAACCTAGGGCGAATTCTTGCGGGTTTCCCGTATTATCAAAAATTTCGATATTATCGAGTCCGGTAACATCAAACATATTACCTCGTGGTGTAGTGGCTGGAGTCTGAAAGACGCCCCCATTATCGGTAGTTTGTTCAACGAGCAGATCTATGTAATTAAAAAATTGTCGGTTTGCTCCCAGAATACTGACTTCCGCCACGCTGCCAGGGTCTAAATCCTCGTAAAAAAAGGAGAATTCAAAAGTTTGTCCGTCGATGAATTGGTCGTCTATAGCCAAAAACTCGCCAAAGCCAAAATCAAAAACATAGTAATTCTCTTCGTCCGGTACATCGGTGAAAGTAACTTTGACCTCTGTATCGTCATCATCAAATAAGGTTTCATCACCTTGCACTAGGTTATCTATAGGTACTGTTGAAACGAAATTGGTCTGCCCTAGATAACGTTTGCCTTTATGTTCAACAATAAGGAAGAATACCGTATTCGGTGTCAAAAATTCCGTTCTTATACGATCGTCGGTATCCGTTCCGGGGATGTAGCTAGGAATATATATACCGCTACCCGGTTCTGTTTCGACCAATACCGAAGTACCAAAATTTTGATTGAATGGATCATCAGGGTCTGACTCGCCGACCAATATGACCGCCTCGTCCAATTGTGTAATGGTAGGTTCCCCAAAAAAGTCACTGGTTTCCGTTACCCTTATTTCAACAGGTACGAACTCTTCAGTCAAGTCAACCCTAACGATGCCGTTTACAATCAATCTGGGGTCATCGGGAAATGTTTCTACATCGATGACGTCTTCACAACTAATGGGAAGCAGACAAAGAAGACACTTCAAAGGAAGCATCGCTATATATTTAAGTCGGCTATTCAATAGTGATACTTTCCTTAAATTCTTGGACCACTGCAAAATAACCTAATGCAAAAAGCTCAGGCTGGTCTACATTGTCAAATACATCGATATTGTCTAGGTCGGTAACATCAAAGACATTTCCTCGTACAGTGGCGGCAGGGGTCTCGAATACCCCACCGTTATCTTCGGTCTGTTCTACGATAAGATCTATGTAATTGAAAAATTCCCGATCAGCTCCTAGAATACTGATTTCCGCAGTGTCACCTGGTTCTAACTCATTGTCATAGAAATACGAGAACTGAAATTCTTGTCCATCAATAAATTGATCATCCAGTGCTAAAAATTCGCCAAAATCAAAATCAAAGACATAAAAGTTCTCTTGATCTGGATTGTCGGTAACAGTAATGATAACTTCTGTTTCGTCATCATCAAATAAAGTTTCCGTGCCCTGTTCGATATTGTCAATGGGTATCGATGGAGCGAAAGTAGTTCGTGCAGCAAATCGTCTACCTTCACGTTCTATAATTAAAATGAACACGATACCAGGGCGGGCAAATTCAATTCCTATGCGTTGGTCTTCATCAAATGTGGGGTCAGGTACATAAATACCACTACCCGGATTTACCTCAGCAAGCGAGGAGGTACCACCATTTCCTGGTGATAGGTCTAAAATTTCAGGAGCATCCGGATCTGGTGTACCATAAATAATGATGGCACTTTCAAGTTCAGTCGGCTCATTCCCACTGAAAAAATCGCTTGTCTCCGTGACCCTAATTTCGACAGGAATAAACTCTTCCGTCACATCTACTCGAAGAACACCGTTGACAACCAACCTTGACTCAGTCGGCGGTAGGTCAACATCAATAACATCTTCACAGGATATCATCACAAATAGCAAGGGAAGAAAATATAGTATCTTTTTCATTTTATTAAAATCTAAAATTATAGGTAACGGCAGGTATCACCCCAAAAATTGAGGTTCTGATGGCCTCATTCTGCCCTGTATCTTGGTTTTGCCTAAAATTGATGGATGCAGCATTCATTCTATTGTACACGTTATAAACGCTAAAGACCCATTCAGATTGAAAGTTACTTTTTCTATTTTTTTTCGGTTTGTAAGTCGCTGAAACATCGAGTCGATGAAAATCAGGTAACCGTTGTTCATTACGGAGGCCAAAGAAAGGAACCACCAATTCTTCAAACTCAAACTGGCCTACCGGAAGATTAGTGGGCTGTCCGGTTTGATAAATGAAATTTGCGTTGAAGTTCCACTTGTCATTTAAATCAAAATTACCAAAGAGTGAAAGATCATGTGTCTTATCGAATGGGGTGCTGTACCATTCGCCAAAGTTAATGCCCGTTTCTAGGTTCGAACGGCCGTTATCGACTACTGGTGGCCTGCCTGGGGTGCGTTGTTCCGATCTTGAAAGCGTGTAGGCGAGCCAACCCTGAAAACGCCCCTCATTTTTTCTAAAAAGCAATTCCAGGCCATAAGCACGTGCTTCCCCATTCAAAATAACCTGTTCAATGGCATCATTTGCTATGAGGTCGGCTCCATCGATATAATCGATACGATTTTGAATGTCCTTATAAAAACCTTCAAGCTCTAGGGAATATTCACCTCCCTTGATATTTCTGAAATAACCCAAGGCATATTGGTCCAATAACTGGGGTTCGATAAACGGACCGCTTGGCGCCCAAACGTCCAATGGGGTAGGGGAGCTTGTGTTTGAAAGTAGATGTAAATACTGGGCCAAACGTGTGTAGCTAGCTTTAACCGAAGCCTTGTCATTTAAGGTATACGATGCCGATATTCGTGGTTCTAGATTGGTAAATGTCTCTAAGCTCGTGCTGCGCCCAGGATTTATGGTATCTATGGGGGTGGCCTCGGTATATATCAGTTGAAAAGGGTCGAAAAGTACGGGTTGGTTGTTTTCGTAAATGAATAGCTCATCTTGGCCCAAACGGTTAAAATTGCTTACCCTTAAGCCGTAGTTGACACTTAGGTTATCGGTTACCTTTTGTTCTACATCTACATAGGCAGCGGCTTCATTGGCGAATTTTTTGGTAAGCTGCTCTTCAACAATACCCGAATCGTCACTATTCGGTCTTATTTTTCCGGGATTAAAGACATAATAGATATTATTAATACCATAATTTACTTGAAACTTGTCGTTTATGTAATGCTTCAAATCATATTTCAGGTTGAAATTTTGAATACCTGAATCCCATTCAAAGCCTACAAAATCCAATTCAAGGCCATAAAAGTAGTCAGAGTAGATTACGGATAGGTTGGAAAACAGCTTATCGGAAAATAAATGGTTCCATCTGAAATTACCAAAGGCATTTCCGTAAATATTTACAAAACTATCGTTAATGCTGAATAAGTCCCTACCGAAGTAACCCGACAGAAAAATACTGTTATTCTCATTGATACGATGGCTTATTTTAGTGTTGACATCATAAAAATAGGCGCGATTATCGACATCAAAAAGCGGAAGGAACAAATGGGCATATGAAGCCCGACCACCTGCCAGAAATGCTGTTTTATCTTTTGTAATGGGCCCCTCTACCAATAATCGACTTGCAACGGCTCCTATACCGCCATTTACTTTTAATTCCTTACTATTTCCTTCTTTTTGAAAAATTTCAAGTACCGATGAGACCCTTCCGCCATATCTAGCTGGAATACCGCCCTTAAACAACTTCACATCTTTAATGGCATCGGGATTGAACACTGAGAAAAACCCGAATAAATGGGAAGAGTTAAAAATAATCGCCTCATCCAATAATATTAAATTCTGGTCAGCAGCGCCACCTCGCACATTGAATCCTGAGGAAGCTTCACCGGCATTCGTCACACCGGGCAACAGCAATAACGATTTGATAACATCGGCCTCACCGAGGACCACCGGTATTTTTTTGATGGTTTTTACGGCAAGCGTATTCACGCTCATTTGGGGTTTTCTGATATCTAAACGCTCGGGGTTTTCAGAGACTACCACTTCATCAAGTTGTTCTGCCTCTTCAGACATTCTAAAATTGATTTTTTTATTGCCATCCAAAACAAGGCTTTGTTGAATATCACTAAAACCTAAATAGGTTACGACAATATCATATTCCCCTTTTGGTAAGGTCAAGGAATAGAAACCATACTCATTTGTCGTCGTTCCCGTTTTTAACTCGGGAACGGCAATGGTAACCCCTATCAGTGTTTCGTTACTTGAGGCTTCCCTAATGGTACCGCTAATGGTGTAATTGTTTTGGGAAAATGAAAAAACTGAAAAGAAAAGTAGCACCAAAAGAGGGGCTTTTAGTGTGTTCGGCATTGGTTTGGTTTTCTGATTAGAACAAGTTTTAGTTTCTAATTTACAACATTAACTTAGAACTATTTATATCGTACGGCGATTTAACGTTGAGCGATTTTGACAACCTTCAAAGATGGAATTTAGCATCTAAATAGACACCTTTAATCCTTTCAAGCCGGTTAATCTGAATAATTCCCTTATGGCCCTGCTTTGCGAATAGTCAGTTTTAAGAAGTTTCTTATTCCAATTTAGCCCAGGTACATATCGGTGATGGATATCTTTAATCGCTTAAATGCTACCTACAACAAACCCGCTTTAAGAAACGCGGATTTTTATCATCGGCGTGAAACCGTTTTACAAGTTACCGATAATGTTGTTCAGGGTGTCACTTGGCCTCATGGCTTTAGAAGCTTTTTCAGGGTCGGGCAAGTAGTATCCACCGATATCCATTTTCTTGCCCTGTGCCTCTATCAACTCTTTTAAAATTACGGTCTCATTACCTGATAGTGCGTTTGCAATAGGTGTAAAAATCCCCTTAAGGTCAAGGTCCTCATTTTGGGCGGCCAATTGCTGCGCCCAGTAGAGGGCTAAGTAAAAATGGCTCCCACGGGTATCGAGCTCATTCACTTTTCGTGACGGCGATTTATCGTTATCTAAGAACTGTTCGGTGGCGTTGTCTAAAGCTTCTGCTAGAATTCGTGCTTTGGTATTATCATTTTTCTCCCCAAAATGTTCCAATGAAACGCCTAGAGCCAAGAATTCCCCCAGTGAATCCCATCGCAAATGCCCTTCTTCCAAAAATTGTTCTACGTGTTTTGGTGCAGAACCACCGGCGCCGGTTTCAAAAAGGCCACCACCATTCATCAATGGTACGATGGAAAGCATTTTTGCACTCGTTCCAACCTCCAAAATAGGGAATAGATCAGTGAGGTAATCCCTTAATACATTACCGGAAACAGAAATGGTATCTTGACCGGCCTTTATTCTTTTCAACGTAAAGTGGGTGGCTTCTACTGGGGATAAGATATGCAATTGTAATCCCTCAGTATCATGCTCTTTAAGGTATTGATTTACTTTTTTTATCAATTCGGCATCATGGGCCCTATTTTCATCCAACCAAAAAACGGCGGGAACACCTGTTGCCGTTGCCCTATTGACGGCAAGTTTTACCCAGTCTTTTATAGGGGCATCCTTGACCTGGCACATTCTCCAAATATCACCCTCTTCAACCTCGTGCTCAATCAATACGTTATTCGTTTTGAGATCTATCACCTGCACCTTACCTTTTGAGCTTATCTCAAAAGTCTTGTCATGCGAGCCATATTCCTCAGCTTTTTGGGCCATAAGACCAACGTTGGGTACGGTACCCATAGTTGTGGGATCAAAAGCCCCATTGGCTTTACAAAAATCTATGGTTGCTTGATAAATACCCGCATAGCTGCTATCAGGTATAACCGCCTTGGTATCTCGAAGTGTTCCGTTCTTATCCCACATTTTACCTGAGTTTCGTATCATCGCAGGCATTGACGCATCTATAATGATGTCACTTGGCACATGAAGATTGGTAATTCCCTTATCGGAATTCACCATGGCCAGGTCAGGCCCATCTGCAAGTACTTGATGAATGGCTTTCGTAATTTCTTCCTGTTCAGCATCGGATAGGTTCTCAAGCTTGTCAAATAGGCTTTCTAAACCATTATTCGGATTGACCCCGGCTTTCTCGAGTGAAACACCATATTTTTGGAAAATAGCATCAAAGTAGACTTCAAGGGCATGACCAAAAATGATGGGATCAGAGACCTTCATCATGGTAGCCTTCAAATGTAAGGAAAGTAATAGACCATCTTGTTTGGCGGCGTCAAACTGTGCTTTTAAAAACGACACCAAGGCTTTTCTGTCCATTACCGTCGCATCGATAATTTCCCCTTCTTGTAATGCCAACGACGCCTTTAATATCACTTCATCTGTAGCGGTCTTATGAACGATTTTGATTTCAGTCGGATTTTGTAGCGTAAGTGATTTTTCGTTATGACTGAAGTCGCCCGAGGTCATCGTGGCCACATGGGTCTTTGAATCTGAAGACCAAACCCCCATTTTATGTGGATTCTTTTTTGCGTAATTTTTTACTGCTTTTGGCGCACGTCTATCAGAGTTGCCTTCCCGTAAGACCGGATTTACGGCACTACCCTTGATTTTATCATAACGGGCCTTTATACTTTTCTCCCCATCGGTCTTTGGATCGGCAGGATAGTCGGGTATGGCATAACCTTTTGATTGCAATTCTTCGATAGCTTCTGATAATTGTGGAATTGAAGCACTGATATTCGGAAGCTTGATGATATTTGCCTCAGCAGTTTTTGCGAGGGCACCGAGCTCTTCTAAATGGTTGGAAATACGTTGTGATTCGGTCAAAAAATCCGGGAAAGTAGCTATTATCCTTCCTGCTAATGAAATATCTTTCGTCTCAATAGAGATAGCTGCGGTTTTCGTGAATGCCTTGACGATTGGCAAAAAAGATTGGGTTGCCAGTGCCGGGGCTTCATCAGTCTTCGTATAACGTATGGTTGCCATATATAGAGAGTATTTTTGCGGTTGCAAATATACAACTTTAGGTGTGCCGAAAAGTAGAAATATGTCTCGAAAAAAGAGAAGACGGCACTTTATATATGATAAAAGCCATATCATCATACGAGTATGTTGATATGGCTTTCTAGAAATCTACATAGCTTTTAAAAATAATGTAATCACTATTTTTCGGCCTTGGGCCACGGCTATCGTATCATTTCAACGTTTGGATAGGTTTATTGTCTTCAATTTTTCAATTAAACGATGTCCACCTATCTTTTTTGTTGTTACCTACATCCTGTCAAAACAAAGGAATGCTCCCCTGTTCGCACACAAGTTGCACCATTGTATTCATGCGAGCAGTTGTACAATGGATTATTTGCTGATTGGTAGTACTACTGACCAGTAATAATCGCACAACATTTTAAAGAACGTCAACTTTGAAAAAAATCTAAATCGATTAATCGGTCTAAATTCCTGTCACTAAAGTAGGGGAAAACATGAATAATCCAAATTTTACAACTAATTAGTAATCAACAATTTATAAACTCTTGTTATTAACAATTGTTCATAAAAAAGCACCTGATGAAAATCAGGTGCTTTGGGAATATCTTTTAATCTTTTATTAAGATCTTACCTCTTTAATTCTAGCTTTTTTGCCGGTCAATCCTCTAAAGTAGAATATTCTAGCTCTTCGGACCTTACCTTTTTTATTGATCTCAATTTTTTGTAAAGCAGGCATGTTTACTGGAAAAATACGTTCAACCCCTACAGTACCGGACATCTTTCTAATGGTGAATGTTTCTGTAGAACCACTTCCCCTTCGTTGAATGACGACACCTTTGAAAAACTGGGTTCGGGTTTTTTCCCCTTCCTTGATTTCGTAGTATACCGTTATGGTATCACCTGCCGAAAATTTGGGAAACTCTTTTTTTGCGACGAACTCGCTCTCTACAAATTTTATTAAAGATTCCATAGCTGTGTTTTATGGATTTTTCAAAAACAACGTTCACGATTTTCGTCAGAGGTTGATTTTAATGCGGTGCAAAATTAATGCTTATTTTAAAACTAGCAAGAGGTTTTCTTGATTATTTGGGCGAATGATAGCTTATTCCAAAAGATCTGGTCTTCTTTCCTTGGTTCTGTTCAAAGCCTGTTCTTCACGCCAAGCCTCGATTTTTGGAAAGTTACCACTCAATAGTACCTCAGGAACCTGCATTCCCTCATAAGCAGCAGGTCGTGTGTATACCGGCGGGGCTAAAAGGCCATCTTGAAACGTGTCGGTCAAAGCTGATGTCTCATCATTCAAAACGCCTGGTAGTAGACGAATTATCGAATCTGCAAGTACGGCGGCCGCTAGTTCACCACCTGATAAAACAAAATCACCAATGGATATTTCTTTGGTAATGAATCGATCACGTACCCTCTGGTCAACACCCTTATAGTGACCACAAAGAATAATGAGGTTCCCCTTTAAAGAAAGATTATTTGCAATTTTCTGATCTAAGGTATCGCCGTCAGGGGTCATATATATGATCTCGTCATAATCACGCTCTTGGCGAAGGGAAGTGATGCATTTGTCGATGGGTTCAATCATGAGCACCATGCCTGCACCACCACCAAATTGGTAATCATCGACCTGGTTGTAATTGCCAATAGCAAAATCGCGTAAATTATGAAGGTGTACCTCGACCAAGCCTTTCTGAATGGCCCTTTTGAGAATGGAAGCATCAAAAGGACTTTTTAAAAGCTCTGGTAAAACGGTGATGATATCAATTCGCATGGTACGTCTCGTTAAATTGGGTGTGGAAAATCATGTCCCTTTTGGGGCGGTCCAAAAATAATGTTTTATGGAACCATCGTTCTCCCATCCCAGCTTTTCATATAATTTTTGTGCAGGGTTGTCTATAGCTGTTTCAAGGGCCAAACCTTTTGATCCCATTTCGGTACAATGCATTTTTGCATGTTCGAGTAAAGCCGCCCCGATTCCTTTACACCGATATTTTTTATCGACATACAAATCGTTCAAAATAAAAAATGGCTGCAAGCTAACTGATGAAAAAGTCCTGTAAAGTTGGGTGAAACCAACTGGACGCTCCTTCTCAAGCGCCAAAAAAATAATGGATTCGTTTCGTTTGAGCCTTTCTTCAATAAAAAAGGCTGAGGCGTTATTTCCTGAATTTTGTCCGTAAAAGACCCTGTAAGCATCAAAAAGGGGTGTAATCAAATCAATGTGTCGCCCATTGGCGCGAATGATCTTAAGCATTGCGATTTAGGCTCCCTTTTTATTTTTATTGATCTCGTCTTGTAGTTTACGGCTTATTTTCTGTTCTCGCTCCAAGGCCCTTCTTCGGTGTTCCTCAAATTCCATTTCCACATCGGCTAAATTGGCCTTGGCCAGTTGTGTCAATGCATTGCTGTTTTTGAACTTGTAGACAAACAACACGAACAGTACCAAAAGGCCGAAGATAATCGACCAAACAATCAATTTATAAGAACCTTTTGAGACCATTAACCCAAAGAATGACATACTATCCTTTTCTGAAGTAACTTCCCCAAGTTTCTTTGACGTTTCATCTAGTTTTGTATTTAGGGAACTTAGCGTGGTTTCATTTTTGGCGATAGTGGCCTGAAGTTCCGATATATTGTTATTTGCCGCACTTATGGTATCCAAAACGTTTTTTTGAAAGGCTTCCAACTCCAAAAGGCGAACGACCTCATATCGTTTTCCTCCTTGACGATAGTTGGTGGATTTTCTGACCAAAGTCTCAAATTGACCTTTTATGGTCATATCATCTACTGTGGGTTCTTCTTGGGCATTCAACGTATTGAAATACAGCAATGCGCCACTAAAAAACAATAAAAAGTTTTTCATAGGTTCTTATACTTAATTAATCGATTTAGAGCAGAACGAAGTTACATCATTAATACAATTCACCAAAAAATACGAATCGTAAAGTCTAGTAGTAGGTATATCGCCTCACCTTAGCAATATATTTTGCCAAACGGATCACTTGGTGCGAATATCCATATTCATTATCATACCAGACGTAAAGCACGATATTTTTTCCATCTGCTGATACGATTGTGGCCCTACTATCATAAATGGATGGGGCAGAGGTACCCACGATATCAGAGGAAACAAGCTCATTGCTCAAAGAATATTTAATTTGTTCCACAAGGTCACCTTCTAAAGCATACTTTTTTAAGATGGTGTTCAAGGCCTCAATCGATGTTTTATTGTCCACTTCAAGATTCAGTATCGCCAAGGATCCGTTTGGCACAGGTACCCTTATGGCATTTGAGGTCAATTTACCTTTCAAGGTGGGTAATGCCTTTGATACGGCTTTTCCCGCCCCCGTCTCAGTGATTACCATATTTAAGGCAGCTGAACGGCCACGACGGTACTTGTCGTGCATATTATCTACAAGGTTTTGGTCATTGGTATAGGCATGAATGGTCTCGAGATGCCCTTTTTTAATACCTAACGAATCATCGATAACCTTTAAAACGGGCGTTATGGCGTTGGTAGTACAGGAGGCTGCGGAAAAAATCTTGGTTTTGTCGGGATCATGATCCTTATGGTTTACCCCATGAACAATATTGGGCACTTCTTTACCCGGTGCGGTCAATAACACTTTATGGGCCCCTTTTGATTCCAAATGCCTTTCTAAAGCAGCCTTATCCCTAAAGGCTCCGGTATTATCGATAATCAAGGCATTATAAATACCATATTTGGTATAGTCAATGTTTTCGGGCCTACTCGCCGTAATGATGTAAACGGTGGTACCATTGATCAGTAGTGCCTTTTTTTGCACATCTACCTCAACGGTTCCACTAAATTGTCCATGAACGGAGTCCGTTCTCAACAAAGCGGCCCTTTTTTCCAGCACTTCCCGATCTATTTTCCCCCTCGTTACAATAGCCCTCAAACGTAACTGGTTTCCTTTTCCCGTTCTGGCCATCAGTTCGCGAGCGAGCAACCTTCCGATACGGCCAAAACCATAGAGCACTACATCTTTTGGTTTTACTTCCCTTGATTCCTTCGCTTCATTCAACTTATCTATTATAAACGATTTTACGTTTAAATGGTCACTATCTTGAGAATGGAATTCATAGGTTAATTTGCCGATATCAAGTTTGGCCGGGGGTAAATTGATATCGTTGATAGCACGCAAAAGTTCAACGGAGTCAAAAATAGAGATTGGTTTTTGAACGAACTCCCCTGCATATTCGTGCAAGTTGATTATCTCACTTACATTTTTATCAATGACCTGATTTTTGAACAGTACTACCTCTATGGCCTTATCATACCATAAGTCACTGATTATTTTAATGAATTCCGTAGTGGCTTTTCTTCTATCTGCCTGAAACGCCAACTCTTTCTCGTATGACCTAATATCGCTCATAATTGGTTTTGGTTGTTTTTAAATCTTGGCAAAATTAGGTATTTCAAACGTTTTCGTAAAGCAAAATGATGGAATAAAAAAACGCCCACGAATGGGCGTTGTATTCAGTGTAGAAAGTGCTTGATCATTGAAAAATAAGCCTCTCACGTTCACCATCCTTACTTATCAAAGTAATACTGGTACGACCGTATTTCGAAATACCATTGAATACGGTTCTAGCCTCTTCGATATTACGTACATCGTTATCATCAACTTTGACGATTACCTTATTTTCCAAACCATAATCTTGATATTGTTGTGGCACTGCTATAATTTTGACCCCAGACTTTGTTTTATAGGTCTTTTTATCTTTTTCCGATAGGTCTTTGACCGTTAGGCCCATTTGCGGCAATTCTACCGTAAGCCGTTTTTTAAGTGTTACCGGTACGGTTATAAGCTCACTTTCACGATCGATTACGACCTCTACCTTGTCTCCCGGGCGCTTCGCGGATAGATAACCGGTCAATTCCGAAAATTTACGCACTTTTACATTATCCACTTGTTTGATGATATCGCCACTTTTTATACCTGCGTCGGCAGCACCGGATTCTTCTTCTACTGTGGCTACATACACCCCTTCATTTTCATTCAGTCCCTCTTGCTCGGCCAAAGCCGCATTGATGTTTGCCCCAGAAATTCCTAATATACCTTTTTGTACCCTTCCAAATTCTAAGAGATCGTTTACCACTTTATTGGCGATGTTGCTGGGTACTGCAAATGAATAGCCCACATAAGAACCTGTTTGCGAAGTTATCGCCGTGTTGATACCGATAAGCTCGCCATTTGTATTTACAAGCGCACCGCCAGAATTACCGGGATTTACCGCGGCATCCGTTTGTATGAATGATTGATTGCTTCTTGGCGAGATAGATCTCGCTTTTGCACTTACAATCCCAGCGGTTACCGTAGAGGTTAAATTGAAGGGGTTGCCAACGGCTAAAACCCATTCGCCTATTTTTGTGCCGTCAGAATCGCCGAAAGCCAAGTATGGTAAAGGTTCTTCGGTATCTATTTTAAGTAAGGCAATATCAGAACTGGCATCGGCACCTACAATCTCAGCCTCATAGGTTTTATTGTTATTGAGCGTTACCTCAAGTTCTTTTGATTTATCAATGACGTGGTTATTGGTTACGATATAGCCATCGGCAGAGATGATCACACCAGAACCTGTCCCTATTTGAGGTCTTTGACTGCTTTCAAAACCATAAAAGAAGCCAGCCAACGGACTACTTTTGCTCAATGTCATATTTTTGACGTGCACTACGGCATGTACCGTTTTCTCTGCGGCAACGGTAAAGTCTACTTCATTGATGCCCGCACCGGCAGCGGATGTGGGTAAACTTGTGGTTACGAAAGGTGTCGCCGTTTCTTGTACATACTTGAAATTATCTTTTTCAAAGAATAGTTTGTAACTGCCTAGCGTAATTGCCCCTGCGAAAAGGGCAACCAAAAATAAACTCGCTGTTCTTTTCATAATTTAATCTCCTTTTAATTTAAATTAAACAGTTTAAAATTAATGGAAATGCATAATCCATTTTAACAGTTTAACGTGTTTTTAACTGCAAAAAAAACCTTAAAGAATATCTTATCTTTACCCTATGAACAACACCCGAAAATTTACGTTTTTTAAATATCAGGGAACGGGCAACGATTTCATCTTAATCGATAATCGTCAAAACTTTTTCCCGAGAAAAGATAAAAAACTTATAAGGTCTGTATGCGAGAGAAAGTTTGGTGTTGGTGCCGATGGCTTGATATTATTGGAAAATGATACCCAGTTTGATTTTAAGATGGTGTATTATAATTCTGACGGAAATGAAAGCACGATGTGTGGCAATGGAGGTAGGTGTGTTGTGGCGTTTGCCAAATTATTGGGGATAATCGGGCCGGAAACCGTATTCATGGCGGTAGATGGAAAGCATAAGGCTACCATTGTTGATGATGTGGTGACCTTACAAATGATCGACGTAACGAATATCAGGGAAACCGGGAAATATTTTTATTTGAATACCGGGTCGCCGCATCACGTACAGTTGGTTCCTAATTTAGATACATTGGACGTTCAAAAAGAGGGTGCCAAGATTAGATATGGTATTTATGGTGAAGAGGGCAGTAATATTAATTTTGTTAATGAAAATGACAGCGGGTCGTTTGACGTTAGAACCTATGAACGAGGGGTAGAAGGTGAGACGTTATCTTGTGGTACCGGTGTAACTGCGGTTGCCTTGGCCATGCACCGCTCGGGAAAAACAAAAAAGGAAAAGGTGAAAATTAAGACTGTCGGGGGAAACCTTGAAGTTTCTTTTGCGGCTGGCAATGCTAGTTATACCGATGTAAAATTAACGGGAACGGCAAAAATGGTTTTCAAAGGAGAAATGGAATGGTGAACATTCAAGGGAAAAATGTCTATTTAAGGGCAATCGAACCTTCTGATTTGGAGTTTCTCTATCAATTGGAGAATAATCCGGTTTTATGGGAGGTCAGTGGAACGATAACGCCCTATTCAAAAGCCGTACTCCAACGCTATCTCGAAAATGCCCATCGTGATATTTACGAAGTCAAACAGTTGCGCCTTTGCATATGTTCGAAAGATAATATGATATTGGGCTTGATTGATCTGTTCGACTTCGATCCAAAAAATAAGCGGGCAGGGTTGGGGGTTATCATCGCTGATGCAGGCAATCGTAATAAAGGCATCGGGTCTGAGGCAATTGGGTTACTATGTGATTATGCATTTCAGAAACTTGACCTGCACCAAATTTATGCCAACGTGTTAGAGCATAATTTCGCGAGCATCCATGTGTTTGAAAAGCTTAGATTTACTAGGGTGGGAATAAAAAAGGATTGGATTTATTCAGAATCGATGTTTAAAAATGAAGTTTTATATCAAAAACTAAAACCTTGAAAAATCTTAAAAAAGTAATCTGGGCAACCGCAATCCTTGGTCTGGTCATTTGTGGTTTCATGGCATACAAGATCTATGATGCTATTTTTTCGCCAAATACGGATTTTGAAAATGAAGAAGCCTTTGTCTACATCACTTCAAATGCTACCTTCAATGACGTAAAACAACAATTGCAACCGCTTTTAAGCGATATTGGTTCGTTTGAAGCAGTAGCGCAACGAAAAGGCTACACTAATAATATCAAGGGCGGTCGCTATGCCATAGCCAAGGGAATGAGCAACAATGCTATTGTAAATACCCTTCGCAGCAGAAACTTACCCGTAAAAGTATCATTCAATAATCAAGAGAACCTCAACTCCCTTGCAGGCAGGATCGCAACTCAAATAGAAGCCGATAGTGCAAGTTTGGTCAGTGTCTTGAACGATAAGAAATTTCTTGGGTCCAACGGTTTTAATGAAGATACCAAACTCGGAATGTATATTCCGAATACGTACGAGTTCTTTTGGAATACCAGTGCCGAGAAATTTCGTGACAGGATGAAGAAGGAATATGATCGGTTTTGGAATGAAGAACGTGTCAAAAAGGCCGGAGCGTTGAACCTTGATCCCATGGAAATAATATCAATCGCCGCAATCGTACAAAAAGAAACGGTAAAGATAGACGAGAGGCCCAGGGTTGCCGGAGTCTACCTTAATAGAATACGAAAAGGGATGCTCTTGCAGGCAGACCCCACGGTAATTTATGCCATAAAAAAAGAGACCGGAAATTTTGATACGATAATCAAAAGGGTTTTGTACAAAGATCTGGAAATGGATTCCCCTTACAATACCTATAAGTATGCTGGCGTCCCCCCAGGTCCGATTACGATGCCCGATATCTCTTCGGTAGATGCCGTCTTGAATGCTGAAAAACATGATTATCTATACTTTGTCGCCAACGTTTCGAACTTTGGATATCATATGTTTGCCAAAACCCTAGCGCAGCATAACCGAAATAAAGCGCAATACGTCCGATGGTTGAACAATCAGCATATTAGTAGATAAGTAGACTTCGTCGGGTAATTTCAACCGTTTAACGTTATTTATCAGTTGATTAAGAATTTCTTAAGAATTTTAGTGTCCCCTTTAAAAAATCCCCCATTATATTTGCCCGCTTGAATTATACTTCGGTTTTCGGAGTCTAAATTTATAGGTTATGAAAAGATGGATTGGTTTTTTTGGACATCTTGCCATGATTGTGATTCTCACAAGTTTTGGAACATATTCTTTTAAGAGTGAAAAGAAGGTTGAAGTACCTGTCGAGTTGCGAACAGCGTCTTCGTACTTCGTCAATGGCCCGGTTTTGAACACAGAACTTTTAGAGATACCGTATTCAACACCCATCGTTCTAGGCAGCTCTTATATCGGTTTTAAAGAAGCATTGGCCTTTAAAGAATCGCAAGGCAAGTATAATACGATTAACACATTAGGCTATTTGGGAAAGTATCAATTTGGTATTGGTACCTTACGACTAATGGGAGTCAGCGATACCGAGGTTTTTCTACAAGACCCTGTACTACAAGAAAAAGTATTCAAATTAAACGTGGCGCGCAACAAATGGATACTAAGGCGCGATATCAAACGTTTTGTGGGCAAAAGAATAAACGGGACCGTTATTTCTGAATCTGGGATTATCGCTGCAGCGCATCTTGCTGGTGCCGGTAATGTTAAAAAGTATCTTAGGTCTTATGGTAAGCAAGACTTTTCAGATGCCTATGGTACCTCAATGGCACAATATATGAGAAAGTTCGGGGGATTCGATATTTCACAGGTCAAATCGAAGCACAACCCCAAGGTATAAGCTACCTTCCAAGACTCCCTGTAATTATGATAGGCGTTTAGGTTTTACGCCTGAAAAATGAATATTGTGGGTCTTTTATGCAGATCAAGGTCTATAGTATACCACTCTTCAATCGGTTGTGTTACGATGTACTCTGTAGGTAGTGTAATTTCTGCAGCCACGCATAATAGCGTAGCTGGTTGTAAAATCTTAGTAAATTCTTCAAGTAATTTGTTGTTGCGATAAGGTGTCTCAATAAATACTTGCGCTTGTTGATAATCCCTTGAGTGGCGTTCAAGTTTTTTGATTCTGTTCTTACGTTCGTTTTTATCTATTGGTAGGTATCCATTAAAGGCGAAATTCTGACCGTTCATGCCACTGGCCATTAAAGCCAGAAGAATAGAGGAAGGTCCAACCAAGGGCACCACTTTGATTTTTTTTTCGTGGGCGATCCGCACAACATCGGCTCCTGGATCAGCAATGCCAGGGCAACCTGCCTCTGAAAGTAAGCCTACGTCGAAACCGTCGAGGCACGGATTCAGGTAACTCGGAATTTCAGTAGGATCCGTAAACTTGTTTAAATGCTCAAATTTCAGGCTTGGTTGTGATTTATTGGTACTGATACTTTTAATGAACCTTCTTGCGGTCTTTTCATTTTCAGCAATGTAATGATCTATATTTTCTATGGTTCTTTTTATGGATATGGGTAAAACCTCTAAAGGGGCGTTAGCCCCTAAAGTGGTAGGAATTAAATAAAGGTTTCCTTTTTTGGATTGATTGCCCTCCCTCATTGTTTCAAGTTTTGTGCTATAGTATCACACGCCTGTGAAATCAAATGAAACACCTTCTCAAAACCATTGGTGCCGCCGTAATAGGGATCGGGAACTTCGTTGATACCCACTGAAACGGTATCAAGTAAGAGCTTCACCTTTTTTTGATAATCATCATCAGTTGTCTGTGCGATAATATCATTGTAGTTGCTCAAATCCATAGCATAAATCGTATCGTACCGCGAAAAATCCTCAGGAACGAACTTCCTACAGATTTGGGCACTGATATCAATGCCGTATTTTTGTGCTACTGCTATAGACCTTGGGTCCGGTGAATTGCCAATATGGTACCCAGCGGTACCGGCCGAATCAACATCGACCATACGGGGATCGACTTTTGATCTTAAAATACCCTCTGCCAATGGAGACCTACAAATATTGCCTAGGCACACCATCAAAACTTTGGTCATGATAAAATTTGATTACGTGAATTTTTTATTGAGGTCCTCAATATATTTTCTGAATTGCTTATCTGTTTCCGCCAGATTATCAACGGTCTTACAGGCATGAAGCACAGTGGCATGGTCACGTTTCCCTATTTGCGAACCAATACTTGCCAAAGACGCTTTGGTGAATTTCTTGGCGAAAAACATGGCTAGTTGGCGTGCCTGAACGATATGGCGCTTACGGGTTTTTGATTGTAAAGTGGCCACATCCATTTCAAAGTAATCCGAGACTACTTTTTGAATATAGTCTATTGAAACTTCACGTTTGGTATTCTTGACAAATTTTTCAACCACTTGTTGGGCCAAATCCAAGGTAACCTCACGTTTATTGAAAGATGCCTGGGCAATCAATGATATGATGGCACCCTCCAACTCCCTGATATTTGTCTTGATGTGTTTGGCAACATGCTCGATGATTTCTTCAGGCATTTCAACACCATCTCGATAGAGCTTGTTTTTTAATATTGAGATTCTCGTTTCATAATCAGGGGTTTGTAACTCTGCAGAAAGCCCCCACTTAAATCGAGATAACAATCGTTGTTCAATATCTTGCATATCAACAGGTGCTTTATCAGAAGTTAAGATAACCTGTTTTCCATTTTGATGTAAATGGTTGAATATATGGAAGAAGACGTCTTGTGTACCAGATTTACCTGATAGGAATTGTACATCGTCAATGATGAGTACATCGATCAATTGGTAAAAATGAATAAAATCATTACGCGTGTTCTTCTTTACGGATTCGATATACTGCTGTGTAAACTTCTCCGCTGAGATATACAATACGGTGCGTTCTGGATATTTTTCCTTTATTTCAACACCTATGGCATGTGCTAAATGTGTTTTTCCCAAACCGACGCCCCCAAATACAAGTAAGGGATTAAAGGAAGTGCCACCGGGTTTATTCGCTACGGCCATACCCGCCGAACGTGCAAGTCGGTTGGAATCCCCTTCCAAGAAATTTTCAAAGTTATAGTTTGGATTGAGCTGTGACTCGATCTTGATATTTCGTATACCCGGTATTATGAACGGATTTTTGAGTTCAGGGTTTTTTGAAGTGATGGGTACGTCCAACTCCTGGGGTGCCATTGTAGAACGATTTGAACTTGGAATTTTTTCGGTAAATGGCTCGTTATTACCGTATTTGTTTTCCATTTTAATCACATAGACCAGTTTGGCATTGGCACCCAATTCTTTTCGTAGGGCTACCTTTAAAAGTTTTACATAGTGCTCTTCTAGCCATTCGTAAAAGAATTTACTAGGTACTTGAATGCTTAAAGCATTATCTTGCAGTCGAACTGGTTTAATGGGGAGAAACCACGTTTTGAATGCCTGCGGTTGGATATTATCTTCGATAAAAGCCAAACAATTGTTCCATACGGAAGTAGCAGTAACACCCATAAAAGTTTTTCCTTATTTTTTGGTTAGTATTTCGAGTTTAAGTAGGCTAACTTTTGACGAATTATCAAATGCCAATCGTGCGACAAATATGTGAACAAAAAACCTAAAAAAAAAATCAATCAGCCGTTGAATTTATACTTTTTTTTTCTCATGTTATCGGCAGTAAGAGCTAGCTTATAAATATATACTTTTTCATCAGAATTCTATGGATTTTCACAAATTTTCTTTTAGGGTAAGGTATAGCGAAACAGACCAAATGGGGGTAGTGTACCATGGTAATTATGCGCAATATCTAGAGTTGGGTAGGGTAGAGTGGCTAAGATCCATGGGTATCAGTTATAAGGATTTGGAAGATGATGGAATTATCTTACCTGTAATTCACCTACAAATAGATTATAAAAAATCCGCACTTTATGACGACCTGATTACAGTCGAGACCTTTTTAAAAAAAGTGCCTTTGGTCAAAATAGAATTTGACTATAAAATCTATCTTGAAAGTGGGGAATTGTTGGCCGAGGCAAATACGGTATTGGCCTTTATGGATAAACGGACCAATAGACCGATAAAATGTCCGGAATCTATTCTGGTGAAGTTGGGATAATATTATTTTCCGTGGATAGAAATGGATGGTAGTGCATTGAATAGTTGAACTACTTTTTCTTCCATTTTTTTTCTGCAACTAATTTCAAATTCACAATCAAGTTCCATTTTTTGCGAAACCAAGCCCAAACCGTGTTTTTTGACGATTCGCATTACTTTTTCCATGTCGCTGTAGGCAAATGTAATTCGAAGTGAAGTCTCGAGGGTCTTGACCACGGTTTCAGAATTTTCAAGTGCCATTTGCGCTGCGGTCTTATAGGCTTGGATTAACCCTCCAACGCCTAACTTGGTACCACCAAAAACACGGGTGACCGTCACCAATACATTGGTTAGCCCAAAGGCCTTTATCTGCCCATAGATCGGCATCCCAGCGGAATTATTGGGTTCTCCGTCATCACTGACACGATAGGTGGTTTGTTCTATCCCTAACTGCCATGCATAACACACATGGCCGGCATTCGCGTATTGCTTGCGGAGCATTTCAATTATTGGCTTGACGACTTCTTCTGATTGAATGGGGTATGCATGGCCATAAAACTTGCTCTTTCGTTCTTTCAAAAGAATTTCTTCAGAAGGCTTTGCCAAAGTACGGTATGTATCAGCTTCGAACCCCATCAATAAAGTGCGACCAACAAAATACTAATGACCGCCAAAAGAATACCACCCCAGTTTTTTATGCTCAACCGCTCTTTGAACAGAACGATACCTAGTAAAGTAGAGAACATCACGATTGCTACATTATTGATGGTAAAAATGGACGCGCTGTTCCAGTTTTCATTTTGTAAGGCCCGCAACAAAAAGAAAATGGAAAAATAATTGGGTATACCAAGGGCGATACCCCCAAGAATATTTTTCAGGTTTATTTTCAGTGGTGTTCCAAATGATTTTATTGTAATGAACACCAGACCGGTACATGCAGCTGCGGCAAACACCGTCGCTGAAAATATGGGGTACTCTTGAACTTCGAGTTGCGTTTCTTGAAAGTACTTTATACTGGCATCAATGGTACCAGAGCCGAGAAAGACCAGTATGGGCAATAGCAGTACATCTTTGGCAATAACCAAGGATTTTTGCTTCACTGAGGTAAAGTAAACCGCTGCCAAGGCCAAAAGGATACCTGCTATTTTTAAAAATGAAAGCTGTTCTTGATAGGCAAAAACGCCGACTATAACCGGAATCACCAAAGACATCTTCGTGGCCACGGATGCCACTGAAACACCTACTTTTTGGGCGGTCTTAGCCATAATATTGAAGATGACTATGAACAATATCCCGAGAAATACAGTGCCTAAGAACCAGTTTTTTGACGGAATTGAAGCAAAATCAATGGGTTCTCGATATAATAGTAACCCAGTGATACAAGCGACCATGTAATTGGTTATGATTGCAAATAGGGTCTGTACTCCATACGTATCGAATAATTTAAAGATTACAAATATCAGGGAGGAACACAATACACTAAAAACGAGGTCCAACATTACAGATGTTGCTTTAAATCAATAATATCCTCCTTACCTACCTGAAGGTTCCAAACTTGTATTCCCATGGATGAGGCCGTGTCGGTGTTTTCTTTGGTATCGTCTACGAAAAGGGTCTCCGCTGCTACCAGACCATTTTCTTGCAAAACATATTCAAAAATCTCGGCATCTGGCTTACGCATCTTCATTTCATAGGAAAGGTAGAATTGGTCAAACGCATTTTTAAAACGGTTGAACCTGTCCATGCCCATGATGGTTTTTACGTGGTCGATATGAATGGCATTGGTATTGCTCAATAGTAGTAATTTGTACCTGTTTTGTTGCGCAAATTCCTCTAAAAAATCCAAACGGTATTCAGGAAAATCCAATAGAATGGCATTCCAAGCTTGAATTAAATCTTGTTTCGATGCCTTGGGGAAAGCACTGTGGGTAGTATCCAAAAAAGCTTCAGAAGAAAGTAGCCCCTTCTCATAATCCTTAAAAAGTGTATCCAGTTCAGGAGTGATTTCCTTAAAACCGAATTTGGTCATTTCTCGGGCCGTAGCGGGTTTATCCAGATTGATAAAGATATCCCCAAAATCAAGTATGATGTTTTTAATCATTTTTGAGCACAGTTAAAGTATCCTGTATAATTGTTTTTGTCGAATCCACCCTTCCTGAGATTTTTGGGGCGGATGTTCCGTTTTTGAATGATGATGCACCCGTGAATATCCGGGCTTCGTCCCATAGATTGGCAGTAATAAAGCTTTCAAGCGTTTGTTTTCCCCCTTCAATCAATACACTCGTAATTTGATGTTCGTAAAGCACTTGGCAAATTTGGGGAGCAATCCGGCTAGTGTAATCTATAGCCAAATACCTTATCCCCCTTTTGTGGTTACCATTAATTTTTGAGTCGTGCAGAACCAGGGTATCCACCGACTCGTCCATGACATGAAAATTCTGGGGAATACGTAAACGGGCGTCCAATACCACCCTCATTGGGTTTGTACCGGCCCAGTCTCGAACATCAAGTTTCGGATTATCTAAAAGTACGGTATTGGTACCGACCAAAATCGCCTGCTCTTCACTACGCCACTGGTGTACCAATTGTCTGGAATACGTATTGGTAATCCAAAAGGGTTTTGGATTTTCACCTCGTTTAGAGGGTTCCGGGGCAATGAACCCATTTAGGGTTTCAGCCCATTTTAAGATGATATATGGTCGCTTTTTTTCTTGAAATGTAAGAAAACGTTTATGCAATTCCCTACATTCCTTGCTCAAAACACCGACTTTCACATCACAACTTGAAGCCCTTAATCTTTCAATGCCTTTACCGGCTACTTTAGTGTGGGGATCTTTCAAGCCAATGACGATCTTCGGTATGGCATGTTTGATGATATAGTCGGCACAAGGTGGTGTTTTTCCGTAATGCGAACATGGTTCTAAGGTCACATAAAGTGTCGCCTGGGGCAATAGTAGTTTATTTTTTACCGAATTGATTGCATTGACCTCCGCATGTGGCCCACCGAACGGACTTGTAAAACCTTCCCCGATTATTTTATCATTGTGAACAATGACACAGCCGACCATAGGATTGGGGGCTGTGGTCCCCAGGCCTTTTTTACCAAGCTCGATACAACGAAAGAGGTATTTTTCATCTATATTCACATCGTAAAAATACCACAATAAATTGCAACATGCAGACCACTGTAATACGCAAGATAGTACCCACCGATAATGAGCAAGTAGCCAAACTGGTACGGTATGTATTCGAAGAATTGGGAGTTCCGAAAGTGGGAACTGCCTATGCGGATAAAGAATTGGATACCATGTATGAAGCCTTTTCGGCCATACCCAATGCCGACTATTATGTCATTGAAGAAAACGGTGTTGTTATCGGTGGTGCAGGCATCGCGCCCTTGGCAAATCATGAGGGTAATGTCTGTGAACTTCAAAAGATGTATTTTTTGCCTAAGGCCCGGGGGCGGGGTTTGGGTAAAAAGCTCATTGAAACTTGTTTGCACCAAGCAAAAGCATACGGTTTTGAAAGCTGTTACCTTGAAACCATGCCCTATATGAAGGCAGCCCAAGCGCTTTACAAAAAGAATGGGTTTGATTACTTGGATTCTGCAATGGGTTGTACTGGCCATACTTCATGCCCGGTCTACATGTTAAAAAAGCTCTAGGACATGCAGTTAGCGGAAGTAAAGCATATTTACCACAATGAACTTGAGGGAATTTATCGGAAAGAGGAAATAGACAGTCTCTTCTACAGAACAATTGAACATTTTTTAAATCTAGAGCGTTTTGTTCTCGTTTTGCAGCCACGCCTTACCTTGACCAAAAAGGAGGAACAGCCATTATTTGAAACCCTGTCGCGGCTGAAAAAAGAAGAACCAGTACAATACATTTTAGGGGAAGCCTATTTTTTGGACCTTGTCTTTAAAGTAAACGAACATACCTTAATACCTCGACCTGAAACGGAGGAGTTGGTACAATGGATTATTGAAGATCACAATAAACAATCCGATGGTATTTTAAATACCATTGATATTGGTACGGGTAGCGGCTGTATCGCCATAGCTTTGGCCAAGTTGTTACCCCATACTAAGGTTTACGGATTGGATATATCTTTGGAAGCCCTTAAAGTCGCAAATCAGAATAAAGGGCTACATGAGGTTGAAGTAGAATTTGTACAGGGCAATATCTTGAATTTAGAAACGGATGCCATTGATTTTTCTGAAAGCATGTTCGATATCATCGTTTCCAACCCTCCCTACGTACGGGAGTCTGAAAAAGCCAAGATGCACAATAACGTAAAAGGGTACGAACCTACTACGGCACTATTTGTACCTGATGACAATGCCTTGGTTTTTTATAAGGCCTTGGCTGAATTTAGCGCTGCTTTTTTAAAAGATGGGGGCACACTTTATGTAGAGATCAATCAATACCTTGGTTTAGAGACAAAATCAATTTTTGAATCGAAAAATTTTAAGGATGTAGTACTAAAAAAAGATATTTTTGGAAATGAACGAATGCTGCGTTGTAAAAAGTAGGGGATGAATAGTATAGTTGTTTTTTGTGGAAGTAGCGAAGGTGATGATGCCAAATATGTAAATGATGCCCTTCAACTGGGTCGGATACTTGCCGAGAGGCACATTACGTTGGTATATGGTGGGGCACGAATCGGTATTATGGGCGCGGTGGCTAAAGGAGCTTTAACCCACAAGGGGAAAGTAATCGGTGTAATCCCTGAATTTCTAATGAAGAAAGAGGTTTATCACCCTAACTTGACGCAACTTATAATCACCAAAGACATGCATGAACGAAAAATGAGGATGCACGAGCTGTCTTCCGGTATTTTGATGTTGCCGGGCGGATACGGAACCTTGGAAGAGTTTTTTGAAATGCTGACATGGGCGCAATTGGGGTTGCACAATTACCCTATCGGCGTTTTGAACACCAACGGTTTTTATGATACATTACTTCAAATGCTGAAACACATGGTTCATCAAGGTTTTGTGAAACCCTTCAATTATGAAATGGTATTGGTTGATGATAACATTGATAACTTATTGCACAAAATGAAAAATTATAGTCCTAAACCGGTTCCTAAATGGATTACAAAAGAACAGACCTGAACAAAACCTTTGGATTTTAGGAAAATCACAGAAATAATGAGCGTACAGGAAAAAATCGAAACTTTGCGAAATGAACTTCGTGAGCATAATTACAATTATTACGTTTTAGATAAGCCAACGGTTTCAGACTTTGAGTTCGATATGAGACTCAAAGAGCTTCAGGCCTTGGAAGAAGAACACCCAGAGTTCTTTGATGAAACCTCACCAACTTTGCGGGTTGGCGGTGCGGTCACGAAAAATTTCGAAACGGTGACCCACGAATCCCGAATGTATTCTTTGGATAATTCATATTCTAAAGAAGATCTGGACGATTGGGAAAAACGCATACAACGTATTTTGGGCGATGTTCCGGTAGCATTTACCTGTGAATTAAAATATGATGGCGCTTCCATCAACCTTACCTATGAAGAAGGTAAATTGGTACGTGCGGTCACTAGGGGCGATGGTTTTCAAGGTGATGACGTAACTACCAATATTAAAACGATCAAATCCGTACCATTACAACTAAAGGGGGACTATCCTGCAAAGTTCGATATTCGTGGTGAGATCATATTGACCTTAGAGGGGTTTGCTAAAATGAACCAAGAACGACTGGCCAATGGCGAAGAAGCCTATATGAACCCACGCAATACCGCTTCTGGAAGTTTGAAATTACAAGATAGTACCTTGGTAGCCCAACGACCTTTAGAATGTTTGCTCTACAGTATTGTCGGAAAAGACCTGAATTTTGAATCCCAGTTTGAGATGCTCGAAAAAGCGCGGCAATGGGGTTTCAAAGTACCCACCGTTGCAAAACTTTGTAAAACTACCGAAGAGGTGATGCGATTTGTCGAGGTATGGGATCTCGAACGTCATGAACTGCCCTATGAGACCGACGGTGTCGTGGTAAAGGTAAATAGTCTGCGGTATCAAGAAGAGTTAGGATATACTGCCAAAGCCCCGCGATGGGCCATGGCCTATAAATTCAAGGCAGAACAGGTTTCAACGGTTTTAAATGAAATCACCTATCAGGTCGGTCGTACAGGGGCCATTACCCCAGTGGCCAACCTTGAACCGGTATTATTGGCGGGTACGACCGTAAAACGGGCATCATTGCACAATGCAGACCAAATAGCCAAACTCGATATCAGGGAAGGGGATACCGTTTTTGTTGAAAAAGGTGGTGAGATTATTCCGAAGATCATCGCAGTTGATTTTACAAAACGCCGACGGGATTCTAAACCAACCATATATCGAACACATTGTCCTGAATGCGGAACGGAACTTATACGTAAAGCCGGCGAAGCACAACATTTTTGTCCTAATGATATGGGTTGTCCTCCGCAAATAACAGGTCGTATCCAACATTTTATTTCGCGAAAGGCAATGGATATTGAGGGCCTTGGTGGAGAAACGGTGGAATTACTTTTTAAAGAAGGACTGATACGAAACTACGCTGATTTGTATCTGCTTACCAAAGAACAAATTATGCCCCTTGAACGCATGGCAGAAAAGTCTGCAGAGAATTTGGTCAAGGGAGTCGAGGCCTCAAAGGCGATTCCGTATGAGCGTGTGCTATTCGGACTAGGAATTCGCTATGTGGGTGAAACCGTGGCGAAAAAACTGGCGAAAGCTTATAAAAATATAGACGCATTGATGATGGCCACCGAAGAAGGTTTGGTTGCGGTTGATGAGATTGGCGAACGCATTGCACAAAGCGTTGTACAATTTTTCGGTGATGGGACCAATCAAGAAATCATCACAAGATTAAAAAGTTATGGATTACAATTTTCATTGTCTGAAGCACAACTGAAAAATCAATCTGATACCCTAAAAGGAAAGACTTTTGTTGTTTCAGGCGTTTTTGAGACCTTAGGTCGAACAGAACTCAAAAAGCTCATAGAAGATAATGGGGGTAAAGTGGCCTCGTCGATTTCTTCAAAAACGTCGTATTTGGTGGCAGGTGATAAAATGGGGCCAAGCAAACGCACTAAGGCTGAAAATCTGGGAGTACCTATAATTTCTGAAAATGAATTTTTAGCAATGGTCTAGTTTCTAGCTTCTAACCATTTTTCTACACGAAGTTTGGCATTTTCGCGAATGTTGACATAATAGAAATTGATGTCCGCGATGTGATAATTTTTCCTTCTTAGAAGAAAACTCCAAGGAAAACGGGGCTTGTTTGCCCATAAGATCCCATTGTGCACTTGGGCATCGACCCGACGGGGCAGTACCTTATCAAAATCACGGAATACCGCACCCTTGTTTTTGGTCTTGGCCACATAAGTGGTGTCAATTTTCCAACTTAGGGGGTTGGTGACCAAAATAGAATCACCTAACGGACGGTCATCGGGTATGTACCCCTGTTTAAAAGTACGCCACGAAATGGTACAGTTCAGACCATCCGCACTTTCGCAAGGCCAAATGGTCTTAAAATACTCTTTGGTAACGGGCATTCCTATCAGGTATGCTGCCACCAATTGCTGTTGCAACGGCGTTCCATCAAAGAACTCTTTGATTAAAGGGGCAGCGTGTGTCGTACCTTGGCTATGGCTGGCGATAATTACCGGCCTACCGTTATTGTAGTATTTCAAATAGTGTTCAAAAGCATTTTTCACGTCTGCATAGGCAATGGCAAAAGCCTTTTTGGCCGATGCCTTGTCATCGGTATGAAAACTTCTCAAATGTGCTTGACGGTATCTAGGCGCAAAAACACGCCCTGCAGCATTAAATGCACTGGCCTGAAACTTTATCGTTGAATTATCGACTTGGGTGTTTAAGACCGAATCCTTGATATTTGGGTTCCAAGGTAGGTTTTTGCCCTTTTCCTTGTATATGGTAGGATGTATAAAAAACACATCAGCTTCCAATTTATCTTGGGCGAGGGCATCAGATCCTGGTATTAGATCGGCATTGTCACGTTTATCGGGGTGTGCCGCCCAATGGGTAAGATTTCCATAATCAATTTCACTTAAAGTTTCTTTTTTGGATGTGTTGACTTGGCAAACGATATGGCTTGAGGTCAACAATAGCAGAATTGAGGCGTAGGAAGGGATATTTCGAATCATATTGTCTAAATTAGAAAAAGAAATGATAACAAATACCACAAGACGCTTTTGGTTTGTACTACTTTCGAGTTTTGCATTTATGGTACGATACCGGTACTTTAAAAAATGGTTTTGGTTTCCAGTATTGATCCTTCTACTGGGTTTTTTGATTCCGCAAGATCTCATAATCCCTGTAGATGGCGCAGCTACCAGTTCATGGCACAAAGATTCATTTTGGGCCTACCCATGGGGCAGTTCCATTACCCATAAGGGGATTGATATTTTTGCAGAGCGGGGTACTTCCGTCATTGCATCCACTAACGGAATCGTTATTTATACCTATGATGGGGGCAAGGGAGGAAAATCCGTCATGGTTTTGGGTCCCAAATGGCGGTTTCACTATTATGCCCATTTAGATGAAATACAAACATTTGCTTTAAAGCCCATAGCAAGAGGTGCCGCATTAGGCACCGTTGGCGACACCGGGAATGCGAAAGGGAAACCACCCCATTTGCATTACGCCATCACTACTCCTTTTCCTTATGCTCATTTAAAGGATGATGAGGCCATTCAAGGTTGGAAAAAGATGTTTTATTTAAATCCCGATACTTGGTTACGACCTTAATCTTTGGTTATGAAAATCCCTAAAAACTATAAAGAATTTCAACTAACGTTTCAAAAGAAAGCCCCTGATACCAATTGGCCTGAATCCTTTCAAGCTTTATGGTTTGCTCCCAACGGAAATTGGGAGGCTTCCCATGCCATTGCACAAGATTTACATACTGAAATTGGCAGCTGGATACATGCCCATTTACATCGGGTAGAGGGTGATGAATTCAATGCGGGCTATTGGTACCGACAGGCCAGAAGACCATTTTGTAGCACTTCTTTTTCAGATGAGATCAGGGAAATAGCGGCCGTGGTGTTGGCCCAAAATTAATGGGGAATACTTTTTAAATAGAATCTTCGGGTCAAGTCATTCTTCAATGGCCCCTTTCAACGATTCTACGCCACCAACGATAGGTAATTCTAGAACTGTTGCATCTAAATCAATTGTTAGTTCTGTTCCTGGTTTTGGATGTAGGGTGAACTCTTTGTCACTTGAAAAGATCATCAACCCGATTTGTTGCCCTTTAGGTATGAGCTGATCATCGGGCATTAAATCGAAAGAAATCTCATAAAATTTACCCGGTTTCAAGGGTTCGCCTTGCGTCAATGATGTATGGTTCTGTGGGTCTGCCCACCCTCGCGTAATGATGTTGTCGGTTATTTTTGCTTTAGGGTCATCATTCCAAGGCAATGAGACCAACCAAACCGAGAGGTTTGCCGCGGGCTTGCTCGAGGCCAGTTTTATGGTCACTCTTGGGGTGCCCGATATATGAAGGTCTTGTTTTAATTCAGTTGTTGCATAAAGTAAGCGATGTTTTGAGTTTTGTGCTATTGCCAGGTCTTTGCCAGAAATAGTAAAATCATCCACAAGGGTTTCCGTTCCCTGCTTCTCTACTTTTTGTAAGCTTAAGTTTCCGACCGCAGCACCTCCGGAAGTTAGGTTCAAAATTACTTTTTCCGCTTTGGGATTCGGATAATCGGCATAAGACGTTGGGTTTTCCTGTTTGTCATTTTCACGTACTATCCATGCCTTGGGGTCGTTTTCAACACCATTTTCAACACCGTGCAAGTAACGGGTGAACCATCGATTCATCAGTTTGAGGGGTGGCGGTCCGCCATGTCCATTTTGATGGTAATAGACTTGGATGGGCAACCCTTTTTCTTTCGCGGCTTTATAAATACGATAGCTATGTTCTGGCATTACATTCCAATCATTAAAGCCATGTGACATTAGCAGGGCAGCTTTCATTGGCCCCATATCGTTCAGATAATCCCTGCCCGCCCAGAAATCATTGTAATCTCCGGTGATACGGTCCATATTGTCCTTCATTTCCGTATCCCTGATTTTTTTATTGTTGTGCTCACGTTTTGATTCATCGCCACTATGGATGAAATCGTAAAGTACGTCGATATCCTCGCCAAGATATCCCCCGGGCGAACGTACCAAACCGTTGGATCGGTAATAGTGATAATATGAGGTGTTCGGGGCTATAGGTATTATGGCCTCTAGACCATCTACACCTGTGGTGGCAGCAGCTAGGGGAATGGTTCCGTTGTACGAGGTACCTGTCATGCCAACTTTTCCGGTGGTCCAATACGCTTCTACCGTCTGGTCGCCATAAAGTTCGGTATAGCCTTTCGCTCGGCCGTTTAGCCAATCTATGACCGCTTTTGGGGCCAGTGATTCATTGTCTCCACCAACTGTGGGGGCCCCTTGTGAAAGACCGGTACCGGGTGAAGAAGAATGCACGACGATATATCCCCTAGGAATCCATTTGTTGATATGCGAATTTGAAATGATGGGGCGTTCCCCTTTTCGTCTGACCTCAGGGTGGATACGCTCCTCTGGTAGTTCACCCAGCTCATGTTCCACATTCCAAAATAATCCTTCTACAAAAGGCGCAACTCCGGCAAAATAGGGACTAGAAACATAAATCACCGGTAATTTTAGATCTTCTGATTCTGTTTGTTCAGGTCTAGTGACCGATACATGCATCCGGTCCAATTTACCATCCCCATCCGTGTCAAATTCGGTCTCCACAAAAAGATCGTGTCGTATCCATTTCGAGGGATCTTTAAATCCGTCAACGACCTGTGCTTCACCATTTTCAAATATGGGAACCGTTTTTGAATCGGTCTGGGCATTTAGTGATAGCATTGGGGTAGCCAGTAGAAATACCAAAAGGGAAAAGCTTCTCATGAACTCGATGTGTTTGTTTAGCCCTAAAAATAAGCAATAGCCAAAAGAATTATGGACTTATGATAAAAATACCTATGATAACGGGAGTTTCGATTTGAGATTTGTCCTTTAAAAAGGATAAAGACCAATAAATTCAACAGCGGTCACCTCGAGCGCCTGTCTTCCGACAAGGCAGGCTCGACCTGAAAGTAAAATATAAACCATTGAAAATCAAAATAAGCTATTGAAAGTCTATGTCGAACTTACGTTATGTTAATCTCAGTTAGGTGACCTTCGTGAGTCAAAACCGGGTATACAATTGAGGTGATTATTAGATGGGCCTATATTCAAAAGTGGCCTTGACTATACCATGGTCCGTGGTGCCCGATAATTTGTGGGCATCATTATCGAGGTGGTCGTTCACGATTTCCATTCCCTTATATGCCCAAATACGTTTTCTTGAGCTATCGTAGAATTCTTGGGAAACCAAAATATGATCCAGGGATTCTTTGGTGTTTTGATAAACGTGGGTATAATAAACGTCACGTAAACTTCGGTACTCTTGTAAGGTGGCAACGGTATAGAGGCCGGTATCAGAGCCCCCTTTTGAAAGGCCACTTAACAAATAATTGGGTTGCCCGGTCAAGATGTTCATGGTGTTGCTCAGTTGCGCATCGTTGATATCGCCCATGACGACCAAAGGATTGTCGTTACCTTTGATTTCTTCAATAATCAACATGCGCAAGGCCGCAGCTTCGGCCGATCGTCTAATGGTACTTATCGTAGCGCCTAATGCAGTAGCATGCTTTTTATAGAAATCGACATCATCACGGTACCACCCTTCGCGCCACAATTGTGTCGGTGATTTCGATTTTAAATGGGCAACGTAAACTGATATTTCCTTACCGTCAGAACGTGGTTTGATCTTGAAGTTTAGGGTAGGTCTCGAAAATTTGTTTATTGCAATGGATATATCGGGTGTTTGGTCATCGTCGCCAGAACTTTCCAACCGCATCTTATCTGGAAAATTAACGATCCAATTGGGAGTACCCTGCAAAAGCCCTTTCTTTACGGCGGCAGCACAAATGATTTTAGTATTGCCATGATTATCAGGCAGCAACAAATCATAATCTGCCATCAAATCGGCTTCTTCAAATAGGGCTGTCAAGGCATCCTTATGCCAAAGCTCTTGAAAACCCCATACCTTGGCATCCGTATTTTTGATAATATTTGCTGACCACGTGATCTTCTTATCATATTCCGCTTGACTCCATCCATCGGCATCCCTATATATACGGTTTCCAGGAGTATGTAGATTGTACAAATTGAAAGTAGCAAAACTCAGTTGTGTCCTTCGGGCCATCATTTTGTTTTTAAGGTGAATTAGCTGTTACATAAAGCCTATAAGTTAAGTTTTTACTTACAGTGATACATATCTTTTTGTAAGGATTTACTTCATTATTGTATGCTTGGCAGCCACTATTCCATAATTGGCAATACGAGGTATGTGAAGATGGTAATCTTAAAATGAAACAGGTACCGTATGTCCGTTCAGAACATGATGCTATCTAAGACGACTACACCGAAATACTGATACCATCTACAGAAATATGCTTGCTAGCATCAAAGTAAAAATCAATCCGTCCTAAATTCAGGCCATAGCAGCCTACCTGATTCACTAAAACGGGCATCCCCATTTTGTTGTTGAAAACATGGGGTTTCTCTAGAAACGTATGTGTATGGCCCCCGATAATTAGGTTAGTGTATGAGGTTTTTTGTGCCAGACGCACGTCATCGGGCCGATTCGGATTTCCGTCATAGTCATAGCCTAAATGGGATAAGCATACAATAATATCACAATGCTCTTCATTTTTTAGCCGACGCTCGATATCAAAAGCTACATCATAAGGATGTTCATACTGGGTTTCTTTGTAGAGCTTTTTGGTTACTAACCCGTCGAGGGCAATGCCCAAGCCATAAACACCGATTTTAATACCGTCAATAAGATAGGTCTGGTAAGGTTTTACTAAACCGTCCATCACGGTATTGGTAAAATCATAATTGGCCGATATCAATTCAAATTGGGCATGGGGCATTTGGGCAAGAAGTCCATCGATACCATTGTCAAAGTCATGGTTACCTATGGTAGCGGCATCGTATTTGAGCATACTCATCAACTTGAATTCCAATTCCCCACCATAAAAATTGAAATAGGGGGTCCCTTGAAAAATATCGCCGGCATCGAATAATAGGGTATTTGGGTTTTCATGGCGTATTCGTTCTACCAAACTTGCCCTTCGCGCCAAGCCCCCTAGGTTGGCGTAACGTGAATGATCGCTGGGGAACGGGTCGATATGACTATGCACGTCATTGGTATGCAATATCGTTAGATGCTTTTTGCCTACTGTTGTGCAAGAATTCAAAGCCAATCCGCCAAGCCCCAACAACGTACTGGAAGCAGCGGTTTTTGTAATAAAAGAACGTCGTCGCATATTAGTTGAGTTGAATAAAACGGTCATCGACCGTTGCCTTGATGGTATCTGTTTTTTTGAAGTAGTCAATAATGGCGTTTCGCACTAAATAATCGGTAGAGGTAACTGCCGTTCGGTTTTTGAAAAAACCCATATCATCACCGCCCTGTACCAAATAATCGTTACTGGCTACGTAATACGTGCTATTTTCGTCAAAAGGTTTACCATTAATATGGGCCTTTACAATGTTTCTTGAGGCATCAATAACCAATTTCATATTTGAAATAGGGTGGGCCCTACCAGATCTTGCTAAAAAATCCAACAGGTCCTTAACTGCTTTCCCATTCATTTCTACGATGGCGATATAATTCTCAAAAGGCATGATTTGATAAGCGGTTCTTGCATTTACATGGCCTTTTGAAATGATGGAGCGTATACCTCCATGGTTAAGCACTACGAAATCAATGGATTTTCCGGTTCTGGATTCAAAAATGGGATTCGCCTGTGCCGAAACGACATCGGCCATAAAATTACCGGCCGAAGTATTCAATTTGCCATCGTCTTTAACAAGGGTTTTAGGCACATAGGCCAGGGTACTATCCAATATGGTATTGATACGGTCACGATAAGGGGCAACAAAGTCCTGTATGGAATCTACGACCTGTAGTGTTTTGCCAATGGGCAATTGTTTTGCAGTGATATGTGATGGATTCCCTGCCTTGTTCGAGCAGGAATATAATGCTAGAAATGTTACAAATACAACAAATTGTTTTATTTTTAAAAGCATATTCCGTTTTATCTTCGCTACAGGAAAGCGAGTATATTAATTACATTTGCAAAAATGCAGAATTGTAAATGATATTTCGTTCCATACAGGATAAATTTAAGGTTAAGTCAAGTCTAAAGTATTTAGAGGATGAGTTGGTAAAATCAAAAGTACCTACGAATCGGGAAAAGGGCATTAAGGCTGTGGCGTGTGTTGTTGACATGGATAACTTTCCGAATGCGGAAATGCTCAATGAGCTTCGGAATGATTTTTCACTGGCACCCAATGCCATACAGATTATCGGTTACAAAAGGGGGGAAGACAAGAATACTCCATTTTCCATACAATTTTTCACCGATAAGGATATGGGTTGGAATGGTTCGATAGAGAATAGCCATGTTGCCGAATTCATCAGTAGGGAATACGATCTTCTATTGAATTATTACAATGAGGACCGTCTTATGCTCAAGCTGTTATCGGTAAAGGTACATGCCCGTTTGCGCGTAGGTTTTGTTGGTGTAGATGCTAAAATCAACGATTTGATGTTCCATACGGACTTGAAAGACTTTAAAATGTTCAAAAGTGAATTGAGAAAGTATTTAAAAGTGTTTAAAGAAATTGAATGATGGAACAATTTGTTGGTACCGGGGTTGCTTTGATTACCCCTTTTGATAGTGACGGAAGGGTCGATGTTGGGGCATTACAGCGTATTGTGGAATATCAGATCGCCGGTGGAATCGATTATCTTGTGGTCATGGGTACTACTGCCGAATCCGCTACATTGACCAAATCTGAAAAAGCCTTGGTCATGGGTGCCGTCTCAAAAACCAATGCTGGCCGCTTACCCCTTGTTTTCGGGGTTGGCGGTAATAATACCCATGCCTTGGTAGAAGAATTACGGCAAACCGATTTCATGGACTATGAGGCCATACTATCTGTATCACCTGCCTACAGCAAGCCTACGCAAGAGGGTATATATCAGCACTTCAAAGCATTGGCACTTGCTTCACCGTTACCGATTATCTTATACAACGTGCCTTCTAGAACAGGTAGTAATATGCTGCCGGAAACTACCTTAAGATTAGCCCGTGATTTTGAGAATATCATTGGAATCAAAGAGGCCTCAGGCGATATGTTGCAGCTGGATCAGATATTTCAAAACAAACCCAGTGACTTCCATTTGATTTCAGGGGATGATTTCACTGCCCTTGCAACAGTACTTGCAGGGGGTTCTGGGGTGATTTCGGTTTTAGGACAGGGATTACCCAAAGCATTTTCAAGAATGATCACTCTAGGGCTACGGGGTGAATCGGAAACTGCCTATGAAATCCACCAAACCTTATTGAATGGCATGCACCTGATATTTGAAGAGGGGAATCCCGCGGGAATAAAAGTGATTATGGAGCATTACGATCTCTCCACGGATACCGTTCGGTTGCCCTTGGTAAAAGCCAGCACCGATTTGAAGAAAAGAATCAAGACTTTTTTGAAATCCACACATTTGGTTACTGCTTGATTGCGTTAAATTTTGCCCAAAACCATTGGGTTGGCTTCAAATGTGGTTTAACTTTATTTTCTGTAATAATTTTGAAATCGATTGATAATCACTAATTTTGCAGGATGTTTTTGAAAATGAGGATACCTTTTACCACAATCGTTTGCACCCTTTTCCTTCTAGTTTCTTGTAATGAGTACCAAAAAGTACTTAAAAATGAAGAAGTTAAGCCAAAATACGATTTAGCTGAAAAATTGTACAAAGAAGGGGATTTCAAAAGGGCCAAAAGACTTTTTGAACAGATTGCACCGCGCTATGTTGGAAAACCTCAAGGGGAACGTGTTATGTTCTTTTTTGCGGATTCTTATTTTCAATCTGGTGATTACTATTTGTCTGGGTATCAATTCGAGCGTTTCGTCAAGTCATATCCAAAGAGCGAAAAGTTGCAACAAGCATTGTATTTAGAGGCCAAAAGCTATTACGAACTATCACCTAGGTACTCGCTGGACCAATCTGAAACGGATAAGGCACTAAGTAAGTTACAGAACTTCGTGAATACCTATCCTGATTCTGAGTATTTTGCAAAAGCCAACGAAATGGCACAAGAGCTGACCAGAAAAAAACAAAAAAAGGAAATCGAAATTGCCAAACAGTTTGATAAACTAGGCGAGTTTAATTTTCCTATACTGGTATCTTCCATAGCGGCCCTAGATAATTTCATTGCCGAAAACCCAGGCTCGGTATATAGGGAAGATGCATTTTATTACAGGGTGAAATCGGCGGTCCACTTAGCCGAGAACAGTACCTTACGCAGACAACCTGAACGATTTAAAGAAGCAAAGGTTCATTACGACGCACTAATGAAGGCATATCCTGAGACAAAGTATAGTAAAGAAGTAGCCTCTTTGTTAAAAAAAATAAACAATAACCTGAGCGAGTCAAAAGACTTGTCCAAATAATTTTACTTTTAGAACGTATGAACGATTTAAAAAACACAAAAGCCTCGGTTTCAACGGTTACCCATAACAAAAACGAATTTGACGAGAAAACAGATAACATTTACGAAGCGATTTCCATTGCCTCTAAAAGGGCTATCCAGATAAATTCTGAGATTAAGAAGGAGTTGTTGGAAAAACTTGAGGAATTTGCAACATATAGCGATAGTCTTGAGGAAGTCTTTGAGAACAAAGAGCAGATAGAGGTTTCCAAATTTTATGAAAAACTTCCGAAACCACATGCCCTTGCAGTACATGAGTGGTTGGAAGATAAAATTTACTACAGAAATACCGAGAAAGACACGTAAATGTTAAGCGGAAAAAACATCCTTTTGGGTATTACCGGGGGGATTGCCGCTTACAAGACCACCTTTCTTGTTCGGTTATTGATAAAAGCTGGTGCCCAAGTCAAGATAGTCATGACCCAAAGTGCCAGCTCTTTCGTTTCTCCCCTTACCTTATCCACCTTATCTAAAAATCCGGTACTCATGGATTTTGTGAATGATGAAGATGGAAGTATCTCATGGAACAATCACGTTGATCTAGGGCTTTGGGCAGACCTTGTACTGATTGCCCCGGCAACGGCGAATACACTTTCCAAAATGGCTACCGGAACTTGCGATAACCTGTTATTGGCATCGTACTTATCAGCCAAATGCCCTGTTTATGTGGCTCCAGCGATGGATTTGGATATGTACAAACATCCCTCGACAAAAAACACATTTGTCAAGCTAGAAAGTTTTGGCAACACCATTATACCTGCAGAATCGGGTGAATTGGCCAGTGGATTAAGTGGTGAGGGCCGTATGGCAGAACCAGGGAATATCCTAAGTTTTTTGCAAGATCATTTGGCGAAAGGCCTATCGTTGTCAGGTAAAAGGGTTTTGATTACCGCAGGCCCAACCCATGAGGCATTGGATCCCGTACGCTATCTCGGCAATCGTTCCTCTGGTACCATGGGGTTTAAACTAGCTGAGCATGCCGCCAATCTCGGGGCATATGTTATTTTAGTATCGGGGCCAACCAGTTTGGCTACAGACCATTCGAATATCAAATTGGTTCGTGTAACGGCAGCCCAAGAGATGTACGAGGCCGTTCATGAGTATTACGATAACGTTGACTATGCCATAAGCGCTGCTGCCGTAGCAGACTACAGGCCAAAAACCATTGCTGCACAAAAAATTAAGAAAACTGGTGATGGCGATTTGCATTTGACTTTAGAACGTACTAAGGATATTTTGAAATCGATGGGTGAACGAAAGAAAAATCAGTTCTTGGTGGGCTTCGCACTGGAGACCAATGATGAGTTGCAAAATGCGAAAAGTAAACTTACCAAGAAGAACCTTGATGCCATAGTTTTGAATTCGTTGCAAGATAAAGGTGCGGGATTTGGTAGCGGAACTAATAAAGTCAGTTTTATAGATAAGAATTTGAATGTAAAAGCGTTTGAATTAAAGAACAAAGCCGAGGTTGCCTCAGACATTTGGCATGAAATTATCTCTCAAAGCAATGAATAAGGTTTTTACCTTTGTTTTTTTACTTCTTTTTGCCTTTCAGGCGACGGCGCAAGAACTTAATTGTACCATCACGGTAAATTCTGACCAAGTCGGTCAAACCAACCAACAAATTTTTAAGACCTTAGAGCGTTCTTTGAATGATTTTGTAAACAAGAATAAATGGACGGATAGGATATATGCGGAGAATGAGCGTGTAAGTGCGCGTATGTTCATTACGGTTACGGAATACGAGTCAGATCGTTTTAATGCCAACATTCAAATACAGTCTTCAAGGCCAGTGTACAATACCTCATACGAGACCCCTATTTTCAATTATAAAGACAACAGTTTTGACTTTCAGTATCAAGAATTTGAACCTCTAGTCTACAATCCCAATTCCTTTGATTCCAATCTGGTCGGTGTGATTTCGTATTATGTGTATGTTATTTTGGGCTTGGATGCGGATACTTTTTCACTTCAAGGTGGGGATGAATACTACAGGATAGCTCAAAATATAGTTACCCAGGCACAAGGAACAAGTTTTTCGGGTTGGACCCAAACCGCCCAAGATAACAGGACACGTTTTGACTTGATAGACGACCTTCTTTCCAATACCTTTCGAGAGTATCGAATAGCAATGTACAATTACCACCGCAAGGGTATGGATGTGTTAGGCGATAATAACAGTACGGGTAAACAAGTGATCTCAGGTAGTTTGCGATTGTTTGAGACCTTGATCAAGCGGCGCCCCAATGCATTTTTGATCCAAACTTTTTTTGATGCCAAATCAGAGGAAATCCAAAATGTATTTTCAGATGGACCAAAGATCGATATCGTAAAACTAAAGGAAACCTTGAATCGGGTAGCCCCATTTTATTCCAGCACCTGGAATGCGATAAAGTATTGAATTTTTAGTTGTAATACTTATATCTTTGCGAAGCTAAACCCGTAAGAATTGCTCGCACGACTTTCCATTAAAAATTATGCACTGATTGATGAACTCGAAGTTTCATTCAGCCCTGGTTTTACTACGATAACAGGTGAGACCGGTGCCGGTAAGTCCATTCTTTTAGGTGGACTTTCATTGGTTTTGGGCAAACGCGCAGACTTATCCTCATTAAAAAATAAAGAAGAAAAATGCATTATTGAAGCAGCGTTCACCTTGGGCAAATACCAGCTTGAGACCTACTTTGAAGCGCACGATCTTGACTACGATGTAGAAACCTTACTACGTAGGGAGATACTACCAAGTGGCAAATCAAGGGCCTTTGTAAACGATACCCCCGTGACCTTGGATGTGCTTTCCGGTCTAGGCAATCAATTGGTAGATATACATTCGCAACATCAAACGCTTCAGTTGACCGAGAATGGGTTTCAATTTCGGGTCATTGATGCCTTGGCAAATACGAAAGAGGACCTGTCTTCGTATCAACATACTTTTGAAACCTACAAGAATGCCCTTAAAGAGTTGACCAGGTTACAGGATTATCAAGAAATCGCCCAAAAAGAACTTGATTATAATAGTTTTTTACTTGAAGAGCTTGAAAAAGCATCCTTAAAACAAGGTATTCAAGAAGAATTGGAGGAGGAATATGAACAGTTGAGCAATGTGGAGCAAATCATGCAGTTACTATCTCAAGGCCATCAGCTTTTAAATGATGAGCAAATAGGGATATTGAACACGTTTTCACAATTGCAACAAGCAGTTCAAAAATTAAGCGGTTACGGCAAGCAGTTCCATGATTTGAACGAGCGCGTTCAGGCAATGGTCATTGAAACGGCTGATGTCGCCACCGAATTGGAAAAGTTACAAGAAAATGTTGAGGCAAACCCGAATCGTTTAGACGAAGTCAACGGCCAACTACAATTGCTTCATGATTTGTTGAAAAAACACCAGGTCAATTCAGTTGATGCCCTGTTTCAAATTAAAGAAGACCTGAGTACGAAAGTCGATTCGGCGATTAATATTACGACCAAGATCAAGGCCCAGAAAAAGATTGTTAATGATACCATGCAATCTTTGAATGCGCACGCCCAAGCGTTACATAAAAAGCGCAATGCCGTAATTCCTGATTTAAAGAAGATGCTCATTGGGCAATTGACTACATTAGGTATGCCCTCGGCAACATTCGACATATCGGTTAATTTAGATACTGAGTTCAAACCCAATGGAAAAGATGAGCTCCGATTTTTATTTTCAGCGAATAAAGGTTCTAATTATGGCGAACTTAAAAAAGTCGCCTCTGGCGGAGAGCTTTCGCGAATCATGCTGACCATCAAATCAATATTGGCCAATTATGAACAATTGCCTACCTTGATGTTTGATGAGATTGATACGGGGGTATCAGGCGAAATATCCTCTAAAATGGGAGCAATAATGGAGAAAATGGGCAATACCATGCAAGTATTCTCCATTACACATTTACCGCAGGTCGCTGCAAAGGGGGTGGCGCAATTCAAAGTATACAAAGAAGAACTAGGTGATTCTACCCGAACGGGAATGCGTGAATTAAGCGCTGAGCAACGTGTCAATGAATTAGCAGAAATGCTGGGTGGTAAGAACCTGACTGATTCTGCATTGGCGCATGCCCGTGAATTGCTCGAGAATCCTCAAAACTAGCCAAGAATCGAATAATCGGGCTGCCGTGTTTTTCTTTGGGCATTACTATCAAATATAAAATCAACAATCATTTTTTAAATATATTTGCCACTCAAACCAACATCACACTATATGGGTCATAATTTATTGAAAGGAAAACGAGGTATTATTTTTGGGGCGTTAGATGCCAACTCCATAGCGTGGAAAACCGCGGAAAGGGTTCATGAAGAAGGCGGAAAATTTGTTCTTACGAATGCCCCAATAGCGATGCGAATGGGCCAAATTAATGAATTGGCCGAAAAAACGGGTTCTGAAATTATTCCTGCCGATGCTACCAATGAGGAAGATTTAGCAAACTTAATTGCGAAATCCGTCGAGATTCTGGATGGTAAGCTGGATTTTGTATTGCATTCCATCGGAATGTCAGTCAATGTTCGTAAAGGTCGGGCCTATACCGATGAAAAATACGATTTCACCACAAAGGGTTGGGACGTTTCCGCTTTATCTTTTCATAAAGTCATGCAATCGCTATACAAAGCGGATGCCATGAACGAATGGGGCAGTATTGTGGCCTTGACGTATATGGCGGCACAGCGGACTTTTCCCGATTATAATGATATGGCCGACAACAAGGCTTATTTGGAATCTGTCGCACGTAGTTTTGGCTATTTTTTCGGTAAGGAAAAGAAGGTGCGTGTAAACACGATTTCACAATCCCCAACACCCACCACAGCCGGACAGGGCGTTAAAGGTTTTGATGGATTTATCTCATATGCCGAGAAAATGTCCCCTTTGGGTAATGCCACTGCGATGGAGTGTGCGGATTATACGGTGACCTTATTTTCCGACTTGACGAAAAAAGTTACCATGCAGAATTTGTTCCATGATGGTGGTTTCTCCAATACGGGGGTCAGTCAAGAGGTCATCGATGAGTTTACCAAGTAAACTTGAATAAAACAAATAAAGGCCATTCCTTAAAGAATGGCCTTTGTATTTATACCCATGGACAACGTATTTTTTTCCTTTGTGATTCCGGTATATAACCGACCAGATGAAATTAAGGAATTACTGGATAGTTTAGCCACCCAAGAATACGACAAGGCCTTTGAGGTGGTGCTTGTCGAAGATGGGTCTACGAATCGTTCGCAAGAAGTTGCAAAGGCATTTCAAGATAAACTTCAGATTTCATACTATTATAAGGGGAATTCAGGTCCGGGAGATTCCAGAAACTATGGTATGCAAAGGGCTAAGGGCAATTATTTTATCATTTTAGATTCTGATTGTATTGTTCCACCGAACTATTTGGAGCAAGTAGAAAAAGCATTGAACGATGAATATGTACATTGCTTTGGGGGCCCTGATACCGCACATGCATCTTTTACCATCGTTCAAAAGGCGATTAATCATGCCATGACCTCATTTTTGACCACTGGGGGTATTCGTGGCGGAAAAAATGCCATTGATAAATTTCAACCACGCAGTTTCAATATGGGAATCTCAAAAGAAGTTTTTGAGGCCACCGGTGGGTTTGGTACCATTCACCCCGGTGAAGACCCAGATTTAACATTTAGGATATGGGAGAAGGGATATTCCACAAGATTATTCCCAAAAGCCAAGGTGTACCATAAAAGAAGGATCGATTGGGTAAAATTTTATACACAAGTAAATAAGTTTGGTTTGGTAAGGCCGATATTAAATAAATGGCACCCCAACACGTCAAGACTTACCTATTGGTTCCCTTCTGTTTTTAGTATTGGTTTTCTGGTTTCAGGCATATTATATTCCCTAGGGGCACCCTTGTTTTTGTATTTGTATGGTATTTACTTTACGCTATTGTTTTTCGATGCGTGGTTTAAAAATAAAAGCCTTGTAATTGCCATACTTTCCATTTTTGCCGCTATCATACAATTTTTAGGTTACGGAATAGGTTTCATAAAGTCGACCTTTGTGCTTAACTTTAACAATAAACCTGCTGAAGAACTGTTTCCAAATTTGTTTTTCACCAAAAAGTAGCATGTGTTCAAAAATCTATTAGCCACGATCAATAAGCGCAAAGTAAAGGTGTTCTCACTTTTTTTGTTATGCTCATTTTTGGCATGGACGATAAGTAAACTATCCGATTCATATGAATCTAGGGCCTCATTCGAACTTACGTTTCATAGCTTTCCTGATAGTTTGCTGCTCAATACGGCTGATAAAAAGAATATCGAAATTAAATTAAGAACGAGTGGTTTTCAATTTTTAAGATACAAAATGGGTCAAAAGAAGTTGAAGGTAAACTTATCGTCGGTACAAGTTCAAGATGAACTTTATTTCGTTACCGATGAGAATTTGAAGGTACAGTTTGAGAAACAGTTTCCAAACAACACTTCGCTTCTTGAATTGGAATCTGAATTACTGTATGTCGATTTATATCAGGTTATTTTAAAAGAAGTGCCCATTCAAGCCGATGTCTCCGTTAACCTCGCGCAAAACCATTTGATGAAGGGAAATTTGTTGTTAGAACCCAGTGTTGCAACTTTGAAGGGGCCAAGGGCAGAACTGGTTAAGATTGATAAAATAACTACCGTACCTTTTGAATTCAATGGATTGACTCAAGATTTCACTCAAAAATTGACACTGATAAAACCAGATTTATTGGTAAACACGCAATTGCTGACTAAAACCGTTAGATTATCGGGTAAGGTCACACGTTTTTCAGAGAAAGAGTTTACAGTACCTGTCGCTGCGATTAATACTCCTACAGGATACCGCATACGTATGTTTCCCAATACGATAAATGTGGTTTGCAAAGCAAGTGTAGATCGTTTAAAAAATTTGAATGAGGGTGATTTCGATGTGGTTGTTGATTGTTCCAAAATCGAAAGGGGAGAGAATACCTTGCAAGTAGAATTGTTAAAAACCCCTCCCGATGTCTTTGCCGTGCGCTTGTTGCGGAGTGAAATCGAATTTGTACTGGAAAAATTATGATTGTTGGGCTGACAGGAGGAATAGGAAGCGGTAAAAGTACCGTAGCTGATATGTTCAAGAACATCGGCGTTCCCGTTTATGATTCCGATAGTGCGGCAAAATCACTTATGACCAGTTCCGATAGCTTGCGAAAAGCGATTATTGACCTTTTAGGTACAGCGGCGTATGCCGATCAAAAGCTGAATACGACCTTTATTGCCAAGCAAGTATTTAAAGATAAAGAACTACTAAAAGCATTGAATGCAATCGTACACCCCGCGGTACAACGGGATTTTAAGGAATGGGAAGAAAAACAGGACTTTCCGTACGTAATTCAAGAGAATGCTTTGATCTATGAAAACAAAACCCAAGGTCGTTACGATATGATTATCGTGGTTTCTGCCCCTGAAGCTATTAGGATACAAAGGGTTATTAATCGGGATAAAGTCGAAAAAAACCAAGTATTACGGAGAATGACCAACCAACTACCGCAAAACACCAAAATACAACTCGCAGATTTTGTGATTGAAAACGACGATTTAGTGCTTACTGGTAAAGAAGTAGCGAAAATCCATCAAAAGCTCATGGCCAAGGCAAAATCATCCTAAATTTTAACATTTTTGTTAAGGTTAGGTTAAACGGTCGATAGGCTGAATGTTAAATTTCTAATTTTACTTTGATGAACAAGAAGCGGTTTGTACTTCTAGTCATTTTGATGAGCCTCTCTCTTATTGGTATTATTTCGGTTCAAGTCTATTGGATCCAGAAATCGGTAGATGATAAGAAAGAGCAATTTTCAAATGCGGTTGAAGATATTCTGGATAAAGTTGCGGAGAGGATTGAAAGTAGGGAGCGCAAAGACTATTCCGATAAACTAGCGGCTCTAGTGGATAGTGTAGGTACGCCAAAATCTTCTCAAGTAAGCAGTATTTTTTACGTTAACCGAGATTTGAATTCAGATGAGATCAAGTTTTACGAACACGGAATCTTGGAAGAGGATTACGGAATTTCATCAATGTTCTTTGACAGTGAAAATGGTGATGATTCAACGATAATAAAGAATTTCACAAGCAAGCGAACCACTACGATTTTCAAAGAGGATTTTGGATTGGATGGTAAACGTTACGCAATGACGCCCATACAAAAAATCGAGAAAATCGGGGGTTTGACCTCGATGGAAAAGGCGCAGTTCGATGACCTGTTTCGAGAGATGGCCAATAAAAACCCAATTCACGAAAGGGTAACAAAACAAGAATTGGAGCTGCTTTTAGAGCGTGAACTGCAAAATAGGGGTATTACCATAGATTTTGAATATGGGGTTTACAGTCAGGGTTTTCCGACCAAGGTAAAATCGAAAAAGTTTAAATTTTCGAACGCCTCGATTTATGAGACACCCATATTTCGGGACAGCGAGGGGCAGACCAACTTTTCATTGCTACTTTCTTTTCCTAAAAAGAAGCGTTTTTTGTTGGGTAGTATTATGACCATGGCAATTTTGTCATTGCTGTTCACACTGGTAATCGTAGTTGCCTATTCAAGTGCGATTTATCAATTGATCCAGCAAAAACAGATTTCGGAGATAAAATCGGATTTCATCAATAATATGACCCATGAGTTTAAGACGCCGATAGCGACGATCAACCTTGCGGTTGAGGCTATTAGAAACCCAAAGTCCATTGAGGATAAAGATAAGGTTTTACGGTATTTGGGTATGATTCGTGATGAGAATAAGAGAATGCATGCACAGGTAGAAAACGTATTACGGATTTCTAAATTGGAAAAAAATCAATTGGACATCAGTAAGGATAGGGTAGATGTACACGACATTATAAACGATGCCATCACCCATGTAGAATTAATCGTACAAGACAGGGGCGGATACGTCAACGCTCATTTAAATGCGGAGCGAACCGACGTTTTGGCCAACGATATGCATTTCACCAATGTTATTGTGAATATTCTGGACAATGCGGTAAAGTATTCTCCGGAAGCCCCCAAAATCGATGTGTATACCGAGGTGGCAAAGAACCATATCATCGTAAAAGTGCAGGATCAAGGTGCCGGTATGGGCAAAGCGGTACTTAAAAAAGTATTTGAGAAGTTTTATAGGGAACATACGGGAAATATACATAATGTCAAAGGCCATGGTTTAGGCCTGGCTTATGTCAAGAAAATAATAGATGATCACCAAGGTGAGGTTTATGTAGAAAGTGAAAAAGGAAAAGGAAGTACTTTTTATATCAAGCTCCCTCTAATTTAAAATATTATGGAAACAGAAAACAAGAAAATATTATTGGTTGAAGACGATCCAAATTTTGGTATCGTCTTAAAAGATTATTTGCAGATGAACGACTTTGATGTGGTTCTTGCAAAGAACGGAATGGAAGGTTTTGAGAAGTTCAAGAAAGACAATTATGATGTGTGTATTCTTGACGTTATGATGCCCTATAAGGACGGATTTACCTTGGCCAAGGAAATTCGCGAAAAAAACGAAAATGTACCTATCATTTTCTTGACCGCGAAAACCATGAAAGAAGATGTTCTCAAAGGGTATAAAGCAGGTGCCGATGACTATTTGAACAAGCCATTTGATTCAGAGGTCTTGTTAATGAAACTCAAGGCGCTCATGCAACGAAAAGCTTCCAATACCTTAGCCGATAGCAAGCAATTTGAATTTAAAATCGGTAATTTCCATTTAAACTCAAAACTACGCTTCTTAAAGTATAAAGATGAAGAGGCCATAAAATTGTCACCCAAGGAAAACGAGTTGTTACGTCTTTTGGCACTTCATGAGAATGATTTAATGCCAAGGGAGCTGGCGCTAACAAAAATCTGGAGGGATGATAATTATTTCACCTCTAGAAGTATGGATGTATATATTGCCAAGCTTCGTAAATATTTAAAACGCGATGATGTCGTCGAAATTCTCAATATTCACGGAGAAGGCTTTAGACTTGTTGTGAAAACCGAGGGCGAGACAACAGCGTAAAGAAATCATTTCTATAAAATGTTTCCATGCCGTTTCAGTTTCAATACTGAAACGGTTTTTTTATAGAAATAGATAGAGTATCGAAACACTCAAAATTCCCGTAAAGGCAAGTATGGTGGTCATCATGGTCCATGATCTGAAGGTCTGTTTTTCGCTTATGCCCAGATATTGGCCTACCAACCAAAATCCGCTATCGTTGACATGTGAAAAAATACTGGCCCCTGATGCAATGGCGATCACCATACAGGCCAATTGCATTTCACTGAATGCTGCTTGTGCAATCAGCGGTGAGACCAAACCAGCGGCGGTAATCATCGCAACAGTAGAAGAACCTTGAATAATCCTTACAATGGCAGCACTTATAAAGGCAAATGCCAGTAATGGAAAACCAATCGTACTCAATGAATTTGCCAATAGCTCGCCCGCACCGGTATTGGTCAAGACTTGTTTGAAAACCCCACCGGCACCCGTCAGTAATATAATAGTACCGGCCGGTGCCAGTGATTTGCCGGTAATATGAAACAACTCCTTTTTTGAAAATCCCTTTTTTATCCCAAAAAAGTACCAGGCTAAAAAGTTCGCTATCAACAATGCCGTAAATGGATGACCTATCAAGGCAATAACATTTAATACGGATTCATTATTCACTCCCAGAATACCACTTGATGTTATCGTATTCAACAAAATCAAGAAAATGGGTATGGCAATAATAATCAAAGTAGTACTTATATGGGGTAATTCTGCCGGAAGCTCTTCCTCAACAGTTTCCGGGGCTTTGACATGTATTCTTTTTGCAATGTATTTTCCAAAAACCAAACCGCTCATTAATGCTGTAGGGATTCCGACCAAAAAACCGGTTAAAATCACCCAACCCAATTCCGCTCCGATAATATCCGCTACCGCAATGGGCCCGGGGGTAGGGGGAATGAACGCATGGGTAATTGCCAAACCGGCCAACAGGGGTATGGCATATAATAAAAGTGATTTTTTTGTTTTTCTCTGTAACGCATAGATCATGGGTACCAAGATGATAAAGGCCACATCAAAAAAAACGGGTATCGCAATCAAGAAACCCGAAATCACCATAGCAATAGGTGAATTTTTGATTCCCAATTTTGTTATCATAAAGTCGGCTATGGTCTTTGCGCCACCCGAAGCTTCTAAAATGGCACCGAACATGGCACCCAAGCCAACTACTGTTGCTACAAAACCAAGTGTATTGCCCATTCCCTCTTGAATGGTTTTGATAATTTGTTGCGCATCGAGGCCTGCTATGATACCTACCACTATACTGCCTACTAGCAGTGCGATAAATGCATTGATCTTGAATCTCAGTATTAAGACCAGTAAAACGGTTATTCCCGCTAGTACTGCCAATATTAGGTTGATTTCAATCATGATAGTTGGTTTAGTATCGTTTCCAATAATACATCAGGAGGTGCTGAAATGGATATTTCCATCGCATTTCTTGGTTCTTCGAGAGTTTCAAATTGCGATTGTAGCAGTGCTGCGGGCATAAAATGGCCTCCCCTCTTGCGCAAACGTTCTTGAACTTCTTGAAAAGAGCCTTTTAGATAAATAAAAACTACGCTGTCTTCAATATTCTTCTTGAGCAGGGTCCTGTAAGACTCCTTTAAAGCCGAGCAAGCTATTACCGCGCCCTTGTCGCTATTTTCGAATGCAAGTATATTTAAGCGCAGTAACCAATCTTTTCTGTCGTCATCGTTCAAAGGTTTGCCAGAGCTCATTTTGGCAATGTTTTCCTTCGGGTGGTAATCATCACCATCGAAAAAGGGTATATTCAATCTGTTCGAGAGAAGTGTACCAATGGTACTTTTTCCGGTTCCTGAGACCCCCATTACGTAAAAGATCTTTTTTTCCATTATTATGGTCGTCCTGTAATATGCAATTTAGCAATGACCGCTGTTAAGTCCGCATTGTGGTCTACCCAAAGGATATTTTGGTTTTTACGGTACCAAGTCAATTGTCGTTTGGCAAACCTACGCGTATTCTTCTTAATTTCCTCTACGGCTTCGTTTAAGGAACAACGCCCCTCTAAATATAAAAAAAGTTCTTTATAGCCTACGGTCTGTAAGGCGTTCAAATGTTTATGTTCCTCCAGTTTTTTGACTTCTTTCAATAGACCAGCTTCCAACATCTTATCAACTCGAAGGTTGATTCGTTTATAAATCAAAGTACGCTCGGCATGCAAACCAACATATATGGTCTTGAACGAACGGCTTTTCTTTTTTTTTGATAAGAACGAAGAATAAGGCTTATTGGTTCCAATGCAAATCTCAAGTGCCCTTATGACGCGATGTGCGTTTGACAAATCCACCGTTTTGTGGTAAACAGGATCAAGTACTTTCAATTTTTCTTGAAGATAAGGTAGCCCTTTATGCTGCTGTTCTAAAATTAGATTGGTCCTTATCTCCTCCGAAATATCCGGAAAATCATCCAAACCATTTACCACAGCATCCACATAAAGTCCACTTCCACCGACTATAACTATCACATCATTTGATTTGAACAAGCGATTCAATTTTGCGATGGCCTCTTTCTCAAAATCCCCTACGCTATACGATTCAAAAATGCTTTTATGTTGTATGAAATGATGTGGAACCATCCCTAATTCTTCTGGGCTGGGAACAGCAGTCCCTATTTCCATTTCTTGGTAAAATTGTCTCGAGTCTGCAGATATTATCTCTGTTTTAAAATATTGGGCGAGCTTGATGGCCATGTTCGTCTTTCCAATGGCCGTTGGTCCGATAACCGCGATCAGCGTTTTTTCCATCATATGGGATCACCGCATTTAAAACAATATTTTGCGCCATCCCTATGGCCTTCGATACTACAAGATGGACAAGCTTGTGTGTTCGAATGGACGATAGGCCCTGCATTATCTTTCTGTTTGCCATGTCTTGAAAACTCAACGGTCACGATACCCGTCGGAACCGCAATTATGCCATACCCCAAGACCATGATTATCGTCGCTATAAATTGACCAAAGTTGGTCTGTGGGGCAATATCGCCATACCCTACCGTTGTAAGCGTAACAATGGTCCAGTAAATACTTCGGGGGATGCTTGTAAAACCCGCTTCGTCACTTTCAATCAAGTACATGAGGGTTCCCATGATTACCGACAATATCAAAACAACATAAATAAATACCGCTATTTTGGCCCTACTGGCCTTTAATGCAGACTTTAATTGAGAGGCCTCCCCTAAAAATTTCACCAATTTTAAAATTCGAAAAATACGTAATAATCGAAATGCCCTCACCGCTAAAAGTACTTGTGAACCGGCAAAAATGTACGACAGGTATAGGGGGATGGTTGAAATAAAATCTATAATACCATAAAAACTAAAAACATATTTCCATGGTTTTTTGATACTGATTATCCTGGCGAAGTATTCGATGGTGAAAAATACGGTGACCACCCATTCTAGAATTAGTAGAAGTCGGTGATACTTTACATCTACTTCTTTAACGCTTTCAAGCATGACAAGGATCACACTCAAAATGATCAAGATGAATAGGCAAACATCAAATAATTTACCTAAGGGGGTATCGGCCTCATAAATAATTTCATGCAGTCGATGTTTCCAACCGGAATGAACCTCTTCTTTTTCCAATCTTACTGGTTTAGTTCTAAAACTGATAACCTATTTCTTTTCCTGAGGTAGGATTCAATGATAAATGTGCTATTTTCATCACCATTCATTGCAGTAATCAATTTTTCTAAGATAGCAATATTATTTAGTTGGTAATTCAATTCTACAAAACCGATACCCAGAAAATGCCCCTTTTCGACGAGTATCACACTTTTTTCCCCAAGCTCACGACCGCGGTCTACTAGGGCCAAGCTTCTATGATCGATACTATACTTTTGAAAGACCTGTGCAATACGTTGCTCTCTCTCAACGGTGCTTTCGGTCTGGTCAAGTGAGAGTTCCCGATTCAATTTTTGCAGAAACGCCTTTGAAGCTTTAAGACTGCCGAAACTACTTAATCTGTTGCTTTGTCCGTTTGCTCTTTCCGCTACGAAACCGAGCTTACCTTTTTTATCTTGATTCAGGTATAACCCATACGAATACCCGTTTTTATTTTTCTTACTATTGTATTTAGGGGAATTACCTTTTATTTCATGATACTCTTTGAGTAGGGCTACCAGTTCACTTCCGGTTTTTTCGAATGATACTTTTTTGGTTTCCTTTTGAAGTTTACGGGCGAGCTCGCCAACATTGGTAAAGTGTTGGTTCACCCTCTTTTTAATGTTCTTGGTCTTACCTATATAAATAATTTCCCCATCTTTATTATGCATATAATATACCCCGACCTCAGATGGCAGGTTTTCAACGATGTCAAGCTGTTTTGAAGAAAGTTCCCCGGTTGATTCTTCCCTAATGACCGATTTGATTATAGTCTTATCAGAATCTTTTGCCAATAACAACTTGAATAATTTTAAAGTGGCGATTGCATCTCCATTTGCCCTGTGCCTATCGGTAACCGGTATGCCTAGTGAACGCACCAGTTTACCCAAACTGTGCGATTCTGCCTCAGGAATCAATTGTTTGGAGAGGTCAACGGTACAAAGGGTCTTTCGTTTGAAATCATACCCTAATCTTCGAAATTCGGTTCGTAATATTCTATAGTCGAATTGTGCATTATGGGCCACCAAAATGGCATCTTCGGTGATTTCAATGATTCTTTTGGCTACTTCATGAAACTTAGGTGCCGAATGCAACATTTTGTTATTGATACCAGTCAAATTGACCACAAAAGGTTGAATGGTTCTTTCAGGATTTATGAGCCCGATGAATTTATCGACTACTTCGTGGCCATTGAACCGATGAATGGCTATTTCCATAATACCCTCTTCATTGTATTTACCCCCGGTACTCTCGATATCTAAAATGGCAAACATGAAAAATGATGGTTTTATGAATAATTTCTGGCCCCAAAGATACTACTTCCAATACGCACCATTGTGCTACCCTCTTCTATCGCTATTTGATAATCACCACTCATTCCCATGGAAAGGACGTGCAGGTCTGGCAATTTTGTCTTTAGAAGGTCGAAGCAAGATTTCAACGTTTTAAATTCTTTGCGTACTTGTGTCGTATCGTCGGTAAAGGTGGCCATACCCATTAGACCTTTCACCTTGATGTTCTTTAATACTTTAAAATCGTCTGAGTCCACCATTGTCAAAAGCTCTTTTTGACTCAGGCCAAACTTGGTCTCTTCTTCGGCAATATGTACCTGCAGTAAGCAAGAAATCACCCGTTTCTTTTTTAGGGCTTGTTTATTGATTTCCTTTAATAACCGCAGACTATCGACCCCATGGATCAAATCAACATACTCAGCCATGTATTTGACCTTATTGCGTTGTACATGGCCTATCATATGCCATTTGATATCTTTTGGTAGGGATTCCCATTTTTCGGTCATCTCCTGAATCTTATTTTCCCCGAAAATTCGTTGTCCCGATTCGTATGCCGATTGCAGGTCGCCTATTGGCTTCGTTTTTGAAACGGCGACCAGTGTTACCTGCTCAGGAAGCTTTTCTTTAATCTTTTTTAAGTTGTCGGCTATTGACATTATAATTTGCTATTTGTTACTGTTGACCCTATTAAAACTAGGCCGATTATGATAAGGGTTTTATATAAAATTGACGCGATAATGGCGCTAAAAAATTGGCAATGGGCACTTATAGTTTATATATACTAAGTCCACTTCGCAATTTAGGTTCGATATACGTACTTTTTGGTGGCATTACGAGACCCTCATCGGCAACTGCCTTGACCTCATCAATGGTTATCGGCACCAAACTGAACCCTACCGCAAATTCACCGTTATCAATCGTATCCTTCATTTTCAATAAATTGTATTTACCGTAACCGTAGGCTATTCTACTATCGTTTCGCAAATCACTGATTCCCAATATGGGTTCTAAAATGGTCTTATATAAGATCTGTGTATCCAAGGTGCTTAGGGCATCTGTGAAATCATAGACTTTTTTGCGCAAGTATAGCGAATAGAACCGACCGTCTAGATACATACTAAAGTGATGCTTTTTAGAAGGTTTGTAAATTCCATCATCCTTTTCCTCTATTCGGTAATAGGTGTCCAATTGTATTAAAAACCCTTCTTTTGAAAATCCATTTAGATCCTTGACCATTCTGTTGAACTCATAAATCCTTACCTCTGACTCTGGAATCAGATATGACATGAAGAAATTATAAGCTTCGTTGCCAGTATGTGATGGATTACGGGCCTTTAGTTCTTCTCGTAACAAAAAGGAAGAGGCACTTCTGTGGTGACCATCTGCGATGTATAGGGCTTCGGATGCCTCAAAGATTTCTTGAATTTGATGGATCACGTCGCTTTCGACTACCTTCCAGACCTGATGTCTGACCCGATCAGTCGTAGTAAAATCATATTCGGGGGTATTGTTGATCTGTTGGGATAGTAATTGGGCTATCTCTGGATTATTTTTATAGGTCATCAATACGGGCTCTGCATTAAACCCTACGGTATTGAGATAGTCTGCAAACAGTTCTTCCCTACTTCTTAAAGTATCTTCGTGCTTTTTTATAATATCGGCAGTGTAATCATCAACACTGGTCGCACAAAAGAAACCTAGGCTTTTAAAGTCATCGTTTTCGATTTGATAAAGGTAGAAGCAAGGATTTTCATCTTGAAGAAAAATGTTTTCCTCTAAAAATTCGAGATACCTGTTGTGTACCAGCTTAAAGCGTTCTTTACCTGATATGGTTTTGTGGAACTTAAATCCTGGGTTTATGATATGCAGAAATGAAAATGGATTGTAGGCCAGTATGGCATTGCGTTCTTCCATGTCGTATTCCTCATAAGACTTTGAGGCAACAAATGCGACTTTGTCTTTGGTCGGCCTTATGGCCTTAAAAGGTTTTATGGTCGCCATTATGCTTTGAATTGTACGGCAACTTGTTCAGCTTTTCGTGATGCCGAATAATCATAAAACCCTTCTTTTGATTTCACGCCAAGTTTACCCGCCCTGACCATGTTCACAAGTAAGGGACAAGGGGCGTATTTCGGATTCTTGAACCCATCGTACATCACCTTTAAGATGGATAAACACACATCTAAGCCAATAAAATCAGCCAATTGTAAAGGCCCCATAGGGTGGGCCATGCCCAATTTCATAACAGTATCGATTTCTTTGACGCCAGCTACTTGATTGTATAGGGTCTCGATTGCTTCATTGATCATGGGCATAAGAATGCGGTTCGCCACAAAACCTGGATAGTCATTGACCTCAGTAGGCGTCTTGCCCAGTTTTTCCGAAAGCTGCATAATACTTTTGGTAACGAGGTCTGAAGTACTATAACCCCGAATAATTTCCACTAATTTCATGATGGGGACCGGATTCATGAAATGCATGCCTATTACTTTATCAGGTCTTTGCGTTACCGCGGCGATTTGGGTTATTGATATGGAGGAAGTATTGGAAGCCAGTATCGTTTCCGCATCACAAATGCGGTCCAATTCTTTAAAGATGTCCAGCTTTACCTTTAGATTTTCGGTGGCTGCCTCGACGACCAAATCGGTATTTTCAACACCACTTTTTAAGCTGGTAAATGGGCTAATATTGCCTAAAGTGGCGTTTTTATCATTTTCCGTAATAAGGCCTTTGGCCAACATTCTATCTAAATTTTTGGAAATCGTCTCCAGACCTAGCTTCAATGAAGTTTCTGAGATATCGATAAGCCGTACCCCGAACCCATTTTGTGCAAATACATGGGCAATACCATTACCCATCGTGCCGGCACCTATGACTGCTATATTCTTCATATTATTGGATTTTCTATCGCGTTTATATGTGCTTGTTTATTTTTCGAAGGCATTGATGATCTGTAAGGCTACTTTTAACGCTTTGGTACCTTGCGCCAAAGAAACCACCGGTGTGGTATCATTGGTTATGGCCTCTGCAAAAGTCTCTAACTCATCGAGAATGGCATTATTCGTTTCGACATTGGGATTCTCAAAATAGATCTGTTTTTTGACCCCTTCCGCATTCTGTAAGATCATATCAAAATCCCCAGGATTTTCAGGGGCATCCTTCATTTTAACGACTTCTACTTTCTTTTCGAGAAAGTCAACGGAGATGTAGGCGTCTTTTTGAAAAAAACGTGATTTACGCATATTTTTTAAAGAGATACGACTCGCCGTTAGGTTGGCCACACATCCATTTTCAAATTCAATTCGCGCATTCGCAATATCTGGGGAGTTACTTATAACGGAAACCCCACTTGCATTGATCTGTTTCACATCGGAATGCACAACGCTTAAAATCGCATCAATATCATGTATCATTAAATCTAAGACGACAGGAACATCGGTACCCCTCGGATTGAATTCAGCCAACCTGTGTGTTTCAATGAACATAGGCCGTTCAATTTTCGATTTCACCGAGATGAAAGCTGGGTTAAATCGTTCTACATGACCTACTTGGCCTTTTACGCGGTGTTCTTTTTCCATCGCGACCAATCGTTCGGCCTCTTCAAGGGTATTGGTAATGGGTTTTTCTATGAAAACATGCTTGCCTTTTTCCATGGCTTTTTTTGCACAGTCAAAATGCGAAAGGGTAGGGGTCACGATATCGACTACATCAACGGCGTCAATCAAGGCATTGATATTTTCATAAAAGGTGTACCCTAATTCAGAGACCACCTTTTGTGCACTGATCTCGTCGGGGTCATAAAAACCTACAAGTTCGTATTTTGAGGATTGATTGAGTAAACGTAAATGGATTTTACCTAAATGTCCAGCTCCTAAGACTCCTACTCTCAACATGAATTTCTTCTTTTTTCAAAAATAGGAATATCACTAGAATTTAAGTCAATTGATACCACAAGATCATAGAACTTTTTAATTTCGTAATCCAAACCACGACATGCAAGATACTTTCAAACACAAGGGAATGCGTAATCAATTGGCAGGGGTAGTTGCCAGTAAGGGAATTGCCAATGAAAAAGTACTAAATGCGATTCGTGAAGTGCCCCGACATCTGTTTCTCGATAGTGGTTTTGAAGCCCATGCCTATCAAGACAAGGCTTTTCCCATTGGGGCCGACCAAACGATTTCACAACCTTATACGGTTGCTTTTCAAACCGAACTCTTGAATATGGGGCCAAACGCCAAAATTTTGGAAATTGGTACCGGTAGTGGTTACCAAACCGCGGTTCTTCTTCATTTAAAAGCTAAGGTGTACACTATTGAAAGGCAACAAGAGTTGTTCAAAAAAACGAAACTGTTTTTTTCAAAAATGGGTTATCGCCCCAAAAAGGTGATTTTTGGCGATGGGTACAAGGGATATCAAGAAGCGGCTCCCTTCGATGGGATAATCGTAACCGCCGGGGCACCGATAGTACCCAAACCATTATTGGCACAATTAAAGGTAGGGGGTAGGTTGGTAATTCCCGTTGGGGTTGAGAGCCAGATAATGACCCTTTTTATTAGAAAATCGGATAAGGAATTTGAAAAAAAGGAATTTGGTGATTTCAGGTTCGTACCTTTATTAGAGGACAAAAATTAGAATTGAACACCAAAATTCACACCACGTTCCGTGATGCCCTCAAAATGATTTTGAACATAGCCTACCCTTAAAAACCGAAATTTTTTCCAACCTAGATTTCCCAAGGCCAGACCGAATTCAGAATACATGCTAGTGCCCTCAGTCGCCAATAATTTTGCACTGACTATCAAATTTCCATTGAGTTTGTTCAATAAGGGTATTTTGTTCATGATATATCCCTTGAAATTATGTGCTACATGGCCTTCAAAGTAATCGCCATTGGTACTTAGGTCATAGTAGGGCAGCAAGAAGAACGAATTTAGATAATTACCTCTTGTGACCCGTGTTCGGTTACCGTTAAAATGTTGAAAATCGACAAAAGATATAGCTTCGGCATTCACGAATGTACCGGCTTTGAGGTTATAGGCGAACCTTCCTTTGTCACCAATTGAAAAGTCTTGCACCAGTCTTATTTTAAACTGATCAAAATTGTTTTGTGCGTCACTACTGGCAAATCCTTTTTCATAGCCAATAAAAAGTGTGGGAAACCTATCTTCAGAAAAATTGAACTTTCCATCTGGGTAGTTCAAATACTTTTGCCCGAACCGTATTCTTGTTGTCAATGACAATTTTAATATGTTGTGTCTTTCAAAAGCAGGGTTCTCAAAATCCAAAGGGGCTAGGGGGTTATTTGAAGTATAATCCTCATTTTCATCACCGAACAAAACATAATCCGTAGTGTTGAAAAGAGGTCTTCTTTCTTCGTAACCAAAATTCAAATACCCATAAATTCCGTTGGTAAGCTCTTGCGAGTAAAATACCTCTGAAAAGGTTTTTCCATAAAACTTGGCAAAATTATCTTCGAACAGTAGTGAGGCCAAGGTATTGCCAAAGGGTGTTATGGGATTGTTATTATTGAACTGAACTGCTTCATTGCCACCACTTAGCCTAAGGTAGGGTCTTGAGAAATTATTAAAACGGTATGCAATTGATACCTTAGGTCTAAAGCGTTTGTCTGAAAGGCCATAATCGAAACTGCTACTGGCATTGAACCTTGTACCTTTTTCCTCATTCCGTTTTACGTAATCAAGACCAAAGCCACCATGCCAACCCTGTACGGTATTATAAAACGTAGCCGAAACAGGCGTTTTTAGGGTATATGATTTTTCCTTAAAGGTATTATTATGGGTATAGCCAAAAAGTAGTGAACCAAGGGTAAGTCTGTTTCCTTTTGCATCGACGGAATCTAAATACTGTTGCGATTTTCGAATTACTTGAACACTATCTTTGACTACATAATCTACGGTTTCTTCATTGGTCAAAGGCACTGGGCGAACTTCTTCCCAAAATAATGAATCCTTTTTATTTGCATTTTCTTCGAAAGAAAGAATTTCATTTGTAAAATCCTTCTTTTGAAATTGTGGGTCTAGGTTGTAATTTTTATATCCCGCAGTGAACCTTCCATCGCCTTTAAAACCAAATATGCTGTATTGAAAATCTAGACTTTGCAGCACCTTGAGCCAGGTTTTATCTTTTGGGGAATAGTTAAAGGTCTGTTTTAAAGAGATTGTGTCAACGGGTAAAATCTGCGTTTGCTCACCGGTCACCCTTAGATCGACCGCATAGATGGCCCAGCTATTCTCTACGATGTAAATGATACCACTAAAAACACGGTCTTTAACCCTTTTTGGTAAGACTTCTATTTGATTGATAAGGTTATTGTTGTCATCGTAAAAAGTACCGATTAATTTAAATCTGTAGTACGCAAAAGCGTTATCAGCGATAGGTGACACGAGTTGATTGCCAAACTCGATGGTATTTTTATAGAATGAGAAATTGACATCAGAGGCATTGTTAAAACTAAAACCGTTGTCGTCTCCACTTACTTTAGAAGCAAAGATTTTTTCCTTGAACTTGTTGTTGCGTTGCGCGATCTTTGAGATGGTCTCAGAAAGATATATAATACCAGACCTTGTAGAATCAAGTCCCCCACCAAAATCCCCAAGGTCTTGCCCAAGTATTTTTTCAGGGGCATCCTTGATTTTTATAAGTCCTTTCGAGTAAAAATCGGCAGTATAGGAAGTGATTTCCTTTTTGTAAGCTTTCCTTTTGGCAATAGCGTTTCTAATGACCCTATTCGCAGGGTTTTCGCTAGCAGTGACCGCGACTTCGGTCAGTGTAATGTTTTCTTCTTCCAGTACCATGTCGAATGTGAAAGGAATACGTTCGATGGTAATAGTTTCTTTTTTTGTTTTAAACCCCAAATACTTAAATACGATGGTGTAGGTGCCGGTCCGTTGCAGTTCGAGCTCATAAAACCCATTATCATTGGTAATGGTACCATTCAGCGTGCCCTCAAAATAGATACTGACAAAAGAAAGTGGTTCATTGTTATTGTCCGTTACCCGACCTTGAATCTGTGCCGAGATGGCCAAGGGTAATATGAAAAGAACTATGACAAGATAAATTTGCCTTGAAATTGCAAAGACCTTTGGCACGGTTTATTTTTTAGAAGGGTTAGTAAGACAATGATGCCCCATAAAATTTGCTGCTACGAATACTATTGTTGTGCTAATGTGAAAATCGCTTTATAATAGGGTTAGTCGTCAATTGCTGGTATTTAGTTCAAAGTAATATTAAATAATGCTCGGATAAAGCGCTGTTTAGTATTTGTTAAAATTTGTCTTTTCAGCTATTAAAGCTCTTTTTGATTCGATCTAAGTTCTTTTTATTGTCTCTGTCCTTAATTGTTTCGCGCTTGTCAAATTGTTTTTTACCTTTTGCCAATGCAATATTCAATTTGGCTAGGCCCCTATCATTGGTAAATAAGTTCAAGGGAACTATGGTCAAACCAGAGGTCACCACCTCGCGCTTTAGTTTCTTCAGCTCCCGCCTATTCAATAAAAGTTTACGCTCTGCCTTGGGTTTGTGATTGTAATATCCGCCGTGACTGTATTCATCAACTTGCATATTGATAACGAAAAGCTCATCCTTATCATTAAATTCGCAAAAGCTTTGCGATATGGATGCCTTCCCTAGGCGAATGGATTTTATTTCTGTACCTGAAAGTACTATACCCGCGGTATAGGTATCCAATAGCTCATAATCAAAACGGGCCCTTTTATTTTTTATGTTTATATTTTTCTGCATACTGGGCAAAAATAAGTTTAATTCGCAAATTGTAATGTAGGGTTTGTTTTTACGATTATAAATCAAATAGGTATTATGAAAATTTCTTTAGTTGGAGTACTTTTTTTAGTTCTATCAGGCTGTGCCAAAATTGCAAAACAACCAATGGTCGATGAAATCGTAAACAAATCGATTGAGGTGAGTGGTGGTCAATTATACAAAGAGAAGGGAACTTCATTCTCGTTCAGAAACAAAAAATACCTATCGAAGGTTACAAATGGGAAGAAAATATTACAAAGGATTACCTACACGGATTCTTTAAAAATAACGGATGTTAAGACAAATTCAGGATTTCAACGCTTCTTTAATGACAGCTTACTCATTTTATCGGATTCGATGGCCAATAGATATGCCAATTCGGTCAACTCGGTACATTACTTTGCGAGATTGCCCTTCGGGTTGAATGACCCGGCCGTGAACAGGGAATTACTTGGGGAGACCAACTTAAAGGGAAAGACCTATTACAAAGTCAAGGTGACCTTCGATACCGAAGGGGGAGGTGATGATTTTGATGATGTTTATATCTATTGGTTCAATAAAGAGACCTTTAAACCCGATTTCTTAGCTTATGAATTCCATGTTGATGGTGGCGGCATACGCTTTAGGGAAGCATTCAATGAACGTTATGTGAATGGTATTCGATTTGTGGATTACAATAACTACAAACCAAAAACTAAAGATGCCGACATCTACGAAATTGACGGTTTATTTGAGGAAAAGGAATTGGAAATGCTCTCAAAAATCGAACTGGCCGAAATAGAGGTCAATTGACGAAATCAATTGATTCGCAAGTGGATATCCGTTGCAACGCTATCTACTAGGGTGACTATAAAGAGGCTACTATTATCGGTATCTTCAAGAGCTCCATATTTTTCTTGACCTAGCAGTTCGTTAACGAATTGCGGTGTGGTGTTGCTATGACCCACGATTAAGACGTTCAGCCCCACATTTTCAGCTTTGAATGCTTCGAAGTCCAATTCCCTTGGGTCATAATAATCGATATCGATATCTTTTTTGACAGAGGTCGGGGCTGCTGTCATTCTAGTTCGTTCGTAGTTTGTGGAATAAATGACGTCAAGGGGAATGTCGTCAAATACTTCTGCCCAGCGAATGGCACGGTCTAAACCTTTCTGCATTAACTCTGGGTCAATATTTGTTGAATCACTACGATCTTTTTCGGCGTGGCGTATTAAATAAAAGCTTGAAACGGTCGGTTCGTTCGGTATCGCCTCACTTTTTTCGGTAGTGTTACAACTCAATAATCCCAAAAAAATAAAAAAAGGGAAGAACGACTTAAGCATTTTTTTTATTGGATATTTTGTTTCAGTCCCCATGTGTAATACCTTAGAATATAGTTAAAAATAGTACTTAATTATTAAATCGGCCATGAACAAGCCTTACTACATAAACGCAACCTGTCTATTTCGTTTCATCTTGTGATTGGTAGAAGACCAAGTCATTTTTTGATTTCGTTGGAAACCAAATAGTTCAGGTATGCTGCCGTATTTATTAGATATTTTCTATCGCGGGTCATGGTGCCCATGGCAACTGCCCCTTGAAGAATGGTGTAAAGCTGTTTTGCAAATTGCAACGGTGGCACGGGAATTTTAATTTCATTGCGTTTAACACCATTCTCTAAGACCAATGCGATTTTACCTTCGACCTCTTTTATGGTTTCTTTCGCTGCGGCGGCCAAAAGGGAGTTATTATGTTGTGCATCGACCCCTATATTTAAAATTGGGCAGCCCCCTATTGGTAAGGTAAAAACATCATATTGCCTGTAAAAATTGATCAACGACTCGATTTTTGCAAGGGCATCGCCCTCTGCGGTCAAAAGCCCATCTATTTTTTTCAGTAAAATAGTACGATTGTATTGAAAGGCCGCCAGCGCCAATGCTTCCTTATTCTCGAAGTTACCATAGAGTGCCCCTTTGGTAAGCCCGGTTGCCTCTGTCAGATGGCTCATACTCGTTCCTACATAACCATATTTATTGAATATGGGGGCTACAGTTTCGATAATATATTGCGTGGTCCTTTCAGCCTTTCTAGTCATCTTAGAGAATTGGTTTTAGCGAAGATAAAAAAAGATACTGTATGGTATATCAAAAAAAAGCATCCTGTTAGGGATGCTTTTCAATTCATATTCGTGCGTATTACTTGACCAATTCATTTTGGTTTCTAAAGACCATTTCATCGTCGAATGAATCAAGCAAGATGATGCTTTCACTTTTAATGGTGCCTGACAGTAACTCTTTTGAGAGTTTATTCAAAACTTCCTTTTGTAGCAGACGTTTTATTGGCCTTGCACCATACTGTGGGTCATAACCCTTATTGGCTAAATAGGTTATGGCCTCGGGTGTCGCATCCAACGTTATATGCTGTTTAGACAACATCTTTTTCAACCCATTAAGTTGTAGATGGACTATCTCTTGAATGTTCGTCCGGTTCAGCGGGGTGAACATAATAATATCATCAATACGGTTCAAAAACTCAGGTCGAATGGTTTTACGCAGTAAACCCATTACTTCGACCCTTGCAGCCTCGGTCGCACTGAAACTATCATTATTGGTCTCGAACTTCTCTTGAATGATATGGCTTCCCATATTACTGGTCATAATGATGATGCAATTTTTGAAATCGGCTACCCTACCTTTATTATCGGTCAGCCTACCTTCATCCAATACCTGTAGCAGAACATTAAAGGTATCGGGGTGTGCTTTCTCGATTTCATCCAATAGCACCACGGAATAGGGTCTACGCCTCACCGCTTCGGTCAACTGCCCACCTTCGTCGTAACCAACGTACCCCGGGGGCGCACCGACCAGCCTGCTTACCGAATGCCGTTCTTGGTATTCGCTCATATCAATTCGGGTCATTGCATTCTCATCATCGAAAAGATAAGCCGCCAAGGTCTTGGCCAGCTCCGTTTTACCGACACCCGTCGTACCTAGAAATAAGAAGGAACCGATTGGTTTCTTTTCATCTTGTAGACCGGTCCTGCTTCTTCTGATGGCATCTGAAACCGCTTCAATCGCTTCTTCTTGCCCTACGACCCTTTCATGTAATACGGTCTCAAGCTGTAATAATTTTTCACGTTCGCCCTGTAGCATTTTCGTAACCGGTATCCCGGTCCATTTTGCCACGACCTCTGCAATATCCTCATTGGTAACCTCTTCTTTGATAAGGGTGTCTGATTTCTGCTGTTCTTGAAGCTCGACATTCAGCTCTTCCAAGGTTTCTTGGGCCTCTTTTATTTTGCCATAGCGAAGCTCGGCCACTTTGCCATAGTCGCCATTGCGTTCGGCACGTTCTGCTTCGAGCTTATAGTTCTCGATGGCTTGCTTCGTCTTTTGAATATTGTCGACAACGGTTTTCTCACTCTCCCATTTGGCGAATATTTCATTTCGCACCTCTTTTTGATTTGCCAACTCAAGATTCAAAGACTTCAGTTTTGTGTCGTCATTTTCCCGTTTGATCGCTTCGATCTCAATTTCGAGTTGCATGATCTTTCTATCGAGAACGTCGAGTTCTTCTGGTTTGGAATTTATTTCCATACGTAGTTTTGAAGCAGCCTCGTCAATCAGGTCAATCGCCTTATCTGGTAAAAACCGATTTGTGATATAACGTTGCGACAGGGTTACCGCCGAGATTACCGCCTCGTCTTTGATACGTACTTTATGATGGGCCTCATACTTTTCTTTGATACCCCTAAGAATCGAAATGGCGCTCTCGGTATCGGGTTCATCGACCATCACTTTTTGAAAACGCCTTTCGAGGGCTTTATCTTTTTCAAAGTATTTTTGATATTCATCAAGGGTCGTTGCTCCGATGGCCCTAAGTTCTCCTCGGGCCAAGGCAGGTTTTAGAATATTGGCGGCATCCATGGCGCCTTGGCCTCCCCCAGCACCTACAAGCGTATGTATCTCATCAATGAAAAGCACGATATCACCATCTGAAGCAGTTACTTCCTTAATTACCGCTTTTAATCGTTCTTCAAATTCACCTTTGTACTTGGCTCCTGCAATAAGGGCACCCATGTCTAAAGAATATATGGTTTTCTCTTTAAGGTTTTCGGGTACGTCTTTCTGAACGATTCTGTGGGCCAGTCCCTCGGCAATGGCTGTTTTACCAACACCCGGTTCACCCACTAACATCGGGTTGTTTTTGGTTCTTCTTGATAATATTTGAAGGATCCTCCGTATTTCCTCATCACGTCCGATAACAGGGTCTAATTTACCCGAATCGGCCAGCTGATTTAGGTTTTTGGCATATTTTTCCAATGAATTATAGGTTTCTTCCGCACTTTGTGAGGTTACTTGACCACCCTTTCTAAGTTCTTGAATGGCCGCTTGTAGTTCTTTTTCAGAGACCCCATTGTCTTTTAAGATTTGGCCAATTTTACTTTTAGACTTGAATATGGCCAAAATCAAATGTTCAATGGAAACAAACTCGTCATCCATCTTTTTAGCTACGATACTGGCCTCGTTCAACGTCTTACCTGCTTCCCTAGAGAGCATGATATCGGTACCTTCTACCTTTGGAAAACGTTCGATCTCTTTGTCCAATACCTGATATAGCAGACTAGTATTTACATTTAGCTTTTTTAAGATAAAGGGCATTACATTTTCATCGACCTCACTTATGGCCTTGAACAAGTGTTCATTTTCTATCTGCTGGTGCCCAAAACCTTGCGCTATTATTTGCGCCTGTTGTAGCGCTTCTTGTGATTTTATGGTGTAATTATTAAAATTCATATCTCTCGTTTTCCTTTACACTTCAACAACCCTACCATCATAGCGAACCAGTCAAAATGACATCTAAACCCTTGAAATAAAAGACATTTCGTCAGTTTGTAAGCATTGTTGGATTACGCGACTTAAGACTTAAATTTGTGTTATGGGACTATTTAAAAATATATTTGGGGGAAGTGCCGGTTCGACCGGTGATAAAAAAGTTTTACCGTGGACGCCCTTACAACGATTAGATCAACTGCCTGATATTGAAGAAAAATCGAAAGTCAGGCCGCAGATTATTTTCAAGCACTCAACGACTTGTGGTATCAGTAGAATGGTATTGAATATGTTTACCGATAGTTACGCTATTGAAGCGGGCAAAATAGATTTATATTTTCTAGACCTACAAGCGCATCGTGAAGTTTCAAACGAAGTGGCGATTCGGTTTCAAGTAATCCATCAATCCCCACAATTGTTGGTCGTAAAAAATAACTCCACGGTCTTTCATACATCCCATGGGGCCATTTCAGAGGTCGACCTCGAAAAATTCCTATAAAAAAGCCCCAATATTCTGGGGCTTGTCTTATTAGTTGAAATTATTTCTTCGAACAATATCCTTTAAACGGGCTTTTAGGTCTTCTCCGGCGTCATAGACCATTTGCTCGTTTGAAGGAAAAGGTACTGCGGCCAAATCCAATAAAGCCACCAATTCATTGTCCAAGGCCCTGCGATCACCTTGATAGTTTGCATAGATATGTTCAAAAATGAATTCGCTTGATAAAGGGTATGTGTTTATGGCTTGCCCATTTTGTAGGTCTAAAAAACTGACCTTAGCTGCAATTTGCGCGGTTTTTAATTGGGTGAACCTATAAAAATCACAAGTAACCTTCTTGAACTTATCGACTTTGATATCATTACCTAGACTATCCTTTGCCACGTTTCCATTTTCATCCAAAACGTATTCAAAGCCATCCTTCACTAGTTTTTCCTTTAAAATTTGAGTCTCATTGACCCGTTCAGGTGAGATGTTGATTTCCTTGAAATCCAATTGCATGGAATAATCATATTTTAGGTCACTGACCGGATTGGTATGAAATTTCGCCCAGAAGTTATTGATGCCAAAAGTATTGAAGTCTAAAAGCTCTTCTTCCAACCTCACAGGTATTACCTGTTGTGTATCATTTCGCAACTCTACCATTACATAATCCAATCCTTTTTCATAAGCCTCTTCCATCAAGGTTCTGGTATCGTTGTAACCAGGGTTAATCTCGCTCAAATAGTTCAACTCATCATAAGCCTGTCTGTAATCGAACTTACTTACCGCATTTTTCAATAGGTCGCTTGCATTGGCATACAAATATGCCGAAAGCGCCGTTTTGGTCTTGATCAATTTTGAATCGTAATTGACGAAATCAAAATCAGCGTTTCTATTTTCATCATATATGGGCAAGGGTAATAACGGGTCAATACGCTCTTGCAATTGTTTCAGTCGTTGGTACGATTTATAGATGGTTTCTAGATTCGCGGGGTTTCCTTCACGTTCTAAAAAAGCGACCTGTTCCAATTCCCTTTGCGCATTTTTTTTGAAGGCTTCTTCCAATAAGAGCACATACCTCTGATGCCCTTTTTTGGTCTTATTATTTCTAAGCTCTTTCAGGGCTTTATTTATTGCAGTGGTATAGTTGCCACTGTTTAAAGCTTCTTGTGTTCTTTTGACCCCTCCACATGCGACGAGTAGGACAAGAGTACCTAAAAGTATAAGTTTTTTCATGGCTTTTAATTTTTATGGTTTGGTTATAAGAATCCAATTGGCGTGCCAAAATCCTATTCATGTTAAACGAAAAAGAACGATGGCTAGTATATTTGGTTATAAGTATTTGATTTGTAGAAACTTAAAATAAACCAAGATTTGTTAATTCCCGTTTGATAAATTCATGGAATATTGGCTTGGTTATCAAAGATTTCATTTTAGCAATTTGTATTTTTGACGCTTATTAAACTACTACGATGCATAAAGATTCCATGATTTTTGACCTAATAGAGAAAGAAAGACAACGTCAAACTGAAGGTATTGAGTTAATCGCCTCAGAGAATTTTACAAGTCCGCAAGTGATGGAGGCCTGCGGGTCGGTCTTGACCAATAAATATGCCGAGGGATACCCCGGTAAACGTTATTATGGAGGATGCGAAGTCGTAGATCAGGTAGAACAATTGGCTATCGATAGGGCCAAAGAACTTTTTGGTGCGGTCTACGCCAACGTACAGCCCCATTCAGGATCTCAGGCCAATGCATCGGTGTATCATGCTTGTTTGAAACCAGGTGATACCATCTTGGGTTTCGACCTTTCGCACGGCGGCCACTTGACACACGGTTCACCAGTGAATTTCTCAGGTCGTTTATACAACCCGGTCTTTTATGGTGTTGATAAAGCATCGGGTATTCTTGATTACGATAATATACAAGAGATCGCGGTGCGTGAAAAACCCAAAATGATCATTGCAGGCGCTTCAGCTTATTCTAGGGATATGGACTTTAAGCGTTTTCGTGAAATTGCAGACAGTGTCGGCGCCCTACTTTTGGCCGATATCTCACATCCATCAGGTTTGATCGCAAAAGGTATTTTGAACGATCCCATACCGCATTGTCATGTCGTGACCACGACAACACATAAAACCTTGAGGGGACCAAGGGGAGGACTGATCTTGATGGGCGAGAACTTTGAGAATCCTTTTGGGATTAAATTGAAAAATGGAAACCTTCGAAAAATGTCGGGCCTATTGGATTTGGCCGTTTTTCCTGGTAATCAGGGTGGGCCACTAGAACATATCATAGCCGCAAAAGCAGTGGCGTTCGGTGAAGCACTTTCCGATGAATTTCTGCATTATATGATACAAGTGAAGAAAAATGCCGAGGCAATGGCCAAAGCTTTTATGAATCTGGGGTATCATGTCATTTCTGGTGGTACTGATAATCATATGATGCTGATTGATTTACGAAACAAGGACATTACCGGAAAAGATGCCGAAAAAGTATTGGAGTCCGCTGATATCACCGCCAATAAGAATATGGTGCCGTTTGATGACCAATCGCCATTCATTACCTCAGGTATCCGTTTCGGAACCCCGGCGATTACTACTAGGGGTTTGAAAGAGGCTGATATGGAAACCGTTGTTGGCTATATTGATGAAATTATAGGCAATGCCACTAACGAAGAACGAATCAAAAAAGTGAAATCAAAGGTTAATGAACTGATGGGAGATCGCCCCTTGTTCCAATACTAGTTGAAGTAATGTTCGATCACTACTGATTGAGAAGGAAGAAATCGCTTTCATCGATAATCGTGCGTGATTTGAGGTCATAGACCACTGCATCAATATTCGATTCAAAATAAAGCCCCCAAAAATCAAAATAATCCGTTTTGGATTTTTTCGTGCTTGTTACCGCCGAAGCGACCTTTGGCTGCGATTCTTCAAAAATAGGCACGAAAATTTCGTAGGGCATTTCGGTTAAGGCTTTCGTAAAATGCACAAAATTTTCACTGATCGACGCCAAGATATTGCCGAGTTGATCGGGTATGCTGTAGTCAAAAATCTTCGTAACGATAAGGGAAGTGTCTTTAAGATTGATGGTAAGTTCTTTGATATCAACCCTTCTATGGTTCTCCCGCGATAAATCGAACAAGGCCGTTTCAAATGGAGAAGCCGCCTCTACGTTCGAAGTATTGATATCATAACTGCCCCAATTACCATTATTCAGATGAAAAAGGCTTTCGGTCAGACTAAAGTTGCAGTCAAGTTCGAGCACCAGCTCAGTGGTATCGCCCTTACCGTGTACTGTTTTTATCAGGGAGTCAGCATAAAAATCCCGTTCCAGACTCTTTTGAAACTTATGTAATCCGTTGAGCAGTACTAAATCGTTCTGCCCATTTTGGTCACTATTGATATCGTTATGGTTTGACATACGGAATTAGCTTATAAATGTTAATTCGAAGTTAGAATCTATTTTTAAGCTTTGATTACAGAAAAACCACAAAAGTTTTGGGTTTTACACTTTATTTCATCAAAAAAATGTTAAATTTTTTAAAAAGTGAACTGTCCGCAAGTCCTTATGAGTTGCAAAAAAGGAAAAATGAATTGTGGGTTTAAATAAATCCACGGTTTTTTGCCGCCAAGATCAAGGCTAGGTCATTTTCTTTTTCCGTTCCAAAAAGGGACTTCAAATGTCTCTTTCTATTTTCAATGGATGAAGAGGAAAGTTCGATATGATTCTCTAGATCTTTGGTCTTGGTGCCGATAGATAGGTGGTAAAGTATTTTTTTATCGTTTTCATCTAAGGTGATGTCATTCGACATCTTCTTGCGTATGGCCGATAAGGCTTTTGAAGAATAATATGGTGCTTCGGCAACTACCGTTTTTACAGCTGCCTCCAATGATTTTGGGTCGATGTCGGTCTTTACCATATAGCCGTCGGGATCTACGGACTTTAAAATACTATTGATCCTATAGTTATCGCTAAATGACGACATGAAAATAATCTTTGAATCAGGGACCAATTTGCGTGACAGCATACCCAGGTCCTCCCCATTGTGAGGCTGACTTTCATTTGGTGGAAAAAGTTGCACATCTAAAAAGATGATGTCGTATTTAAAGGAATATACGGATTCTTCTATCTTCTCTTTTGCGGATTCATAGGTGTTTGCCGTGTCGACAATAATATTGTAATCGTCAAAAACAATCCGTTCAAGAATAAATTTATAACCAAGCATGGTCATTTCATGATCGTCAACGGCTAGAATTCGAAGTGTTTTCATAGATAAGGTAAAGTTTATACTGCTTGAATGGTTTCATGCAGCTCTTCTTGTTTTAGACTACCATCAAGGGCAAATACCATTGGTAGGTCGATGGTTACGACAGTCCCTATGTTATTTTTGCTATCAATTTTTAGTTGTCCGTGCAATTTTTTAACTCGAGAAGTGATGTTTCGAAGGCCAATACCTTTTTTACCTTTAGCGGTATTAAAACCGATACCATCATCACTTATTGTTAAATGTAACATTTTTTCTTTGTTAAAAAAATTAACAACTATGTTTTCGCATTTTGCATGCTTCACACAGTTCTGAATACATTCTTGAATAATTCGATACAGATTGATCTTAAAATCACCTTTTAATTGGTCCCAGTTGAGTGCTTTGTCGTACTCAAAAGTTATCCTTACAGCAGCAGAATCGCTGATATTTTGTATCAATTCTTTGATGGCACTCGTAAAATTATCGACCTTTTCGTAAGCCGCGGCATTCAATTCGTGAGAGATGGTTCTGATTTCCTCTTCGAGTTCACGTAATTTTTCGATTAGTTCGCCCCTTTGCAAAACGGCCGCTTCATCGGTACGGTCATTCAAACCGCTTAAAATCAATCGTATGCCCAACATTTGCCCCAGAATACCATCATGCAATTCTTCAGAGACCCTTTTTTGCTCTGATTTTTTCCCTTCTTCAATCTTACCTTGTTGGCTGAGCATAAGGTTGTAAATCTCTTGATTGCTTTCTTGTTGCTTTTGCTTGAACTTGAGTCGTTGGTTGCTTATTCGCTGTGAGATTATCGTAAACACCCCGATACCAAAAACCAAAAGACCAAGTGCTATACCACCATAAAGCTGCTTTTGCCGCGAAAGGGTTTCATTTTCTTCAATGATCTCATCGGTCTCCATACGAATGCGCGCAAATTTATCTTGAATGCTACGTTCTTGAAGTTGTAGCGTTTCACTCAAATCAAAGTACGATCGGGCATATGTGGCGCTATTTCTTTTATCTAAAGTAGTCAAGAGTTGTAATGAACTCAATAAGCGATCATTATTCTTGGTTTCTTCGGCAATTTTTCGGGCAAGCAATGCTTTTTGAATCGCAGCGGAAGTATCTTTTTTGGCGGCGAGTACACGCGCATGGTATTCATAGTTTCTAGCTTTATCATAGATATAACCTATACTATCCAACATCTTGTTGGATTGCACAAAGCTTTTTTCTAAAGCTTGATAGTCGTTGAGACCACTCATAAAGCCAGAATATGCCCTACTGCCCAAGACTTTGGCGTACAACTTAGGTCTTTTATAACGTAAACCTTCTGTTTTTTCCAAATGAATATAGAGTTCAAAGGCTTTTTCAAAATTACCTTTTCTGAGATATGTTGAGGCAATATTATTTGCATTGGTGGTTTGGTAACCAAAGTGTCGACCTTTAGGGGCATACTGGATAAAATCTTTTGCTTTATGATGGTATTCCAAGCCTTTATCAAATTTTTTAAGCCCATTTTGAACTACCCCCAAAGAGTTATAAGCACCAAATAACCAGTCACGCCTCTCAACTTTAGTGAAATACTGGATTGCTCGGATGACATCTCTCTCTGCCCCGATATGATCTTTACTATCATCCTTTAAATCACCTATAGCCAAGAGAAGTCCACCTGGATAATGGAGGCTTGCGGAATCAAGTTCAATGCTGGTAAAGATTTTATATGCCTCTTGATAATGATAGAAAGCGCTGTCTGGTTGATTGTCTTTATAAAAATCCCCAGAATCCCAATGGGCAAGCCCGTGTGATTTTTTGGCCCCAACCTTATTGGAGATTTTAATAACTTTTTTATTTATCTTTTTAAAAAGAATCGAATCTTTTGTTTCTAGCGCTGCAAAAGATATATCGGAAAGAACTTTTGAATTTTTGGTTTTTGCTTCTTCGATAGCTTTGTTGAAAATAATCAAACGTTCATTTCTATCAAGGCCGACACTGTCCTTCGCCCATTTTATCCAAATTTGAATACTATCCGATGTTATATTTGAATGTTGAGACGGATATCTGAAACAATATCCTTGTTTTATAATACATAACAGGAATAAGAATAAGCTTGTCCTAATTTTCATAAGTAGTGTAAACGTGTTTGTAACGCTTTCCCTACAGACAAGATACAAAAAAACCCCAAACGTCATCGTTTGGGGCTTCTATACAGATATTATTATTTAATTTCCTCTTGGATCGACTTTATCATCATCGTCTGTAGCATTCACAAAAAGTTCTTCTTGGTCTGCCGTACTTTCTGATTCACAAGAAACAAAACCTATAGTCATCATAGCAATTGCAACAATACTTAATACTTTTTTCATTTTTCTGAGTTTTTAAATTAGGGGAATTAATTGTTCTTAATCGTTGTTGTTGGGTGCAATGTAAAAACAACCCAAAAGGCTCATGAACAACCCATCTTTCTGCTGGTATTTGACAGAAAAGTATTAGTGAAAGCACAAAATTTGTGAGAATCGTACTATTTAAGAGAGGCTATCGTGTTTTTTGAAAGCCTTTTTTTCAGAAGGTCGACACGCTCTTTATATGACTTTGAAAAAGGTAGGTGGTCTTCTGTGGTATTCAGTGTGCAAGTAGACTTTCCGTAATTGATACGGGACACATAGTCGGTATTCAAAATGTAACTTTGATGTATGCGAATGAAGTTATCGGGCAATGACTCTTCGAATGATTTCAAGGTTTTATAAGCGCTTACCTTACTGCCATCTTTCATATAGAAATCAGTGGCATTATTATCTGCTTTTAGGTATAGAATGTCATTGGTGTCAATATAATGGTAATCGCGATAGGTTTTCAAACAAAGTTTTGTCGGTGCTACTTCTTGTGGTTCTTGTTTTCTTAGTTTTAGAATCGTCTTGCGAATCTCGAATTCGTTGTGTGGTAACAACCAGTAATCAAAAAAGCCATTTTTAATGGCTTTATAGGCATGGGTCTCAGTTTTAGAAACACCGATCATTAGGGGTAGGGTAGGTAGGTATTGGTGCAACTCTACCACCATTTGAAAACACTTTGAAGCATTATTGGTCAAATTGACCAGTACCAAATCTGGTGAGAACTTCAATATTTGGTTTAACCCATCGGTACAATTCGACACGGTGCCAGAATAACGCAAATCAGGATACTCTTGCAATTGTGATTGCAGTTGCAGGCTCGTCGCCGCGTTGGCGTCAATTATGGTATAGCTGTAATCCATGTCTGAATAGATACAGCCAAATTACTAACGGAAAATGAATATGGGTTGCATTTTTACCACAAAAAAACTATGGATTTTACGTAAAATACTGAATTTCAAGGGTCATTTTCACTCCAAAAGCTCAAATGCACCCAAATCGGGGGTTGAAATACGCGAAACGCCGAAAAGATCCACGGGCACTTCTTGGGCAGTTTCTAGATTGCCCAGGTTCCGAAATCCTGAACTTGCCTGTAAGATAAAAAGGTTGTTCGTAGGGTCTAAAAATTCTGGATTTCCATTTAAGAGAAGTGCCTCAAATAAAGTGTCATTATCAAAATCATATAAGGGATTGTCGCTAAAATCACCGTTGCTATCATTGAATTGTAAAGCACAATTTTGAAACGTGTATTCAAAAAGATTCACGGTGTTATTGGAAAGCACCAATTCTATGTTTTTATTACCTTCAATGATACAATTTGAGAAAGAGGCGTTTTCCAGATCGGCTCCAATACTGGTGCCGTCTGCAAAGTCTATCGAATTGTCTATCAATAGGGCAGGGGCGTTTCGAAACCCTGAGTTCCAGTAATTCGCAATGGTACAGTGTTTAAAATCATAATCACCGCCAAGATTACAGTAGAGCGATGCGGCACCTGAATTTCCCAAAACCAAATTTTGGGCATCGATTTTTGCCGTTCTGGCCCAAAGGTTGGTTGTTGCACTATTGTAAATCTGGCTATTACGTATAATCAGTGAAGGGCTTTCAAGACCGGTTTGCCCATCGACCAATAAACCGATGCTGGCATTTTTCAGCGTCAAGTACTCGATAAGATTATTGGTACTACCCGCGGTTATCCATATCGTACCCCATTGCCCAGCAACATCTGAAAATACGGGTTCTAGACGATCGCCTTCGAAAATTACCTCGTTCTCAAGTAACACTTTATCTTCACTTAATGCACCCATGACCTGAATACTGCCACCAGAACCCACTAATATTCCAGAATTCTCATGAAAATGAATACGTGAACCGGGGGCAATGGTTAGGGTTTTGCCTTCGGTAACCCCGGCATACCCATAAATCACATACGGTTTTTCATTTGAAAAATTGAGTTCTTCATCATCTAATATAAAACCCTCGACCCGAATTTCGTCCCCATTTTCATCTTCGCCCAAAAGCAATGTTTCCCCCATACCATCGTCGAAGGTTTGTGGGTATAAGAAAATCGCATCCTTGACCAAAGTTACCAGTTCAATCGATTTGTTTTCCCCGTTACCCTCAAATTGAATGGCATCGGTATATAAGAATTCATTTTCATTGGTGGTGCCAATATCAAAGGTAGTCTCGATAAAGATGAACATACTATCTTTTGCCAATAAGGGAATATCGGTGAATTCTTTACCGGCCAAGCCATCAACGTTTAGACGATAACTACTTTCTTGACCATTTCTTAATCTTATCGAAGGGATGAAAACATCCTCATTTTCTCCATTATAGACCTTTAAGGTATACGTACTGCTGCCAATATTGGTGAAAATGGTATCAAGGTAAACGGTATCCTTTGAAAATTGTAGGTTGCCCGATGATGCTTTAAAATCAAAGTCTTTTCGGCATGAGGTGATGCCCATCAATAGTAAGACGATACCACAACCAAAATATGTCGCTATTTTTATTTTCAAGGGGCGGCGAATAAATTTTTAATAGAAGCCGGTATTCTTGTAGGTTTCATGGTTTTTGCATTGAGCAAACACCAATCGGTTTCTGAACTAACAACCAATTGATCGGTTTTATTGTTTCGCATGCTTACTTTTCTGGTAGAAATAGAACCTTTAGAATGAATGATTTCTGTTTGTATTCTTAGCTCATCGTCGCGTTTTGCACCGCTATAGTATGTTATTCTGTGTTCCCTTACCACCCAGATAAAATCATGAAGTGCATTTTGCTTTGCAACTTGTAACCAGTGGTCTTTAGAGACTTTTTGAATCCATTCTACATACTTGATGTTGTTGACGTGCTGCAATTCATCTAAATCGGTTTCTTCGACCTTTACTAGCATTGTATAGGTTCGCATCACTCTTTTTTCTGTATTTGCACCTCAAAAAGCTTGTTCCAGTTTTTGCCGGTAACAAAGAATGACTTTCTTTCTGGGTGGTAGGCAACCCCATTCAATACTGAATTTTGCTCGTCCCATTGTTCCCCTTTGTCAATCAGCTTTTTTAAGCCGCCAAAATTAATGACCCCTTGAATGGCACCAGAACTGGCATCAATGATCATCATACTTTCTTTGCCGTAGACATTGGCGTAGATTTTTCCATCGACATACTCCAATTCATTGGCCCTATTGAAAATTGATTTGTTGGTTACTATTTCGATGTGTCCCGTTTCAACCAAGGTCTGGGGATCTAGAAACCAAATTTTTTCGGTTCCGTCACTTTTAAATAATTTTTCACCATCGTTGCAAAGCCCCCATCCCTCTTTACTGTTGCCATAAGTAAAGCTCTCGATCTTACTCAAATCCGATTTATTATAGACATAACCGATACCACTCTGCCAGCTAAGTTGGTAAACCTTATCTTTTAAGATGGTAATGCCTTCACCGAAGATGGATTTTTCCAATTTAACGGTCTGCAAGATTTCCCCTGATTCAAAATTCACCTTACGTAGGGTAGAATATCCTTTTTTTCCCGTGCTCTCGTAGAGAACACCGTCGCTGAACTCTAGACCTTGGGTATACGCGCTTGGGTCGTGGGGGTAGGTATTACTTATAGTATAGGTATATATTTCAGGGGCTTTTTCAGCAAGTATTTTTATATTCTTTGAAATTTCGACAATTTCATTGTCGTAGGGTATTTTTGCTATCAGTGTTTTACTGCCTAATTTCTTGATATTGAAAGTTAACTTACCGTTCACCCTCTGTATAACCTGACCATCAATGCTGAATTCTGGTTCACCTATTTCCTTCTGCTCCTTATTACGTATGGCAACGCCGACGGACTGTCCTTTTTGGAATTGTTTTTTTTTACCCTCTAATTGAATATCAAATAGTTGGGTTGCATCAGAAGTACCCCCACATGAGTTGATGAGAACAAACAAGATTGTGACAAAGGATAATTTCATGCTATTCATAGTATTTTCAAACTTAAAATAAAGACCAAATTAAGCATGTAATACGATTGCAACAAATTTAAAAGGACGTATATTTGCACTCGGCAAGTCCTACACGACCAGCTCCTGCAGAATCCCCCAGGGTGGGAACACAGCAAGGGTATGTGGTCGTAGCGGTGCGATGTAGGTAGCTTGCCTTTTTTTGTACCCAGAAGTTAAGGTTTTCCATAGGCATAACCCCAATTTTAGTTTTACTTTGTAATATGGAAAAAAAAGTAGTCTTAATAACTGGTGGGTCCTCCGGTATTGGCAGAACGACGGGTATTTTTCTAAAAAAGAAGGGGTATACCGTTTACGGTACGACAAGAAACTTGGCTAAAAACCCTGACTTCACCGATTTTAATTTATTGGAACTGGATGTTACTACTACAGCTTCCATTGAGGCAGCGGTAACAAAACTTATCGAAGCAGAGGGACGCTTGGATATTCTCATCAACAATGCAGGTGTTGGTATAACAGGGCCTATCGAAGAAACCCCAATTGCAGAAGTGCATAAGACATTCGATACCAATTACTATGGCCCGTTACGAATGTTACAGGTCGTTTTACCGCACATGCGTAAGCAAGGTGCCGGTCTTATCATCAACATTACCTCAATCGCCGGATATATGGGTTTGCCCTATCGCGGAATTTACTCAGCAAGTAAGGCGGCCCTTGAAATAACGACAGAGGCTCTGAGGATGGAGACAAAAGCTTTTGGTGTAACGATTACAAATTTGGCTCCGGGTGATTTTGCAACAAATATCGCCGCAGGGCGTTATCATGCCCCTGTATCAGGGCAATCAGCATATCACAGTTATGAAAAGACCTTGAAAATGATCAACGATGATGTTGATGCTGCTGAAGATCCGATAAAGGTCGCTGAGAAAATCGTTGGTATTCTGGAGGCTAAAAAGCCGAGGGTACACTATAAGGTAGGCACTTTTATGCAGAAATTTTCGGTAGTCTTAAAAAAGTTTTTACCGGATAAGGTTTATGAAAGATTATTATTGAACCATTATAAATTGTAGTTTTAAAACAGTAAACAATTAAACAAAAATAGAACATTATGAAGTTTTTTATTGATACGGCCAATTTAGATCAGATTAGGGAAGCCCAAGCGCTCGGGGTTTTAGACGGGGTGACCACCAATCCTTCTTTAATGGCAAAAGAGGGTATTACGGGTCATGATAATATCTTGAAACACTATATGGATATCTGTGCTATTGTCGACGGTGATGTTTCTGCCGAGGTAGTTTCGACAGACTTTGACGGAATGGTCAAAGAAGGTGAGGCCCTGGCCGAGTTACACGAACAAATAGTCGTTAAGGTACCGATGATCAAAGAAGGTGTAAAAGCGTTAAAGTATTTTTCAGATAAAGGTATTCGAACCAACTGTACTTTGGTCTTTTCGCCTGGGCAAGCCCTATTGGCGGCCAAGGCAGGAGCAACGTACGTCTCCCCTTTTCTAGGGCGTCTAGATGATATCTCTACGGATGGATTGAACCTTATTTCAGAAATACGCCTCATTTATGATAACTACGCCTATGAGACCCAGATTTTGGCGGCATCGATTAGACATACCATGCATGTCATCGATTGTGCCAAACTTGGCGCCGATGTTATGACCGGGCCCTTGTCGGCAATCGATGGTTTATTGAAACACCCTCTTACGGATTTAGGTTTGGAAAAATTCTTGGCAGATTATAATAAAGGAAATTCGTAACACGATCCTTTAGGAATCAAAACCCTGGTCGAGTTTTCAAAAGACCGGGGTTTTTATTTTTAGAATGATTTAAAAACATTGGCGAAACCATCTACGATAACGGTATCTTCGCTAATGATGCATTTATTGAGGTTATCGATGACCAGCATTGCTTGAACGGTATTGAAATTATCACTCCAATATTGATTGGTGGTATCAAGCTTGTTTTCCCGTATTAGATTTTCCCATTGTTTTCTGCCTGTTCTTAAATTGATACCTACGAACTTGAAATCAGGGTGTTTTTTGCTGATCTTGTCAATGTGTCGCAATACGTTTTTGAAGTGTCGTTTTTGGGAAGCGGTCCAAAAATAGAACAGGGTATTATTACTTTTTGACATTTCCTTTAAAGAAATCATATTTCCATCGATATCCTCCAATTTTAAATCTGGCAGTTCCTTATCGGCCTGCAAATTATTAATGGAATGGTATAATCCTCGAATTTCTTCTTTGTGAATATCGTTTTCAGAAAGGGATTCAAATTCTTGAATGAATGCATGGCAATCTTTATTGGTCTCATGCACTTTCAGTAAATAGTCCATGGCCACATTCCTGAACAGATTGTCCCGAAGTTCCTTCACATCGACCAAACTGTCAATAAGGGTCATTTTATGTCGATTCAAGTGCAATTGGTTCTTTTTCGAAAGGTACTTGCTCGAATTACAATTTTCGACACAGTTCATATATGAGATATTTCCAAAATGGTGGATCATAAAATCATAATATGGTTTGAAATAGGCAAGGTCTAAATTATTGAAGTCCAGATTTTTGCGATACCCATAGAAATCTCCTTTCAACTGATGGAATGTATCTTCATTGGTCTTCTTTCTATGGTAAAAAGGGTATTTTTCCTTGTAGAGGAAACTATTGTAATCGATGGTGGCCTTAGCCATGGAATACGCTTCTTCAGAAAGGTCTTCACCAACAATAAATTCTTCAAGTTCCGCCAACTTTTGACCTCTTAATGAATCAATTTTTGAGCTAAAATCCTCAGGGGAAAGTTGATAGTAGGCATATACCAAACGTTCTTCGTCTTCATAATTCAAGAACATCTCTATCATGAAGTTGTTCACTTCCTCATTTGACCCTGAAAACACCAGCGATTCGTCGAATGCCATGGTATTGAGACGAATTAGAATGCTATCGCCTCGTTCAAGATAGACATATTGTTGTTCAGGTAGATGGTCGAAATGATGGAGCCCTTCGTCAATGTTCTTCAAAGAAAATGCAAACCTATTGTTCTGGTCAAGTTTTGCAGAATCCAAAATCACATCATTTTTATATAAAACGACATACTCACTTGATGGGTTTACAATTTCCCCACCGAAATAAACCGTATCAGAAGATGCCTTTTTACCGGTACAAGCTAAAAAAACAGAACCGGAAAGGATGAGTAAAAGTAATCTCATAAACCATTTTAGGAAAACAAATCTAATAATCGATAAAAACCTTGGCTGTTAAGGCCTAGTTAAATGTTGTAAAAGCATCTGGGAACGACTTTATTAAACGATGTCGTGTTGTCAAAAGGACCGATTTTAGCTACTTTTGCAAAAAAAATTAGATAACACATGCTTTCGGTATCCAATTTATCAGTCCAATTTGGAAAAAGGGTTTTGTTTGATGAGGTAAATGTATCGTTTACCGAGGGTAACTGCTACGGAATCATCGGCGCTAATGGTGCGGGTAAATCGACCTTTCTAAAAATATTGGCAAAAAAACAAGATCCAACCTCGGGTCATGTGCATCTTGAACCGGGTAAGCGTATGTCCATACTTGAACAAAACCACAATGCACATGATGAACATCCTGTTTTAGAGACGGTAGTCATGGGTAACAGACCGTTATTTGAGATCAAAACACAGATTGATGCCCTCTATGCCGATTATACCGATGAAAACGCTGAAAAAATTGGGGAGCTTCAAGTGCAATTTGAAGAAATGAACGGCTGGAATGCCGATAGTGATGCAGCGGCACTTCTTTCCAATTTGGGCATAACCGAAGATTTGCATTACACGGCCATGGCCGACATGGATTCTAAATTGAAGGTTAGGGTACTATTGGCGCAGGCTTTGTTTGGTAATCCTGATGTTTTGGTTATGGATGAGCCGACGAATGATCTTGATTATGATACCATTAATTGGTTGGAGAACTTTTTGGCCAATTATGAGAATACGGTTATCGTCGTCTCTCACGACCGTCATTTTTTAGATGCGGTCTGTACCCATATTGCAGACATAGATTTCGGTAAGATCAATTTGTATTCGGGCAACTACACCTTCTGGTATGAAAGTAGTCAACTTGCGGCTAGACAACGGGCACAGCAAAATAAAAAGTCAGAGGAAAAAGCGAAGGAACTGCAAGAGTTTATTCAGCGCTTTAGTGCGAATGTTGCAAAAAGTAAACAGGCTACGTCCAGAAAAAAAATGTTGGATAAGTTAAAAATCGATGATATCAAACCATCCAGTAGGCGATATCCGGCCATTATTTTCGAGCGTGAACGAGAGGCAGGTGACCAAATACTGAATATCGAAAAACTTGCCGCCACCTCTGATGATGGCGACTTACTCTTTGACAATATCAATATCAATCTTGCAAAAGGGGATAAGGTGGCCATTATTTCAAAAGACTCCCGTGCTACAACGGCATTCTATGAGATCATTACCGGCAATAAAGAGGCCGATAGGGGAACATTGCAATGGGGTGTGACCACGACACAGTCTTATTTGCCGGCAGATAATGATAAGTACTTTGATGAGAACATGAATTTGGTCGATTGGCTTCGACAATGGACCAAAACCGAAGAAGAACGTGAAGAGGTATATGTTAGGGGTTTTTTGGGTAAGATGTTATTCAGTGGCGAAGAAGCACTAAAAAAATCCACGGTTTTATCGGGGGGTGAGAAAGTGCGTTGCATGTTGAGTAGAATGATGTTACTTCGTGCGAACGTCTTGTTGCTTGACGAACCCACAAACCACTTAGACCTTGAGAGTATAACAGCATTCAATAACTCACTCAAAAATTTTAAGGGAACGGTACTTTTGACCACCCATGACCACGAATTCGTGCATACCGTTGCCAATAGGATAATTGAACTGACCCCTAAGGGAACAATTGACCGCTACCTTACCTTCGACGAGTATATGTCAGATAAGGGTATCAAGGCACAACGGGACAAGATGTACGCTGTGCCAGCTTAATTATGCATTAAAATACTTACTGTTCCAGATTACCGGATTAAAGTTTTTACCAAGTGCAAAACCGTAGAAAATCACTACTGCCGCAATTGATTTGAACATGAAAAAGTAAATTATCCAAAATTCGGCTGCGGTATCCGATTTTGAAAAAAGCCCGGAAGGAACCAGCAAGGTGGCCAAATAGCTAATTAATAACGTAGTGATAGTCAAATTCACTATCCCTTTGAAAGGCCAGACCAATGCCTTTCGCAACGGGTGTAAATCGTTTCCCCATTTGTGTATAAGGTAATAATAGCCATTACCGATGGGTGCAAACAAAAGGGGATCATCCTTATCTTCCAACTTAAAAAGTTTCGAGGGGGCCATTATCTTAAAGCCTTTGATCTCAATACCATGAAGTTTTTCAAGCTGTTTTATTTTTGAAATACCACTTTGCGGAATTTTTCCCTTAAAATATTTTGAATCTAAAAAGCGTAGTCGGTACTCAATACAAATCTTTTTGATCTGTGAGATATGATAAATATTAGGACTCTCCATTAGCTCGAAATCAAATTTATTGGTAATACCAACATTTGATTTGGATTTTAAACGCGATGCTATCTCAGATTCTTTGTTGAAATCTTCTTTTAAAATCTGATAAACCGCATCTAAAATCTCGTTCGAAGGGGTCGTGCTGGCTTTGATACGTGCCAGCTCACGTTCAATGTTCGTCTTTGGAAGCATTATTTTCTTTTTTAGCAATTACTCAAAATTAGTTAAATGATTTTTTTGTCGATAGGAGAGGTCGTTAATTCATATGTTAAATTTATGTTAATTTCTATGAAGTGCATAGGGGCTGATTCCCGATTACAGTTGATTGTGCTATCTTACCGATGTTTTTGGTATTTCATCGATGGAACACGTGAAAATATCAATGCAATTAACAATTCGAACGAAAATGAAAAGTCCCCAATCGCCCCTCTACATCATAGGTTTTCTATGTTTTACCCTATCCCTTTTCTCTCAAACCAAGTCTTTGACCGTGTTGACCCCTTCGGTGTATCCGGTCGTAAATGAGAAGACCATTATGGAGACCACGGGAGATTCTGAAAACCATAAAATCTTACTCGCGGCCGTGAAAGCGGCTGATTTGGAAAAAGTATTGGGCCAAAGTGGTCCTTTCACTTTTTTTGCACCTTCTGACAATGCCTTTTCTAAATTTTCTTCTGAAGAGCTTAAGCATCTTTTTAATGAAGACAACAAAAAAGTGCTGAAAGATTTACTTACGTATCACATCGTCGCCGGCAATTTGTCAGCTTCGAAAATGTTGCGTGCCATGTGTAGTGGTCGAGGTTCGGCAAGTTTTACTACCGTTCAAGGTGCCAAAATTACAGCCACCATGAAAGGTACTGATATTATCTTGACGGATTCTTTGGGCAATACTGCAAAGATTACCGTAGCCGACGCCAGCCAGAGCAATGGTGTTATTCACGAAATAGATACCGTAATACTACCAACAGAGCTTTAAATAGCTAAGGTTTACCGCAGCTCTGCACCCAATTTTGATTTAAAGACTTGTTGAAGCTTAGACATGGTTTTGTCTATTTGTTTATCGGTCAAGGTTTTGGAAGTGTCTTGTAAGGTAAAGCTCAGGGCATAAGACTTTTTCCCCTTTGGTAAGCTCTTTCCGGTGTACACATCAAATAATGCGATGTCAGTGAGTAGATTCCTTTCCGTTTGAAAGGCCAATTCGCGAATTTCCTTAAAACTGACATTCTCATCCAACAATAAGGCCAAATCTCGATTTACTTCCGGATATTTTGGTATCTCATGGAATGTGATGGAATTGTCTTTTACCAGGTTTTGTACGGTTTCCCAATCTATGTCAGCAAACAGAATGACACCTTTAGCATCAAAACCCGTGGCTATCGTCTTTTTTATGATTCCGAATTCAGCGATTTTTTGCCTTTTGTGGTGAATCTCAAGGCCTTCAGAAAACAAGGTGTCCGCAATGGCAACTTCTTTGGTTCCCTTTATACCCAATCGGTCGAATACCCCGGTAAGAACCCCTTTAAGAAAGAAAAAATCAGTGGCTTTTGATTGCGATGCCCAATTTGACGCAGATTGGTTTCCGGTCATGATGATGGATAAGTGAAACTTCTCATCATAGGTATCGCCTTGTCGGCCGTAGGTTTTTCCAAACTCAAAAAACTTCAAATCATGTTTTCTGCGATTTTGATTATAGACCAGGGTTTCAAGACTAGAGAATAGCATTGATTTTCGAAGAACGGCTAAATCGGCACTTAGGGGATTTAACATTTCGACCAATGTGGTGTCATCTTCTTCGTTTAAATAGGTACTGTATTCTTTTGTAACAAGACTATTTGTCATTATTTCAAAAAAGCCTTGAGAAGCCAATAAGTCACCCACGATATTTTGCAACCGATGATTTTCAAATCGAGAAGTACTGGCAACCGAAGCGGTAAACTTTTCGTTGAACCCGATTTTGTTATAGCCATAAACCCTTAGAATCTCTTCAATAACATCTACCTCGCGAAGCACATCGGTTCGATATGAGGGTATCGTAAGCCCAAGGCCAGATTCGGTGACATTGTTAACCTTGATCTCCAACGACGCCAATATTGATTTGATCGTATCGTGGTCAATATTTTCACCGACAAGTCTATTGACTTTTTCAAAGGTCAAAAAAACCTGGGTATCACTCTTTTTATTAGGGTATAGATCAAGAACATCTGAACTGATTTCACCCCCGGCAATCTCTTTGATTAACTGCGCCGCCCGTATCAGGGAATACTCGGTCAGATTGATATCAATTCCCCTTTCAAACCTAAAAGAGGCATCCGTATTCAAACCATGTCTTTTCGCGGTCTTGCGTATAGCCACGGGATCAAAGTAGGCACTTTCAAGAAATATGGAAGTCGTATTTTCGGTTACGCCAGAATGGATACCCCCGAAAACCCCTGCAATACACATGGGCTTCTCTTGGTCACAGATCATAAGATCATCTTCGTGTAATTCTCGTTCAACACCATCTAAAGTCGTGAATTTCGTTCCTTTGGCTAAGGTTTTGACCACTACCTTATGGCCCCTGATCTTCGATGCGTCAAAAGCGTGTAAGGGTTGGCCAAGTTCGTGTAAAACGTAATTGGTGATATCTACGATATTGTTTATTGGTGAAAGGCCGATGGACCTCAACCTGTTCTTAAGCCAATCAGGGGAATCTTGAACAATGACATTACTAATGGTCACACCACAGTACCTGGGTGCTAAGGTATTGTCCTTTACTTCGATATCTATTTTTAGGGACCTATTGTCTACCGCATAGTTACTTGTAGATGGTGTGAGCAGCTTGAGTGCGACTTCTTGCTGTTCTAAGCCCGCCTTTAAATCACGTGCGACACCAAAATGGCTCATGGCATCAGCCCTGTTTGGGGTTAGGCCTATTTCAAATACCTGATCGATTTCAATATTGAAAATTTCACTACAAGGTGTACCAGGCACAAAATGTTCATCTAAGACCAAGATGCCCTCATGGCTGTCACCTAAACCGAGCTCATCTTCGGCACATATCATACCATGACTCTCTTCACCCCGAATCTTACCCTTTTTAATAGTCCATGCCTCCCCCTCTTTAGTGTAAAGTGTAGTGCCTATGGTGGCCACGGGAACTTTTTGGCCTTGGGCCACATTGGGGGCACCGCAAACGATTTGAACAGGGTCTCCACTGCCGATATCAACGGTGGTCAGTTTTAATCGATCTGCGTTCGGGTGTTTTGAACAGGTTAGCACATGGCCAACAACGATACCTTTCAAACCGCCTTTAATGGATTCAAAACTCGAGATTCCCTCAACTTCCAAACCGAGGTCGGTAAGTAGTTCCCCGGTTTTTGTCGCTTCCCAATCCAGTTGTAAAAATTGTTTCAACCAGTTGTATGAAATTTTCATTGGCCATTTTTAGAATCAGCAAATATAAAACATTGGTCATTGACATTCAATGTGAATTGCGGACAAAGAATCCGCTAAAATTTGTAAGGAATTTAAAATCTTACGATTTAAATAGCGAAATTTAACGACTATGGGAAAACGACTTTTGATATTGATTTTGGTCTTAGCTGCTTTTGCTTGTAAGAATGAGGTAGTGACAAAGCTGAATACCGGTGAATGGCATGGGACTATGCAAGTAGCTTCAGATGAAGAGCTACCTTTTAATTTTAGCGTTTCGGAATCTGAAGAATCCGGTTACCTTATCAAAATTCGTAATTCTGAGGAAGTAGTCGAAATTGATGAAATTGAGACACAAGGCGATTCCATCATTATTAAAATGCCTGTTTTCGAAGGATATATCTCTGGGCGTTTTTCAGAAACCGATATTTCGGGGAACTTCATCAAAGAAAGTTTGAATAGGGTGGTGCCCTTTAAAGCCACTTATGGTGAACGTGCAAGGTTCGAAACGAAAGAAAGGGCAAAAGTTGATGTCTCTGGAATATGGGAAACCACTTTCAATTACGGAACGGACAGTCTTTATGTTGCCAAAGGCATCTTCTATCAAGATGACCATAAAGTCACCGGTACCATTCGTACTAAAACCGGTGATTATAGATACCTTGAGGGTGTTGTCGATGGCAGCGAGCTAAAGCTTTCGACTTTTGATGGGGCGCATGTATTTTTGTTCAAGGCACTTGTCAGTGACGGTACCTTGGTAGGACAATTTTATTCTGGCAACCATTCCCTCGAAAATTTTAAGGCGAAAAGAAATGATGCCTATGAATTACCGGATGCCCATACACTTACTTTCTTAAAGGAAGGATACGATAGTTTTGATTTTACCTTTCCGAACGAAAAAGGGGAACTGATTAGTTTAACCGATGCACGATTCACCGATAAAGTGGTCTTGGTACAGATTATGGGTACTTGGTGCCCAAATTGTTTGGATGAGACCAAGTTTTACGTGGAGTATTTGAAAAATAATCCGAATCCAGAACTACAGGTGGTCGCGTTGGCTTTTGAATATGCCAAGACCAAGGAAAAAGCTTTTAAAGGCATCGAACGGTTGCGAAGTAGGGTAGGGGTGACATATCCTATACTATTGGCACAGATAGGGACTTCCAATAAAACGAAAGCCAATGAAAAATTACCGATGCTGAATCATGTACTGTCTTATCCAACCACCATCTATATTGATAAAAAAGGAACTGTCAGAAAAATACATACTGGATTCAACGGGCCAGCTACAGGTGAAAAATATGAGGCGTTCAAAGCAGGGTTCACCAAAACCCTTGATGAATTGCTGGCTGAATAATCAGATTATCGTTGATTTTCCTAACCCGATATTTTCATCGTTCATATTAAGGTCATCATGGTTTTCGACAATGCGGTCGGCTATAAAATCACCAACATGTGATGTACCATACTTGCTGCCTGCATGTAGGTCTGGTGTTACAATTCCTTTTTCCAATGACTTATCCACGGCTTCTCGAACTACCATGGCTTCTTCGTAAAGGGAAAAGTGTTCCAATAACATTGCCGCGGATAATATGGAAGCAACGGGGTTTGCAATATTACCGCCCTTTGCTTGAGGGTACGAGCCGTGTATAGGTTCAAAAAGGGCATTGTCCTCACCGATTGAGGCCGATGCCAAAAGACCAATGGAGCCTCCAATAACACTACCTTCATCCGAGAGGATGTCGCCGAACATATTTTCGGTCAAAATAACGTCAAATTGACTTGGGTTCAGAATTAATTGCATCGCGGCATTATCTACAAAAAGATAGTCTAAGGTTACTTCAGGATAACTCTCCCCGATTTTAGAGACCACTTTACGCCACAAGCGTGAAGATTCCAAAACGTTCGCCTTGTCCACCAAGGTCAGTTTATTATTCCTGTTCTTGGCAGCTTTAAAGGCCAGATGCGCGATCCTACTGATTTCTTTTTGTGAGTATTCGCAAAGGTCTGATGCCACTGTACCATTATCGTTGATTTTTTTCTCGCCAAAATAAATACCTCCGGTCAATTCGCGATAAATGGTAAAATCGGTTCCTAAGATGATTTCTTTTTTTAATGGGGAATTATCCACTAAAGTCGGAAATGTTTTTATCGGTCTGATATTCGCAAAGAGACCCAACTCTTTTCGCAATCGCAACAAACCTTGTTCAGGCCGTATTTTGGCACTGGGGTCATTGTCATATTTAGGGTCACCGATAGCCCCAAAAAGAATGGCATCGGCCTCTTTGCACAGGGCTAAGGTTTTTTCGGGTAACGGGTCGTCAAATTTATCAATGGCAATGGCACCGACGACTGCTTCTTTATAACTGAAGTTGTGCCCAAAATTTTCCTCAATGGCCTGTAAAGCTTTAACTGCCTGTTCCATAACTTCCGGCCCAATGCCATCACCCGATAATAGTGCGATTTTCAAATCCATACCAATGCCAAATTGGGCTCAAGCTAAACTCTCGAGGTTGATATTGCTGGTTTCCACGATTTCATGAATGTCGCTGTCAATGATTTCCTTTTTACGGTCTGCGAATTTCAAAAAGTTCTCGTAAACGGCATCCAATTGTAATTTGGTCAATTCGTAGCCCACGTTTTTGGCACGATAGGCCAATGCTGCACGGCCGCTTCTTGCGGTAAGCACTATGGATGACTCACTGACACCGACATCTTTCGGGTCAATGATCTCGTAGGTCTCCCTATTTTTGATAACCCCATCTTGATGGATACCTGAACTGTGGGCAAAGGCGTTCGATCCAACAATAGCCTTATTGGGCTGTACGGGCATCCCCATTTTTTCAGAAACCATCAAACTGGTATCGTATAATAATTTACTGTTGATGTTCGTATCTAGGTTTAGGTCTGGATGTTGTCTTAAAATCATTACTACCTCTTCTAGAGAAGTGTTCCCTGCCCGTTCACCAATACCATTGATAGTGCATTCAATTTGTCTCGCACCACCGATGACCCCAGAAATGGAGTTTGCCGTTGCAAGCCCTAAATCGTTATGGCAATGGCAAGAAAGTATTGCCTTTTCAATACCAGTGACGTTTTCTTTTAAATATTTCATTTTTGCACCGTACTCATCAGGTAGGCAATATCCTGTTGTGTCAGGAATATTTAAAACTGTTGCCCCTGCTTTTATGACTGCTTCACAAACACGGGCAAGGTATTCGTTTTCCGTTCTGCCGGCGTCTTCGGCATAGAATTCAACATCTTCTACAAAACTTTTGGCATATTTAACGGCTGCAACGGCACGTTCGATAATGGCCTCTTGGGTAGACTTGAATTTGTGCTTGATATGTGAGTCTGAGGTTCCAATTCCTGTATGGATTCGAGGCCTCTTCGCTATTTTGATTGCCTCGGCAGCCACTTCGATATCCTTTTTAACGGATCGGGTAAGTCCGCAAACTGTGGCATTTTTAACCAACTTGGCGATTTCATGTACTGATTTGAAATCTCCTGGACTTGAAATCGGGAAACCGGCCTCAATCACGTCAACACCCAATTCATCAAGCCGTTCGGCTATGACCAATTTTTGTTTGGTGTCTAATTTGCAACCGGGTACTTGTTCTCCATCTCTAAGTGTGGTGTCAAAAATTTGTACCTTATCTTTACTCATCATTCAGGATAGTTTAAACTCAATAACACGAATATAAAACAGTGATGTGCAAGAACTTTCAAGGCCTATGTCGCATTACAACGTTAAATTGTTTTTTAGGGTATTCAATAACTTGAAAAACAAATACTTAAATAGTTTTTTTTACGATGACAAATACCCCAAAGGATGCGCTATTCATTTTAGTGAAATCACTTTCAAAATCTGAAAAAAGACAGTTCAAACTTTACGTTGGGCGATTAGGTGTCAATACGGACGCTAAATTTTTGGCTTTGTTCAATTTATTGGATAAAATGAAGGCGTACAATGAGCGTCAAATTTTAGAGAATGATATTGTGAAAAAAGCGCAGCTTTCCAATCTAAAGGCGCATTTGTACAAGCAAATCTTGGTAAGTCTGAGGCTGAACCCCGTAAATCAAAATACCCGGGTACAAATTCGCGAGCAGTTGGATTTTGCAACTATCCTGTATCAAAAAGGCTTGTATAAGCAAGCCCTTAAAATTTTGGATAAGGCGAAGGGCAATGCGATCGAGAATGAGGAAAAGAACGTTGCCTATGAGATCGTAGAGCTTGAAAAGGTCATAGAAACACAATATATAACACGAAGTATACCTGATAGGGCAGATGAACTTTCTAGGCAGGCAAAAGAGTTATCAGACCATAATGTGATGACCAGCGAACTGTCGAATCTGTCATTACAGTTGTACAGTATGATGCTCAAAGTTGGTTATGTACGAAATGATGAAGACCTAGAAAACGTAAAAGACTATTTTGATGCACACCTACCGGGTTATGATATTGAAACATTGGGTTTTCGAGAAAGATTATGGCTTTACAAGGCGTATCTCTGGTATAGTTTTCTAACACAAGATTTTCTATCATCATACAAGTACGCCAGTAAATGGGTAGACCTTTTTTATGATAATGAAGAGATGATCTACCTAAACCCGGTCTTCTTTTTAAAAGGCAATCATTATTTGTTGGAGTCGATGTTCTACATTAAATATCGTTCACAATTCAAAGAGACTTTAGAGCGGTTAGAGCAAATCGTCAACAATAAGGAGTTTTCGAAGAATGACAATATCGTCTCGCTCGCTTTTTTATACTTGAATTCCAACAAGTTAAACCTACATTTTTTAGAAGGTACTTTTGAGAAAGGACTGTATTTGGTAACTATTATTGAATACGGTATCAAAAAGCATCGAGATAGGATCGATGAACACCATATCATGTTATTGTATTATAAAATTGCCTGTCTGTATTTTGGAAATGGTGACAATAAAAATTGTATTGCTTATCTCAAAAGGATAATCTTAAACAAGAATTTGAAAATGCGTGAAGACCTCATGTGTTTCTCGCGTGTTTTAAGCCTGGTCGCACATTATGAGGCAGGTATGGATTATCATCTTGAGATTCAACTAAAGAGCACGTATAAATTTTTATTGAAAATGAATGATTTACAGGCCGTACAAAAAGAGATGATCAAATTTCTAAGGAGCCTGGGCGACATCTACCCGAATGAGTTACGCAATGAGTTTCAAAAGTTATACAACGAACTCAAAAAATATGAGGACCATCCTTATGAAAAAAGGGCATTTCTTTATTTGGATATTCTGTCATGGCTTGAGAGCCATCTTCAAAATAAACCCGTTGCCACGATAATTAGGGAGAAAGCGATGGCCATAACCCGATAATACGCAGTTTGAAGTTTAGCAATAGTAGCATCAGACATTTACTTGAAATCAATGCGGCGATGCTATTTATCAGCACGTCTGGGGCCTTGGGGCGGTACATTCAGCTATCGGTACCCTTATTGATCGCTGCTAGGGCGGTTTTAGCTTTCTTGATACTCTTTATCTACTGTAAATGGCGTGGTTTTTCTTTGAAAGTGTCCAAGAAGGATGTTCTTCCCATTATCCTCAGCGGCATTCTGTTGGGCCTACATTGGTTGACCTATTTTTATGCCCTTAAGCTGTCTAATGTAGCTATAGGGATGCTTTCTTTGTTTACGTATCCAATATTGACCTCCTTTTTAGAACCCATAGTGTTGAAAACAAAGTTTGAGAGGGTTCACTTATTTCTTGGACTTTTGGTACTAACTGGTATTTACTTTTTAGTACCTTCTTTTGATGCCAAAAATTCATATACCATTGCTGTAGGTATCGGGGTATTATCGGCATTGTTTTATGCAATGCGAAACCTGATTTTAAAAAATAGGGTCGGCAATTATAACGGGTCCATGTTAATGTGCTTTCAAATGGCCATTATCGGTATTTTTCTTTCGCCCTTTTTTTTCACTAATGAATTTTCTGAATTAGAATCACAATGGCCTAGTATTTTGGTGCTCGCATTGCTTACAACTGCTATCGGACACACCTTGTTCTTGAATAGCTTCAAACATTTTTCGGTGACCACGGCCAGTATTTTAAGCAGTGTACAGCCCATTTATGGCATTCTGATCGGCATGGTGTTTCTTTGGGAAATTCCTTCTTTATGGACCGTCCTAGGTGGTTTTTTTATACTTAGCTCGGTCGTAATCGAAAGCGTTCGATCTTACGAAAAATAGCGCCTAGGGTTAATACCAGAGCGTTATAAGGCAAGTCTTAATAAGTACCACGGGTTATAAACACGCATTCCAAATCGGGTCGTTCGGGGGAGGCGCCTTAAAATTGATTTCTTCTTTTCTTATTGGGTGTTGAAAGGCCAGTTCCCTTGAATGAAGATGAATACTACCATTTTTATTACTGCGGTCCGCACCATATTTCAAATCCCCTTTAATTGTAGATCCTATTGCCGCCAATTGCGCCCTAATTTGATGATGACGCCCGGTTTTCAAATCGATTTCAAGTAAACCATAGTTATCCAATTTTTTGATTACCTGATATTCTAAAATGGCCTTTTTACTATTTGGAACTTCTTTCGAATGCGCGTAAGACTTGTTTTGTTTTTGATTTCGAACCAGCCAATGCATCAAACTGGCACTCGTTTCTTTAGGAATTTCTTTGACTACGGCCCAATAGGTTTTTTTTGTTTTTCCTTCTGAAAATAATTTGTTCAATCTAGGAAGGGCCTTTGAGGTTTTGGCAAAGACCACGATACCCGACGTGGGCCGATCCAACCGATGGACCACCCCTAAATATACATTTCCGGGTTTGTTATGCTTTTTTTTCAGGTAGATTTTGACCACCTCACTTAATGGGGTATCACCCGTTTTATCACCCTGTACAATATCACCGGGTCTTTTATTGACTACGATTAAATGATTGTCCTCGTAAAGAACCTGAAGGTTTTCAGGCTTTGAAAGCTTACTATTTGACAACTGTTTATTTTTTAAGATCAATCGACTCAGTACTGCTCATCTTCACTGGGGAAATCCCTACTTTTTACATCAGCTACATACTGCCCGATGGCATTGCTCATTTCCTCATAAAGGTTCATATAGCGTCGCAGAAAACGCGGATTGAATTCATGGGTCATTCCAAGCAGGTCATGTACGACCAATACTTGTCCATCAACACCATTGCCGGCACCAATACCAATTACCGGTATGGAAATGCTTTCGGCAACTTCTTGTGCCAATTTGGCGGGAATCTTCTCCAATACCAAGCCAAAACATCCTAATTTTTCAAGCATTTTAGCATCTTGTTTCAGTTTCTTGGCCTCGGCTTCTTCTTTGGCACGAACGGTATAGGTGCCAAATTTATAGATGGATTGCGGTGTAAGTCCCAGATGGCCCATTACGGGTATTCCCGCACCGATAATCCGCTTTATGGATTCCTTTATTTCATCCCCCCCCTCTACCTTTACCGCATGGCCGCCACTTTCTTTCATAATGCGTATGGCCGAACGTAAAGCTTCCTTTGAATCACTTTGATAACTACCAAACGGAATATCAACAACGACCAAAGCCCTTTCTGCAGCCCTCACTACGGAACTTGCGTGATAGATCATTTGATCAAGCGTTATGGGCAGTGTGGTTTCATGGCCGGCGATCACATTACTGGCCGAGTCACCTACCAAGATGACATCGATTTTAGCTGCATCCACAATTTTGGCCATTGAGTAATCGTACGAAGTCAACATCGAGATCTTTTCTCCATTTTGCTTCATTTCAATCAATGATTTTACCGTGATCCTTTTGTACTCTTTTTTCGCTACGGACATTTCATAAGGTTTGGAAGGCTAAATGTAAGCAGATTTGTTTAATTTGGATTTCAATAAAAAGTCCTGTTTATGGGGAAAGCCATTTTTTTGATATCGTTTTTGGGCTGTCTAACTCTTTTGACCGCACAAAATGATGCAGAAGCCGAGGTCAAAAAAGTTGTGGAAACCTTTTTTGATGCTTTTCATGATCAAGATTCGGTTGCCATGAAAAAAGTAGTTGGTGACAATGTTTTATTGCAAACCACCGGAAGAAACAAAGCGGGGGAGACCCAGTTCAAGTCACAAAAAATCGAGAACCTATACCGCTCCATTGTGAGCATACCGGATAGCGTTCAATTTCAAGAAAAACTGACCTCTTGGTCTATTCAGGTTGACCGTACCATGGCGAATGCTTGGGTAGGATATGAGTTTTGGATCAATGGTGAATTCTCGCATTGTGGTATCAACTCTTTTCAGATGGTCAACTTTGACGGAGATTGGAAGATCGTCTACCTTATTGATACCCGGGGTAGGGCAGGATGTCTTGAGGATTGACACTTTCAAGCTTTTTAATCTATAGCTTGATTGCTGCCGGTTTAATGGGCCTTTGAATCATTAAATTGCCATAATACATTCACCAGTTGCCATTTGCCGTTCAGTTTTACAATGTGCATATAATCAATCCATTCATCCGCTATGAGTTTTACCGAAGCTGTTTTGTCGTAAACATCAAGTATAATTACCTCCTTTTTTGGATTTTCTGGAAACCTGTCTGCCTCGGCGTTATAAGTTTCGGCAAGTAAGATCATAGCATCGGTAAAAGTCTCCCGTAAGTATTCCTTTCCGGTTTTTTTATTCGTCCAAAAAGTCCTTTTTACCATTCTAGGATGGGCAGCACGTTCAAATTGTTCTGGTTTTGCATTATGTTGCGATTCGATATAATCTAACGCCACTTGTCTGATTGCCAAAGTATCTTGTGATGTTTGAGCTTGAAGATGAAAAACCAAAAGTAAAAGAAAGGAATATAGAAGTATACAAGACCGTTTCATAAGTGATTTTTAACTGACCGTTGTTCAAATATACCGTAACGCTTGGTTTATGGCTTTTTATAGTTGCATAGGTATCGAAAGATTTGGCTGTTATCGTCATTGAAACGCTGCATTTTAACCATGTTGTAATCACATTTAAATCCACAGTTAGTCTTCTTTTTTCTTGCCCAATGAGACTTTATAGTCATCTATGTTGCCCTTGATCTTAAGGTTAAGGTATTTTATTTTTCTGCTGGTATCCACTTCTACGATCTCATCTTCTTGTTTTGAATTGGGAATAGTATCATTCTTGCTTCCAAATAATTTTTGCCAAGCAGCTTTCCTTACCGTTTTCCAGGGAATACGTAAATAATAATCGATATTTTGATTGTTGTCATGCGTACCGGACAGCTCTATGTGCCCCAAAGTGGATTCAATCGTCATAGCCGGAATCGTAATCTTCCCTTTATGGATATCCAAACTGTTCTGCAATGTATCAAACCGAATGTTTTGCAAGTTCTTATCCCCCATATAATCGGAAAGCGCCAGCATCGGATCGTAATTTTTCAGCCTTCCGTTCAGTACTTTTACATCCATTTCCAACGTAGATTGGTCTAAATCTGGCACCATATCAGGGTATACCCTGATCTTACCTTTGATTCTAGAGGTGAGCTTGCCCTGTAGATTTTCTGAAACGAGATGATCTTGTCCAAAGTTTTCAAATTTGAACAAGAACTTATCCAGATCAATATTGTCCATCACCAAATCTGGTTGCATATAAATGTGTTTTGGATCACTACCGTTGAAATATCCATTCAAACGAATGTTTCCGCCAGCTGCATCCATAGTAAGGGTATCGATATAAATGAAGTGGTCTGGTGTTGTTCTTATGGCCGCTTTGATATTTTGAAGATCTATTCTATGGTAGATAAAGTGGGCGATGTCTGCCTTTAATTGCATATCGGTGAATGGCAGTTCATATAAATTGAAGGCATCAGCGTGCACTTTTACATCTGCTGTTTTCGACGCCACCACTTCTGTTGGTTTTGGTGTATCCAAATTAAATTTAAAAAGGGCATCAAAGTCAATATAATTTGCTTTTACCGCAAGGTAATTATCCCTTTTCTTTATCTTTTCATCGTTACCTAAATAGTAGTTGAGATCAAAATTAAAATCATTGGTTCCTATTTCGCCATGAAAATCTTTTATCACCAAGTGTTCTTCTTCGTAATGTATGTTACCCCTAAAATTATCAAAGCGCAGTGGGTGCAATTTCATTTTGGTATTCAACTTGTCCAAAGCCAGGTCTATGGAATGTAAGGCAGCATCTTTATAATGCATGTTAGCCGAAAAATGCAATGCCAAGTTATCGAATGACTCATGCCGATACTCCTCGGGAACATAATTTTCACCTTTGTATGAAAAGACATCTTCCAATCTCAGCTTATTTGAAGTAAGATTGATATCCATAGCTACATCTCCATTAAGCTGTGGTTGCATCCAAAAGGCATACTCATGTACCAATCCATTAAAATGAAAATCACTATCATCGATATAACCCGTAAAATCCACAAGTTGCAAGTCTTTGTCATCGATTATGATATCAGCATGAAAATCATGTAATTTATGCGGATAGTGCTTTAAGTCTGCATATAAGCTATCGATAAAAAATTCCCCTTTGGGCAAATACTCCGATTCTGTAAAGTCTTTTGCAGAGGATTTAAAAGAAAGCCCCATACTTAGGTTTTCTATCTGTTCGTCAAAACCGGTTTGGATAGTATCTAGAATTGAAAAACGCGTCAATTCTGCAATATCAATGGTATTCGCGGCAATATTCAAATGTGCTTCGACAGGTATGTCGGTATGGTGTACAATGGCAGGTAGGTCAGACAGAAAACCGTTTACCGACAAATCTGATTTCCCCAATGCTAGTTCAAACTGTTTTAGGGTTGCTTCTTTACCATTCATGACGAGATTTACATCCAATTTCTCAAGAGGGGCAGGGAGCTCTTTGGTGACCAGACTTAGATTCTTTATGATCAATTCCGCAAAATACGCCTGATTAAGTTTTTCCAACGCTTTTTCAGGGTTGTCGATATCGATGATATCATGAAAATTCATCGCTAAAGAAACTTCCCCAGATACCTCTTCTACCTGCTCTAGGTTAAAAAATTCTGTAATAAAACCTAAATTAAAATTCGACTCTATTTGCATGTCGACTTCTGGTGATTCAAAATTTCTCACAAAAAGGGAGCCTTTGAATTCCCCTTTTTCCAAAGAGGCCGTCATATCATCAAGGGAAAATTCCATGGTACTTGCGTCTTTATTCATACCATTGGTAAAATGCCCTTTGAAGCCCATATTATCAATCTTTTTGGCCCTTTCGGTATTTTCTAAAAATGCCTTCCCTGCACCGAATTCAGCCGTTATCGCCGGTCTATTTCCTTTGTTGGATGCTCCTTTGATATTCGCATTAAAGTAGATTTCACCAGCATTTCTGTATTTCTCTAAAACGGGAATTACATCTGCTGGGGCAAAAGCGATGAGCATATCAAAATTCGGTTTGGTTCCTTTTATAGAGAGGTCCAGGTCTACATCATTTTTGGTATCTATGGAACCCTCTAGTTCAAAATCACCATTTTCCATAACAATGCCCGAGGGTCGTATGTCAAGAATACCCGTATGGTCATTGAATATTATGTCGGTATGTATTTCAAAATGTTTTTTGCGGATGAAGGTCGTATCCCCATCTTTTATCACATTTAGTTCAAAATCAGTATCAATATGGCCGGCCATGATACTATCTTTTATCGTAAAGCCCCCTTCGCCGTTGTATATGAATTTTTCAACATCAGTGGTGGTGGCTTCATCCAAGGTATGGACATCCAGATTTTTAAGCTTTATCTTTTTCAGATGGATATTGGTAGTGGGCGTTTCCGTCCCAGCTGTGCTGGCCAATGAGTTTTGAATATTGGTCGTATTGTTTTCATGTATTACAAGATTGAAAACACCTTCTTCTATCAATAAAGAACGAATGTCATAATTTCCGTTTACCATATCCCATAGATTAAAACCTACATAGATATCCTTTACGTCCATTATCAGTGGTGCGTTGTCTTGCTTCGTCTCAAAAATTCGAACGTCATATACTTTTAATGAGATATCAGGAAAATTGCCCCAGAGCGTCAATTCACTTTCACCAACGGTAATAAGGCCTTCATGATCTTGGTTAAGTTTTGCAATCCCTTCTTTTATAAGCTCGGCTTGGTTGCTTTGAACATATAGGTAACCTACCCCTGTTAGAACTATTGGCACAAAAAGAAGTGCCCATATCATCCGTTTTAAACGTTTGTGAATCTTCAATGTAGTTGCATTTAATACAGGAGTGTCATTATGCTTTAAAAGTAACGGAATAGGATAGGGGCGTATTGTTTAACTCCTGTATTTCGTTTTGGTCGTTTTGGGGTCGGTATGTTATCAACAGTCGCTCAAGAACACACCCACTGCCAAGCCACCTTCAGAGGTCTCCTTATATTTACTGTTCATATCTTTAGCGGTTTCCCACATGGTTTGTACCACTTTATCCAAAGGAACTTTAGCAGCTGCGGGGTCTGAGTCCATAGCCAACTCGGCAGCATTGATAGCCTTGATGGCGCCCATGGCGTTCCGCTCAATACAGGGTATTTGCACCAAGCCCCCTATGGGATCACAGGTTAGCCCCAGATGATGTTCCATGGCTATTTCAGCTGCACAAAGTACTTGCTCGGGAGTGCCTCCCATTAATTCGGTCAATGCCCCTGCCGCCATTGCCGATGAAACTCCGATTTCAGCCTGACAGCCTCCCATGGCTGCTGAAATGGTAGCCCCCTTCTTGAAAATACTGCCAATCTCGCCCGCAACCAATAAAAAACGCTTGATATCGTCAAAATCCCCATCATGGTTCTCAATGACCAAATAGTACATCAATACTGCGGGAATAACCCCGGCGCTTCCATTTGTTGGGGCCGTGACCACGCGCCCCAATGACGCATTCACTTCATTCACGGCCAATGCAAAACAACTGACCCATTTAATGATTTGCCGAAATTTGACCTCGGTTTCCCTAATGGTTTCCAACCACTCTTGTGGTGTGGTATAACTTAGGGCACCCTTCAACTTTTGGTGCATATCGTAGGCCCGTCTCCGCACATTTAATCCACCAGGTAGCACGCCTTCCGTATGACATCCGGTATACATACATTCGAGCATGGTTTCCCAGATGTGTTTTAAGTCGGTATCTATTTCAGCATCTGTTCGCAGTGATTGTTCATTCTTAAAAACCAATTCTGAAATCCGTTTGTTCTCTTGGGCACAATATGCTAACAACTCTGCACCTGTTTTAATGGGAAATGGAAAAGTTTTAAATACTTCCTTATTTTCTTTGGCATGAATACGCTCTTCTTTGACGACAAAACCGCCTCCAATGGAATAATAGGTTTCTGAAATGACTTTTCCAGAGGACAATCGGGCCTCGAATTCCATTCCATTGGAATGGAAAGGAAGGAATTCCCTCAAAAAAATGATATCGAGGGTGTTATCAAAGGGAATGACTATTTCACCCCCAAGATTTAGTTTTTTGGTTGTCTTTACATTTTCAATTGCGGGTGTAATGGATGCTATGGGAATATTGACAGGGTCGGTACCCAATAAGCCTAAAATCACAGCGGTATCCGTGGCATGACCTTTACCAGTCAACGACAGGGAACCATAGAGTCTGACTTTGATGCATTGTACTTTTTGAAAATGGTCTTCTTCTTGCAGCTCTTTGATCCAGCGCTCGGCAGCACGCCATGGCCCTAAGGTATGCGAGCTGGAAGGACCAACGCCAATTTTTAGCATGTCAAAAACGCTGATACATTCCATGGATCGGATTTGTTTTCACAAAGATAAGAATGTGGAATGTATGAAACATTGAATGTGCAGTAAACAGTAAACAGCGGATAGTCGGTAGTTTGGAAATATGAAGAATAGTTTTGATGACTCTCAAATTCATTGATTTTCACTAACCACTAACCACTAACCACTAACCACTAACCACTAACCACTAACCACTAACCACTAACCACTAACCTGTCACCTTGTCAGATTTTTAGTCATGGCATGATCATTGTCTTTCTAAGGACGAGTATGAAAAAAGAATATTAAAGCATAACTATATAGACATGAGTAAAATAATCGGAATTGATTTAGGGACAACCAACTCTTGCGTTTCCGTCATGGAAGGTAATGAGCCAGTGGTAATACCGAATGCTGAAGGAAAGCGAACGACTCCTTCCGTAATTGCATTTGTAGAAGGTGGAGAAATAAAAGTGGGTGATCCTGCAAAACGACAGGCAGTGACCAATCCACATAAAACCATTTATTCCATAAAAAGGTTTATGGGAAACAAATTCTCAGAATCTTCAAAAGAGGCAAATAGGGTTCCTTATAAAGTGGTTAAGGGTGACAATGATACACCAAGGGTCGATATTGATGGCCGTATGTATTCCCCACAAGAATTGTCGGCAATGATCCTTCAGAAAATGAAGAAAACCGCAGAAGACTATTTGGGTCAAGATGTGAGTAGGGCAGTGGTTACCGTACCGGCTTACTTCAACGATTCGCAACGGCAGGCAACCAAAGAAGCAGGTGAGATTGCAGGTTTGACCGTAGAACGGATTATCAACGAACCGACTGCCGCCTCTTTGGCTTATGGATTGGATAAAAAAGATACCGATCAAAAAATCGTTGTTTTTGACTTTGGTGGTGGTACACATGATGTATCTATCTTAGAGTTGGGTGACGGTGTTTTTGAAGTATTGGCCACAGATGGTGATACACATCTTGGTGGTGATGATGTAGACCAAAAAATCATTGATTGGTTGGCTGAGGAATTCAAGAAAGACGAGAGTATGGATCTGCGTGACGATGCCATGGCCCTACAGCGTTTGCGTGAGGCTGCTGAAAAAGCAAAAATAGAATTATCGTCTTCTGCACAGACAGAAATCAATTTACCTTACGTAACTGCTACTGCATCAGGACCTAAACACTTGGTGCGTACATTGACTCGTTCAAAGTTTGAGCAATTGATTTCTGATTTGGTGGCACGAACCATAGAACCATGCGAAACCGCTTTGAAATCTGCGGGACTTTCGAAAAGTGATATCGATGAGATCATATTGGTAGGTGGCTCTACAAGAATACCTGCTGTACAAGAAGCCGTTGAGAAATTCTTCGGGAAAAAACCTTCTAAAGGGGTAAATCCTGATGAAGTAGTAGCCATTGGTGCTGCAATCCAAGGTGGTGTGTTGACCGGTGATGTCAAAGATGTATTATTGTTGGATGTAACACCACTTTCACTTGGTATTGAAACCATGGGTAGTGTTGCGACAAAATTGATTGAAGCGAATACTACGATTCCTACCAAGAAATCGCAAGTATTTTCAACGGCAGCTGATAATCAACCCTCGGTTGAGATTCACGTTTTGCAAGGTGAACGCCCAATGGCCGCTGATAACAAAACGATAGGTAGATTCCATTTAGATGGAATTCCACCTGCGCCAAGAGGTACACCTCAAATTGAAGTGACCTTTGACATTGATGCCAATGGTATTATTAAGGTATCGGCAACGGATAAGGCTACTGGTAAATCGCAAGATATCCGTATTGAGGCTTCATCTGGATTGACTGAAGAAGAAATACAGAAGATGAAGGCTGAGGCTGAGGCCAATGCTGAAGCGGATAAACAAGCTAAAGAAACTGCCGATAAATTAAATGAGGCAGATGGAATGATCTTTCAGACAGAAAAGCAATTGAAAGAATTTGGGGATAAATTATCGGATGATAAGAAAAAACCAATTGAAGATGCTTTGGAAGAGCTGAAGAAAGCTTATGAAACGAAAGATTTGGCCGTTATCACTCCTGCTTTAGATAAAATCAATGAAGCATGGAAGGTGGCTTCTGAAGAAATGTATAAGGCCCAAGCTGAGGCACAACAGGCTGGGGGAGACCCAACAGCAAGTGCTGGTGCTGATGGTGCTGGTAATGGAGCTACCGAAGGCGATAACGTTGAAGATGTAGATTTCGAAGAAGTGAAGTAATCTTGTAACAACGACTGTCGTTGTGTACTAGTAACTTGATAATAAATCATTAATAAAAAAAGCCCTGATGTATTTCATCAGGGCTTTTTTGTTACCAATTGTAGAAAACCATATGAAGTGCAAAAGTTGGTCACAAAACCTTGAAAACAAACAGAAACACTGTAGTATTACTTTGAATTAGGGTATTATAGTTACCCTTTTAAAGATTCTCCAGGCCTAAGTGCTTGTGTTTGGTTAGGTAGTGTCACCGTAATGTTTTGCCCATTATCGTCATCACTGGTTACCATGATGGAATTTTTTGCAATGCTAATATGTAACAAACACTGTTTGACCAATAGTTTGAATTCTAAACCGTCCCAAGATTGGGGTAGGGCAGGATTGAACTTTACGCCATTATCGGTAACCTCAAATCCGGCAAAGCCCTTAACGATAATCAACCATACACCCCCCGCAGCCGCAGTATGTATGCCCCCCAAAAAAGAACCTCCACTCATTACCTTTTTACTGGCATTATATAAATCTATAGTAGAAGACTCCATAAAGTATCGATACGCTTCTTCATGATGGTTGGCCTTACAGGCTACCAAGGCATGTACGCTAGGGCTTAGTGAAGAACCATGTTCCGTTCTTGGTTCATAGTGGTCATAATTTGCGGTAAGCACATCATTCGTAAAACCGTCTAACAGCGCGAGTAATTGTATTACATCGGCCTGTTTTAAAACTTGGGTATTTACGGCAATTCCGTTAGGCCAACCCCAGTATTCTCCTGGATCTATCAACCTTTTACGTAACTCGGCCGGACTAATGTCCTCTAATTTAAAATAGCCGTCAAACTGTTCAATGACTTTTGTTTCTGAATCTGGTTGTGGAAGGTAGATGAGTTCAGCGATTTCTTTCCAATTGGCAAGGGCAGTTTCATTGATTCCCATCGACTCCAGTATAGCGGATAGACGCTCTTGATCATCCTTTTTCATGGTATCAAAGACCCAACAGGCCTTTTCCATGGCATACTTTGTCAAATAATTGGTGTAAGCATTATTGTCTACATTTTCATGGTACTCATCGGGGCCCAATAAGCGAATGAGCTCAAATCGATTTTTATCCTTTTTAAAATGTACCCTGGAAACTAAAAATTGGGCTACTTCAAAAATGACCTCCGCGCCATACTGCAACATAAAGTCCCAGTTAAGTGTAGCTTCGTAATACGACCAGATACCGTATACTACATCTGGAGAAATATGGATTTGCCAACAGTTGAAATGATTGCGGATCCTTCTTCCTGTTAGCACATCGGTAAAAAAGTAATCTGGAAACAATTCGTCGCCGGTCTTTCCACTGGTCCATGCATAAAAAGCACCATAATACCCTAGTCTTTTCGCTTTTCGCTTTGCTCCGGGCAGGGTATCATGGCGATAAGTAACCAGGTTTTTTGCAATTTCAGGATGCGTGTAGTTATACATGGGTAAGTTAAAGGTCTCTTGATCCCAAAAAGCGGCCCCTTGGTATACCTGACATGAAAGTCCACGTGCGCCTATTGGCAGGTTGTCGTGGGTCGGTGTGGCAATATAGGCCTGATAAATATTGAACCGTGCCAATACTTGCGCCTCAAGGTTACCTAAAATCTTGATATCTGAGCGTTCCCAAAAACGCTTCCAATGGTCTTGGTGGTCTTCTTTTAAATTCTCATATCCTAGTTTTAACCCTTCTTCTACCTCAGCAAAGGCTGTTTTTATGGGATTTTCTATCTCATTACTATGGGTAATGGACACCACTTTCTGAAGCGTGATTTCATCGCCAGCTTCTAGCTTGAATTCCAATTCCCGCAGTAAGCATTTATCCTCTTTTCGAATTTTCGAGCTTTCAGGTTTTACACCCGAGAGCGCTATTCCTTCGACAACAGCAATTTCGGTATTCAATTCACTAGTATGAAGTTCTAGGCCTATAAGGTCATGTTCTTGTAACGACTTATAAGATTGGAAATGCTCTCCATTTATGCTCCAGACCGCGCCGTCAATACCGGTAACCAGTCGGTAATTGCCCTTCTCTTGGGCCTTGAAGCAATAGTTCATTACGAGTAGGTGGTGGTTTGCATGACTCGAAAACTTTTCAACTTCGAGAACTACAGATTCCCCTTTGGTATGTTGCCAGGTCATTTTTCGTTGATTGAGACCTTGGTACATGTCTAGGGCCCGAAAATAATTTGAAATTTGACCGTCAAAAGCGGATACCATTCGTCCGTCAACAAATAGTTGGGTAAATAATCCGTTGGGTACGTTACAAAGCTCGCTCCACCTGCTGCCCTCGGCTTGATCCCAAGTATCCGTGACTACACAAGCTACAAATTCTTTGGCACCCCATTCTTCAAAAGTACCTCGGTAACCCATATACCCATTACCTATCATAAAGTTGCTACCTGTAGTAACCAACTGCTCTGGGTCAAATGAGTTTTCAATTATTTCCCAGCCTGTTGCAGTACGAAGATTGTTTTGAAGGTTCATAGTTGATTTTCAAGAATTTATTTATAAATGAATCTCATGCATAAAAAGTGGCCAAAATAATAATAAATTATGAATGCAAATAAAAATATACGTGCTGAATAACCTGGACCCTAGACTAGTTTTTACCTTTTCATTTTGAAGCTTTTGACAAGCAAGTTACATACTTCCATAGTACAACACCCCAACTTTCGTTGCATTAAGAACAAGGCCTTGCGGCATATTGATTCAATCAAAGTGACTAAACCATTAGTTGAATTCGCTTTTTCGGGTCTTTAAAAGGGAATAGGTGTTATGTAATTAAGGTGCAAACGTAATAGAAGCGCAACCGAGATAGGGAAACTGAATTTCTCGATTGCGCTCTAAGGGCACAGAACAATAAGCCTTTCAAGTCATTTTGAGTACTAGGCGTATTTGCGCTGGTTCGTATCAAGTAGCCTCAATTTTTCCAAGGCCTCTGATTTCGAGTTTACATTAAGTTTGAGATAAATGTTCTGAATATGAAAGTTCACGGTACTTGTAGTCACGAATAGTTTTTCGGCAATGCTCTTATAGGTTGCACCTTGACTTAGATAATCGACAATTTGATTTTCACGCTTGGATAAAAGCATGTACCGTTTTTTCTGAAATGTGGATATCAGTTTTTTTGCCACATCATAGCTTAAGGCAGCGCCATCTTGTTTGACGGAATTCAAGGCATGAAATAGACGTGCTCTGGTTATTGGTTTGGTCAAATAACCATTTGCCCCATTTTTAAAGGCTTTTTTAACGAGATCAAAATCACTTTTGGTACTTATCATGATGATTTTGACCGAAGCATCTTTCTTTCGCAGCTGTTCGATGCCCAGAATTCCTGAGATCCCTGGTAATGAGACCTCTGAAAGTATAATATCGGGAGTCCGTTTTCTATAGTGAAGCAGGGTTTCGCCTATAGAGTCATAAATACCGAGAAGTTCATATTCTTCTGAACCGAAAAAAAATCCTTGGTATTTAGCGTGCATGTTCTTGTCATCATCTATTACGATGACCTTTAGTGGTAACGTTTTCATAACGAGTTAGATTTGGGGTTGAAATTCTTTGAGTTTAGACATGAGAACCTCTGGGCATTACCATTTTATGTTCATGCCAAATTCCAAAGATATAGTCGAAACTATTCCATAGGGGATTTGGTAACATAAAATAGATGCTAGACCAAAAGGTAAAAAGGTTCTTCAAATTTGTGATTCACCTAAAGGGAATCAGTTAAAAGCTAAAAGTGGAATGAAGGGGGTTTGCTTTTAAAATAATACCGATGTACGAGTACCGATTTTTTGTAGGTTTTGTGAGTTTTCATAATTCGGGGTTTTCGGGGTTTGAAAAATAGATTTGAGTTATTTTCAAGATTCAATATAAATTTTTTGTTGAGTCAACAAAAATAATTGTAGTTATTTTCGTCCAACGACACTCATTTTTAAAGAATCCGTAATAGACCAAACAAAAGGGACTGCCCATTTAGGCAGTCCCTTGTCAAAAGCATTCGGCACATTATGAAACTAATGACCCTAAAAATCAACCCCGATTTCCGTTAGCTTTTGGTAATATTTTAAGCATGCATCTATTCAAAGGTAATTTCAGCAGTTGCTATCGGATTGTAGACTTCCATTATCCATTTATCATCTTCGTATGCTCCGTCTAAATGATTGACGTTGGCAATTGAAGCGTCGTTTTTAGATTTGAAATCGGCCAGATAAACATAATGCAATCCATTCTCTTTGTTATAAAACTGCTTGGCATCCAAGCCTCGCTGTTGTAGGTCTTTCATAAAAGATCTGAGATATTTCTGATTTTTGAACACATTGGCAATTATATAATAACCTGTTTCTACGCCTAGAACATCTGACCGATTTTTTGCTTTTATCATAGAATCATCAAATAATTCCTTTCTATAATCCGATTTAGTATCCGTACCGGTTTTTTCTTCTGAATTTGCCGCGATACCCGTTTGTGCGTATCGACTTCTCTTTATCCGCTCTTTGGGTAATGTCTGTCTTTCTTGACGCATTTCATGGCGTAAGAGCCTCACCATGGTCTCAAACCTTCTCTCGAGCATACGGTCTCTAGATCGTTCAATGGAATCTTGGCGTAAGATCAATTCATCAATAACCAATCTGTTCTGATAGGCAATGCTATTCACGTTCTCGGGTATTATCGGTTCTTTGTTCAGTTCTTCGCGCAATGCCAATATCTGCTCTTCGTAGTTGCGTACAATCTCATCAACACGCTCATCTTCTGAACTGGCAATATTTACATCGATCCCCAAACCACGTAGATCATCATTAAATGAATAGCCCAAAGATAATTCATGGTTCCACCCCAGATTATCGCCTGTGGTAGTGATATTTTTTTCCATCAGATAACCAAGGGAAAGCTTTTTACTCAAATTGAAGCCTATTCCAGACGAGAAACCATACGTATTGTCAAATGTTGTTTGTAACCAACCGAACTTTGGTAAATCCATTAAAAGTGAACCCGTGTATAGCATTTCTTGGTTTTCATCCATACCAATCTGAACAAGCGGCATCAATCTACCGTCTTTGAAAATACCGCCTGCATGCTTGAATTTGTGCGTATACTGGACTGTGGAATGCAAGCTTTGGGTATTGAAATTTGTAATAAGCTCGTTCGATGTTTGATTATATGAGACCAAGTCTTTGAAGTGTACACCAAAATCAAAACTGCCCAAGGTCAAGTTCAAACCGGGTTCAATTGAAATTTTGTTTTCTTTACGGGTATCTTCGATCAAAGGGTCATTTTGACTTATGATGATTCTGTTTTTATCCAACCCTTGACTTAAATAGCCAATATTTGCCCCAAAGGCGAGTGCACTTTTTTCACCTAGTTTGACCGCGGTCGCATAGTTGGCGTTGAAGCCAAATTCTTGTACAACACCTGACCAGTGGCCATAGACACCAAGACCTAACGCCGTATTCTTGTCGAGTTTATTGCTAAAACCAAGAAAATAGTTTTGATTGTTATCATCAAATGCTGAAGCCTGGTTTCTCATAAGCACGTTCAAATACGATTTATTTTCCCTTACCAAAGAATAGGTGGGGTTGATAAGAAACCGGTTAAAGAACAATTGGTTGTGAAAAGGACTCGCAACACGAAATTGATTGTTGGATTCTTGACCGTTCAAAGCTGCTGGAACTATGGTAAGAGCAACTAATAGTAGCAGGCAAATTTTACACTTATGTAGGTTTAAATAGTTCATCTTTTCGGGGTTTTGGGGATTTGTAATCTTTTTAATCGATATCAAGTAGTTTGATAGTGGAAAAGAGATCGGTATTAATTCTCAAACAAGGTGCTAGAGTAGTCCGTCTCACTATTGTCATTCAATAACTTGAATAGCTGCGCTTCATCCTTGGTCTCCTTATCATTACCATTACCTCTGATATAGCTTACCGCAACTTGACTTAACTGATTCTTTTTTCCTCGGTTGGTCATGACATAACCCATACCTTTTTCAGGTATAAGGGCCAGTGAAAAGTCATCTTTATCACTGTTGATCGAACTTCCTAAGTTTATGGATTCACCAAGCCTTTTCTTAGACATTTGAACTGCAAATAAATCTAACCCACCATAACCTTTTCGACCATCGGAAGCATATAGAAGTAAGGAATCATCCGCTAGGGTAGGGTAAAGGTCGTTCTTTTTGGTATTTACCTTCGGGCCAAGGTTTTTGGCAATACCTACACCACCATTTGACTTGATTTCAGAGACATAAATATCATACTTACCATAAGAGCCGGGCATGTTTGATGCAAAAAACAAACGTTTACCATCAGCTGAAACGGTAGGGTGTTTTGCAGAGTAATACTTTGGACAAACTGCGACCCTTTGGATATTTTTCCATTTTCCATTTACTTTCTCGGCCTTGTAGATTTCATGTACGACCTCTTTTTTTGAAAAAATACCATATTCCGGTTTTTTCTTTACAGCCTGACTGAAAAATGCCACTTTTCCGTCTTTTGTCATGCTCATTGAGGGTGTAAAGGTCTTTTTGGAATCTTGCGCCAGTTTTCCTGAAGCACCATTTTCATTTTCTAAAGTATAATCTGCCTTAATGGAAGCTTTCCAGTCTTTAGCATTGGTTTTAACAGGGCTTTGGGCATTCAAACTGTTCATTGCAAAATCATAGCGTTCTTGGTAGCTATCACTAATGGTTTCTTTGTCTACCGCGTTGAAGAGTTTTTCATACCAGAATGCGGCAGCGTCGTAATTTTCGGTTAGAAAATTGACATTGCCCAAGTCTTGAAATATTTCAACTTCTGTATAACCAAGTTGTAATAGTTCGAGATAGTCATCAATTCTTTTGTTTGTTTCGTTATCATTTTTTACCTGTGCATTTACATTGGTACTAATGATAAACGTAAAGCAGACAAAAGACATCTTGTAGATTAAATTACGTATCATAATTCGGGATTTAGGACGTTAATACCATACAAATATCTACAAAGGTTTAGAACAAATACTTATGAATTTTTCATAGGTTTTGCATTTTAACCTTAAAAAAATGCTCTACAACGATACTTTTTGGCAAAATAGCGAACCGACTTGTCTATATATCTGTTGAAAAAATAAGAGATTTACTTCAGTTATGTGTTTTCGACGAACCTGAAACCAATTTATTGATCTCGTTTAGTTCTTCAGGGGTTAAATGCCTCCATTTTCCGACCGGAACGTCTAAATTCACATTCATGATACGAACCCGTTTTAGTTTTTTCACACGGTAATCAAGATATTCGCACATACGGCGTATTTGACGGTTCAGACCTTGTGTGAGGATTATGGTAAACTGCTTTTCGCCAATTTGCTCTACATGACATTTTCTGGTGACCGTATCAAGAATTGGCACTCCACCACGCATTTGTTTCAAGAAATTGGCCGTAATGGGTTTGTTGACCGTAACGACATATTCTTTTTCATGATTATTGCGTGCCCTTAAAATTTTATTGACGATATCTCCGTCGTTGGTCAGAAAAATCAGCCCTTCGCTTGGTTTATCCAACCTACCTATGGGAAAGATACGTTTTGGATAATTGATATAATCAATAATATTATCTTTCTCAACTTGGGTATCCGTAGTGCAAACAATGCCAATAGGTTTATTGAAAGCCAGATAAACTGATTTTTCCTTGGGTTCAATTATTGGTTCCCCGTCAACTTTTACCACGTCCCCCTCAACAATCTTAGTTCCCATTTCGGGTACCATGCCATTAATGGTTACGCGACCTTGCTGAATTAACTTGTCGGCAGCCCTTCTTGAGCAATACCCTACCTCACTAAGGTATTTATTGATTCTTGTTTCCTTCATTTACCGCAAATCGTTTAAGCTGCGTAAACTTCTTTAAAAAAAACAGATAAAAAAAGCCCACTTTTCATAAAGTAGGCTTTTTGAATCGTATTTCGATGAGGTCAATCATTGGAAAGAATACTCAAAATATACCAAAATAAAAGCATCAATGAAGCAAACAACCCTAATGAAGCGGCTACATGCTGATTTTCATGATACTTGTGAATCATATTCGAAGTTTGATATAAAATAGATCCTGAGGCCAATACCACCATTCCGACGCTGAACCAAAGGCCTAGGTCAAAACCAAATAGGGTACCTGCGATGATTAGGCCTAGCGCAATAAAAAAGCCAATCGTGAGTGCCGATTTAAGAAATGAGAAATCTTTTTTAGTAATGAAAACGATGGCCGAGAGTCCGGTAAATAGTGATATCGTTAAAATAGCGGCTTGGTATAGAATATTAAAGGCACCGCCATCGGCAATCATTACCGCCATAAAAATAAGGGGTATAAAAATAAATGCCTCAGCTACCACATATAATACCAGGCCGGCATAGTGGGCTTGTATGTTATCGCTTTTTAAAGCCAGCTTTTCGGCATAGTTCGTCACGAGCATAAACCCCCCAAGTAACAGCAACCAGCTAATACCGCCTGTAAGCGATATGGCAAGTTCTACAATTGCCGGAATTTGAAAGAATAGGGTTTCCACTAAGATAAAGAGCAATACCGCTCCCGCTAAATGGGCATAGGTTTTTTTGTAAAAAGCGACCCTGGTCTGGTCATCAAGTTGACTGATTACTGGAGGTAAGTGTGGAATTTCTTGGTTTTCCATGAATTGGGATTTAGAGGTTAGGTTGTTTTAACGATGCTTCTATATCACTAAGTATTTTAAACCGGTCTTATTCGATGAGTGGTCTTTATATAAGGATTACATACCATATTTGAATTCTATGATCTTGTCCAAAAAATTAAAAGTCCAGTAGCGGCTGATGACTTCCATAATGGCATTTTTAAAACGAAATTTTTCTTTTCTTAATAAGGGAATCCATGAAAAGCAAGGCAGCAAGAGTGACGACACTTACCCAAAAGACTGGCGGTATGGTGAATAAATCTTGAAACCACGCTATTTTCAACCAAGTTTTTTCAGATACTTGAATAGTATTGAAGAATAATCCATCGAGCAATAAACAAATGTAGATTATGGTCATGATGCTGATGAGAACAGTGTTCGCTTTTGTTGAAGATAGGGGTTCAAGAGTAGGTTTTTCAACTTTGTCTCTCAGCGCTTTCATAGTTTTATGAGTAAAATCGACTGATACATCATGAAGAATTTCCTTTTTGAAATTGTACTGATGAATGAAATCGTTCTCTTTAAGCAGTGTTTGCCCTTCTTTGAGATAGTCCATCACATTTTCAGTAAAATCAGGGCTTGGTTTATCAGATGGAACCGATTTGATAAGTTGAATGAGAAGTTTGTCTTTTTGTTTCATCTTATAGTATTGAATTTGATTCTCCCCTTAGCAAGACATCAAGTCTTTTCTTTAGCTTCTTTCTTGCCCTGAATAATTTCACTTTTATATTCGTGGCAGATAAGTCGGTAATAGTACTTATTTCTTCAATGGTGTTTTCATCGATATAATATAGTGTTATAAGAAGCCGCTCTATAGGTCTTAAAGAATCAATGGCCAATTTTATAAACCTTTGTTGTTCTTCAACCTTAAAATTTTCAAGTTGTACATTGGCAGTAGCTAGAAACGCTTCATCATCTTGCTCTTGTAGATTTCGAGTGCTGATTTTATTCTTTCGTTTATAGTAAAGGGCAGACCTGTATGCTATGGTATACAACCAGGTAGAAAATTTAGCTTCTTTTTTAAACGCATCGATGTTCTCATAGGCCTTTATAAAACTTTCTTGGGCAATATCTTCGGCATCGTCAGCATTTTCTAGAATTTTTAAAGCTACTGCATATACCATTTCCTTATATTTTTCAACTAGATGAGAAAACGCCTCAAGGTCTCCTTCCCTAACCTTGTCTATATATTTCAAGTCGTTTTTAAAACCCATCTTAGTATTAAGATGCAAGTTCTTCCCTTCACGTTACAGTTTTCGAGTGGTTTATTGAAAAATAATTTCTTCCCATTTTGTGTAACCTCAATCAAGATTCTTGCATCACATCCATAACAACAAAAACAATTGTGATGAACGGGGATATTATCGTACCAATAACATTTATAACTTCCATATTCGGAATTGTTTACTTCTACCTAAAATCGAGACACCGAGAGCGAAGCGCTATGATCGAAAAAGGCGTAGATGCGAGTTCCATCGAGAATAAAACCAAAACTATTGCAACTACTTTAAAAATAGGAATGCTGTGTGTCGGTATCGGTTTTGGAATTTTGATGGGCTATCTGGTCAATACCTTTTTTGGCGTACAGGACAGTCCCGTATTCTATTTTGCATTTACCTTCCTTTTTGGTGGCTTGGGCCTTATTCTAAATTATAAGATTGAAAAAAACAGTACAGATGGGTACTAAGACACTCGTTATATCCGCGATGCTGTTCTCATTTTATCTCAATGCCCAAACTAAATTCGAAAGTTTAGCGGATAGAGAAGAAATAATGGAACTCTTGCAAAAGTATAAGGTACCGGCTATGGGCCTGGGCATTATCGAAAATGGAAAACTTATAGCAGTAAATGCCTATGGTGAAATCAAAAAAGATGTTACCGCTCCATATAATACCATTTTTGATGTCGCTTCGTTGACAAAATCCGTTGTTACAATGACTACCCTTCAATTGGTGGAAAATGGGGATTGGAATTTAGACAAGCCGTTATATTCCTATTGGGTTGACCCCGATATTATAAATGATTCCCTTCATAAGAAATTAACGACCAGGCATGTATTGACCCATACTAGTGGATTTAATAATTGGCGTTGGATGGATGCTACCGGCAAACTTCAATTTCATTTTGAGCCAGGGAAGAAATTCAAATATTCAGGGGAAGGCTTCGAGTACCTGAGAAAAGCACTGGAAAGTAAATTTAAAATATCGTTACAGCGTTTATCAGATTCTTTACTCTTTCGACCCTTGGGTATGAAAGACTCGAGACATGCTTGGGACGAAAATGTTGATGAAAGCAGGTTTGCCATAGGACATGATACCCTTAAAAACAGCTATAAACTGCCTAAGGAAAAAAAGCCAAATGGCGCTGACAATGTATTGACCACCATCGAGGATTTTGGAATTTTTGGAATCAACGTTTTTGAAAAACTAAATACTACCAAGGGTGCTTATCAAGAAATGGTTAAACCACAGGTCATGGTTAGGGAAAAAATAGCCATGGGCCTTGGTTGGTTCATTTTTCCAGATTTACCCAATGATGAATATGCCCTATATAATGCAGGGGGTGATTCGGGAGTTCATACGGTCGTGGTGTTACTACCAAAGTCACAAAAGGGGGTCATCATATTTACCAATGGTGATAATGGGTATTTGCTTTATAAAGAGCTACTGCCAAAGTTATTGGAGGTAGGCGCCGAAATAATCAATAGAATCTAAATCAAATCAAATGAAAAACAACCAATTTATCCAGTCCATTGCAATCGTACTCTTTGTGATACAATCGGTAATGCTACATGCCCAAGACAAAAACGATAGTGCAATTAATATCGATACCGAACAGCAAATAAATAATCTCTTTGAAACCTGGAATACGAATAAAACCCCCGGTGCCGCAGTGGCTATTATAAAAGATGGTAAGATCGTCTTTAAAAAGGCCTATGGTTTGGCCAATCTTGAGTTTGGTATAAAAAATAGCCCATCGACGCTGTTCAATATTGCTTCTAATTCAAAGCAGTTTACCGCGTATGCCTTATTGCATTTAGTTGAAGAAGGGAAAGTGGATTTAGGGGATGACATTAGAAAATACATTCCTGAACTACCTGATTTTGGCGAAATTGTTAAAGTGAAAACCTTGGCACAACATACCCATGGAATACGGGGGATAACATACCTTTTGGGTATGGCCGGTTGGAATATCGAAGATGTAATTTCAAGGGAGGCCGTCTTAAAAATTTTAGGCCAACAAGAAGAGTTGAATTTTTCACCTGAGACCGATTTCTCGTATAACAACTCTGGTTATATGTTACTTGCAGAACTTATCGAACGTGTATCAGAAAAACCCTTTCATCGGTATTTGGATGAAATCATTTTTACGCCCTTAGAAATGAAAAGTACGGTCTTGTTTGAAGACTATCAGAAGGTCATACCTGACCTTGCCAGTCCCTATTTCTTTGATGGTGTGGGTTACAAAAAGGGCATCCGTAATTCAAAAGATATTGTCGGTAATACAGGTATACGAACGAATATTGAGGATTTAAGCAAATGGATCATCAACTTTGATAAGGGAAAAGTTGGTAATCAGGCGTTGTTCAATACGTTGGCCAAGCCCGGTATTTTAAAAAATGGGGATACCATCGGTTATTCCTGCGGTCAAATAGTTTCTATGCACAAGGGAAGACAGGTCGTAAGTCACGGAGGTGCCGATGCGGGGTATAGAAGTCAGATTTTGAGGTTTCCTGATGATCAGGTTGCAGTAATTGTGCTCACGAATGATGGGTCACTTAATGCTGATGAAAAAGCATATGCCATAGCTGATATTTATCTCGATGGTGAAAAGATGGCCAAGCCCCTAAAAACCGAAACCAATGATTCAAAATCGACTAGAATAGTGGCCAAAGGGACCTTAAAAAAGTACGAGGGTAAATTTGAACTTCAACCAGGTTTTATCATGGAATTTAATGAGAAAGAAGAAAACCTATATATTACGGCGACAGGCCAAGGGACCTTTCCATTAGAGACACTTAATGAGAAGCAATTTCAAATAAGAAGGATTAGTGCGATCATTACTTTTATTGAAGGTGATAATGGAAATTTCGATACTTTGACCTTTACCCATAACGGACAAAATACGCTAGGTAAAAGAATACAGTATAAATTGGATAATGCTACACTTGAAAAATATACCGGCATTTATTACAGTCCCGAGTTGCATACATCTTATGAGTTGAGTGTTGAGAACGGGGTGCTGCTTGCCAAACATCAACGCCAAGAAAGCACAAGATTATCACCTTTGGGTAAAAATAGGTTTTCAGGTAATACTTGGTTTTTCGGGACATTTGAGTTCAAGCTGCAAGAAGATATGGTAAAAGGCTTTAGGGTAAGTGCGGATAGGGTACGGAACTTAAGATTCAATAAGGTAGCGGAGACCTATTCCTATTGACGTTACAATACCATTTTTTTTACGCATTGTAATTCGATGGCATGAAAACATTTGATCAGTGTCGTAACCTTACCTGTGGGCACTGCCATATTTGAGTATTACGAAAATTTAAGAACGGCATCCTTTTGATTGGAAAATACTACCTATTTCCCTTATATAAATAATTGGACACGTATTCAGGTGGAGGGAACGGCCATGGAAAAAACAAAAAAAGAAAGACGGCGGTAACAAAATGTCAAAAATTGACTCTTTATAGGTAAAGGCTAAAATTTATACCCTTGCGATAAGATGAAAATATTGACAAAAGGAAAATATTACGGTAGTAAGGATTTAGAGGTTTCCTATAACGGAATTCTACTTTCGCAGTATAATTACAATACCAAACGAAAAACGGATTGGCACTATCATGAAAACCCCTATTTTATGTATGTTCTACAAGGTAATATGATGGACTGCAATAAGAAAGTGAAATCATTGTGCCCCGCTGGTAGTTTGATGTTCAATAATTGGCAAGAGGCGCATTATGGCTCTAAACATTCTGAAGATGCCAGTGGTTTCCATCTCGAGTTTGAGCGGGAATGGCTATTAAAAAATGAAATACCCCTGAATTTATTGGAAGGGAGCCAACTCATCGAAAACCCAAAATTGCATTTGCTTTTCGCAAAACTATATCACGAATTTTTGATTTCAGATGATTATAGTGATGTTTCCGTTGAAGTCTTATTACTTCAAATATGTGATGCTTTGGGCAATTTAAAACATACGAATGCCCAAAAGAATCCAAGCTGGGTAGCTAGCTTGAAAGAATTGCTACACTATGATTCCACCACACTTAGTCTTGAATATTTATCCCAAGAGCTAAAATTACATCCTGTGCATATTTCTAGGGCGGCATCAAAGCACCTTTCAATGAGTCTTGGCGAATATATACGACAGCATAAACTTAGAAAGGCCATTTCGCTACTTCTAAATTCAAATGATTCCTTAACTGAAATAGCCTATCAAACGGGTTTTTCTGACCAAAGTCATTTCAATCGGGTATTCAAATCGATTTTTAATAGCAGTCCAAGTGCTTATAGAAAAACGATCCATAAACATCTGTAATGTTAATTTCATCCTATTTTCAGAATAGGGGAACAGCTACTTTTGATTTTTCATTACAATCATGAAAGCTATGAAGCATTACTTTTTCCCCTTTTTCTATTTCTTGTTGACCAATATTTCAGCACAAATTGATTTTGACAAGGTCAATACCGTTGGTGCCCCGTTATTTCAAAAAATGGACAGTACGATAAATTCAGGGAAATATGAAAAAATCACAAGTGTACTAGTCGCCCATAACGGAATGGTTTTATTTGAAAAGTACTACAACGAAAATGATGTTAACTCTAAACATAACACACGTTCTGTCACTAAAACCATGGCAACTTTATTAACGGGCATCGCCATAGATCAAGGGTATGTTACCTCTGAAAATGATAAGATTTTCGACTATTTGCAGCACAAACTCCCTGTAAGAAATCCTGATAAACGTAAAGAAGAAATTACAATTGAAGATCTCTTGACCATGAGTTCTACTCTAGAATGTAGTGACTGGAATCATTACTCTAGAGGCAATGAAAATCGTATGTATCTTATAGAAGATTGGGCTAAATTTTATTTGGACCTTCCTATTTTTTCATATCCTTATGGGCCTAAACCAGAGGAACAGCCTTATGGTCGGGCATTTACCTATTGCACTGCTGGAGCTGCTTTAATGGCAGAAATTTTACAAAATGCCATTAAAGATGATTTGGTAGAATTTGCGAAAAAGCATCTTTTTGAACCATTGGCAATTGAAGACTATTCCTTGCATTATACACCTCTTGAAATATTAAATACTGCTGGAGGTAGTGAATATAGAAGTAGGGATTTTTTGAAATTAATACAACTATGTTTGAACAAGGGGCAATGGAATGGAAAACAAATTATTGCATCATCATGGATTGAAAAGGCATCGTCACCAAAAGCAAATGTCAGAAAGGGTACTGATTATGGGTATTTACTTTGGCTTAAAAGTTTTGGTAAAGACAAGAAGTATAAATCTTTTTACATGTCTGGTAATGGTGGTAATAAAGTTCTGGCATGTCCTGAATTACAGATGTCCGTTGTTATCACTACAACAAACTACGGCAATAGTGAAGGGCATTGGTACACTGATGATATTATGAACGAATTTATTGTTCCCGCAGTTGAAAAGCTTGCAAATTAGATATATCAATTGTTTAAAAACCTAATTCACATAGTATCCTAAAAGGTTTAAAGAAATAGTATTCATCAAATCAAAAATTAGAATTATGAAATCGAATCTTTTAATAGTACTTGTTACATGCCTATTGGTATCTTGTAGAGGTTTTGGTCAGCCAAAAGCGAATGATACCAATGCAAACGAGATTGGAAGTTTATATTTTTCAAAAGTAGACTTTACAGAGGCAAAGATTTCTTCAGCCCCATATTCAAAAAGTCTCAACCTACATGACGACAATTACCTTAGTATTGTTTTTACCTTAAGTAAACCACTCATAAAAGAACTTCAAGAATTGGCACCTGACCTGTCTGAAGAGGAACTGTTACGGAAGGGAAATTTTCAATTTTCATATCTAATAGACGGTGAAAAAATCTATGTTGAGAATTTAAACACGGGTGCAGGGCCGAAAACCCGTAAGACCGAAGCACTTCGACAGGTCATACCCTTAATAACACCAGAGCGAATAAATTTTTGGGGTTGGTTTATGTGGCAACGATTTATGAAAATGGGGGGTGGGGTAGATGCATTTACCCAAGGCGATCACACCCTGAGCATAGAGGTAAGGTCTTACTTAGAAACCGATACTCTAAAAGTTGGACCCCTTTTGGCCACAGGAAATATCGCTGTTACCGTTCCTAAAATAGAGATAGATGAAAGCATGGTTCCCGTTCAAAAAATACAACCCAATAGCGGGTGGAAAATTTCTAAAACCAACTATGACCGCGACAAAATTGAAGCACTCAATAGAAAAATTGCCGAAGGTAGATTTAAGGATATCAATGGAATCGTGGTATTAAAACATGGCGAACTCTTAATTGAGGAATATTTTAATGGTGCATCCAGAAGCAGTTTACACGACACCAGATCTGTCGGCAAATCATTCGCCTCTACTATTATGGGCATAGCTATCGAAGATGGGTTTATAAAAAATGAAGATGCCTTCTTGAAAGAATTTTACGATTTAAAATCCTACGAAAACCATAGTGCCAAAAAAGATTCCGTAACCTTAAAATCGCTCTTGACCATGAGTTCCGGATTTTTAGGTGATGACGAGGACGATGAAAGTCCGGGCACTGAAGACAAAATGCAAGCTACCAATAACTGGGTGAAGTTCACTTTAGATTTACCGATGCATAAAGACAAAGTAATAGGTAGGGATTATAATTATTTCACCGCAGGTACGGGCTTGTTAGGGGATATCATACATAAATCAGTTCCTGATGGGCTCGTTTCGTATGCCGATAAAAAATTATTCACCCCTTTAGGGATTACTGATTATAAATGGATCTACACCCCGCAACGTGTTGCATATACAGGCGGCGGAATACGTCTTAGGGCTATTGATTTTGCCAAATACGGACAGCTGTATAAAAACAAGGGACATTGGAATGGCAAACAAATCTTAACTCAAGAATGGGTAGAAAAAAGTTTGGCCAAGCAAGTATCTCAAGACTATGGGGGCATAAAAGGGTTTCACTATGGGTATCTCTTTTGGAACATGGTGTATACCATCAATGACAAAGACTATGAGGTTTCTTTTTCCAATGGAAATGGAGGTAATAAGATCTTTGTTTTTAAAGAAATTCCTTTTGTAGTGGTAATCACTGCCTCAGCATATGGAAAACTGGATGCACATACCAATGTTGACAAAATGATGGTGGACTATATTTTACCCGCAATACTGGCTAGACAATAATCGTATGGACTATGTATCAAAACAAGAATTACTTACTTTAAATTTACTATAAGCCATGTTTAAGAAACTATTGATTTTCGTATCGTTATCCCTGTCATTTATCATATGCCAAGCCCAAGAAACCATGGCAGCCTATATTGGCGAGTGGCAAGGAAAAACTGAAAATGCCAATGCCCTTGACTTAAATGTGACCATTAAAAGACTTAAGGGTAAAGATGCCCTGTTCACCCTTTCCAATACTAAAGAAATCGTATCGCATAACTTCCAATTTGATAAGGAAATCAATCTTATACTAGACGCTAATTTCGTCTTTAGCGGTATCGTTAACGATGCACGATCAGAAATAAAGGGTTTTATTCAAAATAAGGGAAACTTATATCCTACCGTACTCCGTAAAAAAGGTGCTGTTTTTGAAGGAAAATGGAATCTATCGATAATCCATTACCTGCAGCCGCAATCTTTACGCTTAACTATAAAGGAGAGCAACATTCCGAATGACGAATATCGTGGGTATCCCATTCTAGGGGGGCTATGGTGCAACAACTTTAAAAAGGAAAACACCACCATTTCGTTTGTGGATTATAATACAAACCTTGAATTTGAGGGGCAATTGAAGGGTTCTGAAATTGTATTGAATATAGGGCTATTGGGAAATTTCATTACAAAAGCATCATTTAAGAGAATGGTAGGGCCTAAAGGGGCCACGGGAACAAATAAATATACACAACTACGTGACGGTTGGGAGATAGCGGCCAAGGGATTAGTACTACGGAAAATGGAGGAGGACATTCGAAATGACACCCTAGTTGGTATAGAAGGGGTATTAGTTGCCCAAAAGGGCAAGATTGTTTATGAAAACTATTTTTCGGGTTTCAATGCCAATATTCCGCATGGTATGCGTTCTGCCTCAAAGAGCATTTCTTCGGCAATGATCGGTATTGCCATTGATGACCAAATTATTGGGAATGTTGATGAAAAGTTATATGATTTTATCCCTCAAGAATATCAGTATACCAAAGATGCCTTGAAATCTAAGATAACGATCAAAGACTTATTGACAATGAGCTCAGGATTGGATGTAAATAATAAGGCATACGAAGGTAATTATCAAGAATCCGATAATTGGTTAAAAACGGTTTTGGAAACGCCCATGGTAAAAGAGCCGGGTACTTATGCCGACTACGGATCGGCAAACCCATTTTTACTTGGTGTTTATTTAAGTAATCGTTTAAAGGTACCCTTGGAATCATATATGGTGGATAAGCTCTTCTCGCCTATGGGAATTACAAACTACATCATAAATACTGACGACACAAAAGCGATACCTTATTTTGGGGGCGGCTTTCGATTGACCCCAAGGGATATGCTTAAATTTGGACAACTCTATTTAAATGGTGGTGTTTGGAACGGGCAACAAATTATTTCAAAACATTGGGTTGAAGCGTCGTTTAAGAGACATGTTCAACTGCAGGATAGGAATAAAATCGAATATGGCTATCAATGGTGGCATGGCGGCTATAATATTGCTGGACAATCAATTGAAACCGTAGAAGCAAGGGGCGCTGGAGGGCAACGCATTATTGTTGTTCCTGCTTTAGAAGCTGTCGTGGTGGTAACCGCAGGTAATTATCGAAATAGGAAAAGTTATTTGTCCCAAGTACTATTTGAGACACATATACTCCCCAAACTTGTGAATTAAAATAAAAATACCAATGATAAAATTAAATATGGAAACACTCTTTGTCTTGTTAAGCCTATTGTTCTTTGTAAACGTATTTGGACAAACGGAGCCTAATGAAAAACTAAAATATCTAGGTCAAAAACCACCTAACACGACCCCAGAGGTTTTTGCTCCAAATTTTATTTCCAAAAAAGGGGAGTATGAGTTCGGATCTGTCTTTAATAAAGATGCTACCGAATTCTTTTATGGGGTGAATGTCAATGGAAAAGAAGAGATTCGGTATACCAAGTTAGTTAAAAACGTTTGGAGTCAACCCAGAACTATTCTATCCCATAAAGCTTATGGTTACAATGACCCTTTTCTTTCGCCTGATGAAAATCGATTATATTTTATTTCCCAAAGGGCCTTAAATGGGTTGAACAGCAAGGAGGACTATGACATTTGGTATATTGAAAAATCGAAAGATGGATGGTCACAACCTTTTAATGCCGGGCCGAACATTAATACCAAGGGCAATGAATATTACATTTCATTTACCAAGAATGGCACCATGTATTTTTCATCAAATAAAAATGGGGGGAACTTTGATATATACTCCTCAAAAGCAGTTAATGGGGAATTTCAAAAGGCAGAACCGATGGGTAACGCCATAAATACACCTAATTACGAGGCGGATGTTTTTATTGATCCAAATGAGTCTTACGTCATTTTTTGTGCAACGAGACCAGATGGCCTTGGTAGGGGCGATTTGTATATTAGTTTTAAAAATTCGGATGGTGTATGGGGAAATGCCAAGAACATGGGTACATTGATCAACAGTAGAGGCCATGAACTCTGTCCGTTTGTGAGTAAAGATGGAAAATACTTTTTCTACACCAGTAACCAAGATATTTATTGGGTCGATGCTAGAATCCTTGAGCATTATCGGGATTAATTTAAAGTGGAATCTGGATTTCTTTTTAGGTCATGTTTCTTACCAAACACCGAAACCCTAAAAACAGAAAAACCACTCAAGTAAACTTGGTGGTTTTTTCATTTCAAGCTTAGTGCTTGTTTGCGGAGAAAGAGGGACTATCCAAAATCTTGTTTTTTGAGGTTTTATAGGGCTTAAAACATCCTTCGAAATTTACTGACACCGAATTAGCCCCTTTTTAACAAATGTTTAAGAGTTTTGTGATGTTTCGGGTTCAAATTCTTGTAAATGAGTTTAAGCAAAATTCTTATTGACAGATTATAGTAAACTTTCGAGTAAAGTAGCAATATTTAATGCTTTTCTCGAAAGTTTACTTCAAATGAATCATACTATCCACAAAAATTGAAGCCTATTGTTTATTTAAAGTGTATGCTTGTTTTTCCTTCGGAAAGAAGTCGCTGTCTTACGTTTCTAAAAACCTAAATCATTTTTTAGCGTTGTACTTTTGTTATTTGAGTCTAATTCGTTTAATAGTAATTCCAAAACACGTTTAATGTATAATTCAATATTTTCTTCATTAATAAAAACAAAATATTGATTCATATAATGGTCATAAATAACTCCATCTACTTCAAGTGAGGTTATAAATTCTGCATAATTCTCATCGGGAACTTTTATCGGACTAATTTGCATAAGTCTTTGATAATCTGGTCGCTCTTGGGTAGCATCTGAATTTCTTGCTGGAATATGTTTCCTAATCACTGGAAGAAGATGATTTAAGAAATGTTCTCGTCTCACAATAACGTCTTCATGTAAATCATTGAGCTCACCTGACCACTGACTAAGATGGATTTTAAGCGAATCACTTTGGATTAAATCCAACTTTCCAGAACTTATTGCCTGATTAATGTATCCAACACTTGGGTCAAAAGTTGCATACATACTTAATCGCCCTATTAAACTATCCGTTTGCTTAGGTGTTTTTGTGTTTAAGTCAGTTTCTAAAAAGTAATGCGAGGCTTCTAATGTTGCGAGATTGATTTTATGGTCAGAATGAAGTTCATTTAGATTTTTGGTAAACTCTTGCTGTAAATTATGCAGTAGTATTCGTTCTTCTTTTCTATCGTCTTGATAGTTTTTCCAATTATTAAGACTTAAAGCAATCAATATTCCGATGACCACGAGGACGATTTCGCCAATGGCATATTTGAGGTACTTTACAGTTTTGCCTTCTGACAGTAAATTTTGTCTTATATGTCTGAAGAATTTTATCATTCTTCTATGCCCATTTTTTGTCTTCGGCCATTGCCATACTCAATAAATGAACCATCAAAATACTTTCTAAATGGATGTTTGAGCAATGCTCCAAAACCGCCTGAAAGTACTATGCCATCAACTAATGCTTTTCTTGATTGCCAATGTTTTTCACTCAACATTCTATTTTCATATTGTAGAAACAAGTTTTCAACGTGCCGTACTTCTGCACCAAATAAATAAAACCCGTGATTTTGCTCTTCCTCTGTTAAGGCCTCTGGGTTTTCTCTAAACGTTGAGATGAGTTGCGCCAATTCTTTTGAGTTACCAAAATTGAGCAGCAGGTTTATATCCAATTCTGCAATAGCTTGAAACGTGGATGCCTGGGTTGCCTTGGTATTTCTTTTAATTTGAATACCGACAAAAATCAATGATATGATAATGGCTAATCCCGATATAATCTCAGCTATTAAAGCATATTCCTGAAGTAATTCGTTCATTTTATTTGTTTTTAAACGGTCTAAATGCTTACTGTTTTCTTTTTAAATGATGTTAAGCGCTTCTATTTCTTAAAAACTTAATCATTGTTTTCAGCGCATTTGTTTTGAAGCAAACCAATCATTGCTACTATTTCATCTTCAAGTGATTTCAACAATTGTTTATTGCGAGAGTTGATTCCCAAATAAAAGACGGCATCATTTATCATTATTTCCCTTACTTCCGTAGTAAAATTGACTTTTGAATTCAGTAGGTCAAGGTTGACTTTTGTGGTATCAATTCCGTTTAATTGCTTTAGCACTTTTATCCATCCGGAACTAATAAAATCCTTCTTTTCAAAAAAACGTTTGTCTGTGATAGCTTTTCCATTAGTTTCTATGATAGAGCTGGTTCTATTCATTGACTGATAGTAGGAGGCCAATTTATCTTTAACAGAAAAGTCTGTTAAAATGTTCAGGTTTCCACTCGATTTAATATCCTCAAATGCATCGGTAGTAGCTCGGTAATTTCTATTGGAAAATTTGACGGAATTTAAAAGATATGCTCCAATACTGTCCAAAGGCATGGTATTGTCCAGCAACTTTTGAATTATGATATTATTCGCGTTAATTCTTATATCTAATAGGTCAAGAGAGTATTCATAATTACTGTAATCCTGCCTAACATCTTCCAATAACCTACAATAATACTGCGCTTCTAATTTTCGGTCTTTTTTGTATTGATTCCAATCATTTATCTGTAGCGCAATTAAAATCCCAATGACCACCAGGATGATTTCGCCAATGGCGTATTTTAAGTAGCGTCCAGTTTTCCCTTCGGAAAGTAGTCTCTTTCTAATATTTCTAAATAGTTTTATCATATCAAATTACCTTCAACTATAAATAACTTAGCCACCATTTGTCCCGGTTGTTGGCTTTGTACCGCATATACCTTTTACTGATGGGATACAGCAACAAGACCACGCCTACCCAAACCAAATACACTACCGCTAACGAGTAGCCGTAATTAATGAGGGAAGCATTCTGGAAACGTTCGCCTGTCAGCACCATCTCTTGCCAATCGTCGCCAGAAAGTACCATTGCACCCATAGCCAATGAATGAATGACCAACACGTGCAGGAAATAGTAAAAGAGCGGCACGCGCCCAAATACCAGAAAGAAATCGGTCAATTTGTTTTTAACCCGCTCAATGGCAACTAAAAACAATAGGGCAGGCCCCAAGGTGATACAGAAAAACAACAACGAGGGCGGATATTTGGTCACATTAAAAAACGAAATAATGGTCTTGGCAGTAGTGTCTTGATAGCTCCAAGGTACCAAATCGCCATAACCATTGATGCCGCGTACCACAAAAAAGAACACCAATAATCCAAAACCGAGGCGCAACAACCATTTTTTTCGGGTGTTGGGGTCAAATCCTTTTTGGTAAAAGGTTCCGAACAAATACCCAAGTGCCATAATACCAATCCAGGGTAGCAAGGGGTAATAAAGCAATATTAAATGGTTGGGGTTCACCAATACAGATTCCTGCTGGTGAAAGGCGTACCACAAAATGCTTAGGACACTTTGCCCTTCCATAACCAAACCATCCAACAAATTGTGACCTGCCACTAACAAAATACCCAAGCCGAAAAGCACTTTTTTCGGTAGATAAATTAAAAATGCCAAACAAACCATACTAAACCCGATGGCCCAAATAACACCAAATATTTGCAAGCTGTAACTTAGGTCAAAAGTCCAGATAAGGTTGTTTACAACTATTTCCAATACAATTAACCAAACACCGCGGCTCAGCAGAAATTTAAACAACTGCTTTTTGCTTTTCTTGCTTCCGTACAAAAATGCCGACGTACCTGCCAAAAACACAAACACCGGCGCGCAATAATGGGTGATAAAGCGGGTGAAGAAAACAGCTGGCGTAGTGGTTTCTAAAGCCGTTGGGTCTATAAAAAAAGACCCGTAGTGAAAATAATCACGAACGTGGTCTACGGCCATAATGACCATCACCACGCCTCGTAAAATGTCAATAGATTCGATTCGGTTGGCTATTTGTTTCATACATTGAGTTTGCCCGGTTTAACTAAGTGCTGCTAGAGTTTGGTGTGGGTTTTCATTTTCACTTTTTATAGACAACTCCACCTTTCATTACAAACACTACGTTTTCCAGACTTTTTATATTTTGAAGCGGATTCGTTTCAATGGCAATGATGTCAGCTAGTAGCCCTTGCTTTATTTCACCTCTGTCTTTAAGATTGAGCATTTCGGCGGGAATTATGGTAGCGGATTTAATGGCCTGCAAAGGTGTCATTCCACGGGCAATCATTGCAGATAACTCCTTTGCATTCATTCCGTGTGGAATAAGCGGTGCATCGGTACCAAGGGCAATTTTAACGCCCGCTTTAACAGCTTTTTCGTGACTCTTGGTGGCGATAGGAATGATATACTTGGCTTTCTCAACAAGCTGCGGGTTCATTTTGTCATACCCTTTGGGTATTACATCAAACAATCCTGTAGTTGGTACTAGGTAGGTTCCCTTTTCTATCATTAGTTGTATGGCTTCATCATCTAATATGGAACCGTGCTCAATAGACGTTACACCCGCATTAATGGCGGCGATTATTCCCTCTGTTCCGTGTGCGTGGGCGCCTACTGTGATATGATGTCTTTTAGCCTCATCTACAATAGTCTTCATTTCTTCATCGGTAAGTTGTTGTGCTCCTAGCGATTCTTCTAATGATAAAACTCCGGCTGTAGCCATAATCTTTATGGCTTTCGCACCATACTTTATTTGATGTCTTACCGCTCTTAACACCTCATCCTTTCCATCTGCTACGCCATATTCAGGTTCCGCATCCAAAATACCATCTGCATAACCCGCAATCATCGCTAAATCGGCGTGTCCTCCCGTGATGCCTATCATATGTCCGCAGGGAATGATTCTTGGGGCTTCAATCCACCCATTTTTCTCTGCTTCTGAAAGCGCCACATCAATAAGTTCGATAGTAGGGTGTGTCTGGCCAATGTTTCTTACCGTGGTAAAGCCAGATAAAAGGGTTTTTCTAGCGTTTCTGGCTGCTCTCAATGTTTGCTTGCTTCCACTTTCGGTGACGAGTAGATATTCATAATTCTCTACAAAGTCTAAGTCCAGATGAACGTGCATATCCATTAATCCGGGTAGTAGAATCTTTCCCGTTAGGTCTATTATTTCTATGTTTTCTGGAATGGAAGCGGGATTGATGGATTGTATCAATTCACCTTCAACAAGAATATTTGCTGGTTGAATTAATTTTCCTGTGCTTACATCCAAATAGGCTTCCGCTTTTAGGAGCTTTGTTTGCGCATAGATTGAAATGGTGAATGAACACAAGGCAATAAGTAAGTAGCGTTTTTTCATTTTTTTGAGTTTTTGGTTAATGTGCCTGCCCCCGGTAGGCAGGCTTTCGTTAGTTACAGTTTTTATCTTTTAATAATTTAATGGGTTCTTGTATTTCTTGTTTTAGATTAGCATAATGCTGCCGCTGCCTTATTTGCATCCCCAAAATGAAGACAAGATTATCCTGAACCTTTTTGAAATAAGGATGCGTAGGGTCGTTGGTCCAATCAACTTTAGGTAATAAAGCAATGAGTTCTTCACCAAGCGCTTTTTTCATATAATCAACATCTTGATATCCCAGTTCTGTTATACGGTCATAATTGGCAGCCCTCTTAACAATTTCACTCCTGTTTTCCTCTAGAAGATTTAAAGTGTTGTTTAAAAAGGCTCGGTGCTCTATGAGCCGGTTCTTCAATTCAATATCTTTCAATAGTTTTAATTGCCCTGAGGATGTTATATCGTCAAAAGTGATGGTACTGGGTACAAAAACGTCTTGCCTGGCAGTTGCAATGAATTTGTTTAGAATGGTACTCTTAACATTGGGTATCTTATTTAAATCTTTTATCAGTGCTTTGGTGAGTTGTATTCTTTTGTTTATCAGTTCGTTATTTTCATCAATGAGCTTCTCATTTAGCACAAAGTCATCCAGAATTCTACAATAGTAATCGGCTTCGGTAATGCTGTTTTTTCGGTCTTCGTTCCAGTTATTGATTTGAAGGGCTATTAGAATTCCAATGACGACTAAGACGATTTCGCCTATGGCGTATTTAAAGTACTTACTGGTTTTTCCTTCGGAAAGTAGTCGCTTTCTTATGTTTCTGAAGAACTTAATCATTCTTTGTTGATTTGTTATGCTTAGGTGTCTTCGTTATTTTTCATCTAGATACTGAATCAAACGTTTCCTTAATGCTATGCCTTCTTGAAGCAATTCACTGTGTGTACTGTACAATGGTGCCATCAATGCTTGTTTGAGAGTTGATTTATTTGCAAACTCTTTTACGCTATCAGACTGTGTAGATTCATAAAAAAATGAATTATCAAAGGCGTCCACTTCCATTTTTGCAAAATCTGGCAAACCATCTTGTAGTACAGAATTGATATTAAAAAATGGTATCAGGTCAATGCCTGCGCTATATATCACTTTAAGATTGGTTTCCTGAAAGTCCATTACATTTGAAACATTATCATAGTAGGATTGAATTTTATTTTTAATGGAATCGTTTAAGATATAATTCAACTTACCTGAAAATTGGATTTGATTAAAAATGATTTGATTAGGCACGAAACTGGCCGAAAATGAGCCTTCATAAATTTTTTGTTTTAGCAAGGGTTTATTCCGCCTTATCGAATCATTCTTCAATGCGCTTAGAAGTATTCTGTTGGCATCTATGAAAGTGCTATCTATTTTCGTCACAAATGTTAAACTCTTAATGTCCTCTTCAATATTTTGTATTAAACCCGTAATAAGTATTTTTTCTTCTTTCTTTATTTTTTCATTTTCACTCCAGTTATTGATTTGAAGCGCGATTAAAATCCCTATTACGACTAGGACAATTTCGCCTATGGCATAAATGAGATATTTACTGAATTTATTTCCTGCCTTGCCGGCAGGCAGGTCAGAGAGTAGTCTTTGTCTTATTTTTCGGAAAAATTTAATCATTGGTTAGTAGTTTCTGATAATGATGCGCAACCCATATTAGATTAAGGATAAACAAATCAGCCACAATCTATAGATAGACAATGAAGCCAAGCATTATGGTTTTAGACAGTTTCAGAAGCTTTTATTCTCTATTCCAACTGATAAATATTTCGGCTATCAACAAAGGAATTGCAAAAGAAACCCATATCGTTGTTGGACCAGTTTCAATAAAATCACCTAAGTTTTCTACAAATGGCAATCCGTCTAAAAACCGAAATGTTACAAAACCAAAAGTCACTACATAACTTCTTATCATCCAGTCTTTGTGTTGTTGTATTCGTTTCCGTCTTACCGAGATATATGCCATAGATGCAGTAACTATCCAAGCAAATGCTAGAGCTTGCAAGGCGACTGCCCAAGTCCAATGTATTTTTAAAGCACTTGTCCAAGCTAAATAGGTTGAAGATACTGTTGCTACTACAATGGCCATTAGATATATCCTACCAAGCCATCTATGTGTTGTTAAATAGTTGTTTCTAAAGGCTTTCCAGAATTGAAAAGGCCCAATTACCAAAGCTAAAAACCCTCCTGAAATATGCCCTATTAGAGACCATTTGTAGTTCCACCACCTACCCAAAACTTCTTTGTTAAATCCAAAATAGGGCAAAGCATCATTTATGATGAATTTTCCCGCTAATACTATCAAGAATACCCAGCCTACTACATATACATAGGATTTGGGTTTGGAAAGCTTAAAAGTGCTCGATTCTTTCATTTTTATCGGTTTTAGTTGGTGATAATGGTCTTGTGCGACCGTACTTTTATTCAGATTTATGCACCTCAAGCTCAATTTCAACCATAAATTCTGGCAATGCCAAGGCCTTTACTTCAAGCCAAGAACCTGTGGGAAATCCGTTTTTGTAAATCTCAGCACGGTAACCAGAAACTTCTAGCATTTTTGGCATATTGGTAGTAAAAATGTCTTCCTTTACTACATCATCAAAAGTGCAACCGTAGTGGGTGAGTATCTTTTGCAAATCGGCATAACAGTTTTTCATCTGTTGTTCCATATCGCCAATAGCGGTTGGATTTCCAGCATCTCCCATGCTGACCGCTCCTGAAATTTTAATGATGTTGCCAATTTTTACGGCGTGTGAGTAGCCGTAGGCTTTTTCTACTTCGGGGCGTAGTAGGAAGTATTCTGGTTTTATAACGAAAGTTGTTTCGTCCTCAATTTCGGTTTCCTTCTCGGATACTTGGTTGCAGCTTGATAGTAAGAATATGGATACCATAAAAACAAGCATTTGTTCCAATGAAATAAAAATTGAATTTTTCATAATAATTGGTAATGAGACACGTAATCTCAAGTATAAATTAACCTCTGCAATTTAAAATGGAGAACTTGATGGGTCAACCACATCTTAATGTGAAATTTGGAGCTATTATTCTGTATATTTAGACATTACAACCAATTTAGCCAGTCCTTTTGAGTATTATTATTAGACATTTACGAACTCTTTTCGGCTTTGTTATATGTTTTTTTATTGGAAATGCGCTCGCTCAAAATCCTTCACAAATTGATGTACTGAACACAGACCACGGTCTTCTATTTAGAGACGTGTCTAATATTACGCAAGACAGTACCGGTTTAATGTATTTTGGTACGACCCAAGGTCTTAATCGTTACGATGGTACAAATTTTAAGGCCTATACAAGCGATACCAATAATCCCTTTTACATTAAAGAAGACTTCATCAAAGCCAATATGGTTTATGAGCCCACCGAGAATGCCTTATGGTTTATGGCCAATGATGAGTTATTTCAATTGCGGTTAACTGAAGATTCCATTATAAACTACACCAGAAAACACAACTTAAAAGATAGGGTTCTGGATGTCTTTAAAACAAAAGACAATGCTATATGGGTAGTTACCGATGATTTTTGGGAAGTAAAAAAGGATAGCTCAAAATTATACCTTCAAAAGTTTGAAAACAATGCCTTTCACGTTATGGCACAGATTAATCGTTATAAACGTGTTTTCAACCAAGTGGCCATAGATGCTGATGGTTTTATATGGTGGACAACCACTCGGGGAACCAACAAATATAGTCTTAAAGGCGAGTTGTTAGAGCACATAAAATTAGATACCCATAATTGGTCAGGTGATGCGATACACTATGTACCTTCCTTTTTCGATAGCAATAACACCCACTATTATTTTCCAAACTCTACAGGTGGCATTGCCATTTTCGATACTAAAACCAAGACTCACAAAACCATACTAAAATCAAATGAAATTTTCAGGCATGCCGTAGAAGATAAGAATAATAATATATGGTTTTCGAGTGATTCCAGTGTATATAAGATGGATGCTCAGGGCAATTTTACCAATTATGGCAACCTATTAAAAAGCACTTTTGATTTTTCTGTAATCAGTTCTTTATTTGTTGATAAAACTGGCTTACTATGGGGAAGTACCGACAATGGCCTCTTCAAAATAAAGACCGAAGAACAACTTTTTAGAACGCTCTTTAAATCTGAAAAGGAAGGTTGGGGAAACTCCATGCGCGGTATTTTTGAAGCTTTTGAAGGTCGTATATTTTCCTTATGTGAAAATCAGCATAAACTCTGGTACACTACAAAAACGGGAATAACCGACACCTTGCCCTTAAAAAATGCTTTAGGAAAGCCTATATCCCTCTTATATGATGCCAATTTCTTGGTAACCGACGAAACTAAAACCAAAGCCTATACTACAGCAAATGGTTTAAGCGAAATAGATTTAAAAACAGGGCTTACTACAACGTACAATGCCTTTACATCAAACAACAATGTTAATGGACCTAATAGTTTACTTCGGTTAGACAACGGTAAATTGCTCTTTGGCTATACCTTTGAACACTTAACGTTATTTGACCCCAAGTCTAAAAAAAGCAAACCTATTTTCAGCACAAAGTCGCTTGATTCTAATATCAGGGATATTCGGGTTTTTGAAAAAAGTCGTGACCAAGACCAAGTTTGGTTGGGCACCCGCAATGATGGCGTCATAAAAATTGACCTTAAAGGCCAAATAGTCACCTCTTACAATCAAAGTACCCTACCAGGGTTCGGTAATTATCAAATTTTGTCCATACTGGAAGATGATGATGGGAGTTTATGGGTTGGTACTTATGGTGGTGGCCTAAAACATATTTCTGGGGATGGTGAACTTTTAGCACATTATTCAACGGACAATGGTTTACCAAACGACAATGTGGTAGGTGTTTTAAAAACAGAAAACAATACGTTATTAATAAGTACCTACGATGGCTTGTCTGTTATGGATATGTCGTCTGGGGAATTTCAAAACTTTTACGCTGAAGACGGTCTTTCGCATAATGAATTCAATTATTCCTCTTTTTTTAAAAGCAATAACGGTTTGTTTTATTTCGGGGGAATGAATGGTGTGAACGTGTTTGACCCTAAGGAGCTTGAACAGCCTGTTGAACCACCAGACATACAGTTTTTAGGAATTTCAGGTTATAATAGCAAGACCAAAGACTATTTTGAAACCGATTACGCCCAAACCGAATTTTCGGAGCTCGAGATTTCGCCTTATGACCAGTATTTTGAAGTAAATTGGTCACTGCCCAGCTATTTTCAGAATAACAAAAATACTTTTAGCACCCAGTTGGAGGGCTTTGAAGACCGATGGTTTTATCAGGGCAACGCCACATCTATCCGATACAACCAGCTACCGGCAGGCAACTATGTGTTAAAGGTGAAGGGCACCGATTCTAGCGGCAAAGAGAGTGCTTCGGTGCTGTCCATACCCATTACCGTAAGGCAAATATTTTACAAGCGTTGGTGGTTCATTGGGTTGGTCTTATTGGCTCTTTCAGGCATTGTTTATAGTGTTTTTAGGTATCGGCTGCAACAAATATTGGCTATAGAACGGTTACGTACCCAAATATCCAGCGACCTGCACGATGATGTGGGCTCGATGCTATCGGGCTTGGCGATGCAAACCGAACTTTTGGAGGCAACTGCCAGCGAAAAAGACAAAAAGCGTTTGCATAAAATCGGGAATATCAGTCGAAATGCCGTTTCACAAATGCGGGATTTGGTATGGAGCATAGACAGCCGTCGTGAGACCATTGCCCACTTGATTGAACGTATGCAGGAACTAGCCGAAGAACTCCTGTTGTCCAAAGGCATCACCTTCAACATTAATAGCAAGGGCATCAAAAATCTGGACAAAAAATTGCCCACTCAAACCAAGCAGGACATTTTCTTGATTTACAAAGAAGCCATTAACAATGTGGTACGGCACTCTGATGCCACGCAGGTACAAATAAAGATTGTCAATAGCCCCAAGGGTTGCTCGTTTACCATACAGGATAATGGTAGCAACAAAGAAACCTATAAATCTACTGGTTTTGGCCTTTCAAATATGAAAATGCGTGCCAAAAAATTGAAGGGAACCCTGAATTTTCATACCGAAAATGGCTTTAGTGTACAACTGGACTTGCCTTTTCAAATGTGATTTTTTCACATTGTTATGTGGTTTATTGACGGGTTGCATTTCGTAATTTTATAGTTATGATTTCTCTAGCCCTCATTGAAGACGATTTGTTGATTCAGGAAAGCTTGCGCGACTTTTTTGGGGCACAAGAGGGTATTGCTGAACTGCAAACGGCTACTTCGGTAGAATGTTTTCTTTCTGATTTTGCAAAAGTGAAAAATCGGTTAGAGCCAGAAATCATTTTATTAGATATCAATTTATTGGGCATTTCGGGTATTGAGGGCATCCCCTTGTTGTTGGATGCATTTTCCGAGGTAGATATTATTATGTTGACCACGTTTGAGGACAATGACAAGATTTTCAAAGCGCTTTCGGCTGGGGCTTGTTCGTATTTGTCCAAAAAGACGCCCCTTGCAAAAATACTGGAAGCGGTAGAAGTGGTGTATGCCGGGGGCTCGTATATGTCGCCCAGCATCGCCCGTAAGGTGGTCAACCGTTTTGCGCCCAGCAAAAAAGTGTCGCAAAAACTCACCAAACGCCAACAAGAAATTGTTGATGGTATTGTGGCTGGTAAGAGCTATAAAATGATTGCTGACGATTTGTTTGTGTCTTTAGATACCGTACGTAGCCACATAAAAAACATCTACAAGGCCTTGAACATTAACAGTAAGGCGGAATTAATCAGGAAATCTTATGACAATGAGATTTGATTTATACCATTAAAATTCATAGGTCGTAAATATGTTGTGCGTTTCTAATTTAGTTAAAGGTTTTACATCAAAATAAGCTCCCTCAAAATAGGAATCCAATAATAACACTTTTAGGTCGATAGATTAATTTACTCAGTAATTAAAAGCCGTTCCACCCCATTCGCTACATTTCTCAAAAAGCGGTTCACTAAAATAATCTTGAACACAGTAGCTGAAAAAGCGACAGTTTTCGCTTCCAAGACCATCACCATACATTTCTTCAGAAAGGTCAAAATTTTCTTGGAACAGACGGCATAATCGGTTATAGCTTCCCTTTTATAATTCATTACCCAATCAAAATTTTAGGGTGGTTACCGAAAAGGTAACGGCTATGGCGTTATGGGAAGTAAGCGGAAGGAGAAAGAGACGGACTCTGGTTTTACAGTGCTACAAAGTCTATCATACAAGATTAAATACAATCAAACACCATTAAATGAAAAGGAAAACGCCCAAGATATAATAAGTAAGCGTTATTAAATGGAATACGATACCAAATAGCATCAAATCAACCATGGAGAGTTGAACGGATACCGAATGAATTTAAAAATTACTTCGATGTAGTGAAAAATGATTAAGAAAGCTATGCTTTCCGTCTACAGAAAACCAAAAAAGCTCCACCTTACGGTGAAGCTTTTTGATGCGGAGAAAGAGGGATTCGAACCCCCGGAGGTGTGACCCTCAACAGTTTTCAAGACTGCCGCATTCGACCACTCTGCCATTTCTCCTAATGCGGGTGCAAATATAATAACCTTTTTTATTCTATGGAACATAAATTTATGTTCTATAGCTGCTTTTTTTAAAACAAGCTAAAGATTAAGCCACTGTTTGAATTCTGAGGCCCTATTCTTGCTAATGATAATATCTACTTCAGAATTAGGGTTCACTAAGATTTTAAGTTGGTTATTACCATACTTGACTATTTTTTCTATTGCTGAAATGGCAATGATGAATTGTCTGTTGGCCCTAAAAAAATAGGTGCTGTCCAAATTGGAAAAAAGTTCATCCAAACTTGAATTGGATGTTGAACGTTTTGAATCGATACAGACCACATACGTAATGGTACTTTCCGTGTAAATGTAGGCAATATCGGTAGTAGGCACCGGCCGTAGTTCATTTCTACGATAGGTAAGTATGCGCCTTTTGGTCGCAACGTCATCTTCAAGGTTTACCTCTGATTTTTCCTCTACTTTCTGCTGGTAGGCATTGACGGCACTATTTAACTTTGCCAGATTAACCACTTCATTGGAAAGTTTTAGGTTTTTCGTCTCCAATCTTTTTTCATAAGTACTTCCGATTAGCCTAACCGCAACTACCGAAGAAACGATCATAACTAGCCCCATGATGATTAAAATGGTATAAAACTTACTTCTTAAATCACCAATTTGGGCCATGACCATTTGGGTATTGGCATGTGCGGCAATAATCCAGTCAGAATTCTTGACCGGAAAAAGATATACGACTTCCGATTCTTGTAGTCCATCCTCAAAATCTCGAATACCCCCGACCTCTTCCTTATCCTGCAATAGGTTATAGAAGTCTTTTGAAGTGAGGTTATCGGATACCGAGGAGACAAAAGACTGTTCGGGGCTAATAATCTCTCCAATAATCTTAACATCAGGATGACAGACAATTTTGCCTGACCAATCAAACATGCTTACAAAACCGGTCGTCTGGTCGGTATTCTCAATACTTTCTTGCAAAGAAATGATTACGGTGTCTTTAAGAATGCCATTGGCCAATTGTGCACCCAATAACGAAGCAACCTCCCTGGCTTCCCTTTTACTGAACTCTAATTGTGTCTCTAGTACCTTATCTGCACTGAATTTTACGAAATAGCCAACGGCAACGCTTGATATGATTAAAAATATCAAAGTAACCGATAAAAATGTCAACAGATAAAGACGGTCTTTTCGCATGATGCTTTGTTAAATGCTAAAATAAGAATCTTTAAAAAATATAGTAGGTACGAACGTGCTTTACTCAACTTAAATGGTAAAAGCTTGAAATTTTCAAGGTCAAATATTCCTTATTAAGCCTAAAAATTCCCTTTCACAAAAGTTAATAGGTTGTATCCCAGACGATATGGGTTCATTTGAATCCTAATTAACATAAACACTTAAAACAGAAAAAAATGAAGAGAACTAAGTTGATTATGCTTTTTTTATGCTTCCTGGTCGTCTGTAGCTGTACAAACTACAGCGAAGATGATTTGATCGGGCTTGACCAAGAACAAGGTAGTGATGATGAAACCGACGATGTTGAAGCAACCGGAATCACCTATGAAAACACGGTGAAGGCCATTATTCAAGGTAGTTGTATCGGCTGTCACGACAATCCACCCAGAAACGGAGCCCCGTTTGCACTTGAAAATTTTCAGCAAGTCAGTCAGAGGGCCAATAGCATTCTTAGTGCGATGGCGAGGCAAAATGGTGCGGCCGGTGCAATGCCACCTGCTGGGCGATTACCCCAAAATACCATTGACCAGATCCAAGAGTGGATTGACAACGGGACTCCAGAAAATTAAATTCCAATCCTAATCCAATAAAGTCAAAAAAATGAAAAATAACAGAACACTTCTTCTAGCACTGGTACTACTTATTATCAACGTATTGGTCTACAGTTTACAAGCACAAACAAAATATATCGATAAATCCGGTAACATAAAATTTGAGGCTTCCGAGAAACTCTTTGAACCTGTTGAAGCTGTGAATAATACGGTTACCGCCGTTTTGAATGCCGATAATGGTGAATTTGCCTCCTTGGCATTAGTTACGGCATTCCGTTTTAAGAACTCGCTAATGGAAGAGCATTTCAATGAAAATTATATGGAATCCGAAACATACCCCAAAGCAATATTCAAAGGTAAGTTACGAGATTTTGACCTCTCCAATTTGTCTGAAACTCCAAAGGAATTTGAAGTAGATGGGAAATTAGAATTGCATGGAAAAGAAAAGGAGGTCAAAACAGTGGTTCGCTTACATCAATTGAATGGAGCCATTGTCATGAAGGGTGGCTTTGCGGTCGCCCCTTCTGACTTTGATATTGAGATCCCTGCAATCGTTCGAGGTAAAATTGCGAAGCAAGTAAATGTATTAATCAATTTTAAGCTACGACCATGAGCAAGAAAAGAATTGGATATATCGTCATGGCCATTTTAGTAGTAGGGCTTATTACAGGTTTTGTGGTCTATAAAAAGGTCATCAATCCTGAACAACGTGAAATATCCAAAGAAGTTACGGAATTCACAATGGATGCCGAAGACCTACAATTTCACTTTCTAAATGACCCCGAAGCCGCCACCCTCAAATATGTGGACAAAGTCTTAGAAACTTCTGGAACCATTACCGAAGTGGGGCCAAATTTCATTGTAATGGAAGGGAAGGTCCAGGCAAACCTTCTAGAAGGAAACAAGCAACATATCAAAGTTGGTGATATCGTAAAGACCAAAGGCAGATGCATAGGCTTTGATGAATTTCTGCTATTGGTAAAAATAGATCAAGTAACCATTATTAAAAACAACCAATGAAAACTAAAATAGTATTAAGCATATTTCTTTTTGCAATATTGGGTAGCAATGCCCAAGAAGATCTGCTTGCTGAATTTGATTCCGTGCAACCCAGTTCGTTTAAGACCGCCGCATTTAAAGGATTGAAAATCGTAAATTTTGAATCAACGAAGATGATCTCAAAAGGTGAGCTGTATTTTGTGGTATCACATCGCTTTGGATCGGTAAGAACGGGTTTTGAAGATTTTTTCGGCTTGGATCAAGCGGTTACGCGACTCAATTTTTTGTATGGGATTACGGATGGAATCAATATCGGTGTTTCAAGAAGCTCATTTCAAAAGATTTATGAATCTTCTTTAAAGGTAAGGTTGATACGAGAGAAAAAGGATGGTTTTCCCTTCACGATCGTAAGTTCGAACAACATTCTTATCAATACTGCATTGGACCGGCAATTTTTGCCAGGTCTAGAATTTGAAAATAGATTGGGATATACGGCACAAATGCTGATTTCAAAAAAATTCAATAAAAACTTTTCCCTTCAGTTGATACCGACTTTTTTTCATGACAATTTGGTAGCCATTGATGAACAAGACAACTCACAATACGTACTTGGCTTTGGTGGTAGACATAAGTTGACAAAACGATTTTCACTCAATTTTGATTATGGCCTGCATTTGAACAGGGCGTCTAGCTCACCATTTGTAAATCCACTTTCCATCGGTGTCGATATAGAAACAGGCGGGCATGTGTTTCAATTGCATTTTACCAACGCCCAACCAATGAACACCAATGGTTTTTTAGGGCAGGCAACCGGAGATTGGGGAGATGGTGATTTTTTCTTTGGTTTTAATCTTTCAAGGGTCTTTAATTGATACATAAAATGGAAATACAATTAGCAAGAATTCAGGTGCAGAATAGATTCTGTACAAGTTGTAAAAGCGCAATAAAGGCGCGATTGGCCGAAATAAAATCCATTTCAAATATCGAATTATATGTAAGTGAGTCTTTAGTAGTCTTTAATTTTTTAAGGGCAAATGAGCTATGCGATGTCTTAAATGTATTATCTGAAATAGGTCACCCCGAAATTGGGGAGCGATTCACAAACCCCAATGAAGCGGTATCGAAAATATGTTTGTGTTAGTTTAAGTAGTTTTTAGAAGCCTCCCAATTGAGGGAGGCTTTTAATTTTGAATTACTGATGTTATATAAAGTCCGTTATAAAGTAGTAGTTTTAATTATGGTTAGTACAAGTTGGATATGATAAGGCATTTTTCATTTTTATATCGTATTGTCTTTGGTTGTTTTGCCTTATCCGTTATCAGTTGTAAATATGCAACGAATCAAGATATTAGTGCCATCGCGCCTAAAATGTCGTATGATGCAGGCAATTTGATTGCTACCTTGCAAACCACAAAAGAGTACGATAGCGAGACCGTCATCGCGGTTACAGGGATTGTGCATGAAGTCAACACTATCAATAACAGGGTAACTATTTTGTTAAAAGGAAATGACGAACAAGAAAACTATATTATATGCGATATGGATTCCAATCAAACCCATAAGATAAAGACCATACAAAAAGGGGATTCTTTGGTAATCAAAGGCCTTTTAAAGGGAATGTTGAAAGATGTCATTATGTTGAATTGTATAATTGTCAAGAGCGAATAGCATGATAAGGATTTTAGTCATTTTTCTTTTGATGGTCACTAATGCGAAACCACCCAAAGCCACGGAAAAGGTAATTGCAAGACAAGGGAAGGTTTCTTTTTTTTCATATACTTCAGTTGAAGATATAAAAGCCGAAAACAATCAGGTTCTAAGTGTAATCGATATAGATAAAAAGGAGATTGCGGTTCGTATGCTAATGAACGCTTTTATTTTTGAAAAGGCGTTGATGCGAGAGCACTTTAATGAAAGTTATTTAGAGTCGGATATCTATCCAAAGGCCATTTTTGAAGGTGAAATCGTAGATTTTGATCCTACTATCGATGGCGAGCAGACCCGTATTGTTAAAGGTGTTTTTACCATGCATGGCAAATCCAAAGAGTTGGAAATAAAGACAAAAATTGTAAAACAAGATAATAATTACATGGTTTCCGGTGTTTTTGAAACTTTTGTAAAAGACTATGATATCAATATTCCGCCATTACTTGCAGGAAATATAGCCAAAAGTATTTCAGTAGAATTTAGATTTGAATATCAGCCTTATGAAGATTAGAATTGCGTTTACTACGGCCATGGTGCTGCTTACGGTGAGCAGGTCATTTTCTCAAGATTTGTTGGAAATTTTGGAGTCTGAAACTTCTAAAGCAACCCAATTCATTCCTGCCACTTTTAAAATGACCCGAATCACCATTGGCCATTCAACTGAAGTAAGAAGTAAGGGTATTCTTGAGGTGTTTGTCGCAAATCGCTTCTGGAACCTGCCAGTTGAAAGGTCGCAGAGCTTTATCGCCGATAGAATGAGTAGTCGAATAGCCTTGGAATATGGTATTTCCGACAATCTCACCTTCGGTGGCGGGGCTACGACCTTTGATGGCCTTTTTGATGCTCACCTCAAGTATAGGATACCAACCAAAAATGCAGGTGTACTTCCTTTTCGGGTGACGTTGTTCCAAAATTTCAGTTACGACAGTAGTCCAATCGCAAACCAGGCTATCGCCGATGATTTTTCAGATAGATTGGCATTCACATCCCAGGTATTGCTTTCTAAAAAGGTAACGAAAGACTTTTCGTTTCAATTGGCACCAACATATGTTCATAAATCATTGGGAACACAGCCAAATGACCCGACCAATTTTTTTGCTTTGGGTGTAGGGGCCCGCTATAAATTAGGAAGCCATTTGAGCTTAGTTTCCGAATATTATCATACGGTGAATCCCATTGAATCGTTCGAGACCCATGACCCATTTGCCATTGGGGTCAATTGGGAACTTGGGGATGTGCTTTTGCAATTTATGTTGACAAATGCAGTGAACATGGTAGAAGATACCTTTATTACCCAGACCAGGAATAACTTCAATTTTCGTAATCCCAACCTGAATTTTGGCTTTAACGCCACTTATGTAATCCACTTTAAGAATAAGCTTAAGAAGTAAACAAGATTTTTGGGGAAATACGAAGTAAACCCATAACGGTACACAAGAAGTTGTGGAACAAAATTTAGGGGGAAACATGTTGGCATACCACCTTCGGCCGCAGTACTTTTATAAAATGTACGAGTGGTACCATTTTATTTTATTGGTTGTTGTGGGCTTTGTGGTCGGTTTTATAAATACCATTGCAGGTGGGGCTTCTCTAATTTCATTGCCAATACTTATTTTTTTGGGTCTACCACCCGCGGTTGCAAACGGTACAAATAGGGTGGCGATTATCGTACAGACCGCTATGGCTACCGCCGGTTTTAAAAGTAAGGGCATAAACACATATCCTTTTAATGTGTATTTAGGGATTTCTGCCCTCTTTGGGGCAATTATCGGTGCTAGAATTGCAGTTGACGTTGATGGGGAGGCTTTTAATAGGATTCTAGCGATAGTCATGATCGCAGTGGTGCTGATCATCATTTTCAAACTAAAGATTAAAACAACCGATTTGAAGGAAAGACTTACGGGCAAGCACTTATGGATTGGAATCATAGTGTTCTTTTTCTTCGGAATTTATGGTGGATTCATTAACGCAGGGCTGGGCTTTCTCATGTTACTTTTTCTACATTTCATAAATAAAATGACTTTGGTTCGTGCGAACGCTACGAAAGTAGTAGTGGTATTTATCTATATGTTATCCGCCCTTGCCGTATTTGCCTTTAATGACAAGGTAGAATGGCTGATAGGCCTCGTCTTGGCTATCGGTAATGGAACAGGGGCTTGGGTAGCCAGCCGATTTTCGGTCAAGAAGGGAGATGGATTTATAAAGTCTTTCCTCATTGTTATGGTGATTGCCATGGCCATTAAATTGTGGTTTTTTACCTAATTAGGAGTTAGGAGTTAGGAGTGAGGAGTGAGGAGTGAGGAGTGAGGAGTGAGGGATTAGGGGAGAGGAGCTAGTAAAAAGAACATTGAAGATACAGATGAAATTTGTAATTTCCATTAACCATTAACCATTAACCATTAACCATTAACCATTAACCATTAACCATTAACCATTAACCATTAACCATTAACCATTAACCATTAACCATTAACCATTAACCATTAACCATTAACCATTAACCATAAACCATAAACCATTATGCCAGGATTCGAATTATTTGGGGCTCAAGAAAAAGCGCAAGTGCAAGATGTGTTGGATAATGGGGTATTAATGCGCTATGGTTTTGACAGTATGCGCAACGGACATTGGAAAGCCAAAGAACTAGAAAAGGCTTTGGCCGCTCGTATGCAGACCAAATATGCGCAATTGGTCAGCAGCGGAACCTCGGCATTGACCGTAGCATTGGTCAGTGCTGGAGTAGGGGCAGGAGATGAGGTCATCATGCCTACCTTCACTTTTGTAGCTACTTTTGAGTCTATTTTAGCGGTTGGTGCAATTCCAATTCTTGTTGATATTGACGACACCTTGACCTTGAATCCCGATGCGGTCAAAAAAGCGATAACCCCAAAGACCAAGGTCGTTATGCCGGTCCATATGTGTGGCTCAATGGCAGACATGGGGGCTTTAAAGGCAATTTGTGACGAACATCAATTACTATTGTTAGAAGATGCCTGTCAGGCGATAGGGGGCAGCTACAACGGGAAGCCTTTGGGTAGTATCGGGGACTTGGGGTGTTTTTCTTTCGATTATGTAAAGACGATTACCTGTGGGGAGGGTGGTGCAATTATAACCAATACCGAAACCTATTATAAGAATGCGGACCATTATTCAGATCATGGTCATGACCATGTTGGAAATGATAGGGGTGCGGAGACCCATCCCTTTTTGGGGTACAATTTTCGAATTTCAGAGTTGAATGCGGCCGTAGGCTGCGCTCAAATAAATCGATTGGATGAGTTCATTGCCCTGCAGGAGAAACATTATACCATCTTACGCAAGGTACTTTCCGATATTCCTGAAATTACCTTTAGGCGCGTACCCGATGGAGGCGTTGAGAATTATTCTTTTTTAAACTTTTTTCTTCCTACCGAAGAGCTCACTCGAAAAGTCCACAAGGCTTTAGGGGAATCGCAAATTGATGCTTGTTTTTATTGGTTTGATAACAACTGGCACTATTACCGAAAATGGGGGCACCTCTTTCAACAAAAATCCCTTGGTCGGTTACCGAAAGATGTTTTGGAAGGAATTCCTGATTATACCAAGGAAGATTTTTCTAAGTCTGACCATTGGATGGCTCGAAACATTTCATGTCTGGTGAAACTTGGTTGGACGGAAAAGGAAGTTCATGGGAGGGCAGCAAAAATGGCGGGGATTATCCGTCAAATAGTAAATCCGTAGCTCCCAAAAAAACCAAGGATTTTTGTCATAATTTATGACTGTCGGTAACTAAATAAGTAAAGACGGTAATCTTTATGGACAAAGATTTAAAAAGCACTTTTTTGGATGCACTAGACGATTCACAAGATAAACTACTTCGTATCTGTTCTTCTTATGCGCAAGATCCCAATGATGCCAAAGACCTTTTTCAAGAGGTTTTGGTAAATATATGGAAGGCTTTGCCAAATTTCAAGGCAAATTCAAGCCTAGCGACATGGATGTATCGAATTACCCTTAATGTGTGTTTGAGGCATCGTGCCAATTTACAACGCGAAAGAAAGCGGTTTTCACGATTGAAAAGTGTTGAAATTGAACAGATTGATGTTGAAAATCAGAATAAACCAGACGAAGTAAGATTGCTGTTACTACGAAACTGCGTACGGAACCTGAATAATGCCGATAAGGCTGTAATCACCCTATATCTCGAAAGCTTACCCTACCGGGAAATTGCCAGCATAACAGGACTAAAAGAGAATACCATTGCAGTGAAGGTGAAAAGAATAAAGACGAAGTTGTTGAATTGTATAAATGCTAAGCTATGATTGAAAATGAATTGATTCAAATTTGGCAATCCTCACCGAGGCATGAGCAAATAAAATTTGAGAAATCCAAATTGCTGTTAGAGGTACAGTCCAGTCTGGGTAGGTTTGACAAGATTACGGGAAAATGGGATTTTGGAACAATAGGTTCAGCGATTGTTATGTTTCTTATTTTGCTCTATGTTGCTTTCAGGCTACCTAGTGTCTTGGCTAAAGTAGGCGTGATTTTGCTTATGCTTTGGTGCTTGTTTTTGATTTACGTCGTTCTTAGGCTTAAAAGGACAAAACCTAATGAAGCGAGCTCATATCTTGACTATCTAAAACAACATAGGCAATACCTCAAAAATCATATACGCTTGTCCAATGGATTTATGGTACTGACCGTTTTCCCTTGTTTTGGTGGAGTGGCCCTGGTTATGATTGGCAAGCTGAACCTATGGAACAAATCTTGGTCTGAAATAGCGGGCACTAAGATGGTCTGGATTCAGTTTTCGATTTTTATGCTCGTCGGAATAGTTGCCTATGCAATGAATAAATGGGTGGCAAAAAGGGAATTTCTGCCCAGATTGCAAAAAGTGAATAAACTATTGGCGTTGCTCAAAGAAGACCAGTAATCGAAACACTTTCACGAAGCTAAACACCTTAAACGGATAAACTTGCAAAGTGTTTAATAGGTAACGTATTCCACAATTTCCAATCCGTAGCCAACAATACCTACGCGCTTGGTCTGTTCTGAATTTGTTAGTAGCCGGATTTTGGAAATATTAAGGTCATGCAAAATTTGGGCACCTACACCAAAATCCTTGGCATCCATATCTATTTTCGGTGCTTTTAGAATACCGTCACGTTGAAGGCCTTTGAGCTCTTTTAGCCTTCCCAAAAGGTTCATGGTCTCCGGTTCTTGATTGATAAATACGAAAGCTCCTTTATCGGCGGCATTGATAGCCTTGAACATTTCGTTCAATTTACTGTCAGGATTATTGGTCAGTGTACCGAGAATATCATTGTTTACCAAGGTGGAGTTAATTCGGGTAAGTACGAGCTCATCTTTTTTCCAATCCCCCTTGGTCAGGGCGATGTGCACCTGGTCGTTAGTGGTTTGCTTATAGGCACGCAATCGAAACTCGCCAAACCGGGTTTGAATCGTAAAATCCTCTTTTTTCTCGATTAGGCTGTCATGCTCCATGCGATACGCAATAAGATCTTCGATGGAGACAATCTTTAGGTCAAACTTTTTAGCGACTTCCACTAATTGTGGTAATCGCGCCATGCTACCATCTTCATTCATGATCTCGACGATTACTCCAGCCGGTTTAAGTCCGGCCAACCGCGCAAAATCAATAGCAGCTTCGGTATGCCCTGTTCTTCTAAGCACACCACCTTCTTTTGCGATCAAGGGAAAAATGTGTCCGGGTCTGGCCAATTCGTGGGGTTTAGTAGCATCATCGGTAAGCGCCACAACCGTTTTCGCCCTATCGGAGGCCGATATGCCCGTGGTCACCCCATTTCCCCTCAAATCGACTGAGACGGTAAAGGCGGTTTCTAAAGGGTCCGTATTATGTGATACCATTTTATGTAACCCTAGCGCTTCACAACGTCCCTCAGTGAGTGGTGCGCAAATTAATCCGCGACCATGGGTAGCCATAAAATTGATGGTTTCAGGCGTAACTAATTCCGCTGCGGCCAAAAAATCACCTTCATTCTCCCGATTCTCATCATCAACAACGATAACAACCTTTCCGTTACGAATATCAGCTATAGCTTCTGAAATGGTATTAAGCTTAAATTCAAGCATAGTATTTTCAGCCATTGGATGTTTTTTCTTTTTTCTTTTTGAATACCTTGGTAATCTTATCAAAAACGTTGGCGAAGCTCATTAATCCCCTATCCGCCGTGGCCCTTTTTGTCAATGAGATACCCAAGGGAAGCATGATCAGCGTAGACAGCCAAGCTCCAAAAATGGGATGAATGGCACCTTTTTTTGCTGAGTTATCCGCAAAGACACCAATAAAATAGTAGGTCAAAAATAAAACAATGGCAATAACCATTGGTAGCCCCAAACCACCTTTTCGAATGATGGCACCCAACGGGGCACCCACGAAAAACAAAATAATACAAGAAAAGGCCAGTGCAAACTTTTTATGCAAAGAAAGAATATGGCGATTATAGTTCTCGTAGCGTTTGTTCAGTTCAAGCTTTTTGCCGGTAACGGTATTTAAGATATTGCTGACATTGTTTTTTGCATTTTCAAAGAGTTGCGCCCTTTGCCATTTTGGAAGCAATGTTACGATGTCACTTTTATCGAATGTAGAGTCTATCTTGGTCGTTGTCGTTTGTTTTAACTTTTGAACCTGAGCGGCTTTGGTGGTATCTTTAAAAGGGAACGCACCCATACGCGCCGAAATGTTTTTTGAGAATGCCCGAACCTGTTTTAGGTTATTCAATTTCAAGGAGTCGATATCCTTATTCAATCGAACGACATTCTTCATTTTATCGGTGGTAATATCCGATTCTTTTTCAATGTCTTGGTCGTTTAAGGATGAGATATCGATATTTTTAATGTACACCTCAAACTGTGCTTTACTGAACGGATGCTTTTTTTTATCCGTGGCAGATTTTGGTTGCATTTCTTGATAGTAATTGCCATCGTTCAATACAAGTTGAATAATATCTGACGATTCTTCACTTACAAGCTCCCCTTTCTTGGCCTTGATTACCGTTGTGTTCGTTTTCGTCCTTGATTTTTGATGAATGATAACATCATCAAGAAAACGATCTTTTTCCCCTGATTTTTTCGACACCTTAATATTCATATCGGTACCTTCGATATCACTGAAAACCCCTTCTACAATAACGGCAGCTGGTTTCACTTTGGCAATATTTCTGCGCATGTTGAAGATTTTCTGCTCAGAACGTGGAATGACATTATTGGCAAAAAAGAAGGTTACCCCACCCAATAGTATGACAAAAATGATTAAACTGCGCATCGCCCTTTGTAAGGAAACCCCAGAGGCCTTCATGGCCGCGAACTCATAGTTTTCGGCAAATGAGCCAAAAGTTAAGATGGATGATAGTAATACGGTCAAGGGAAGTACCTTTTCGGTAAGATTGGGCATGAGGTAAAATAAAAACTTACCGATGATGATGATATCAAGGTCACGACCGGCCAAATCATCAATAAAAAGCCAGACCGTTTGAAAAATAAAGATTACCATCAATATTACAAACGAACTGAAAAAATTATAAAGAAAACGCGTTAAAATATAGCGGTCAAGTAACTTCAAGACGTTAATTTCTTATGATATAATAGCCGTCATTTTTATATTTAGCCTCATCAAAAGTAAACAAGCTTTTTGACAGGGACTGATTGGTTTTGAAAGAATTAACGGTAATCGTCGTCTTCGTACCGTTCATGCCCGTCTCAATCAATCGCTGTATGTGTTTGGTTTCGGCATCGATACCCAATAGAATCTCTTTGATTTCAGAATTGGTATCGATGGGTGTTAATTTTACAAACTGTATTTTTCTGCCTTGAACATTTTGAAGAATATCCCAAGCATAAGTGTGGCCTTCTCGATAAAAAGTCAACATTTTTGAAGGGGTAACCGTATTTTCACCTTCGGTGGGTTCTTCAATGGTCACTTCTTCGTTATCAGGAACGATGGTATAGACCTTAGAACCATCAAACAACTGTTTCGCCCCAAACAAATCGACTAAGTACTTATCACCGGCCAGATTCGCCTTGCCTTGTGTTTCACTTTTGGTGTTCGCCTCGGTATTTTCAAGGGTATATCGAAATTCGATTTGAATATTGTCATAACCAACAACCTTATTGTATACCTCATCAAGTAGGGCCTTCGCTTTTTGTGAGTTTTGCCCCCTAGCGGTAAGGCCAAAACCAATTAGTGCAATTAGGAATAGTGTTTTTTTAAACATGATCTCGTTTTTATTTTGTCTCGTTTTGTAATAATTGTTCTAGGGCAAATATATCAGGAACCAGTACCTGTCTTGCTTTGCTTCCTTCAAAGGGGCCGACAATGCCGGCAGCTTCCAATTGATCTATGATGCGTCCGGCCCTGTTGTATCCCAATTTTAACTTTCGTTGGATCAGCGATGCGGAACCCTGCTGTGCAATAACAATGACTTCTGCAGCTTCCCTGAACATTTTATCCCTATCGGCGATATCATAATCAAGACCCGTGCCAGAATCTTCCCCTACGTACTCGGGTAGTTCATGGGCACTGGGGTAGGCCCTTTGAGAACCAATATACTCAGTGATCTTGGCTACTTCAGGAGTATCGACAAAGGCACACTGTATACGTGTCACATCGTTGCCTTGGGTGTACAACATGTCACCCCTACCGATAAGTTGATCAGCGCCTTGGGCATCTAAAATGGTGCGGGAATCGATTTTTGAGGTAACCCTGAAGGCGATACGTGCAGGAAAGTTTGCCTTGATAATACCGGTAATTACATTTACAGAGGGTCTTTGCGTTGCAATGATCAAATGGATGCCGATTGCCCTTGCCAACTGGGCCAATCGTGCAATAGGGGTTTCTACCTCTTTGCCAGCGGTCATGATCAAATCGGCAAATTCGTCAACCACTAAAATGATGTACGGCAGAAATTTATGTCCGTCATTGGGGTTCAATTTACGGGCCTTGAATTTGGTGTTGTATTCTTTGATATTTCGCACTAATGCCAACTTCAACAGTTCATAACGATGATCCATTTCGATACATAGGGAATTCAGCGTATTGATGACCTTGGTGTTATCTGTAATGATGGCTTCTTCAGAATCAGGAAGTTTGGCCAAATAATGACGCTCGATTTTATTGAAAAGCGTCAATTCCACCTTCTTTGGGTCGACCAATACAAATTTGATTTCCGCAGGATGTTTTTTATAAAGTAGTGAGGTAATGACGGCATTGAGGCCAACGGATTTCCCCTGACCTGTGGCACCGGCCATCAAAAGGTGTGGCATTTTGGCGAGGTCAACGACAAAAGTCTCATTGCTAATGGTCTTGCCAAAGGCAATAGGCAATTGCATTTCCGCATTTTGAAACTTTTTCGAGGCAATGACCGAACGCATTGAAACAATGGTCGCATTTTTGTTCGGCACTTCAATACCAATGGTTCCCTTGCCCGGTATGGGGGCAATGATTCGAATACCCAATGCCGCTAGAGAGAGCGCAATGTCGTCTTCTAAGTTCTTGATTTTTGAGATTCGTATTCCCGCTTCCGGAACTATTTCATATAGGGTTACGGTGGGGCCAATAGTAGCCTTTATCTGTGCAATACCTATTTTATAGTTCTTTAGGGTATTGACGATCCTATTCTTGTTTTCCTCAAGTTCTTCCTGGTTAATGGTGATTCCACCGGTGACACCATGTTGATCCAATAAATCCAAGGTTGGAAAGCGATAACTCCCCAGTTCCAATCTAGGGTCAAATTCCCCAAAATCCCTTACCAGTTCTTCAGCTTTGATATCCTTTTCCTCTTTTTCTTCTGCTACCTTACTGACCTCAAGGTCAATTGCAGGCTCTTCTTCAGGAAGGTTCACATCAAGTCCGGCCTCATTTTGTAGCGGGGGAATATCCTTTTTGTGGGTATAGGTGTCAATTTTAACTTCGGGTTCCGGTTGCAGGATCACTTCGGTATCCATATCCGGTTCAATCCCTTTGTTTGAGGTCGTAGCTGTCTGAAATTCTTTCGAAAGGGTACTCTTTTTTTCCCTAAAATAGTTTCCTATGGCTTCAGGTGAAAAATTGAAAAGGCGGACTAAAATGACGATTAGGGCAAATAACAGTATCAAGAATATTCCGATAGCCCCAACATAGTCACGTAAAAAATCATTTAGCTCATAGCCTATCAAACCTCCCAACAAGGGTTGTTCCATGGCTAGGAAACCCAAAGTGGTAGAAACCCAAATAACGGACACCATACCCCAAATCCATTTGCCCCATAGCTGTTTTCCATCCAAGCCGAGAAAAAGGTAAAGTCCGGTAATTGCCAATAGCACAGGAAACACAAAAGAGGCCAATCCGAAACCTTGGTACATGAAAAAATGACTGACCGCGGCCCCAAACTTGTTCAATAAATTAGATGCCTCCGCATTTCTATCCCCGAATTCGGTTAGAAGGCTTTGGTCTTCTTGCCAAGTGAAATAGTATGAAATAAACGAAAAGAAAAGCGCAATACTAATAACAATCAATAAGCTACCGAGAATCACCTGGTTTTTCTTCGATAGCTGAAAAGACGTACGCTTTTTAGTGGTTGTAGGTTTTGACTTTCTTCGTTTCTTCGCCATGTAACGATGGGATAAGGGGCTAATTTACAAATTTACAATGCTAATGTACGGTTGTGGCTTGCTAAATGATTTTGGGAATATAGATCAAGAGCCCTGCGATAGTTGCCATGATGGATACGATCATTACGGCACCGGCGGAAATGTCTTTTATGAAGCCGATTTTTTCATCAAATTCAGGATGTACGAAATCAGCGGTTTTTTCAACCGCTGTATTGAGACCTTCGATACCCATGACCAGGCCAATCGCCAAACATTGCAAGATCCACTCCGTGGTCGATAAGCCAAAGTAACACCCTAGGGCGGTCATCACTACTGCGATCACAAATTGGATTTTAATACTGGCCTCTGTACGAATAAGAAGAAAAAGACCTTTAAAAGCAAAGCCTACACTTTTGATCCTGTTTACGAGAAAAGACTCCTTAGGCATTCATCAACGCTTCAAGTGCGGCTTTGTAATTGGGTTCATCAGCAGTTTCCTTAACCTGTTCCGTATAGCACACCTTGCCCTCGCCATTCAAGACCACAATGCATCGAGAGTGAAGGCCGGTAAAACCCCCGGTAGCGAATTCAAGACCATAGGCCTTACCAAATTCCCCAGTTTTAAAGTCAGACAACATTTCAACGTTCTCAATGCCCTCGGCACCACAAAAGCGTTGTTGTGCAAAAGGTAAATCCCTAGAAATGCAAAGTACTTTTGCATCTTCTAACTTAGCTGCTTCTTCGTTGAACTGGCGAACTGATTTCGCGCAAGTGCCCGTATCAACACTCGGAAAAATATTCATGACCACTTTATGTCCGCTATAATCTGACAGACCGACCTCGGAAAGGTCTACTTTGGTCAATTTGAAATTTGGTGCTTTTGTTGCTATTTCCGGTAATTCCCCTACAGTTGTAACAGGGGTTCCACCCAAGGTTATTGATGCCATGTCCGTTGTTTTTTAATTTGCCGTGAAGTTATGAAACCCAACTTCGAAAACCAATAGGTTCCCTTAAAATTTCAAGCTTTTACAGTTGTTGTCAACCGCTTTATCTTGATTTTAAAAGCAGCGAACAACATCGTCATTATTGGACTTAACCAGCTGAAAATGGCATAGATGAAGTATTCACCTACGGCAACCCCAAGTACACTACTATGATAGGCCCCACAGGTATTCCATGGTACAAGTACGGAAGTGACCGTACCGGTATCCTCCAATGTCCTACTCAGGTTTTCTGGCGCTAAACCCCGTTCTTCATAAGCTTTTGAAAACATTTTTCCGGGTACCACCAAAGCGAGGTATTGGTCTGAGGCAGTGCCATTCAACACAATACAGCTCAATCCGGTACTTGCAAAAAGGCCAGTGTCTGAAGTGACCATATTTAGCAGCGATTTCGTAATACGGGCCAACGCGCCGATGCCATCCATGATACCACCAAAGACCATCGCACAGACAATCAGCCAGATAGTACCCAACATGCCGGCCATTCCACCAGAGGAAAATAAATCGTTCAGCGCAGGATTGCTGGTTTCAATGGCCGTATCTACGGTAATCGCATTGAGTATGCCTTTATAGCTTGATTCAAAATCGAGCGTGTTGCCGCCTCCCAGATTGGTAATAATATCCGGTTGAAAAATCAGTGCAAATACGCTACCCAATAACGTACCAATTAGTAAAGCAAGTAATGGGGGGGCCTTTTTTACAATCATAAAGATCACTGCCGCCGGCACTAAAAAGAGCCATCCGTTGATATTAAAGGTAGCTTCTATCGTATTCAGGATCGTGTCAGTATCCGCAACGCCCGAAGTATCAATCGTAAAACCAAGAATGATAAAAACAATCAAGGTTATACTTATGGTGGGCACGGTGGTCAAGGTCATGTACCTAATATGGGAGAAAAGCTCACCACCGGCCATTGCGGGAGCTAAATTGGTGGTATCGCTCAGTGGTGAAAGTTTATCGCCAAAATAGGCACCAGAAAGTACCGCTCCCGCGGTCATTCCTAAAGAAATACCCAAAGCCTCACCAATTCCAACAAGTGCAATGCCAACTGTGGCCGCCGTGGTCCAACTACTGCCCGTAGCTATCGATATGATGGCACAGATGATGACACAGGCCGCTAAAAATATGGTGGGATTTAAAATTTGCAGCCCATAGTAAATCATCGCAGGAATGATACCACTGACCAGCCAACTACCCGATAATGCCCCGACCATTAGTAAAATCAACAAAGCGCCGGTCGTTGAGCGTACATTCTCACTGACCTCGGCAATCATTTGTTTGTACGAAACCTTATTGAAGAAACCTACAATGGCCGCAACGGCACCCCCCATCAAAAGAATGAACTGATTAGACCCGCTTAAGGCGTCGTCACCAAAAACGTAGACATTGTAAGCCAGCATAGCTACTAAAACGAACACGGGAATCAGGGCTTCCCAAATATTCAATTCTTTGTTGTCTATAATTTGCTCGTTTTCGCGGTATTTTGCTTTATTTGGTTTGTCAGACATCCATCTTGGGTTTGGTTCAGGTAATATTACGATTTTGACCTTTGTTCTCCAAACCTGATGTTTTGACTACGATACGAAAACAGCATCATTTTTGAGGATACCCAGTTTTTCCATACATCTTTTCATGGTCAAATAGGTCTTATGGATGTCATTGTCCAAACCTATTGAAAAACGTATCAACCCATCGGAAAGCCCCATTTCTTTTTGTTCCCCTTCTGGAATTTCAGAAGAAGTCGAAGTGCCCGGGGCACTAAATAGGGTTTTGTAAAAGCCAAGGCTTACTGCCAGATACCCAAGATTTTCTTTTTGCATTATTTCCATAAGGGCATTTGCTTTGTCCAAACTGCCAACATCCAAGGTCATGAGGCCCCCAAAGCCATATTCTGAGGTCATTTGCTTTTTGAAGCACTCGTGTCCGGAATGTGATTTAAGACCCGGATAGACGGTCTTCAAACCATCTTTTTCAAACTGGGTGGCAAGATATAAGGTATTTTCACTATGTTTTTTTATTCTAATATGAAGTGTCCTCAAGTTTTTTAAAATGGAGGCGGCCCGAAGACTATCCAAAGTACTGCCAAAAAGCATTGCAGCTCCATTATTGACATCTTTAAGGGATAGACAAAAGTCAGAAGAAGCACATACTGCGCCCGCCACACAATCGCTCGTGCCGTTAATAAACTTGGTTAGGCTATGGATGACGATATCGGCCCCTAATTTGGCGGCACTGATGCTTAATGGGGAAAACGTATTATCGACCACTAACGGAATGTTGTGTTTTTTGGCGATTTTTGATAGCAATGGTAGATCGGCAACTTCAAGTAAAGGATTGCTAACGGCCTCGCAATAGATCATTTTGGTTTTTGGGGTAATACTTTTCTCGATCAATTCAAGATTCGTAATATCTAAAAACGACGTTTTGATGTTGAATTTCTTTATAAAGTTTTTCATAAAGGCATAAGTGCCGCCATATATTGTTCGACTGCTAATGATATGATCGCCCGTATCACAAAGTTGCATGACCACAGAACTTATAGCCCCCATACCACTAGCATAGACATTGGCACTCTCAGTACCTTCTAGGGCGGCCATGGCCTCACCTAAATACAGGTTCGAAGGTGACGAATGCCGGCTATAAAGATAACAGCCCTCGGTATTGCCTTCAAAAGTGTCAAACATGGTTTTGGCCGATAAGAAGGTGTAGGTAGAAGAATCGGAAATAGAGGGATTGACTCCCCCAAATTCACCAAAATATTGCAGGTCTTGAATTTTATCAGCGGATTTATGCTCCATGAGTTTGAAATTTATGGTAAAAATAGCATGGTATAGAGTTAAAATCAATACAAATGGATAGATATAGTATTTAAAACCATAAATAGTTTAAATAGATGAATTTAATTCTAATATCTTCTTATTTTTGCAGAAATCCTGAATTTGTTTCGCCATGGTACTTGATAAAATCGATAAGGCCTTACTTGCCCTTTTACAAGCGGATTGTAAAAAAACCACAAAGGAGTATGCCACCTCGTTAAACCTTTCAACCACGGCTATTTACGAACGAATCAAACGATTGGAAAGAGAAGGTGTCATTACGAAATATGTAGCCTTGGTCGATAAAAAGAAAATAGATCGTGATTTCACAGTTCTATGCCAAGTAAAATTGTTACAGCATACCAAGGAGAACATCTTGCGCTTTGAACGCCAAATATTACAATTGGAAGAGATTTCGGAATGTCATCATATCAGCGGTGATTACGACTATATACTCACCTTGAATGTGTCCGATATGGAAGCCTATCGTGAATTCATGGTGAACAAATTGACCGCAATAGATCAAATAGGCAGTACCCAAAGTTCATTTATAATCAATTCCGTTAAGAAATCCACAGCCGTTTTTATTTAAACTTTAACCTAACGTCAAGTTAAACGACATGAGGTTATCGTGAAATGTCTTTACATTCATGGTAATCAAAAAACGTTTCTAAAATCATGACCTCACACAATCGATTGCTGCTGACCGGCGCGGCCACGATAATAGGTGGTTTTTCATTATTTATTTTCACGACGATCACGAAAAACATTTTGTTCAAAGGTTCAAGCATATGTTCTTCTACAATAATGGAACATCTGTAACTTACATTGACTTTATTTACTTCAGCACTTGTAGCTGGCTTTATGGCTTCCATCATTGTGCTACGAAGGCACCATATGCCCCATTTGATATTATCGATTTTTGTTTTAGGTAAGATTTCATTTGTGATGACTTGTGGTTATGGCTACCAAGAAATGGTCATGGATTCCGCAATGAATGCGGCGCTCATTTTAGGGTTATGGACGGGGAATTATACCGCTTCAAAATTTCCCTTGGCACCATTTTGAGCAAAACCATTTTATGGAAAACATTCGTACTTTTGTAGTCATTTTTATAGCCTTGCGACAAACGCAAGTACAATCACTTTTTAAACCACGAATATGAGTCAATATGATGTAGCTGTTATCGGGTCTGGACCTGGTGGATATGTTGCTGCGATACGATGTGCACAATTGGGAATGAAAACGGTAATAATTGAAAAATACGATACCCTTGGAGGTACTTGTTTGAATGTCGGCTGCATTCCCTCAAAAGCATTGTTGGATTCCTCACACCATTATGAGGATGCCGTTAAACATTTTGAAGAGCATGGTATTGAGATTCCCGGAGAGGTGAAAGTCAATCTTGAAAAAATGATTGGACGCAAGCAGGCCGTTGTCGATCAAACCACCAAGGGGATTGATTTTTTAATGAATAAGAACGACATAGACGTCTTTCATGGCTTAGGTAGCTTTAAAGATGCCACACATATCAATATCGCGAAGGAAGACGGGAAAACGGAGACCATAGAAGCTAAGCATACCATTATAGCTACAGGCTCAAAACCTTCTTCTTTGCCCTTTATCACCTTAGATAAAGAACGGGTGATAACCTCTACAGAGGCACTCGAACTCAAAGAAATCCCCAAACATATGATTATCATCGGTGGAGGTGTTATCGGATTGGAACTGGGGCAGGTCTACAAACGTTTAGGGGCAGACGTCACGGTTGTGGAGTACATGGACCGTATAATTCCCGGTATGGATGGAGCACTTTCAAAAGAGCTGATGAAGGTGTTGAAAAAACAAAAAGTGAAGTTTCAGCTTTCCCACAAGGTAAAATCAGTCGAACGAAAGAATGACCAAGTCATTGTAAAAGCGGATAACAAAAAAGGCGAAGAGGTTGAGTTTGTAGGGGACTATTGTTTAGTTTCTGTAGGTCGAAGGCCATATACTGACGGTCTAAACGTCGAAGCAGCAGGGGTAAAAATGGATGAACGAGGCAGGATAGCCGTCAATGATCATCTTCAAACCAATGTTTCTAATATTTATGCCATAGGCGACGTGGTCAAAGGTGCCATGTTGGCCCATAAAGCGGAAGAGGAGGGAACAATGGTTGCCGAAATCTTGGCGGGCCAAAAACCGCATATCGACTACAATCTCATCCCTGGCGTGGTGTATACTTGGCCCGAAGTAGCGGCCGTCGGTAAAACGGAAGAAGAACTGAAAGAAGCAGGTATTGAATATAAAGTTGGACAATTTCCAATGCGGGCTTTGGGTAGGGCCCGTGCCAGTATGGATATTGATGGATTCGTAAAAATATTGGCTGATAAAAATACCGATGAGGTTTTGGGGGTACATATGATCGGTGCACGTTGTGCCGACTTGATAACAGAAGCGGTGACGGCTATGGAATTTAGGGCCTCAGCGGAGGATATGGCGCGTATGAGCCATGCACATCCGACATATGCCGAAGCGGTCAAAGAGGCGGCGTTGGCGGCTACTGAAGATAGGGCACTGCATATTTAGCTAAGTAATATCATGTTCAGAAAGGTCGTTTTTTTTGTTTTGGTTGTTTTCCTCTCTTGTTCAACGGGTTCAAATTCCCCTGAAGAACCTGAAGGTATCAGCGAAACCGAATTGACGCCCTTACAGCTTGAATTTTTAGACGAGTTTGAACATGTTGCCTTTAGACTAGCGGTGAATAGCGTCGGTATCACATTTAGTAGAAAGTGGAAAAGTGAAGTCAAGGTTTTTTTAGATGGTAGTATCGATCAAGCCTATCGTAGTCTGGTAGAGCGGTCAATTGATGAATTCAATTTGCTCATAACCGACGGAACCTCAATTCAGGTGGTAAGTGAACTTGAAAGTGCCAACGTACATTTGTTCTTAGGCAGTAGTGAAGAGGTCAAGACGATATGGCCAGATATCAATACCGAGGGTAAAAGCGGGTTGGCTTTTCATTTCGCAGAAGAAGATGGTGAAATTACCTCAGGACGTATCTGGGTAGAAAATGATGGTGGTGGTTTATTCAAACATGAATTAGGGCACATACTTGGCTTTCACCATGCTACGGACAATACCTGTGGTATCAATGACGGAATGATACGTAGCTTTATGTGTTCTGGATCTCCCAATAACATACTCTCCGATTTTGATCGGGCCATTGTACAAACTTGGTACCATCCTAAAATCAATTCAGGACAAACCTTTTTCTCGATGAGACCTATTGTCGAGCAATTATTACTTGATGGTGAGATTTCTGTGGAAGGGCAATAAGCAATCCATCTTTAAAGTCAAAGAACCCCTTTATTTTATTAGCGTAACATCTGGAAATGCGGCCTGATAACCGAACCAGAATGCATTGAAGGTTTCAAGACGTTCAAATACCTCATCAGTAGCGGAGACCATTTTAGATTCCTCAATGGTCCAAGTGATGCCATTGTCATCGACTGTCGTACTTTGGCCATCATAAACTTTAAAGGAATTTTCTTTTGTTTTAAAAACGCGATGTGCGCCAGAGTCATCCGTAAAAACGGTAAAGTGGATGTCTCCGAGTTGGTTTTTATAAACAGGGTTCTTTCGTAAGAAATCACTGCTTATGGCTAAGTTCTTTTCAGGGAATTTAGGGGATCTAATGGCAAGTACCTCATCTTTATTGTTCAGTCTTTTGTCAATAATGGGTACGGTAAACATGAGGTCGTCGGTCGCAAAATATTCTTGGTAGGCTACCCCTTCACGATAGTCCCTTCGGTGCCCTGTTTGCATCGATAGTACTTTTGTATCAGGGTGTCTTTTTTTCCATTCCCCCCAGGTTGTGGTGACTACGCTTAAATACTCCAATTTTATTCCCTTTCCGACCAGCGGCCCTATAACGGGTTCTCCCTCAAGAGTGCTCCAAAGTGATTGTGTTGCTCGATCGTACATGAGTTTGTTTGAGCGGTATAAAAAACCACTCGTACCCAATTGGTGCTTTACGCCCTTAAAATCCGATTTGTATAAAATTACGGTTCCGCATAAAGTGCAGTATACTCCAGCCACATTTTCACCTCCAACCGTGTCCGTGAAAAGTTCATGCCATGCCAGTATTTGTTTCGGATAAGCTCGGGCCTCTCCATTCACTTCGATACCGAATACCGTAGCACCATCCCTCAAATAATTCGCTTTATCAGAAGATAACATTCTCGGGTTGCGCAAGGGGGGTATACCATCTTGTAACACACCGCCCCATCGTACCTCGTCCAATCTGATTTTCGATTGTTCTGAGCGATTCAAGAAATATTTCTCAAACCGCGAATCAATCCGTTTGTGCAATTTTGCCTTAAAATTATAGTAGTCCTCATCATAATCAACGGCTTTGTTCCAATACCATTGAAACCACTTGTCAAAATCAAGACCAAAGTTTTGATCGGTCTTCTTTTCCAGCAGGTCGACCAACTTAAGCGCATTTTTTGAATTTTGTGAAAAATAGGCCGTCTCGATCAGCAAAATTTGATAAGTGTCCTTCCAGTTTTGGTCAATATAGTTGTAGGCCTTATCTGCTTTATTCGAATCTGGTTGCTCAAAGAGGGTCAGAAAATAATCTGTAGGGGAAACCATGTCATAGTTAAGTTCCTCGCCCTCGCTGTCCGTCGTTTTTCCGCTAAAATAGTACGATGTTGCTACGGCCACATAGGCCAATAAAAACATGAAACTTTTGGTCTTAAAATGAAATAACATAACCCGATTTTAAGCCTTGGTCGTAAAATTTGTACGTCACTAATCGCTTTAACTAACATTTAAGATAGCGGCTGATATCGTCGTTCGAAAATCATATCTGTTTAACCATCTTGATTCTGATTGATGGTAGGATTGCTTTCAAAAAAGCGTAAGGGAAGACTACATTTTTGGGGAAGGACCTGTCAATGGTATTTTGGCATATACACGCCCGAAAATGGTGTTCAATAATAAATTACTTGCTTAGGGCAAATAATCGGACGAGTATCATTTTAATACGAAAGCCTAGGGCTTTTAAAACTGGATTTAGGGTCTTCAGTATGAGATAACCCCTGATTCTAAGATAACGAAAGCCGAATCGAATAGCACCTTTAATCGATTCTTCCTTCTTATCGTATTGCAAGGCAAGAAAAGTGCACAGTATCATAAAGGCCAAGGCACCGAATACCACGGTCATGGGATTCAATTGGTGGTGAAGAAACCCATAAAGCCCTAAACCCGTAAAACTTCCATAAAGCACTATAAAATGGATAACATAAATAGACAAGGTATTTGAGCCTATTTTCAATATGATGTTATTGGTAAGGAACTTTCTAAATACCATGAACATCGAGAAGACCAAGAGCACGTCCCCCAAACGAATAAAAAGGTAATTGTTTTGTTCAATCATGCGGAACATTTCGATGCCCGTGGCCTCATAAGTTGCAATAAAAAAATCCGATGAAAAGAAAACCAAGCAGATACCGCCCAGTAAAGAAATGCCAATGGCATACTTGTACAAATTCTTATGTGCCTGATATTTCGTGAACAGCAGTGAAAAGAATGCTCCTATGGTCGCATAGCCTAACCATGGTATTATGGTGAATACAGAACCATTCGCTTTTGTAAAATAGTTGGCCAGACTGGTCGGTAGAAAATCAAAAGACCATTGTTTGTACAAAGGTTCGAACAAGAACAGCAATAACGTAATACTTAAAAATATTACGGGTAATAATGAACTTTTATATTTTGAGGCCAATACATAAATCGAGATAATGGTCAATATCGAAAGTCCGATACAGTGCAACACATCGACCAAATAAAAGCTATCGTATATTTCACCTGAGAACAGACCAAATAGGTTCAGACGAAGTAAATAGCCTATCAGTAGCAACTGCAATCCCCGTTGTACGCCTTTTTTGACCCTAGGGTTGTCAAAACCTTTTTCTTTCGATCGTACCAGTAGATAAGTGAAAATGAAACCGGAGACCGTAAAAAATACAGGTGCTGTTATTCCCCTAAAATAACGCCACACCAGAAAAACTGAATTTTCAACGTCCCTAAAAATCGGATCAAGCAGGCCGTCGATAAAATGGCCTTGCAACATCATCAATATTGCCCACGTACGCATGGTATCAATAAAAAATAGTCTGGTCGAACCTGGTTTCATGCTCAAATTTATTTAAGCTATATACTTGTATACAAGTACTTTCAGATGTTTTGCTGGGCAAAATTAGACAAAATTCAGGCTGATTTTTACTTTTTACGGTATTTTAGTGGAATAATTAAAGATTTTAGTCCATGGCTAAGATATTGGCATTTGCCGATGGTAATCCTTTCATATCCATTAACCATGAATCGTTGTATCCAACGGTTTTGTTAGCGGTAAGATACGATGTTCAACCCGGTGGAACCGATTATGACCTATCCAATCCATATCAAAATTCCAAAAAAAAAATTCTAACCCAACCGTAAACTGCCCTACTTGCGAGTAAAGACCACTTTTGCCATTGAGGATTTTGTCCTTTTTAAAGATGCGTTGTTGTATTGGGCGCAGCGGTTTGACACCGTTCTTTTTTTGGATAGTAATGGTCATAAAGACAAACATTCGTCATTTGAAGTGCTTTTGGCATTAGGTGCAGCGCAGCATCTTAGTATAGCTGCAGCCGATGGGTTTCAAAAACTTTCAGATTTCAATCAAAAACTTAACGATTGGCTTTTTGGTTATTTGTCTTACGATTTGAAAAATGAACTGGAGGCATTATCCTCAAACAATTTTGACGGAATCGGTTTTGGGCAGCTTCATTTTTTTCAACCTAAAAAGTTGATCCGGCTTACCAACGAAACTGTCGAATTCCTCTATCTAGAAAAATATGCGGACGAAGTGGCTGGCGATTTTAAGGAAATAAGCGCTTGCAGGGAAGGGAAGACCGCTTCTGTTGGTAATAAGCCTAAAATAAAGCTTCGAATCCATAAAGAGGCATACTTGGACAAAGTAAGGGCGGTTCTTGAAGAAATCAAAAAGGGTACTATTTATGAAGTCAATATCTGTCAAGAGTTTTATGCAGAGCATTCGTATATAGATGTTGTCAAGAGTTTTTTACACTTGAACCGGATTTCAAAAGCGCCTTTTGCTGCTTTCTTGCGGCTCGATAATCATTATTTACTTTGTGCCTCTCCCGAGCGATACTTAAAAAAAAATGGAGATACCGTAATTTCACAGCCTATAAAGGGCACCGCTGGCCGTTCAACAAACGCATTTAAAGATGAACAATTTAAAATACGACTTGAAAACGATACCAAAGAGCGCACCGAGAATATCATGATCGTAGATTTGGTCAGGAATGATTTGTCGAAAAGCGCGGTTAAGGGTTCCGTCACCGTCGAGGAACTTTGCAAGGTTTATACCTTTGAACAAGTACATCAGATGATATCAACGGTTTCCTCTAAAACCGAAGAAGACCTGGATGCGGTTCAATTGTTGAAAGACACCTTTCCTATGGGTAGCATGACCGGTACCCCAAAAGTCTCGGCCATGAAGGTGATCGAAAGGGTCGAAGAAACTAAAAGGGGGCTCTATAGCGGGGCGGTCGGGTATTTTGACCCTAATAAGAACTTTGACTTTAATGTCGTCATTCGAAGTATTCTATATAATGCTGAAAAACGGTATTTGTCCTTTTCCGTTGGAAGCGCCATTACCGCCAAATCAGAACCTTTAAAAGAATATGAAGAATGCCTCTTAAAAGCCAAAGCAATGCGCGATGTGCTAGAAAGCAATTGATATCGTTAATTTTACAAGATGCGAGCGAAGTTTGAAAACCAGCTTAAAGAACAATTTCCGTTTCTATGGGATGCTACTTTATTGGTAGCTTGCAGTGGGGGTGTTGATAGCATGGTATTGGTACATCTTTGTGCGGGGTACAAACTCAATATGGCATTGGCACATTGTAATTTCAACCTTCGGGGCAGTGACAGTGACGAAGATTCAGCGTTTGTCGCCAAAAAAGCGAAACATTATGGGGTGCCATTTTATGGAATATCGTTCGATACTAAATCTATGGTTGAGAATACCGGTGATTCCGTACAAATGGTTGCCCGTGATCTGAGGTATGGCTGGTTTAATGAACTGGCCAACAAAGAGGGGTTTGATTTCGTACTCACTGCACATCACGCAGATGACGACCTAGAAACTTTTATCATCAATCTTGCGAGGGGTACGGGTATTGAGGGATTAAAAGGTATATCTGCCATAAACGATAAGGTCGTGCGACCCTTACTTGCCTTTTCAAGGGATGAGATCGTGACCTATGCAAAGAAAAGGAAACTCTCATGGCGAGAAGATAGCAGTAATCAAGAAACCAAATACTTACGGAATAAAATTCGTCATAAGGTCATTCCAGAATTAAAAAACTTGAATGCCAATTTTTTGACCAATTTTCTAAAGACCCAAAATCATTTAAAGGCTACCTCCTTACTGCTGGAAAGTACGCGATTGCAATTACAGACTTCTTTATTTGAAACGAGTGATGATACCATTAAAATGTCTGTAGACAAGCTTTTACGTTTAGTTCCGTTAAAACCCTATATGCATTTGTTGTTCCACGAATTTGGATTCACGGAATGGGATAATGTTGCTGATTTGTTGACCGCAATGAGCGGAAAGGAAGTGCGTTCCGCGACCCATAGGTTGCTAAAGGATCGGCAGCATTTAATACTATCCCCACTAAGACCAAAAGAACAGGTGATTTTTTATATTCAAGAAGGACAAAAGGCCATAGCACATCCCATTACGCTTAGAATACAGAACGTTCATGAACTTGGCAAAACCACAACGAATGCACTCTATGTGGATAAAGAAAAGTTAAAGTATCCGTTGCTGTTAAGAAAATGGAAAAATGGCGACTATTTTTATCCTTTTGGAATGGGGGGCAAGAAAAAAGTTTCCAAATTTTTCAAAGATGAAAAAATGGATGTTTTCACTAAAGAATCGCAGTGGCTACTATGTTCTGGGGATGCGATAGTTTGGATTGTTGGAAAAAGGGCGGATAATCGGTTTAAGGTAACGGATAAGACCAAGCACATACAAAAAATTGAATGGAAAGAATGAATAAAATACTGGTAAGTATAGGTCTAGTGCTGAGCTTCTTTTTGACGTATGGTCAATCTGACGATGAACCTGCAGTTTGGAGCCATGAAGTCGTTAAAATAAGTGACACGGAATTTGAACTTGTTTTTAAGGCAGCTATTTTCAAAGAATGGTATATCTATTCCCTATATACCGCAGAAGGGGGAAGCATGCCGAGTGAATTTGAGTTCAAAGGGGCAGGTACCGATTACGAACTGATTGGAAAAACGGTGGAGGGTAAAACCTATAAGAAATATACAGAGGTATTTGATGTTGAAGAGACCTTCTTTAAAGGGCAGGCCCTTTTCAAACAAAAAATAAAGTTGTTGAAACCAGGGGTGCGACAAATCTCGGTGATTTTGTATTATCAAATCTGTAAAGAGGTTTGTGTTTTAGAACAGAAGGCTTTTGACATCTCTTTAGATGGAACAAGCTTTATCGCCACTGATAAGACATTGGATGAACGAAGTTTGGCCATGACGGAAGCCCTAAAGTTGAATTTGAAAAATGAAGCACTTTTGAATCAAGACAAACTCGAAAGCTCTGGCAAATCACAGTTGTGGATGGTTTTTGGCCTTGGCTTTATTGGTGGCTTGATTGCCTTGTTCACCCCTTGTGTTTTTCCAATGATTCCTTTGACCGTTTCCTTTTTCACCAAACAATCGACGAATAAGACCAAGGGTATTGCGAATGCCGTACTGTATGGTTTTTTTATTGTTCTTATCTATTTTTTATTGAGTCTTCCGTTTCATGTGTTCGATTCCGTAGATCCCCAAATTCTGAACACCGTTGCCACCAATATTTGGCTAAACCTATTATTTTTTGCCATTTTCGTCTTCTTTGCATTTTCGTTCTTCGGATATTATGAATTGACCCTGCCTAGTTCTTGGGGAAACAAAATGGATAGTGCGTCAACAAAGGTGGGCGGCGGCCTGGGTATCTTTTTTATGGCATTGACCCTTGCCATAGTCTCATTCTCTTGCACTGGGCCTATTCTGGGGGTGTTATTGGGTAGTACCACCTTGGCCGAAGGTGAGGTAGCGCTTAACCTGTCAGCAGGTATGATCGGTTTCGGTTTGGCCTTGGCCTTACCATTTATGTTGTTTGCCTTGTTTCCTGCGTGGTTGGGCTCGTTGCCCAAGTCAGGTGGTTGGATGACCACCTTAAAAGTGGTTTTGGGTTTTTTGGAGCTGGCCCTTGCATTCAAGTTTCTTTCCAATGCAGACCTGGTCGGCAATTGGGGGATTTTTAAAAGGGAACTCTTTTTAGGGATTTGGGCGGTACTTTTCGTACTGTTGGCCCTATACCTTTTTGGGCTCTTCAAGTTTCCGCATGATGCCCCAAGCCAACGTCTTGCCAAGGGTAGAAAACTTACGGGCATTGTGAGTTCGGCAATTGCGCTTTATTTGGTTTTAGGCCTTTTCAATATCGTTAATTTGAAAGCTCTAAGTGGTTTTCCCCCACCTGATTTTTACAGCTACCAAAAGAGCGGGACCGACTGTCCTTTAGGTTTGAATTGTTTTAAGGACTTTGACGAAGGGGTGGCCTTTGCAAAAAAAGCGAACAAACCCATATTATTGGACTTCACCGGTTGGGCCTGCGTCAATTGCCGAAGAATGGAAGAAAACGTTTGGAGCGATTCAAAAATATATCCGATGTTACGCGATGATTATGTCTTGATATCGCTCTATGTAGATGACAGAAAGGAATTGCCCTCAGACCTTCAATTTGATTTTGAATATGATTCCGGCCGAATAAAGACCATAGAGACCATAGGTCAAAAATGGGGTACTTTTCAAACCATAAATTTCGGATCGGCATCGCAACCCTATTATGTGCTGCTCTCACCAGATTTGGAAATCTTGAATTCAGCAGTTCAATATGTTGATGTCGAAACGTATAAGGCCTGGTTGCAATCAGGTTTAAAACAATATGCGATTTTGATGGATTGACCGGTCTTTTTGCGTTCCAATAAATAAGGCTAACTTTAGTTCTTCAACACATTACTACCGACATGAAAAAAGTAAAAAGGTTCTTACTGTGGTTTGTTGTAATTCTAGCCTTATTGGTATTTGCCGTCTTTATTTTCATCAATACGTTAACACCGACCTATAGTGGGGAAAAAGAACTTGATATCTTACGGGATGAAGTAACGGTTTATTTTGATGCTTATGGTATTCCGCATATCTATTCCTCAAATAAAATCGATGCTTTTAAAACCCTTGGTTATGTGCATGCCCAAGATAGGTTATGGCAAATGGAACTTTTAAGGCGGGTTGCCAAAGGTAGGTTATCAGAGGTGTTCGGAAAGGATTTGGTTGAAACGGATAAGTTCTTTATTGCCTTAGGTATTGATGAACATACCAAGAAAACAGTGGCGAGCCTTGATCGAAATAGTGAAATGGTCAAGCTTTCGGAAGCCTATTTGGCAGGCATCAATAAATTTATCGAGAAAGGTCCGACCCCGGTAGAGTTTTACTTGACTGGGCTTGATAAAGAGCCATTTATTTTAGAGGATATCTATGATGCCGTGGGCTATATGGCCTTTAGTTTCGCAATGGCCCATAAGACCGATCCATTATTGTCTACCATTAAAAATAAATTGGGCGAGTCGTATTTAGCAGACTTGGCCATAGTTTCGGATACCACTTCGACATGGATTAAAAACTATCGATGGCAAACCACCGACTCCATAGCGACATCAGTTCAAGTGAACTGGAACAAGGCCCTAAGTAAATTACCTATTCCTCAATTCGTCGGTAGTAATAGTTGGGTACTTTCCCCTGAAAAGACCAAGAATGGTAAAGTGATATTGGCAAACGACCCCCATATCGGCTTTGCCCAACCTTCGGTTTGGTACGAAGCGCATATCAGTACCCCCACCTATGAAAAGTATGGGTATCATTTGGCCGGGGTGCCATTTCCACTGCTTGGTCATGATAAGAATTTGGCCTATGGGCTGACGATGTTCGAAAACGATGATATCGACTTTTATTACGAAAAAACAAATCCTGATGACAACGATACTTATATGACCGAGAACGGTTGGCAACCCTATGAGACCGTTTCAAAGACCATTGAGGTAAAAGATGCCTCCCCGATTAGTTTCGATTACAAAAAAACAAGACACGGACCCGTACTGAATGATTTTGCGAACCAAATACAAGAAGAGGCTCCCGTGGCCATGTCTTGGATCTATACCAAGCTTGAAAATGAGGTGTTGGATGCTTTATATGGGATATCTCATGCAACCAATATTGATGAATTTCAAAAAGCCTTGCCTAAAATACACGCCCCTGGCCTCAACGTGATGTATGGTGATAAAGATGGAAATGTAGCTTGGTGGGCGTCTGCTAAGCTGTATCAAATGCCCGATAGCGTATCAACAAAATTTATTCTTGACGGTACGTTGGGCAAGGCTGAACCCATTCGCTATTTGGATTTTGAGGAAAACCCCCAAGCCATTAACCCACCCTGGAAGTATGTGTATTCCGCCAATAATCAACCTGATTCCATTGCTGGCATGCTATATCCTGGTTACTATCTGCCTGAGAATAGGGGAAAACGAATCGTTCAACTATTGGAAGAAAAGAATGATTGGGATAAGGAGTCGGTGGCCAAAATGATCTTGGACGATACGTCCTCCGTAAACCCGGACCTTGTTACCGAGATGATCAAGTTAATCGATATTACGTACTTGAATGAAGAGCAACTGGTGCAATTGGATGCCTTAAAAAATTGGAAGGGTGATTATCCTGTAGAAAGTATCAGTGCCACACTGTATCATAGATGCGTGTATTATGTTTTAAAGAACACTTTTGAAGACGAATTGGGGAAAGATCTTTTTAAACAATTTTTAGGCACACATTTGTCAAAACGTCAGATAGTACACGGTACGAAAAGGGAAGTAGGCGTATGGTGGGACAATGTTTTGACACCTGAAAAAAAAGAAACCCGTGCCGATATTGCCATGAAGTCTTTTGCCGATGCTTGGGCCTCTTTAATCAGTGATTTCGGTGAGGACACGTCACTGTGGCAATGGGGCAACGTGCATACCTTAGAACATGGTCACCCCATCGGGCAAGTACCTTCGCTTCGAAAATATTTCAATGTGGGGCCCTTTTCGGTAAATGGGAGTAGGGAGGTTATCAATAACATGTCGTTTCCGTATGATAGTACTGGTCTTTACAAGGTAAGTTCAGGTCCCTCTACACGGCGTATTGTTGATTTTTCAGATATTGAGAATAGTATGAGTATATTACCCACAGGGCAATCAGGAAATCCGCTGAGTCCCTATTACAAAGATCAAGCTGAACTTTACATCAATGGCGAATTTCGTAAAATGATGATGAACAAAGAAGAAATCATCAAAAAATCGGCATCTATTTTAAATTTTGTGCCAAAAGGATAAATGGGACCGGTTTTTTTAGTTTTTAAATACTATGTTTAGTATTTTACAAAAGCTAATTCGACCAACATGCATGCTTTGAACAAAAACGTCTCAAATCTTCGCGACGTACTCCTCTTATTTTTATGCTTTTTAACCACTGCCATATTGGTTTCCCAAGAAGGCCAAACGACGGTAAACACCGATGACAATACCTTGAGGTCAACATTGCTGCGATTGGAAGGGGATACCGGATATCGATTCTTCTTTTTAGAGGATTGGATAACGGATATTGAGGGAAAGACTTTTGATGGCAATGAAAATTTGAATGATATCCTTACGGAATTGCTTGAAGGTACGGACTTGAATTTTTATATTTTAGAATCTGAGAAAAGGGTGTTCCTACTTAAAAACGCGGTTGTTTATGACCAACTGCCAAATCGGTTTTTTGGCAATACCCAAGATAGTGTAAGCACGGCAAATGAAAATACTTCGGTCACCAATTTACCTCCCCCGATATTCTTAACCGAGGAACAGCAGAATAAAGAAAGAAAAAGACCCATTGTTCGGGTTGGCAAGAGCGGTTCACAACAAAAATCAAGATATACCTTACAAGGTAGGGCAATCAACTTAAGTTCTGGCGAGGTGGTTCCTGATCTGGCCATTCGGGTTAAAGAGGCCAACGTATTTACGGCAACCGATACCCAAGGCCGTTATTCCATGGAACTTCCGGCGGGCTATAATGTCTTGTCGGTATCGGCCATGGGCATACAAAATGTAGAACAAGAGGTCATTATGTACAGTGATGGTTCATTTGACCTTTATCTAGATGAAAGCCTGGAACGTCTTGATGAAGTGGTAGTTGAGGCTGACGCCGCAAAAAATGTGGAAGAAGCCATTACCGGTAGTGAGCAAATCGACTCTGAGGAATCAAAAAACATACCTTTGGTATTAGGTGAACGCAATATTTTGGAGATAGCAAAGGCACTGCCCGGTATCTCATCGGCGGGTGAAGGGGCGACCGGTCTAAATGTACGCGGTGGTAAAACCGATCAAAACCTGGTCTTATTGGATGATGCCGTAATTTATAATCCGCAACACTTTTTCGGTATTTTTCAAGCCCTAAATCCTTTTACAACGGCCGGGGTTGATATTTATAAAGGAGCTCCACCGGTCGAATTTGGTGGGCGACTTTCCTCTGTGTTGGACATTCACACGAAAAATGGGAATGTCGAAAAATTGGCAGGTGAAGGCTCTATTGGTCCCGTTACGGGTAACCTGGCGTTGGAAATTCCCATAAAAAAAGATACGTCTTCCCTTGTCGTCGGCGCCCGTGGCGCTTATGCGGATTGGATCCTTCGTTCTTTGGATGAGGAATCCTTAAACAACAGTGAGGCATCATTTTTTGACGGTATCCTAAAATACCACCATCGATTTAATGAAAATAGTGAGATTAAGGGTACGGCATATTACAGTAGGGATGCCTTTAGTATTACATCAGATTCACTATATAACTACAGTAACAGGTTATTCTCGGCCAAATGGGACCACAAACTTACGGAAACCACCAATGGGGCACTTTTACTCGCAAATAGTGACTACCGCTTTGGGATAGACTTTGATGGTGAGGCGAACAATGATTTTGACTTGAACTATAATGTGAATGAAACAGAACTAAAGTATAAACTTAGAACTAGGTTAAACGACAAGCATGCCCTGGATTATGGCATATCGGGTAAGTATTACTCGGTAAACCCCGGCAGTATTGAGCCGCTAAACGACGAGTCGGATGTTCAAAGTACTTTTATTGATGAGGAGCAGGCCTTCGAAGGTGCACTGTTTATAGGGGATGAGTACAAGGTCTCAGACCGTTTGTTACTGAATTTGGGTGTGCGCTATGCCTTTTTCGCAGCCCTTGGGCCAGGAACACAGCGGACTTATGCCGAAGGACAACCGCGAAACGAATCTACGGTGGTAGACACTCTATCTTTTAGTAGTGGCGAGATCATCGAAACATATGGCGGACCTGAGGCAAGGATGTCGGCCCGTTATCTTTTTACCCCAGACTTCTCGATTAAGGCGAGTTTTAACAATGCCTATCAGTTTATCCATACCTTATCGAACAATACTACCGTTTCCCCGATTGACACTTGGAAACTGTCTGATGCCAATATTAGGCCCCAAACTGGTTATCAAGCTAGCCTTGGGTTGTACAAAAATTTTAAGGACAATGAATATGAGTTGAGCCTTGAAGGATATTATAAAAGTCTTGACGATGTTCTTGACTTTAGAACGGGGGCCAATCTTTTTTTAAATGAGAATGTAGAGACCGAGGTGCTGCAAGGGGATGGAAAGGCATATGGCGTGGAGTTTTTGGCAAAAAAGAACAAAGGCGATTTTAATGGTTGGCTATCTTACACGTATTCAAGGTCCCTATATCGTTTTGATAGTGAGTTTAGTGAAGAGCGCATTAACAACGGGGATTTTTTCCCTTCCAACTTCGATCGACCCCATGACGTCAGCTTGATTGCCAATTATAAACTTACGAAACGGTACAGTTTTTCAGCAAATTTCGTATACCAAACCGGTCGTCCCGTTACGTTTCCAATAGGAACCTTTCGATTTAATAATGCTGATTTCGTTGCTTTCAGTAACCGCAATGAGTTTCGTATACCTGATTTTTATCGTCTCGATTTGGGTGTCAATATCGAGGGAAATCATAAAAAACAGAAGCTTGCCCATAGTTTTATCACGATTTCCGTGTATAATGTATTGGGTAGAAACAATCCATACTCCGTATTTTTTGTAACGGAAGATGGGGAAGTAAGGGCATTGCAAAGTTCGATCTTTGCCATACCGATACCTTCGATCACCTATAATTTTAAGTTTTGAAAATTGCTAAAGATAATTGGATATGAAAAAGAAGATAATATGGCTAGGCCTACTTTGTTTGATGCATGGTTTTATCGGTTGTGTCGAAGAATTTGATGCGCAGATTAATGAACTGGAAACGGCACTGGTAGTAGATGCCCGGTTGACTAATGAACTTCGACCACAGACGGTCTTGCTTTCGAATACGTTTGATTTCGACGCGATCGACCCAAACCCGGAAACAGGTGCGGAAGTGGTTTTAGTAGACGATTTGAATAACACTACGGATTTTATAGAAGATTCTCCTGGGGTCTACACATCTGCAAATGCATTGCAATTGACACAAGGTCGAACGTATACATTACAAATCACGCGAACGGATGGCAGTAGGTTTCTTTCAACACCTCAAGAATTACCAAGCGAAACCACTATCGCAGCCATCACGCCCACACGAGTAATAAACAATTCAGGTTTGGAAGGGGTCTCCATTGTTCTGGATGTTGAAGGAAACAGTGCCAATACAGGGCCAGATTATTATAGATATGAATATCTGGAGACCACAAAGATCATAGCCCCGGATTTCAATCCTTTCTCATGGGATGAAATCGACTATGATTTTTTCTGTGAGGATGATGATGGTTGGGATGTTACCATTGCGGCAAGACAAGAGCCCGCAAAGGTCTGTTTTGCCTCTTCGAATTCAAATGATTTGATTCTTGCCTCTACCGAAGAATTGGTTACGAATAATTTGGAAGGTTTTGAAGTACGTTTTTTATCAAGGGAAAATTATTATATCGCACATCGATATAGCATTTTAGTAAAGCAATATCATTTAGACGCTGAGGCGGCTTCTTTTTATCAGATCCTTAGTGACTTTTCGAACAACGAAAGTGTCTTCAGTAATGTACAAACGGGCTTGATTGAAGGAAATATTAATGCGGAAAATACCGATGATTTGGTTTTAGGGTATTTCGAATTGAGCTCATATAGCGAAAAACGGGTGTTTTTTAATTATACCGATCTCTTTCCTGATGAGGAATTACCACCTTATGTCATCAATTGTGAGTTTGCAAGTGAACCCCCATTATATCCTGAAGGCTTTCACGCCACTGAGATTGACGGTAAGATTGTAATTGATGGCACCTCGAATTCCCCGCTCATCGATGGAATACTGGCAGGGCTAATCGGTTATCATGATACGAATGAAAATTATCAGGTCTTGGATGCCGATGGGGAACCTGATAGGGCGCCTTTTGTAGTAAAACCATTGGGTTGTGTAGACTGTAGGGAGTTCGGCAGTAACGTACCCCCTGAATTTTGGATTGAAGAGTGAAGAAATGGATATACATAGTAGCACTTTCTTTTATTGTGGTCGGTTGCCTCGATGAATTGGATATTGGCATTGGTTCCGCAAATAGGACCCAAGGCATTCTGATTGTCGAAGGCGGCATAACCAACGAGCTTAAGAACCATAGTGTCATATTGAGCCGCATAGACACCTTGGTAGATCTGGGTATTGATTCCATTTTCAACCCTTTTACACCAGTTCGTGATATCAATAGGGATTTGGTGCCCTATGAAGAAAATGCAACGGTTACCGTAACCGACGCCAATGGAACGGTTTTTGAATTTGAAGAAGGGAGCCCTGGTATTTATGAATCAAGAACACCATTTGCTGCCGAAATGGATAACTCCTATCAATTAAATATCGTTACCGATGATGGTCGCGGGTTTTCTTCAGAACCCATGTCGGTTGAAGGTGTTTCTGAAATTGCGGATATCTATGCTGAAAAAACAATTAGTGGCACAGGTGCGGAAGGGGTTGGAATTTTCATTGATAACAATTCAATATCCGGTAACGTGCAAAACTTGAGGTTTACGTATGACGAGACTTTTAAGATCATCGCCCCTTTTTGGGCCGAAAAAGATTTTCTTCTTACCAATTACGATCCTTGTGCATTACCCGTGCCAACATATGATTTAGAAATCGTGGTCAGGGAACAAGAAGAACAGGTCTGCTTTGGAAACGAATCGTCGAACACCATTATACAGGCAGAGCAGAACAACCCGGAAAGTGATGGTATAGAACGGTTTATGGTGCGATTTATAGGCCGGGAAAATTACATCCTCTCCCACAGGTACAGTATAGAGGTCACCCAAATGGTATCAGGCGCGGCTTCCTACGGTTTTTATGACCAGTTGAACAGTTTTAGTGAGACGGGTAATGTGTTCTCTCAGGTACAACCAGGTTTTTTGGAAGGTAACTTATCCGCTGATAATGGGGAACAGGGTACCATAATTGGTTTTTTTGATGTGGTATCGGTGTCTAAAAGACGTTTGTTTTTTAACTACTCCGATTTCTACCCAAATGAGCCATTACCACCTTACGTTTTCAATTGTGATGAAATTTCGGCCCCCGAATCACACACATCTTTTTGTTTTTCAGGGCCAGGTGGTAGAAATGATTGTCCGCAATCAGTCATTGAACGGGTGAACTTGGATCTGATATCTTATGTAAGGGCAAACGATGGTAATATTGGGGTCTGTCCGGGGCCACATGTATTTGTTTTCAGGCCCTGTGGTGACTGTACGACATTGGGAAGTAATGAAATACCGGAATTTTGGATTGAGGAATGAGAAGAATTGTCTTATATATCGTACTTGGTATACTTTTTTACAATTGTGTTGATGAAGTGGACCTTGCCATTACAACTTCAGGCAATGACCCAGAGGATATTTTGATCGTGGAGGGTACATTGACCAATGAGCTCAAAAAGCATACGATAACACTTAGCACGATCGATACCATATTAGACCTTCAAATTGATTCTGTATATACCCCTTTTACGCCACCCAGGGATATTGAAAGGGACCTGGTCAACTACGAGGAAAATGCCCAGGTAGTGGTCGTCGATGGAAATGGGGTGGAGTACGGTTTTGATGAAGTGGATCCTGGTATTTATGAATCATCTATCGCATTTGCCGCTCAGCTAGCTACGACATACCAATTATTGATAACGACATCCAATGGCAGAAGCTTTTCTTCAGAACCTATGCAAATTCAGGGGGTCGCCGAAATTGACGGTATTCATGCGGCGAAAACAACCAGTGATACCGGGGCAGAGGGTATCGGTATTTTTATAACCAACAATTCAGTAGACGGTAATAGCCAAAATTTAAGGTTCACTTACAGTGAAACGTATAAGATCATTGCCCCTTTGTGGCGACCGCAAGAATTTAGGTTGACCAACTACGATCCGTGTGCCTTACCGGTACCCACCTATGATCTCGAAATCGTAGACCGCACCGAAGAACAACGCGTATGCTATGCCACAGAAGAATCGAATACGATCGTGCAAACACAATTATCCAACTTAAATGGTAGTGGACTTGAAGATTTTATGGTGCGGTTTTTAGGGCGTTCCAATTTTGCGATATCACACCGGTATAGTATTGAGGTAGCCCAATTGGTCTCAAGTCCCGAGGCATTCGGTTTTTATGAACAACTCGATAATTTTAGCCAATCCGATAATGTTTTTTCCCAAGTCCAACCTGGTTTTTTAGAAGGTAATATAACCGCGGATAATGGTAGGGAAGGGGCGGCAATCGGTTTTTTTGATGTGGCCTCCGTTTCTAAGACAAGGTTGTTTTTTAATTACAGTGATTTTTACCCAGATGAACCATTACCCCCGTTTCCATTCGATTGTGGGGTACATTCATCCCCTGAGTCACATGTCAGCTATTGTTTTATGGGTGAGTTTGTAAATGATTGTCCGCAGTCCATCATTGAAAGGATTGATTTAGGGGTAATTAGTTATGTTGACGTTAATAGTTTAAACCTTGGTACCTGTCCTGGGCCTTATCTTTACGTGGCAAGCGCTTGTGGTGATTGCACACGAATAGGAACAAACGTGGTACCCGAATTTTGGATAGAAGAATGAGAAATTGTGTTTATATACTACTTGTACTATCCTTTTTTATTACGGGATGTGTTGAAGAAATCGCTATTGCTACTGATTTACAGGCAGATATAGACATAACGGAAGTTTTGATAGTCGAGGCAACACTAACGGATGAATTGAAAAATCAAAAGGTTACCTTAAGTAGGGGGCAACAGTTTGGCAACGATAGTACCGCGGTTTTTGAGGTTGGGGCCACTGTTCAGGTTGATGATGATCTAGGAAACACCTTTAATTTTATAAGTGATGCGGTGGGCAACTATTTTTCTGAAGTGCCTTTTGCCGCTCAAACGGGAAGGTCATATCAATTGCGGATTTCTACGCCGGATGGTACCAATTATCAATCTGAATTGGTTTCCAGTGCTGGGGTCTCGATAATCGATAATATCTATGCAGAACGGGTAATTAGCGATAGTGGGGTTGATGGAATGGCGATTTTCGTAGACAGTTCAAACCCCGATAATAATTTTAACAACTACAGGTATGTCTATGAGGAAACCTATAAAATAATTGCACCGAATTGGACATCGACCGAATTTGAGATAATCAGGGAAGAAGTGGAATTTACCTTTGATGAGGTCAATCAAGAGTTTACCGAAATTCTATACCCCGATGTGAGATTGGTGCCTAGGCAACAAGAAGAACGGGTATGTTTTAATACGGTTGCGTCAAATGATATCATATTGTCAGATGGCCTTGTTTTGAACGAGGGTCGAACGGATGGGAATTTGGTGCGTTTTATCAATAGGAATGATCCCATTTTGTCGCATCGATACAGTATTTTAGTAAATCAGTTCGTACAATCCCCAGATGCCGCTAAATTTTACAATACCTTGCTCCAATTTTCCGAAAGCGAGAGTGTTTTCAGTGCTATTCAACCTGGTTTTATTGAAGGGAATATCGCAGCTGTGAACAATCCTGAAGCTTTGGTCATTGGTTATTTTGAAGTGGCCAGTATTGCAAGTAGAAGGCTGTTCTTTAATTATGAGGATTTTTTCCCAAATGAGGATTTACCCCCTTATTTTGATGGTTTGAACTGCGAAAGGGTATTTGCCCCGCCGCTGGGTAATCCTGAACGAGATGGGGTATTCACTATGGACGACTGTGGTGTTCCAAGGCCTTTGATCGATTATATAAAGGCCGAGGAGATAGAATTTTTCTTGTCTTCAGGGCAAGGGCTCTGTGAAGGACCTTTTTTTGTAACACAAAGGCCTTGCGGTGATTGTACCGCATTAGGCAGTAATCGTATACCGGAATTTTGGACGGAATAAAATAACACATATGAAAAAAATAGCAGCAGTACTGTTTCTCTTATTGGCCCTTTATGGAAATTCACAATATGTAATTTCAGATGGTTCAGAACTCTTGGCATTACAACGTACCCCTTTAGAACGCGTTTTTATGCACCATACGGGAGCGGTATTGTTTCCGGGGGAATATTTAAATTATTCCATACATGTGATGAACGCGCAAAGTGGAAGAACCAGTACGATTAGTAAGATCGCGTATGTGTTATTGGTGGATAAAGATGGCGATATCATGTTTGAACATAAGTTAAAACTTGAAAAGGGCATGGCTGAAGGTGACTTTTTTATTCCTTCAGAACTGAGATCTGGCAATTATAAATTGATTGCCTATACGAATTGGATACGGAATGCAGGGATCGATCAATTTTTTCAAGATGATGTGGTCATTATTAATCCCTATTTGGCGAACCAATCCGAATTTTTGGGCCAAAATGGGGAACCCTCCAATATGGATGCCGATTTACGAACAATCGTATCAGATTCCGCAACTTTAGAACTACAGACCGATAAAGTGAATTATGGTACAAGGGCATTGGTCAAATTAAGTTTAAAAAATTACAAATCGTATTTAGGGAATGGTACGTACCACATATCGGTATCCAAGAAAAACGACTTTACCAAGAAAGGGGCAAAACGTGCTGTTGTAGATGCGAGAAATGCACCAAAATTAAAGAAGGCGATTGACCAAAAAGTGGGCGATAGTATCTTCTTACCTGAACAACGTGGCGAATTAATATTTGGTAGGGTGTTTGACAAGGAAGATGGAAAACCCGTACCTAATATTACGACGGTCATAACCATGCCAGGTCAGGAGTTTTTATTGAAATTTGCAAATACCAATGAATCTGGTACGTTTTACAGCTATTTGCGCAAAGATTATAAGGTTCCAACGCCGATAGTGCAACCATTGAACGATAGCTTATCCGTCGATCTGGTAATGGGTGCCAAAAACCCTCCTGAGCTGGAGTCATTGACGTTCAGGGCCTATAATTTTTCATCTGATTTTAAAGATTTGATTTTAGAACGCAGTATTCAAAATCAAGTTGAGAATCAGTTTTTCAAGGCGAAACCAGACTCTATCCTTCTTAAAGACCCCATAGATTCTTTTGATGGTGGAATACCTGAAACAGTGCTTTTGGATGAGTATACACGTTTTCCGACCCTAGAGGAAACCTTGGTTGAAATTGTTGAAAACGTCGGTTTTAGAAGAAATTCCAAATATGGTCATTTTATAAGGGTAGCCCAAGACTTTGAGCGTTATGACGAAGATTTCAATTCTTTTCCATCCATAGTTTTGATTGACGGGGTATTTATTCCGAATCCAAAAACCATCAGGGATTTTGATGCCACTTTGATTGAGCGTATTCGTGTCGTTCGCGATCAGTTTCAAATGGGCGGAGGAATGTATCAAGGTATTGTTTCGATTGAAACTTTTGATAATGATTTTTATGAGACCTATGAAGGAAAGAATATGTCAAGGTCAGATCTTAAACCTTTATTTCCTGTTAAGAATTATTTTAAGCAAAAATATGACGAGCCAAATAATGTGGGGCTAGATCGAATTCCAGATTATCGAAGGGTCTTATTCTGGCAGCCTAATATTGTGGTTGATGGTAACAATTATGAATATGAGTTCTTTACTTCCGACCTATCAGGTGATTTTGAGATTGTTTTAGAAGGGTATACGACGTATGGTAAGCCAATTTCCTTGAAAAAGACAATTTCAGTCGGGTTGGAACCCTGATTTAACCTTATAGATAATGGTTTAGAACACAATCACGAACTATGCTCATTAAAGTCTTTGGTAGTGCCGTTTTCGGGGTGGAAGCCACTACTGTTACCGTTGAGGTCAATATTGATAAGGGAATTGGATACCATTTGGTAGGCCTGCCCGACAACGCCATTAAAGAAAGTAATTATCGTATTGCCGCAGCACTTCAGAATAATGGTTATAAAATTCCCGGGAAGAAGATAACGATCAATATGGCACCGGCCGATCTTCGCAAAGAAGGTTCCGCCTATGATTTGACTTTAGCTTTGGGCATTTTGGCGGCCTCCAATCAAATTAAATCCGAAGACATTGAGAAGTACTTGATTATGGGGGAGCTTTCATTGGATGGCACGGTACAACCCATTAAAGGGGCCTTACCCATCGCCATAAAGGCCAAAGAAGAAGGTTATAAAGGGTTTATCTTACCAAAAGAAAATGCCAAAGAGGCCGCCATAGTCAATGGTCTACAAGTCTATGGTGTTGATACTATAAAAGAGGTCATTGAGTTTTTTGATAAAGAAAAACCTTTAGAGCAAACCATCATTGATACCAGGGCCGAGTTTTACAAGAGTTTGGATTTCCCAGAATTTGATTTTTCTGATGTAAAGGGCCAAGAAAGTATCAAACGCTGTATGGAAATAGCCGCCGCCGGGGGACACAACATTATTCTGATAGGCCCTCCTGGTGCGGGTAAGACGATGTTGGCAAAACGGTTGCCATCAATTTTGCCGCCAATGACCTTGCATGAGGCTTTAGAGACTACCAAGATTCATAGTGTGGTTGGTAAAGTAAAAAATATGGGCTTAATGAGCCAACGCCCTTTTCGTTCTCCCCATCACACCATTTCAGATGTTGCCCTGGTCGGGGGTGGTGCCTATCCACAACCAGGTGAGATATCGCTTTCGCATAATGGGGTGTTGTTTCTAGATGAACTACCAGAATTTAAACGAGGGGTATTAGAAGTGATGCGACAGCCTTTAGAGGATCGGGAAGTGACCATCTCAAGAGCTCGATTTACAGTGACCTACCCTAGTAGTTTTATGTTGGTGGCCAGTATGAACCCGAGTCCTGGAGGGTATTTTAACGATCCAGACGCCCCTGTTACTTCTTCGCCAGCCGAAATGCAACGGTATCTAAGTAAAATCTCAGGGCCGTTGTTAGATCGAATTGACATCCATATCGAAGTGACCCCAGTACCTTTTGAAAAGCTTTCTGATGATAGAAAAGGCGAGGGGAGTGTTGAAATTCGTAAAAGGGTAACCGCTGCACGGGAAATACAAACTAATCGATTTGCAGCTTTTGAAAATATACACTACAATGCCCAAATGAGCACCAAACAGATAAGGACGTTCTGTGTTTTGGATACGGACTCCAAAGAGTTGCTTAAAAATGCGATGGAACGTTTAAATCTCTCTGCACGTGCTTACGATAGAATTCTAAAAGTAGCCCGTACCATTGCCGACTTGGAAGGTGTCGTGTCAATTACGGGGAATCATATCAGCGAGGCCATTCAATATCGCTCTTTGGATCGCGAGGGTTGGTTGGGGTAGGTTTCATCGCTTGTCTTGTGGTGTCAAACTGAGCGCAGTCGAAGTAACTTTTAAATTTAGAATTTCGTATTTGTAGCAAACATACTTTAGTTTCCTTTAATTCGCTCCCATAAAGCGAAAATCAACTTTTTGCCATCCTCACGAAATTTGGGTACTTCATTTACTTCAAGTCCGTTTTCGGTCTCTTTAAGTTCGTACGAAAAGGCAAACTGTTCCTCATTGGGGTCTAAACTTAATAGCCCAAACCGTAAATCGTTAAAAAAGATATTATCGCCTTTTTTAGTCATGGCGTACCAGCCTTCGGTAATTGTGATAAGTCGCTGTATCTTATCCTCATATTTGAGAACTTCCAATACATGATGGTTCTTTGGAATTTGTCGATATGATATCGGTTTGGAATCAAAAAGGGAATACGTTCCTATTAAATAAGACTCTTCCAGTTCAACATTTGCCATCCAAAGCATGGTATTGAAAGGGGAGGGCCTGGTATCGATTTCGCGATAGGCAATACCTTGTTCCTCTAGGGCGGTTACGAATTCTTGATAGGCAAAGCCTTTTAAAAGTAATCCTATCGCCAGATATAGGGTACTGAGCAGCAGTCCCAATTTATTGAACCGTTTTCTTTTTTTACTGCCCTTGGCGTGCCGCATGGCCAATATCAAAAGCACTAAAAAGGGTAAGGTGTACAATGGGTCTATCACAAAAATGGATTGAAAGGCCAATCGTATTTTAAGTGGCCAAAACAATTGCGTGCCCCAAGTGGTAAAAGCATCCAATAGGGGATGTGTGAAGAGTCCCCAAAAGAATAGCCATGACCAATCTTTCCAAGTGGCTTTTTGTTTTTTATAAAGTAGCCAAACCAGCCAACCAAAGATGGGTGCACCTAGTATCGCAAAGAAGATGGAATGGCTAAATCCACGGTGAATCTCAATAGCCGATACGGTATCAGTGAAAAAATTGGCCATGACGTCCAAATCAGGAATGGTACCCGCTACGGCACCCCAAAACATGGCTTTGTTCCCTACTTTTTTACCTAAAACGGCCTCACCAGCGGCAGCACCTAGTACTATTTGGGTCAACGAGTCCAATCCTTCTAATCGGCGATTTTGTTATAAACGATCTTACCATCGTAGATGGTCATCATCACTTCGGTTCCTAAAAACTTATCTTCAGAAACGGTCATTAAGTCTTGATTATAAATCGTGAAATCCGCTAATTTTCCGGGTGTAATGGAACCCTTTATGTTTTCTTCGAATGCCCCATATGCCGCATCTAGGGTGTAAGACCTCAAGGCCTGTTCCCGTGTCATCCGCTCTTCGGGTTCATAACCTTCATCAGGCAGGCCCTTCAATGTTTTTCTCGTAAAACTGGCATATAAACTAGCTATCGGATTCAAGGGTTCAACGGGCACGTCAGTACCATTTACAATGGGAACGCCACTTTTTAGTAAGGTTTGCCACATGTAGGCGCCTTCTTTTATTCGTTTTTCACCCAAGCGGTCTATAGCCCATGGTCGGTCTGAGGACAAATGGACCGCTTGCATCGCTGGTATGACCCCTAAAGCGGCAAATCTTGGAATATCGTCGGGGTGCAAATGTTGTGCATGTTCTATTCGAAAACGATGGTCGTCAACCATATTGGGCAATTCATTGAATGCATACTCGTAACGGTCCAATATTTCTTTATTGGCACGATCACCGATTGCATGGGCACAAACTTGAAACCCATTTCGTAGACCGTTTAAAGCGGTTTCTTTGACAAAGGGCATGGGTAGGGTCTCATGACCAAAGTGACCGGGTCGATCTGAATATTCATCTAATAACCAAGCCCCCCTTGAACCTAAGGCTCCATCACAGTTTAGTTTCACTGAACGTATGGTAAATGTATTGTCGGAATCTATCATAGGGCCTCTCTTGTACCATTCGGTTAGTAAATCCTTATCCCATCCGGTCAGCATGCAGTACAAACGTACGTTCATTTTATTGGATGTTTTCATTTGTTCATAGAGCGCAATGGTCTCCCTACCGATACCGGCATCATGAAAACCTGTTATACCGTTTCTATGGCATGCCGCTACTGCCAATTCGAATGCTTGATTATTTCTTTCTGCGGTCGTTTCAGGAATGTGTTTGGTAATCAGTGTTTGGGCACGTTCATTAAAAATCCCTGTGGGCCTACCCAACCCGTCACGCATTACCTCACCACCTTCAATGGTGAATTTATCGATGCCCTCTTTTGAAAGTACTTGAAGCCCGGCAATTTCCATGGCTTTGGCATTTGCAAATCCGGCATGGCCGCTTGCATGGCCCAAATAGACGGGATTATCATGAGATACTTCACTTAACCTGTCATGGGTTTGAAAACCATTGACCAAATTTTCTGGCATTTCGACCCATTTACTTTGGTGCCAACCCCTGCCTAATATCCATTCCCCCGGTTTTACGGTCTTTACTTTTTCAGCAACGGCATCAATGATTTCTTGATAGCTTGTAGTATTGATCAAATCAAGGTTCAGTTCATTGTACCCCAAACCCATAAAATGACCATGACCCTCAATTAATCCTGGAGTCATGGTTTTTCCTTTTAAATCGAGCACTTCGGTATCTTCTACTTGATAAGCTTCGGCTTCCTCCATGCTTCCAGCAAACAATATGATATTGTTCTTTATCGCAACGGCTTCGACCTTAGACTTTGTAGTATCAACCGTATAAATCGGTCCGCCATGAATGAGTAGTGTGGCCGCTTCTTTTTTGTTTTCTGAACATGAGAAAAATACAATTAAGATGAATGCAAGTAGGCATCGCGTTAGACTTCTAAATTTCATGAATGTTGGTTTTAATCGGTTTAATTTACAATTAAATAATCATCAAAATAGAAGGATTTATATAATTTGATAGCGATTAGTAGATAAATCATATTACGACAAAACCGTATGTCATTATTGACCAGTGTTTTAAAAATAATTTCGTGTCCGTTCGAGCGCATTCGAAAACTTTCTAATAATATCGAAGCAGTCTTGACTGCGCTTGACTAGACGTTTACAGCGTAATCATATATGGGAATTAGGGGACTATTTACTGACGGCGGTAGTTTAAAGATAGCAGTGTGAATCAAGAGGGATATCAAGACTTACTCTTTGATAAACTTGATATAGTGGTTATAACGTTCAAAAATGTCATTGACATAATTAAACGGTTCCAATCCATTTACATAACCATATTTGATTTCTTTTCGAGCATAGTTTTTGGGGTACGAAAGGGCCAAAATCATTTCAGCAACATGGTTGTCCCAAACCTGTGGGTTCAATCCATTTAATTCTGCCAATTTCTGCGCATCTTTTACATGAAAATAACCACAATTATAAGCGGCAAGTGTAAACTTGATACGTTCGATGCTGTCATTGATATCGGCGTGACCGTCATGCAACTGTTTGAGGTAGGTCACGCCACCACGGATATTTTCATTCGGATTTAAGCGATCGGTAACCCCTAGGTCTTCAGCCGTACCTGGCATCATTTGCATTAATCCCTCAGCACCTGACCATGCGCTGGCCTCATTTTCAAAACGGGACTCTTGATAGATAAGGGCAGCGATCAACCGCCAATCCCAACCGATGGTTTCTGAATTCTTTTTGATGATATCGTCATACGGACTGATTTCGTTGGTATTTATGCTGTAAAACTCGCTTTTCACCCGTTTTTTGAACCGACGTTTATTTTTAAAGTATTTGTTGTACAGCACATTGTATTCCGCTTTTTTCTTGAAGTCCCTTATCCAAGAATTTGTTGCATCCAATAATTCGGTAGCATTTGGTCGTACTGCCCAAGCAATGCGTTGTGAAAAACTGACGGGAACCCCGGTATCCAATATGGGAAAATATGAGGCATTGATTGTTGCCAGGTTTTTATCTGCAATGGTATATTTGATTTTACCATCGACGACCATTTTAATAATCTCGGCGGTTGAAAGATTGCCTTGTAAAGTGTCTATGATGATTTCACCTCCCATTTCGGTTGAGAGATTCCTTAACCTCTTATAATAAGAAGTATTTTTTCTTACCGATACGGTATCCCCAATCAGCTCCAAGGGATTTTGAACGATACTTTTTTTGATATCGTCAAGAGTCATTTTACGCCAGTTTACCGGCTTTTTTTGTACCAAAACCTGTTCTGTCACATAGAGGTAATCGGTAAAGGCGGCCAATTTTTTTCTATCATTGGTAATTGCCAATCCGTAAGCCACAAGATCCGCATCACCAGCTTTTAAACTGGTCAGCAATTCGTCTAGATCATTGGAAATGATGATTTCCAATTCCAAATCCAAATGCTCGGCAAGGTGCTCGAGCAGTTCGTATTCATACCCCATGGGGCGCCCCCGATATAGAAAATAACTTGTTCCACTGTAAGCAATCAAAACCTTTAATTTGCCATCTTTCTTTATTTCAGAAAGGTCTCTCGTAATAGGTGTTTCAGTAGTTTGTTTGACTGAGGTCTTATCTTTTTTACAACTTAGAAAAGTGACAAGACAAATCCCGAAAAAAAAATAGCGTAATTTCATTTTGCTATTTATCAAGGGTATTAAAAACTGATACACAAAGACTATAATTAGAAATTGAATTTAAGGTTTCAGGGGTTAAAACTCCAGATTGTACCGTTGTGGGGTAATTCAACCCCTTCAATATCCCTGATTTGTTGCTAAGCCCTATAGTGTTTGACCATTTTCGCCAATTAATGCCCTTCATAAGTATCCTTTTTGGCTTTATAGTACTCTTGAAGTGTATAGAAGGCTTGTTTGTATTTACCTTCTTGGCTGACCAGGCCTTTTCGATTCCATCCATCTTGAATATTAGGTAGCTGCCTTCGGGGGCTTCTGAAATCAGCCAATATCCAGGGGGAAAAACCGACCAAATTTGGAATCCTATCCAAAAACCCCAAGGTTTCTTGGTATAGATAGTTCTGATAATCTTCAGACCACCTCGTTAAGTTATCTGCCCGAAACCCATATTTGGCGCCAGCTCCAAACTCACTAACGATTACAGGTTTTTTTTCGGAAAGGCTAAAAGAAGCTTTGGCCAAAACATCAGGGGTACCCTCGTACCAACCCAAGTATTGGTTAAAACTAACAATATCAGAGTACTGTGCGAAAGGGTCTGAAATCGTATAGGCACTGTTACCTAAATTTTGTTTGAAAAGTGCCGCTGAAAGTAGCCTTGTACTATCCAAAGATTTCGTTTTTGCCGCTATTTTTTTTAAAAAAACCAATCTTTCGTCCGTATTGGGCGTTTCGTTGGCCAATGACCAAACAATTACGCTAGAGCGATTGCGATCCCTTGCTATCATATCGGTAAGCTGTTTTTCTGCATTTTGATACGTAGCATCATTGGTCCAATCTATGGTCCAATACACCGGAATCTCTTCCCACAATAATATGCCCAATGAGTCTGCAATTCTGGGCATGTATTCATTATGAGGGTAGTGCGCCAAACGCATATAATTGGCATTCAAGTCTTTCGCCCATTTGAACAATTGCAAGGCATCTTCCTTTGAGGTATTTCGGCCACCCCTGATAGGGTTTTCTTCATGGGCACATATTCCCCTCAAAAAAAGGGGCTTACCATTGAGCAACAATTGATTGCCTTTGGTAGTGATTGTTCGAAGCCCGATTTTATCAGATACCTTATCTTCAGAAACACTTAGCTCAAAATCATATAGCTTTGGCTGCTGTGGACTCCATCGGATAAAACTTCTCGTTAGTTTTTTATTGAAAAAGACTTTCTTTTGATTCTTAAAGTCGAGTGTTATCGTGACCTTTAAATCTTTCGAACGTAAATAAACGGGACCTGAGTAAGATTCTGATAACTCCACATATCCATATAGTTCATCTGATTTTTCGGGGTTAAGCTGAACATGGTAGTCTTGTATGAATACTTTAGGGAATTCAAGTAATGAAACATCCCTTGTGATTCCACCATAATTCCACCAATCGGTAACATCGGTTGGCACGGCTTCTTTGGCTCTTTTGTTATCAACTCTGACCACTAACGAATTTTCACCTGCTTTAACCAATGTTGAAATGTCAAATGCAAACGGGGTAAAACCACCGATATGTACACCGGCCTTTTCACCATTCACATAAACATCGGCACGATAATTAGCGGCACCGAAATGCAATAGCAACTTTTGGTTTTGCCTTATTTCCTTTAAATCAAAACCTTTTCTATACCATATGGAGCCTTCGTAATAGAGCAATTCTTTTGCCTGACTGTTCCAATCACCAGGAACCCTGATTTTTTCACTCCCTTCAAAGCTATATTCATAGCGTTCCGTCTTGTTCTTCGCTTTACCATCAAGCGCTGCAAAATCCCTTTTGCCCAACGAAGAAGAATCAAAAGGTACCCGTACGAAGTCGTAATAAAACGCTTCATAGCGGTCTACGAAATAATTCCAATCGCCATTTAGCGAAGTTTTTTTTCGGTTGAATACATTTTGTGGAACGGCAACCTCATACTGGGCAGCGGTTGGTAAATAGGTCATGGCCATCACAACGACCGTTATACTGAGATTACGTTTGTATACTTTGCATAAGTGTGCCGGAAAATGCCTGTGGATGCTATATAATTTCATTTAGTCAGTATGATTGGTCTTGGTCAAGTTACCAAAATCTCACTAAATGTAGGTCCTCAGAATTAAATAACCTTGATATTCGCCCGTAACCCCTGTATGATGCCCAAAACGTTGTTTACGGTATCTTTAAGATAGTATTTGATGACTACGTGTGGAATACGAATCGTGGTAAACCCATTCTTAAAAGAATGCATGGCCTCTTCAAGATCGTTGATGGCCTGTTCATGGGTAATCATCTGATAATCGGTGTCGATTTCAATGTTGAGCTTTACCCTTGAGATTGCAATATCTATGGATTTCTGGCCATCCCACCATTCTAACATAGGGTTGGCCCCGGCCTCTTTTAATGCGTAAAAGAGTTGAATGGCTTCAACGGGGGTATTGTTTTCCGCGATTACTTTTTCAATAAGTCGGGTATGACGCTCACATAATTCAACCCCTAAGGTTTCGGTTGAATTTTTAAACGTATCATAGCCAATATTTTTATTACAATCTATACATGCCATGTAAGTAGGTCAGTTTGGTCAATTTGTCAATTTGGGACTATTATAACTTTGACATTTTTTAATTCGTATATCGGTTCGATGTATGACACCCACTTTTTAGATGAAATGCATTTTTTTAGATAAAATGCAAGGTAGCCTGTTGGGAAACTGCTATTTTGTGTGGTGAAAATTTTTAACGATGTTTAAAAAAATAGGGCCTGGGGTTTTGGTGGCGGCCGCATTTATCGGTCCGGGTACGATCACCGCCTGTACTTTGGCCGGGGTGGGTTTCGGATATGCGCTATTATGGGCCATGTTACTTTCCATTGTGGCTACCATGGTGCTGCAGGAAATGTCGTCTCGGTTGGGGATCATTACCCAAAAAGGACTTGCAACGAGCATTAAAGGACAATTGACGGTAAGATGGGTGAGGATCTTGGTCATCACAATTGTACTAGGGGCTATTTTGGTGGGCAATGCCGCTTACGAAGGGGGTAATATCGGAGGGGCCGTTTTAGGATTGGAAGCACTTTTCGGTACGAACCATAATACCCTGTATCCTTTTATCATAGGGTTTTGTGCTTTTATCCCCCTATGGATGGGGAATTATAAAGTGATCGAAAAGGTCTTTTTAGGATTGATTTTTTTGATGAGCCTGTCGTTTATCATAACGGCTATCTTGACCAAGCCCCAACTGGGTTTGTTGCTCAAGGGATTGTTCGTGCCAAGTTTACCTAATGAAAGTCTGCTGACCGTGATCGCCTTGATAGGCACAACGGTCGTGCCTTATAACCTTTTTCTACATGCTTCATTGGTCAATGAGAAGTGGAAATCGAAAAACGACCTAAAAACCGCAAGATGGGATACCGTATTGTCAATTGGACTTGGCGGGCTCGTTTCTTCTTGTATTATCATCGCAGCGGCGGCCATGGAGACCAAAGAGGTTGCCGGCGTCATGGATTTGGCCAAGGGATTGGAGCCTTTATATGGTGAAGCGGCACAATATTGTATGGGTTTAGGACTATTTGCTGCGGGGATTACCTCGTCCATTACGGCACCATTGGCCGCAGCTTACGTTACCAATAACTGTTTTGGTTGGAACGCGGAATTGAAAGATTGGCGTTTTAGAATCGTTTGGTTGCTGATTTTGGTGATAGGGGTGTTGTTCCTTTCTTTTGACATCAAACCAATTGAAATTATCAAGTTCGCACAAATCGCCAATGGAATCTTATTACCGGTAATCGCCATACTATTGATTTGGATGGTCAATAACACCAAGGTCATGGGGCCTTATAAGAATACAATGCTTCAAAACATCATGGGATTTGCGATCGTTGGCGTTGCATTTTTTTTGGGCCTGAAAAGCGTGTTGAAGGTATTTGGATTATTTTAAATGGAAAGGATAGCTATAGATATCAACTGTGATGTAGGTGAGGGAATCGGTAACGAGGCACAATTACTTCCCTTGACCAGCTCTTGTAATATTGCTTGTGGCGGGCATGCAGGTGATGAAGCGACCATAAAGGAAGTGATACAGTTGGCGAAAATGCATCAGGTTAAAATTGGGGCACACCCAAGTTATCCCGATCGTATAAATTTCGGACGTTCCAGTATGGACATTACCCCCCATGCCTTAAAAAGGAGTATAAGGGATCAGTTGCAGTTGTTCGAACGTATTACGATAGCGGAAAAAGCTACTTTTCATCATATAAAAGCGCACGGGGCACTCTATAATAATATGGCAAAAGATATTAGTTTGGCCAAAGTATATTTAGAATCGGTTTCGGCCTATAGGGATAAATGCCATTTATATGTTCCCTATAACACCGTAATTGCCAAGGAAGCATTAAAACAAGGTTTCAGGATAAAATATGAGGCCTTTGCCGATAGAAACTATAGTGACGGCCTGAATTTACTCCCCAGAAGCTCAGCGAAGGCACTCATTACAAAGCCAGAGGCGGTTTTAAAACACATCTTACGCATGGTTAAAGAAAGTAGTATACAGACACCTTCTGGTAAACGAATGGAAATTAAGGCAGATACCTTCTGTATACATGGTGATACCAGTTCGGCTTTCGAAATATTGATGTATCTTTCTACTGAATTACCCAAACACCAAGTCAATATCAGCAAGTGAAAAGTTACCCCATTATCATACGGCCATTTGGCGAAAGCGCCATATTAATGGAGTGGCCTGCTGTGGTAGACGAAAAGATTCTAGAAGATATCTTGCAGTTCAACCGACTTTTGCAAATGGAGTTTGATGCTTCTTGGGAGGTGGTACCTGCCTACAACTCGTTGACTTTGATAAATAATGTAGATAGCATTGAATTTCAAAAGGTCGAAAATACATTGGCCCGATTATATGCTGAATTGGATTATGGGGCCAAAGCGGATCGCTTTCTTTGGACATTACCCGTTTGTTATGATTTGGAGTTTGGCATTGATGCCGAAGACGTAGCGGCGAAACTCAATATTAGTCTTAATGAACTGGTCGAGAGACATTCCTCATATGAATACACGGTCTTTGGCATAGGGTTTTTACCTGGTTTTATGTATTTGGGAGGTTTGCCTAAAAATCTTGAAATCAATAGAAAGGCCACACCTCGATTAAAGGTCGGTAAAGGAGCAGTGGGTTTGGCAGGAAAACAAACAGGTATTTATCCGCAAGATTCTCCCGGAGGGTGGAATATTATTGGAAACTGTCCCATTCCAATGTTCAACGTAAAAGCTGAAAAACCCTGTTTTGTCAGTGTTGGTGATAAAATAAAATTCAAACCGATCTCAAAAGCAGAACATCAACTCTATAAGATTGAGGGTGAAGTGGGTATTTATGAACCTGAGAAAATCCCCTTGAATGGTTAAAGTGTTGAAATCCGGTTTTTTTACGTCCATTCAAGACAACGGTCGTTTTGGCTACCGCAATAAGGGCGTTCCAATCTCTGGAGCAATGGATAAAAAAGCCCTAGACAAAGCCAATCTATTATTGGAAAATCCACATAATGCCCCTGTTTTAGAGATTACGATGACAGGGCCTACCTTGCTTTTTGAGAATAGGACTTTTATCTGCTTGACCGGTGCCGAACTATCGGCCACCCTAAACAATGAACCGATTACCAATTATATGGTACATGAGGTTCAAAAAGGTGATATTCTTTCATACGGGAGATTGGAATCTGGATTTCGTGGGTACTTGGCCGTAAAAGGTGGCTTTAAGACTGAGGTGGTATTGGGCAGTTCTTCGCAGTACCTGCCGCTTACCTCCGCTAAATGTATAGCAGAATTTGAAGAACTTGTATTTGAGGAAGCGGCTAATTTCAAACCAAAGATCACTGCCTTGAAAATAGGCTCTTATTTTCAGGATCGGCAACTAAAAGTGCAAAAAGGACCCGAATATGGGATGTTAAGTGACGAACAGTTAAAACTACTTTTCTCGAAAGAATTTACCGTCGCCAAAGAAAATAATAGAATGGCCTATCAACTTAATGAACACCTTCCAAAACATACCAATAGCATGCTAACTTCCGCAACCTTGGCCGGCACGGTACAAGTAACACCGGCGGGGAAGTTGATTATTTTGATGAAAGATGGTCAAACTACGGGGGGGTACCCTAGAATATTACAATTAAGTGAGGAAGCAATTTGTGTTTTAGCACAAAAAAGGGCAGGTGATGGCATTAGTTTTAAATTGACCTAGACCTTGTGATATACCTTTTCGAACGGAACACGGAATCGGTCGCCATAGATACCATTTTCAGACCTAATACCACAGCTAATGACCATGTTTATCTCTGCCCCGAACGGTAGGCCCAGTAGTTTTTTGATTCGCAGGGTATCACTTCCTTCCATAGGGCAGGTATCATAACCAATGGCTGCCATACTGATCATGAAGTTCTGTGCTGCCAATCCAGCACTTTTATGGGCTACAATACGCATGTCAGCTTTACGTACTTGCCTGTAAATAGGTTTGAATAAACCGATGACTTGAAAAACCAAATACTTTATCCATCCCATTATCCCAAGAACATCAAAATATACGGTCGGAATCAACTTTTGGTAATAGGCAAGGGCAAACTTCTCACGCCTACTATAGGCTGAAGGGCTTTTATCACCAATGTTGGATTTTATGAAATCTACATTGGCCTTTGCGCGTTCTCGCCACAAGTCTTTTCGTGTGACTACCACTACCATTTGCTTAGCGTATTTTGCGGCATTCTGCCCGAGGCATGCTTTGGTCATTTTATGAAGTAGTTCCCCATCCAAGATGTGATAGAATTCCCAGAGCTGAAGATTACTGCTCGTGGCAGCTAAGGTGGCATTCTTAATACATGCTTTTACCCTGTCCGCGCTTATTTCCTTTTCTTGATCATAGACCCTAACGGAACGTCTATATGCGATTGCTTCGGTCACTGTTTTTTCCATGGCATCAAAAATAGTAAATGTTGAAGTCTGAATCAGGGCGTACAAAATAGTAATCGTTTCAATTGAAAAAGAACGGTTACGGTAGGCATATCAATAAAAACAATGCTTTGGCCCAAGGAGTGGATATGGTATTTTAAATAAGGTTATTTTATTGATATACTGACAGATACATAAATAAAAATTTAAATGAGTTTAGCAACTACATATTTGTTAAAAAAAAACGCTTATCGAAACAATTATTTTTGATTATCCTAGAAGATTTATGGATTTCACGATTTTGAAAGCAACTATTGAATGGAACTGAATAAATATAGCAAGAACGTTACCCAAGACCCAACACAACCTGCCGCGCAGGCCATGTTGTATGCCATAGGACTGACTGAAGACGATTTAAAGAAACCTTTTATAGGTATTGGCAGTACAGGCTATGAGGGCAATCCGTGTAACATGCACCTAAATGAACTTTCAACCTATGTAAAGCAGGGTGTTCAAGAAGCAGACTTGGTGGGCTTGATTTTCAATACGATTGGGGTTAGCGACGGCATATCAATGGGTACCTATGGAATGCGCTATTCGTTGCCATCACGTGATGTCATCGCCGATTCTATGGAAACCGTGGTGCAAGCTATGAACTACGATGGATTGGTTACGGTCGTGGGATGCGATAAAAACATGCCTGGAGCCTTGATGGCCATGATTCGTTTGAATAGACCTTCCGTATTGGTATATGGGGGTACCATTGCCTCAGGATGCCTAAAAGATAAAAAGTTGGATGTAGTATCCGCTTTCGAAGCTTGGGGAGAAAAAGTGGCGGGCGCCCTAAATGAAGAAGATTACAAAGCCGTGATACAGAATGCGTGCCCTGGGGCTGGTGCATGTGGCGGTATGTATACCGCAAACACGATGGCTTCGGCGATAGAGGCCTTGGGCATGGCGATGCCCTATAACTCCTCAAACCCCGCTACGGGTACGGAAAAGAAAGCTGACTGTATCGCTTCAGGGCGCGCCTTACGTCACTTAATCGAACACGATATCAAACCTTTGGATATCATTACCAAAAAATCTTTGGAAAACGCGGTGCGGTTGATTACCGTGCTTGGCGGGTCTACGAATGCCGTACTCCATTTTTTAGCTATTGCCAAAGCCGCTGAAATTGAATTCGGATTGGATGATTTTCAACGTATCAGTGATACCACACCCTTTTTAGCCGATTTAAAGCCCAGTGGCAAATACCTTATGGAAGATGTACACCGTGTAGGTGGAATTCCGGCTGTGCTAAAGTTTATGTTGGAAAAAGGAATGTTGCATGGTGATTGTTTGACTGTGACCGGAAAAACCATTGCCGAAAACTTGGCCGATGTGCCAAGTTTGAATGATGGACAACAGGTGGTAAAAGATGTAAATAATCCTATCAAAGAAACAGGGCATATCAGGATATTGTTCGGAAACATCGCTACCGAGGGTTCCGTAGCCAAAATCACTGGTAAGGAAGGGTTGCATTTCTCAGGTCCTGCAAAGGTTTTTGAGGGAGAATTTGCTGCGAACGATGGTATTCGAGAAGGTAAGGTTAAAAAGGGGGAAGTAGTGGTCATTCGATATGAAGGGCCGAAGGGAGGACCTGGAATGCCTGAAATGTTGAAACCAACAGCGGCTATTATGGGCGCAGGCTTGGGCAAAGATGTTGCCTTGATTACCGACGGACGTTTTTCTGGTGGAACCCATGGGTTTGTGGTCGGTCATATAGCCCCAGAAGCACAAGAAGGGGGTAACATTGCATTGATTGAAGACGGTGACATCATTACCATTGATGCCGAGAAAAATACCATATCGGTAGCTCTTTCTGAAGAAGAGCTCAGTAAACGAAAAGTAAATTGGAAACAGCCTGAGCTAAAGGTTAGCAAAGGAAGCTTATACAAGTATGCAAAAATCGTCTCATCAGCCTCAAAAGGCTGTGTAACCGATATGTTTTAGCAACAATATTGAGCAGGTTTTAAACTTAATAGTTGAGTTTTAATTATGGAAACATTAAATGCACAAAAGCCAACGAAAAATAATAATGTCGCTATGAAAATAACCGGAGCTGAAGCGATTATACACTGTCTTTTGGCAGAAGGGGTAGATTTGATTTATGGGTATCCGGGTGGGGCCATTATGCCGGTGTACGACGAATTATATAAATTTCAAGATAAACTCACCCATATTTTGACACGTCACGAGCAGGGTGCTACCCATGCTGCCCAAGGCTATGCCCGAGTGAGCGGAAGGGTAGGGGTGGCAATGGCAACCTCAGGCCCTGGGGCCACGAATTTGGTTACTGGTTTGGCCGACGCGCAAATAGACTCTACGCCAATGGTATGCATAACAGGCCAAGTTCCGAGACATTTGTTGGGTTCTGATGCTTTTCAAGAGACCGATATTGTTGGAATTTCAACACCGGTCACAAAATGGAATTATCAAATCACCAAAGCCTCTGAAATACCGGAAATCATAGCAAAGGCCTTTTATATCGCTAAATCGGGTAGGCCAGGACCGGTATTGGTGGATATTACCAAGAATGCCCAATTTGATGAATTGGATTTTACCTACGAAAAATGTACTAAGGTCCGCAGTTACAATCCCGTTCCAAAACCGGATATGGAATCCATAAAAGCTGCTGCAGAATTAATCAACAATGCAAAAAAACCTTATATCGTTTGGGGACAAGGGGTGATTTTGGGTAAAGCGGAAAAAGAATTAAAGGCTCTGATTGAAAAGGCCGGCATACCAGCCGCTTGGACGATTATGGGGGAATCGGCAATCCCCACGAGTCATCCCCTAAATGTGGGTATGGTAGGGATGCATGGTAATTATGGCCCTAATGTATTGACCAATGAATGTGATTTGTTACTCGCTATAGGCATGCGTTTTGATGACCGTGTTACGGGCAGCTTAGACACCTATGCCAAACAGGCCAATGTGGTACATTTTGAAATAGACCCAGCCGAAATCAATAAAAATGTCAAAGCCGATATCGCAGTCTTGGGCAATGCCAAAGACACTTTAGCTGCTTTGTTACCTTTTGTCAAAGAAAATAGTCATGATGCTTGGCATAAAGAATTTGATAAGAAATATGAGGAAGAGTTTAAAACGGTTATAGAAAACGATATCCACCCTACCAAACCGAGGCTTACAATGGGTGAGGTCGTTGAAGAAATAAATATTGCCGCCAAAAACAAAGCGGTTATAGTGACCGACGTAGGGCAACACCAGATGATTGCCTGTCGCTATGCGAAATTCGAACAGTCAAAAAGCAATATTACCTCTGGTGGATTGGGTACTATGGGTTTTGCCTTACCTGCCGCAATTGGGGCCAAACAAGGTGCACCAGAACGGGAAGTAGTGGCAATCATTGGCGATGGTGGCTATCAAATGACCATTCAAGAGTTAGGTGTAATTTTCCAACATCAGATTCCCGTCAAAATCGTAGTGCTCAACAACGATCATTTGGGTATGGTACGGCAATGGCAAGAATTGTTTTTTGACAAAAGATACGCTTCCACTGTGATGGTGAATCCTGATTTTGTGAAGATAGCGGAAGGCTATCACATTGAGGCCAAGAGTGTCAGTAAAAGGGAAGACCTGAAAAGTGCCGTTGAAGAAATGATTTCTTCCAATAAGCCCTATTTCTTAGAGGTAAAAGTCGAAAAAGAGGATAACGTGTTTCCGATGATTCCCTCTGGAGCCTCTGTTTCTGATATTAGATTGAAATAAAACGCCATGGATCAAACCAATATATTGGATGTGCCAAGGGTTTATCCCGATTTGCTTCAAAAATGTAAGGATATAGGCTTTTCAATGCCTTCCGATGTATATATTGGGACACTTTTAAAGACCTTAATAGCATCAAAACCAAACGGTAATTTTTTAGAGCTGGGCACGGGCATTGGTTTGTCATTGGCCTGGATGGTAGATGGTATGGACGAAAGGTCTACATTGATTACCATAGACAATGATGCCGAACTTATTGAAATTGTAAAAAAAAAATTTAAAGATAATGAACGGGTAGTGGTGCGATGTGAAGATGGCAGCCAATGGATCGAGAACTATGATGGAACTCCCTTTGATTTGATTTTCGCTGACGCCTGGCCCGGAAAATATAGTGAGATAGATGAAACATTGAACTTGGTAAAACCAGGTGGTTTCTACGTCATAGATGATATGACGGCCCAGCCCAACTGGCCTGATGGCCACCAAGAAAATGTGGATAGGCTGGTCGGTTATTTAGGGAAACGGGAAGATTTTACATTGACGAAAATGGATTGGTCTACCGGAGTATTGATTGCCGTTAAAAAGTAGTAATTAAATAGATAGTGCACCTCAAGGTTTTACGAATTGGTGCTAAGAGAATAAATTATGGAAAATCAATGGTTTACGATTTCGGTGTACTCCGAGAACAATGTTGGTTTGTTAAATAGAATATCTGGGATATTCTTGAAGCGTCACATCAATATTGAAAGCTTAAATGTCTCAAAATCAGAAATTGAACAAGTTTCGAAATTTACAATCGTAGTATTTACGACTGAAGATTGGACACGGAAAATAGTAGGTCAGATTGAAAAGCAGATAGAAGTGATCAAAGCTTTTTATCATACCGATGATGAAACCATCTATCAAGAATCCGCATTGTTTAAAATTGCATCAGCATTGCTATTTGATGAGCGGCAAATCCAGAACATCATCAAAGAAAGCAACTCGCAAATAGTTACTGTAAGCCGAGACTTTTTTGTATTGGCAAAAACAGGTAGGCGCCATGAAATTGATGAAATGCATGATGCTTTAGAGCCTTTCGGAATTTTGCAATTTGTACGGTCTGGTAGAATCACCGTTACCAAAGAAGCAATGCCAATAACCCAATTGTTGGAAGAATCAATCAAATAACTTACATATTCAAATAGAACCTTTAGAAAATGACAAATTATTTTAATACCCTATCATTAAGAGAAAAACTGGACCAATTAGGTAAATGCCGTTTTATGGAACCTTTTGAATTTTCTGATGGGGTCAGTGCCCTTAAAGGAAAAAAAATCGTTATCGTTGGTTGTGGTGCACAGGGATTGAACCAGGGGCTTAACATGCGTGATTCTGGTTTGGATATTTCATATGCGCTAAGAGAGGCAGCGATCAAAGAACAACGACAGTCTTATAAAAATGCAACCGAGAACAATTTCAATGTGGGTACCTATGAAGCGTTGATTCCGTCCGCGGATGTTGTCATTAACTTAACACCTGATAAACAGCATACCAATGTTGTTAGTGCAGTGATGCCTTTGATGAAAGAAGGAGCAACACTATCATATTCCCATGGTTTCAATATCGTGGAGGAAGGGATACAGATCCGCAAAGATCTTACGGTAATCATGGTAGCCCCTAAAAGCCCTGGTTCTGAAGTTCGAGAAGAATACAAAAGGGGTTTCGGGGTCCCTACTTTAATAGCAGTACATCCAGAAAATGACCCAGAAGGTAAAGGTTTGGGCCAAGCAAAAGCATATGCTGCCGGTACCGGAGGGCATAAAGCTGGCGTTCTGGAATCTTCGTTCGTGGCTGAAGTAAAATCAGATTTGATGGGTGAGCAGACCATACTTTGTGGTTTATTGCAAACAGGATCCATCCTATGTTTTGATAAAATGATTGAAAAAGGAATTGATGCCGGATATGCTTCCAAATTGATACAGTACGGGTGGGAAACTATCACGGAGGGCATGAAATATGGCGGAATCACCAATATGATGGACCGTTTGTCAAATCCAGCTAAAATAAAGGCCTTTGAATTGTCGGAAGAACTGAAAGACATCATGCGTCCGCTTTTCAGAAAGCATATGGACGATATCATGACCGGTCATTTTTCAAAGACCATGATGGAAGATTGGGCAAATGATGATAAGAACTTATTGACATGGCGGGCCGAGACTGGCGAGACCGCTTTTGAAAAAACACCAGCCGGTGCTATGGAAATTACCGAACAAGAGTTTTATGACAATGGTGTTTTGATGATTGCTTTAGTTAGAGCTGGCGTTGAGTTGGCTTTTGAATCGATGACGGAATCGGGAATTATTGCCGAATCGGCATATTACGAGTCACTTCATGAGACTCCCCTCATTGCCAATACCATTGCGAGGAAAAAACTTTTTGAAATGAACAGGGTCATTTCTGATACCGCCGAGTACGGATGCTATCTTTTTGACCATGCTTGCAAGCCGTTATTGACTGATTTCATGAAGAAAATCGATACAGATGTTATCGGCAAAGCCTTTGATACAGATGATAATGGGGTTGACAATGCAAAACTGATTCATGTGAATAAGGAACTACGGGAACATCCGGTAGAAATCGTTGGTACACGTTTAAGGGAGTCGATGACCGCAATGAAACCGATTGTTTGATAGTTGAAATGGCTATAAATAAGTAGAAATATCACATCGAGCGCCTGCTGGACGGTCAGGCTCGAGATGCTTTAAAATCGAGAAGTAGCCATTCTCAACAGCGCTTGAAATGACATGGTTCCAGTCTTTCCAGTCCTATAAAACCAACACTATGAAAAACAACATTCCAGAAAAATTTCAAATAACGGAGACTATAGATCAGACCGAATATCTGGTCAACGGAGACTTGAAATCTTGGGAAGGAAAGACCTCAGAAGTGTATTCCACAATTTCTTCAACATCTGATTATAAGCCAACATTACTCGGTAGCATTCCAGATATGGGAGAGGCAGAGGCCCTTGATGCATTGGATGCTGCTTTAAAGGCGTATGACCAAGGTCAAGGGGTATGGCCAACAATGAAGGTCAAAGACCGTATCGAATGCATGGAAAACTTCGTCAACAAGATGGAGGGGCAACGTGAAGCGGTGGTAACATTGCTGATGTGGGAAATTGGGAAATCAAAACCTGATTCATATAAAGAATTCGACCGTACCGTAGAATACATCTACGATACCATCGAAGAATATAAGCAATTGGACCGCAATAGTGCCAAGTTTCATAAGCATCAAGGTGTCTATGCCCATATTCGTCGTGGACCATTGGGTGTCGTGTTATGTTTGGGACCATACAATTATCCACTGAACGAGACTTTTGCATTGTTGATTCCTGCAATAATTATGGGGAATACGACCGTATTCAAACCTGCAAAGCATGGGGTACTGTTGATAACACCGCTTTTGGAGGCCTTTCAAACAAGTTTCCCAAAAGGAGTCGTCAATATCGTATTCGGTAGGGGTAGGGCAGTGGCTGCTCCCATAATGAAAACTGGAAAAGTGGATGTCTTGGCGTTGATCGGAAATAGTAAATCGGCCAATGCATTGCAAGAACAACACCCCAAAAGTAACCGACTTCGTTTGGTTTTAGGTTTGGAAGCTAAGAATCCAGCAATTATTTTACCAGATGCGGATCTGGATTTAACGATTGATGAAGTCATTACCGGCACCACCTCATTTAATGGCCAACGTTGCACGGCTTTAAAGGTGGTATATGTACATGAGGCAATCAAATCGGAATTTTTAAAGCGTTTTTCGAAACGCATCGATGCCTTGAAATTTGGCAACCCTTGGGAAGAGGGGGTACAATTGACCCCCTTACCAGAACCTGGAAAACCAACTTATATTCAAGAGTTATTGGATGATGCCGTAGCCAAAGGAGCTGAAATACAAAACGAAAAAGGAGGACAACATTCGGACAATTATATCTGGCCTGCAGTGTTATATCCAGTCTTAAAAGATATGAGGGTCTATCAAGAAGAACAATTCGGACCTATTATTCCGGTACTTTCTTTTCAAGATATTTCAGAACCCTTGGATGATATGGCGGAATCCAATTACGGACAACAAGTAAGTCTGTTCGGAAAAGATGTGTACAGCCTGTCGCCACTAATCGATACCTTGGCAAACTTGGTTTGTAGGGTCAATTTGAATAGCTCATGCCAACGCGGACCGGATGTATATCCATTTACGGGCAGAAAAGACTCGGCCCAAGCGACGTTGAGCGTACACGATGCGCTGCGTTCCTTCTCGATTCGAACGTTTGTGGCGTTTAAGGACAATGATTTGAACAATGAAACTATTGAACAGCTTTTGGAGGCGAAAGTGAGCAACTTTCTGAGTACGGATTATATTTTGTAGTAATTATGGTCATATACTTTTATAGAACAAGAAGGCGGTTCGGATTTTACCTCGAACCACCATTTTTTATGCACATTGCTATGCCAAGCAATTATTTGATTTCCATATTTTCAGGATTCCAATATCCGATGTGACTTACAATTTTACCTTTTTCGTTGTAGGTAGTCACATTTACTCCCTCAAAGGTAGCTTCCTTACCGTCATTGGTAATACCCTTGCCCGTCCATTTTGAAGTTGCTACCAGTCCTTTAACATAAATGTAGTCGGGGTAAAGCCCCGTGGATTTAAAAGCAGACATAAAGTTCTCTCCAATTTTAATGATTTCTTCCCTATTGTTTGGTGATGGGCTTCCATAGGGATCGTTGAGATAAACATTATCGGCAAAAGAGTTCGCCCAGATTTTGGCATTTCCACTTTGGGTAGCCTTGAAATAATCGTTCGTCCATTGTACTACCTGTTCTTCTGTTATGACTGGAGTTTCTCCAAGGATTATCTCTCCTTTTCCATCTTCAAAGAAACCATTAATTGAAGTCACCGTTAGCCAACCTCTTGCACCCTGATATTTGCCAGTTCCTCCAGTGAACTCACCCGATACCTTTATGGTCACTTGGCTTCCTTCCAATTCGAATTTTTTTGCTTTGTAGGATAGGAACAATAAATCAGTTTCAGGTGCAGAACCTTCAAACTCAAACATATTGATTTTCATTGTCCCGAAAAGTTGGTGTTTTCCGTTGTATGAAACTCGGTTCGCAGTGGCCCCGTTAATATGGGTATTCCCTTTTTTACCGTTTTCAAATTCCCAATGCCATGAACCCGTCAGTTGTCCGGCTTGGGCAAAAATAAATGGTTCTTTGTTTTGAATGGAATATCCTTCTGCGAATTGATATCCACCAATTACCTTGAATTTTAGTGTTTCTTGTGCTTTCATGATTGTAAATATTAGTAGTGTTACGAATAGAATAATACCTTTTTTCATCTTGTTCATTTTTTATTGATGTAAAAGTATTTCCGTAATCCCACTCTGGATATAACAAAAAATGGAAGGAATGTCCTATTTCTCGGATTGCTGTTCTTTGCGATACGTAGCAGGGGTTTTAAGTATATATTTCTTGAAAAATTTGCCAAAATGAGATGGTGAGGCAAAATTCAAGGTGTAGGCAATTTGTTTGATATCGTCATTGCCAAATTTCAAAAGATTCTTTGCCTCTAAAAGTAATCTTTGGTTAATATAGTGCAAGGCGTTTTTACCTGTGGTCCTTTTGATGGTCTCACTTAAGTGGTTTGGCGTGACATTCAATAAAGCCGCATATTCCTTAATACTTCTTTTTGATAAGTAATGGTTATTGATAAGATTTTGATACTTTACAAAAAGACCTTGGTCATTGGGTAATTCATTGATAGTTTTTTCTCTTTTCTGGTACAGGTCGAGGCATTTGTAAAGCACTACTTGCAAGTAGTGCTTTAGAATCTCTTCAGAAAATGAACTTCTCGGTTGATGATATTCCGAATAGAATTCTTCAAAAATGGCATCGACCCTTTCATTCCCGTTTTTATCAATCGGAATTGCATTCAGTTTATCAAGTCCAAAGAATAAAAATTGTCTTTGAAACGCTTCGGGCTTTAATGATAGGTAGTCTTGTTTGAAATTTAGGATGTATCCATCAATTTGTTGGTCCCTGACCCATGAATAAATATGATTTGGGGAAATAAAATAAAGAACGCTATTTACCTCATTGACTGTTTGTTGGTTGATGTTCAATGTGGAATTTCCAAATCTTCGAATAAATGATACTTGATAAAAATCTTTGGTGTGGGGTTGAATTGACTTAATTGAATTTTCAGTAAAATCAGAAAAGCGGTAAATATGAAGATTTGGGTTTGTAGTTTGTACTGGCACGTCGATATGCTTATACAAATCGTTCATTTCTTTAAAATGAAGTATGTTGCTGTTATTGGTCATTCACTTTATGAGGTATGGTATGGCGCTACATGGAACTTACTTTTTTATTTTTTCCAATACCAAAAAGCTTACTGCTGGGGATGGCAGATCCACTTCAGTAGCATAGGCACTATTTTCCATTTTAAGGGATGTCAATTCACGTATTTTTTCTGGCTTACCCTTTTTTAAAAGGGCCTCGTACTGCGCTTCAGATGGATATTTCGGACTCCCCATAGCAACCCATGTTTCGTATGGATTCGTATTTTCTTGATCAATCTGATATTGGGTTAAAGAGAATGCTTTAAACGGAATATTTCTTAGTTCTAATTTTAAGTTTACTGCCTGCCTTTTCATCAATTCCTTTTGTGCTGTGGTGGGCTCAGGCATGTCCACTTCCGGGTCATGCGTATTCGCATCAAAATCCGTTTTGTTGTACACCATTAGCACAAGGGAATCTTTTCCCTTTAATGTGGCCATCACACCAAAATAGCGTTGCATATCTTTAGGAATGTCCACATCGATGTAGGTATCCCCTAATTCAGCAATCTTATCCATTACCGTCAATACCGGTTTAGGTACCAACCGATACTGTGTGCTGTCTTTAGGGTTATAGAATAAAGCGTGCGTTGTACGCGCGTGCCATCCCCCCATAAAGGCATGGTCGTTACTTTGAAAGGTATAGTTGACTTTCGCCGAATCAATCAACTTTTTTTGGTGTACATCGATATTTTGGGCCACAAAAGCCGCATACCAAGCACCGCGGCGCCACCAAAAATCCCTGGACCAGCCGGCCATCGGATCCGCTTCATCATTGATAAAAGGAAGTTCGGTAAACTTAGGATGGTTTTTTCTGATATAACCCACGGTAGTCAATTCCCGTTTCAACATATCATACGGATCATCTTTCATATGCACCGAAATGAAGTCTAATCGAACCCCTTGTTTCCCGGTAAAAAAATTGATGCCCGAATCACAATGTGCCAATAATTCTTTGAAGACGGGTTGTAAATCGTTGGCAGTACCAGGTCCACCAAAGCGTAAATTCGCATCGGCTTCCCGCAATCCCTCAGAACATGCGTCATAATAATTCAAAAATGTGGCGACATCATATTTCCAGAAAAAATCAAGGTCAGGCTCATTAGTCGTTTCAAAATACCACGAGCGTATGGTTTCTTTTCCATAACGACTTTCTAAGTGTAGGGCTAAATCGGTTACAAATTTTTTCCAAAGGTGAATTTGCTCCGGATTTTCAAGGTTATCAAAATCGGTGCTGTAATCATTGATGTCAACAGTATTTGATGGTGTTCCCATAAGCTCAAAAATCATTTTGAGATCATTGTTCACGATTTCATCCAGTACGGCATCCAATCTTGACCAGTCATACCGAGGTGTTTCAGAAGCTAACTGCTGCACGGTAATAAGATTCAAAAGATAGTGCGGTCGAATATAACCCAGACCTTTGTCGGGTAGTTCACCAATATCCCTTAAAACATCCTTCATTTCATTTTGCCCCACCATTTGGGCAGGGGAAAAACCCGTAGCTGTCCAAAAAGGAACCAATTGCTTTTGGGGTTGGGAAAAATCAATCGTTATGGCCCTTTTAGTCGATTTTTCTGAAGGGGCACATGAAAAGATAAGCACGATTAGTAGCAAATAACACCTATTCCTCATTCTGTACATTGAATTTTTAGTTGCCTTAAGATAGCTTTAATTTTAAAACCAAATCCCATAAAAAAAGCAGAAGTCGAAATACAACTTCTGCTTTAACCCATAAACCAACTTTTTTCTGAAGCGCTACGAAACCCTTAGGGAATTGTAGTAATACCTAAATATTCTCAGCGAGCCAATTACCTACTTCACTGGTTTTATACGCTTTTCCCCCTTCTGCCAAGTCTTCGGTAACAACACCATCTGCCAATGACTTGTTTACTACCTCACGAATGGCTTGGGCTTCATCGTTTAGTCCGAAAGCCGTTTCAAACATCATGGCTGCGGAAAGCACCGTTGCAAGTGGATTTGCGATATCTTTACCCGCTGCTTGTGGATACGATCCATGAATCGGTTCAAACAGGGCTGTTTTCTCACCTAAAGATGCTGAGGGCATCAAGCCCATAGAGCCTGATATTACAGAAGCTTCATCGGTCAAAATATCCCCAAACAAATTTTCGGTGATCAAGACATCGTAATCGCTTGGCCATTGTACCAATCGCATTGCCACGGCATCTACGAACTCATACGAAACCTCCACCTCTGGATATTCTTTTTCCATGGCCTGGACCGTTTCGCGCCACAAACGGGAAGATTCCAAAACATTGGCTTTATCGACACAACATAATTTTTTGCCTCGGGCCATGGCTGCTTCAAATCCTTTTTTAGCCAATCGCTGTATTTCAAAGCGTTGATAACTCATGGTATCGAAAGCGGTATTTCCATCATCTTTTCTTCCACGCTCCCCAAAATACACACCGCTGGTCAGTTCACGGAAAAAGACCAAATCAGTTCCTTCTATACGCTCTCTTTTTAAGGGCGACTTGTCAATTAGGGATGGAAAAGTAAATGTCGGGCGTACGTTGGCAAAAAGCCCCAATTTTTGCCTCATTTTTAACAATCCCTGCTCTGGGCGCACTTTGGCCGAGGGGTCATTGTCGAAACGGGGGTGCCCAATCGCACCGAACAAAACGGCATCAGCAGCTTCGCAAACGGCATGGGTCTCATCAGGATAGGGTTCACCCACTGCATCAATGGCCGCAGCCCCAGTGAGTGCTGGTGCCCATGTAATCTCATGTCCGAATTTGTTGGCAACCGCGTCTACGACTTTTACGGCTTGATCTATAACTTCAGGTCCGATTCCGTCTCCTGCCAATAAGGCGATGTTCATTTTCATATTTTACTCGCTTTACGCTTAAAACGCCTTACGCAATGCGCTTTTCGTCTTTTGCTTTTTGTTAAATCTTGTTTATTAAATTATTTGTACTTCGTCTTACTTTATTGACCTTATCTAAAATAGTTTTAAACGAGTCGTTGTCAACATACCCTAGAATCCTTTGCTAAAATCGTAAAATACTCTAATTCGCTAGCAGAACCTTGAGAAATAATTGGAAAACGTCGGAACTCCGCATTGGATTCTCGACCACATCCTTCAACAATATTAGAAGAAATAGAATAAGCTGCTCTTCTCATCTGCGAAGTCATTCCATATAACTCTTCTTTTGGAAAATCTTTGGTAATGCGATAGATTTCTAAAGTAATTTCATGTCCTAATTCCCAAACCTTATATTTTTTAAAATCTCTCATTTAAACTAAGACAAAACGCGAATAGCGTTAAGCCGATTTGCGAATGGCCAATTATATTATGTTGAGCATTTTTTCAGTAGCTTTTATGGCAGACACCGTTTGGTCTGAATCTAAACCTGTCGTCATAAAATCTTGTTTTTTACCCTTCCATGTTATCATAGTTTCACAGAGGGCGTCAGAATTACTTCCTGGGGGAATACGAACTGCATAATCGATTAAGGTTGGAAGTTTAATTTCAATCCTATTGTATACTTTGTGCAAGGCATTCATAAAAGCATCAAACTGACCATCGCCTTGGGCGTTTTCTTCAAAGACCTTTCCGTCAACTTCTATTGAAAGCGTAGTTGAAGGTTGTAAGCCTTTTGCATGGGTCAATACATAAGACTTGATGAAAACTTTTTGTTGAAAAGCCGAACTGTCAAGCACATCAGAAATAATATAGGGCAAGTCTTCTTTGGTAACCTTTTCTTTTTTATCACCAAGTTCTATGATTCGCGCTGTAACTGTTTTAAGCTCATCATCATTTAAGGTTAGGCCCAACTCTTGTAAATTCTTTTGAATATTTGCCTTACCAGACATTTTACCCAAGGCATATTTACGTTTTCTACCGAAACGCTCGGGCATTAAATCGCTAAAGTAAAGATTATTCTTACTATCTCCATCTGCATGAATTCCAGCAGTTTGCGTAAAAACATTATCACCTACAATTGGTTTGTTCGCAGGAATTCCAAAGCCTGTAAATGCCGATACTAATTTGCTGACCTTATACAGTGAAGATTCATTTACCGCCGTTTTCGCGTCAGGTAAAAAATCATTTATAACGGCAATGGTGCTTGCCAATGGCGCATTGCCAGCACGTTCTCCCATTCCATTAACGGTTAAGTGCAAACCATGGCAACCCGCTTTAACCGCTTCCATGACATTGGCCACCCCTAAATCATAGTCATTATGACCATGAAAATCAAAATGACTATTTGGATACCGTTTTATAATCTTTTCTAAATACTCAAAAGTTTCGGTATGGGTTAAAATTCCGAGAGTATCGGGCAACAATATTCTCTTGATGGGCTGTGTTACCAGAAAATCTAAAAATCGAAAAACGTAATCTTGTGAGTTTCGCATACCATTACTCCAATCTTCTAGGTATACGTTGGTTTGAATGCCAGATTCCCTTGCTAAATGGATTACCTTTTCTATTTCGGCAAAGTGTTGTTCCGGGGTCTTTTTTAACTGATGGGTCAAATGATTCAAAGAACCTTTGGTTAATAGGTTTTGAACTTTTGCACCGGCCTTTTTCATCCATTCAATGGAAGTGCCCCCATCTACGAAGGTCAACACTTCAACTTTGTCGGCACAGTGATTTTCAGCTGCCCATGTCGTGATATTCCTTACCGCATTGAATTCCCCTTCAGAAACCCGTGCAGAAGCAACTTCTATACGGTCAACTTTAAGCTCGCCAAGTAACAATTTAGCAAGGGTAAGTTTTTCTGAAGCGGTAAAAGATACGCCTGAGGTTTGTTCACCATCCCTAAGGGTGGTGTCCATAATTTCAATGGTTCTCGCCATTATTCGTATTAAAAAGGTCTTGTTTCGGCAAAGGTTTGAATGTCTTCTTTAAGATTCAATAGGTAATCAATATCATCAAATCCGTTAGATAGGTTGCCTTTTTTATATTCATTGATACCAAAAGTCTCCAGTTCTCCAGTTGCTAAAATGGTAATGGTCTGTTCTGGTAAATTCACTTCGAATTCCGTTTTTGGATCTGCTTCGATGGCCTTAAAAACCTTATCGAGAAATTCAGGGCTTATTTGAACTGGAAGTACACCGATATTCAAACAATTATTACGGAAAATATCAGCAAAAAAGCTAGAAACCACACATCGAAACCCATAGTCATAAACCGCCCATGCCGCATGTTCCCTAGAGGAACCCGAACCAAAGTTTTTACCTCCTACTAAAATTTTACCACTGTAAATGGGATTGTTCAAGACAAAATGCTCTTTGGGTGTATTATCTGGGTTATACCTCCAATCCCGAAATAGGTTATCGCCAAAACCTTTACGCTCCGTAGCCTTTAAGAAACGTGCGGGAATAATTTGGTCCGTATCCACATTTTCTATAGGAAGTGGAACTGCGGTGCTTTTTAATATGTTGAATTTATCGTATGCCATTTTTGATAGTTTTATGCGCTAATCGCTTTACGTCATGCGCAGTTAAATTTTGTTGATCAAATTGTTTAAACTTCTTTTTACTTTATTGACCTCATCGTCAAACTTTTCAAAATCTTGTTCCTTAAGAAAATTTAAATCTTTAGCAAGAATTAGAAAATATTCCAATTCACTTGCAGAACCTTGCGAAATGACTAAAAAACGTCTGAATTCCGCATCAGACTCACGACCACAGCCTTCAGCTATATTTGCTGGAATCGAATACGATGATCTTCTCATTTGGGAAGGAATACCATAGGTTTCTTCTTTAGGAAACTTTTTGGTCATGGCATAAATAGCTAAAGTCAATTGATGGCCCAATTCCCAAACCTTATATTTCCTGTAATCCCTCATCTTTATTAATGATCCAATTCTATTTCCTCTAAGCGTAAAGCGAATTGCGCTTAGCGAACAACCATTTCCTCCATTAATTCCCTAGGATCGGTCACCTTACCGGTAACTGCGGCTGCCGCGGCAACTAATGGACTGGCCAATAATGTTCTAGCCCCAGGCCCCTGGCGACCTTCAAAGTTTCTATTCGATGTGCTTACAGCATATTTTCCTGCCGGAATTTTATCATCGTTCATGGCCAAACACGCAGAGCAGCCTGGTTCACGAAGTTGGAAACCAGCATCATGCAAAATATTCAAGATCCCTTCTTCTTTAATGGCATCTTCTACCTTGTGGGAACCTGGTACCAGCCAAGCAGTGACATTATCCGCTTTTTTCCTTCCTTTTACAATAGAGGCGAATGCCCTAAAATCTTCAATACGTCCATTGGTACAACTTCCCAAAAAGACAAAATCAATGGGTTTCCCCTTGATGTCGTCACCTTCATTAAAATCCATATACGCCAATGACTTTCTATACGTAGCAACACCACCTTCCATGGTTTCCGCCGTCGGAATTCCATTGCTGATTCCCGTGCCCATGCCTGGATTTGTACCATAGGTAATCATCGGTTCAATATCGGCAGCATCAAAAGTCAATTCTTTGTCGAACTCTGCATTGTCTTCTGAATAAAGGGTTTGCCAGTAGTCCATGGCCTTGTTCCAAGCTTCACCCTTTGGGGTGAATTCCCTTCCTTTGATATATTCAAAGGTTTTCTCATCAGGCGCTATCATACCGCCACGTGCGCCCATTTCAATACTTAGGTTACACACGGTCATACGACCTTCCATACTCATGTTTCTGAAAACTTCACCTGCATATTCCACAAAATAACCTGTTGCTCCGGAGGTGGATAATTTTGAAATGATATAAAGCGCAACATCTTTTGGGGTAACCCCAAAACTAAGTTCCCCATTAATGTTGATACGCATACTTTTGGGTTTTGGTTGCATGATGCACTGTGTTGCCAATACCATCTCAACTTCAGAAGTACCAATACCAAAGGCTATAGCACCAAAAGCACCATGGGTGGAGGTATGCGAATCACCACATACTATGGTTGCACCAGGTAACGTAATGCCATTTTCTGGACCGATTACATGAACGATACCGTTTTTTTCATGGCCTAGGCCCCAATAGGGAATACCATGTTCAGTCGCATTTTTTTCAAGGGCTTCAAGCTGATTTGCCGATAGCGGATCGGCTACTGGTAAATGTTGGTTAATAGTGGGGGTGTTATGATCTGCAGTTGCGAAAGTCCGTTCTGGATATAAAACAGGAGTACTTCTATTCTTTAAACCCAAAAATGCAACCGGACTGGTTACCTCATGAACCAAATGACGGTCAATAAAGAACACATCCGGACCATTATTTATTCTTTTTACTACGTGGGCATCCCAGACCTTATCAAAGAGTGTATTGCTCATGTTATCAACGTTTCAATTTTGACTTGCTAATGTAAAAATTGTGGTTGTAATGACAGGTGTTCGTACCAAAGTAAATTACGACGTTCAAGGACATTCCGAACTCAATAACGCCATTGTTTTCTATGGGAATGTATGGACTTTACATACTTTAAATGGCGGTTTCATTGGTCGATTACAATCATTTTAACAGTTTTAAACCCCATTTAACAAAATCGTAGGTTATTGCGGTCGGTACTATGGTTATTTTTAGAGACAACCATAAATTCAGTTTTCAATAAAAAACAAACCCATGAAAAAATGTTACCCAAAACTCGCATCATTATTTTCAATAATGGTCTTAGGTTTTACTACAAACGGTTTTAGTCAGTTAGATCTACCTCGGGGTAGTCAAATGGCGACCGTGTCACAGCGAATAGGTATCACTGATGTAGAAATCGTATACTCTAGACCTAGTGTCAACGACAGGGAAATATGGGGCGCCCTGGTACCCTATGGAATGAATAACTTTGGATTTGGCACAGCGAAGGAATCGCCATGGAGGGCAGGGGCCAATGAAAATACCATTTTCAGAACGACCCATGATATTGAAATAGGAGGTGAGAAATTGCAGGCTGGGACCTATGGACTTCATATGGTGGTCAACGAAAACAATACGGCTAAAGTCATTTTTTCGAAGAACCATGGGGCGTGGGGAAGCTATTTCTATGAACCATCGGAAGATGTACTTTCAGTAGACATTTCAACTACTGAAATTCCACATGTTGAGCAGTTAAGATATGAATTCAACGAAGTAGACGCTAGTTCCGCAATGGCATCATTGAATTGGGAAAAAAAACAGTTTCCATTTAAAATAGAGGTTCCGGTGACTGATATTGTTCTGACGGATATCCGTTCCAAAATGCAAAATCAAGAAGGATTCAACCGTCAAACTTGGGAACAAGCTGCCAATTATGCTTTGAACAATGGAGGGGATTTAGATGAAGCCATGGGCTGGATTGATGCCGCTATTTCGGGTCAATTCTTTAGCCAAAAGACCTTTAACAACATGGCTTTAAAAGCACAGATTTTAATGAAGCAGGGCAAAATGGATGAAGCGACTACCGTTATGGATGAAGCAATGCCCCTGGGTACGGTTTTTGACGTACATGGTTATGGTAGGCAACTAATTAACGCCGGACAAAAAGAGAAGGCTTTGGAAGTATTTCAATGGAATGCCAAAACCCATAAAAACCAATGGCCGGTAGATTATGGTTTGGCTAGGGGATATGCTGCGGTTGGTAACTATAAAGCAGCTATAAAACATATCAAAAAAGCCCAAAATAGAGCACCAGATGCTCAGAACCAAAATGCTATTGCCGCTAATTTAACCAAGCTCCAGGAGGGAATGGATATTAATTGATAGATACTACCTAATATAATTAGAAAGCTCCCAGTTCTCACTAGGAGCTTTTTCGTACCTCTTGACCGAAACAATTTTGAATTCAGACTGTTTTTGTATTGATTTGCAAAAAATGTTGAGTACTATGAAAAAACTCTTTTTATCGGTATGTTTTACTTCCTTTTTTATTTCATGCAGTTCAGATTCTTCTGAACCAGAGGCTGTCACTCAGCCTGATGACGAAATAGTGGTTGAAGAAGAGGAAGAAGACTCTTCTGAAGATGAAATGGAAGAAATTTCCCTTTTGGGGGATATTACCGTGTTAGGCAAAGAGCTTCAGGGCACAGGAAACTTGGCAAGAGAATTGTTATTGTACGATTCTTCATCTGAAATTGGAGAGCCACCTCTTGATATTTATTCAGATTTAGGTATTCTGGATTTAAGAGGTGAACGATTTATGGCAAATAAAGATGGGCTTTTGGTGTTAAATTCTGATTTCAATGTTGAACTTGGGGTGGATTTTAGGGTACCTTATTTCAAGAATTTTACTACAGGCGAAACGAAGAAAATTGAAGTTGATATTTCAAGCGCCGAAGTAGTCACCATTGAATTCAGTAAAGATTTTCTTTACGTTCTGGTTGTGGACGAATCAACCAGAGACCCCAATGACTTTTTGGCCGAATATAGTTTGTGGGAAATCAATATATCAACAGAAGAAAAACGAGAATTAAAAATAGATAGATTTCGTGGCGGAACCTTTACCGATTTAGTATTGAGAAAATTTGGTCAAACCATCTACATTTTTTGGACCGAAAATTCAACCGATGTAAATGCCAGAACATCTTTCCACGTAATAGACCTTGAAAATTTTGAAATTTTGGGGGCGAATACGGAGATGGTGGCAGACAACTATAATCTGGTCGGAGATGAACTTGGTAATTGTTATATATTCGGAGCGCTAAATTACAGATATGATATTTCTTCAAATATCTTGGAATCAATTGAAGTTCCGGGTTCTACAACTTTTTTGAAACAAGATTTAAGTTCTGCCGAAATTCAACAGACTATTTTCGGGGAAAACTATTATTTTGCTGCTATTGGTCCACAACCGGGACCTCTATTCAGTCCGGCAATTTATAATCTTAGAACCGGTCAAGTATCTTTTCTTAATATAAACGAAGAGATAACGCAGTTTGAAGGGGATGAAATAGCTTGGAGGGCCTCTCCACAAAGTTTTGTGGTAGACGTTGAGAACAACATTTTCTTGGTAGGAGTCTCTGGCATAGCAGATGCTTCTGTTGGTAATAAGTCTTTTGCATTGTTCGCGGTTGATTTTGGGGGTAATGTTTTGGAAAAAAAGCAAATTCCAATTCAGCCGATTCAATTGTTAAAATAAATATTTAACTTTTAGTAACCTTATATCATGAAAAAACCATTTCTTCTAGTCACTATTGCTCTCTTCATAGCCTGTAGTTCGGATTCTTCAGAACCACAGGTAGTTAGCCCACCAGATGATGAAGTTGTTGTTGAGGAAGAACTAGAAGGAGAGGAGATGGAGGAGGGAGAAGAATCTTTTACATTTCCATTTTCAATTACGGTTGTACTTAAAGATTTTTCTAATCCTGCTGTACAAGAGGGAGAGTTTCTATCAATAGATTTTATGCAAAATAGTACTAATGCATCTTCAATTATAAACTTGACTTCATTGGCCAATCTGGACCTAAAAGCTTTCGCCTTTGAAAATGGACAGGATAATATTTTAATTTTTGCTCAGGGTACAAATTTTGAAGAAAGAGAATTCGTGACGTATAATCTCAACACGGGGGAGGTTTTTTCCGTGTTACGATCAGATTTATTATCGCCGGAAGAAAACTGTTTTTTTACTGGAACCCATTTTGCAGCGAATTCTGATAGTGTATTGTTCTTTAATTATGATTTATGTGAGACACCTGATGATATCATTCCGATTACAAGGAACAAGGCTGCCAATGAAAATCAAATATTTCCCAAGATAGAAGGAGCTACTATGGGGGACTCTTTTAATCTACTTTGGGCTACTGACAATCATTACTTTTTTCATTTCAATAATTTAAATGAAGGGAATGAAGGTCAGTCTATCGATAGGGATGGTTTGATAGTTTACAATGCTAGGTCTAATGAAATTCTCTATGACAATATAAATGGAGAGCGAAAAATTCCCCTTGTCGATAATCAAAAAATGATAGTCAGAAGGAATTCCAATTTTTTAGATTTAGTTGATTTGGAAAGTGGACAAACCCTATTCTCCAATGAAGTTTCAAACTTTGAAGGTTTAATTATAGGTGATCGAATTGGTAAAGCTTACATTTACGAGAATAAAGTAGGTTTCATGATTTTCAATTTTGAAGAATTAGAAGTTTTTCCTGGAGTCTATGATTTTCAGACCAATAGTTCCATTAGCTTTGACTCTGATGTCTACCGAGAATATTTCAGAGATAATGGTATTACCGCTCCAAATCCATTTCGACAACCAAAGGAACATATATTCGATTTGAAATCAGAGACTTTTGCTGTTCTCTATCATGGATTTATCGAAGGTCCTTTTCTTGAAGACAATCCGGATTTTATTGGTTTGGTCTATATGAATTTTGATGGCGAAATTCTTTACGAATATGAATTTGAAAGAAGACCTTGGCTTGAACAAATAGTGGTTAGGCGATAATCAATACCCTTGAATGGCCCTCTCTTTTATTAATTGAACGAGTAGTAATCCAAAAAAATCATCTATTCTCTACAAATCTGTCCGAAGAATATAAACATCACCAAGTTGGGTATAGGTGAAAATGCTAAATAGAAGTTCTTCGTAATCTAGGGGTTCAGAAGAATTGAATTGTTCTACTCTAAATATACCTCTGGTATTAAAATCTACAAGACTTAAACTTTGTTCGTTGGCATAATTAATAAATTCATCAGGAAAAACGAACGTTTCAAAAGGCATTTCATAATTTTCTGTATACTTATCCGTAAAGGACCAAGCCATTGAAATATCTGGATTATCGCCTAGAATAAAAGATAAAGTGAACTTGTCAAGCTCTCCACTCATGTTAATGGTATTACCAGAACGGACAGCCGTCCAATCAGGCAATGTAATATCTTTAAACCCTAAAGTTGATACTTCAAGTCTTCGCCTATCATCAAGATTTAATAATAAACTGTTTCTTAAAATTTGAAATTCATCAATTACCGGAACTTCGACAGTATTATTTATATTTTCAAAATTTAAGTCATAGATATAACGAAAATCATTATTTACAAATGCTTCGTTATCAGAAAATCCAAATGTCCGAACAAGATAAGAAGTTGTAGAACTTGGAATATTTACATACTCAGTGGTAGCTGGAATCTTGAAGTCTTGAAAGGAAAACGTTGAATTTGATGGGTTTTGAATAAAAAGATATTTATAATCTTCAATTGAAATCTGCTCTTCTTCAGGATCAATAAAAAAGCCAGAGGGATAAATAATAGCGTTTCTAACGGTTTGGGACTGCTGAAAGCGAAAAAAAAGCTGAGCTGTATATTCAGAATTTTGACTAACAATATTATGTGAAGTTGCACCATGATTGAACCCTGCTCCAAAAAGGGAATTTGCTAATTTTTCCGTAGTGATGCCAGTAATATCCAAAACAATCCCATTGTCCAAATATGGGCTCGTATCTACGGTATTTTCAGTGCGTAAACCTGCTGCTTCTTGAAATCCAACTAAATTAGTACCAGGTTGGATATTTGCAATTGATTCTAAACTAGCCTTGTTGATTGATTGAGGTTGCATTTCATAGGAGGTAACAACAATTGGCTGTACAGTAAAGTTATCATTGGCATATAGTTTTACAATCTCTAAAGGTCTATTGACCGGAGCAAAGGCCACCAGATCTCCATCCATGGTATTTACAGAAAAGAATAATTGGGAATCTGATGGTACAAGAGGTGCCGCTATTGATACAAGTAACTTGTTGACTTCAAAGGTTTGGGTTTGTTCACTTTGATTGCCTTCTGAATCAGATGAAACTATGGAAAGGGTGTTTTCCCCATTGGGAAAATCAAAAGGATTTATTTCAAATGAAAAGGACTTTTGGTTACTTTTTAAAATCTCTCGGGCATTAATTAGAACGGAAGTACTTACCGTATTGGATTCATCTTGAATTGAAATATTTAATGTTGTGGCAACTTCTATTCCGTTTTCTAGTTCCTCTTGAAGATCAACTATAGAGAGAACAGGTGGGGTTGTATCCACTTCTTCGCTGGTTTCTTCGGGTTGTATAGTATTGTCTTCATTATTGCAACCTAATATTAAAAGAGAAATTATGGCTAACGTAAGTAGTTTATGAATCATATTTTTTACAAGGTGTTAAATTTAACGAGGTTTTATTTAGATTACTTTGAGGTTTGGCACCAAAGTTTAACTAATATAACCCCAAATAGCCTTATCCTTGACCAGATTGGTATATGCTTTTCGAATACTCAAATGTTCGGATTTTTCCATTTTAGGGTCCACTTTCAACAATTGTATGGCATAATACCGTACGGATTTTAGAATTTTATTGTCTTTTACGATATCGGCAATTTTGTAAACCCTTCCTCATGTATAAAGACCCCATCAAACTACAGCGTAGTGGTCAACGTATATACATCCACTGGAGCTGCATTATAGGGCCGAGGTATTCCATTTTGTCTGTCAAATAATAACTCCTCATATTTTAAGTTTCCTGTAGAACCAATAAGCTCTATATTTTCTCTGTCTGGGGTCTTAATTGATTCTAGATCATACTGGCTAATCTCTGCGAGCGACTCGATTATTTCAGGAAATTCAAAAGACTCAATATTAAGTTTGACTTCATCTTGTTTTTCATGAAAATATTCCCAACTTACTAGTCTATCCCCGCTTGGTGATGTTTTTGAGAAAGATAGTTTGAATAAATCGAAATCTCCTGTCAAAAAAATTGATTCTTGACTCTTTTGAGCATTCCAATTAGGAATTTCGATACTTTTTTCGCCAACAACTGAAGCACTCATACGACTATATCCATTAATGGAAAAACTAATATTACTTATGATAAGATTAAAATCATCTACAATAGGTATTTCAATGGCTCCGTTGACCACGTTTTCTAATGACGAAGTATACATTGATGAATAATTCTGGTTATGATACGCTGTTTCATCCTTATACCCACTTACTTCTATAAAATACGGTTCTACATTATTAGGCAACTGGATTTCACCTATTTTATCCAGTGAACGAAATTGTGAATAAGAAATGGACTGTCCGTTAGGGTCGTTTACGAACAAATATTTATAATCGTTCATAGTTATTTTTTCAAAATCGGGACCTAGTGATGAATTTGTTGTATGAATGAGTATATTGTTTAGGGTACTGTTACTTGAACCACGACCTCGGAGATTACCTGTAAATCCATTTGTTTGCTCCATGACATTGCCGATTGAAACACCAACAAAATCAGTTAAACCAATTCCACTTCCCCCAGAGAGTGAACGAGCAATTCTCTCAGATTCAATTTCTTCAACACTAAATGAAAAATAGTCGTAGTCCTGACCTGGTCGAAAGGTGTTTTCGGTCCAGGATCTTGCATTGTCTTGAAATTTAACCAAGTCGGTGCCAGGTGTGATGCTAGCGATGGATTTTATCTCAGAAATGACCAGATTATTTTCTCCGAGCATCACATAAGATGTGACAACTATAGGTTGTTCGGTAAAATCATCATCTGCATATAATTTTACAATTTCGAAATCCCTAAATACCTCTACGGTTGTGATTAACTCACCGGTCATTTTATTTGCAGAAATGAATACCCTACCATTATCTATTAAGTATGGAGAGGCAATACTAGCTAACAATTTATTGACTTCAAAAGTTTGGTTTTCTTCACTTTGATTGCCTTCCGAATCTTTTGCAATGATGGAAAGGGTGTTTTCCCCATTTGGATAATCAAAAGGATTTAACTCAAATGAAAATGTTTTTTCTTTAGTATTCAATATTTCTGACTGATTTACGAAAACTAAAATTTCTTCTATGTCAGAGGCTTCTTGAATAGAAATATCAATGGTAGTAGCGACCTCTAAATCTAACTCTAAACCAGTAATTGTAGGTATTGGTGCCGTGGTGTCAACTTCTCCCACAGTATCATCTGGCAAATTGGTTTGTTCGCTCTCTTCTGAATCACATCCATTTATTATTAAGAACAGAAAAGGAAGCAAAAGTAGTTTTCTATACATTTTACGAAAGATTGGTTTAAATTTTTAACGCTAAATTTATTTTTTTATTCTAAGAAACTAAATTACGAAATTTAATACCTAGCTAATATACCCCCAAATAGCTTTATCTTTGACCAGATTGGCATATGCTTTTCGAATACTCAAATGTTCGGATTTTTCCATTTTAGGGTCCACTTTCAACAATTGTATGGCATAATACCGTGCGGATTTTAGAATCTGGTTATCCTTTACAATATCTGCAATCTTAAGGTTCAATAGGCCGCTTTGTTGGGTACCCATTAAATCGCCAGGTCCGCGAAGTTTTAAATCTACTTCGGCGATTTCAAAACCATCATTGGTGCGAACCATGGTTTCCAATCGGGTTTTACTGTCGTTTGACAATTTGTACCCTGTCATCAATATACAGAAACTTTGTTCTGCCCCACGACCTACGCGGCCCCGTAATTGATGCAGTTGTGATAGTCCGAAACGTTCTGCACTTTCTATAATCATCACAGAGGCGTTAGGTACGTTAACACCAACTTCTATGACCGTAGTGGCCACCATGATTTGGGTTTCCCCACGAACAAAACGCTCCATTTCATAGTCCTTATCCTGTGGTTTCATTTGGCCGTGTACGATGGAGATTTGATAATCGGGTAGGGGAAATTCACGGGCAATACTTTCATAACCGTCCATTAGGTCTTTGTAGTCCAAAGCTTCAGACTCTTGAATTAATGGATATACTATATAAACTTGACGTCCTTTTTTAATCTCATCTTTAATAAACCGAAATACCTTCAACCGATTGGCATCATACCGATGTACTGTTTTAATGGGTTTTCTCCCTGGAGGAAGCTCATCAATCACCGAAATGTCCAAATCACCATATAAACTCATGGCCAATGTTCGTGGAATTGGGGTTGCCGTCATTACTAGTATATGTGGGGGTAAGTTGTTTTTATGCCATAGTTTAGAACGCTGTGCTACCCCAAAACGGTGTTGTTCATCAATAACGGCCAAGCCTAGGTTCTTGAACTGTACCTTATCCTCCAAAACGGCATGGGTACCCACTAAAATATGGAGTGTTCCGTTTTCTAGTTGTTCATGGATGGGTTTACGGGCAGATTTTTTCACGGAACCCGTAAGTAATTCAATCGAAACATCCATGTCTTTCAAAAGTTCCTTTAAGCTGGTATAGTGCTGATTGGCCAAGATTTCGGTTGGTGCCATCAAACATGCTTGAAAACCATTATCTATGGCCAATAGCATACACATTAATGCCACAATGGTCTTGCCAGAACCTACATCACCTTGCAGTAATCGATTCATCTGGGCACTGCTCCCTAAATCGTTTCGAATTTCTTTCATTACCCGTTTTTGGGCCCTAGTCAGTTCAAAGGGGAGGTGATTTTGAAAAAAAGCATTGAATTTTTCACCTACTTGATCAAAAGGCAGCCCTTTGATTTTATGCTTACGGATGACTTTTTTGTTCAAAAGTTGCAATTGCACAAAAAAGAGTTCTTCAAACTTCAGCCGAAACTGTGCTTTGGCCAATAATTCTTGACTTTTTGGGAAATGGATATTCAGAAGCGCATCAGCCTTAGATACCAGTTTAAGATCCGCGATAAGGTTTTCTGAAAGCGTTTCATCAAAATTTGCCTTGGTTTCCATAAAGAGTTGTTGTATCAATTTTGATACGACCCTATTGGTAATGCCCGAGTTGCTCAATTTCTCTGTGGAGGGATAAATGGGTTGCATGCTCACTTTCAATCCGGCCTGATGTTGTTGTAGCAACTCCATTTCTGGATGGGGCATCGAAAAAGTACTGCCATAGCGGTTGATGCGTCCAAAAATGACGTAAGGTTCGTTTAATTTCAAGTTTTCACGAATCCATTTCTGACCCCTGAACCAAACGAGCTCTAGTTGCCCGGTATCATCGATAAAAGTGGCGACCAAACGTTTGCCACGCTTTTGTTCAACCGTTTTCAAGTGAATGATCTTGCCCAGTATTTGAACATCGGCACCACTATCTTTCAATTGGTTGATTTTGTAATACTGGGTTTTATCCAAGTACCGGTTTGGATATAGTTGTAATAAATCACCATAGGTTTCTATTCCTAGTTCAGTTTTAAGGATTTCAGCACGGTTCGGACCTACTCCTTTAAGATAGACTACAGGTGTTTGTAGAAAATTGGGATTCATCAGACTAAAATATGTAATTTGGATTGACTTTTACTACTTTGCTTTTATGAGGTTGATTCTGTTTGTATTTCTTATTTTTTCCACTTTTCCGCTTTTTGCCCAACAGCAACTTGCCTTAGACTTTACCAATGTTAATGTTGAAGTCTTTCCTATGCCCACCACAAAGGAAATTATAGGGCGAGGAGTATATACTTTTAATTTAAATCATAATACCGATTCAGTTTTTATTGATGCGATAGCAATGACTTTCACTGATATAACCCTAAATGGTAAAAGAATAGAACATAAGAATGATGGTAAAAGATTAGGGTTTAAAGCACCTGATGAATTAGGTGCACATAAGCTTTATCTGTCTTATAGTTGCACGCCTAAGCAAACTGTCTATTTCATGGGTTGGGATGATAAGGTTAAAGGAAATGAACAAATTTGGACCCAAGGCCAAGGTAAATACACAAGTCATTGGTTGCCCAGTTTTGATAACATGAATGAGAAAATTGAGATTGATTTAATTCTTACAATAGATAGACAATTATCAGCGATTGCAAATGGAAAGCTAATTGGAGGAAGTGAATATCCCCCTGAAGAGAAGTTTTCTTGGTCCTTTGATATGCAAAAGCCCATGAGCAGTTATTTAGCGGCTTTTGTTGTCGGAAATTTTGATAAGAAAGTAATTAAATCCTCCTCTGGGGTTCCTATTGAACTGTATTATGAACCCAAAGACAGTTTGAAAGTAGAACCTACGTACCGCTATACCAAAGAAATCTTTGATTTTTTGGAAGGGGAAATCGGTGTTTCCTATCCATGGCAAAATTACAAACAAGTACCCGTTCAGGATTTTTTGTACGCGGGAATGGAAAACACGGCTTGTACTATCTTTTCCAATCAATATGTAATTGATTCAACGGCTTTTGTAGATAAGAATTATGTCAACGTCAACGCCCATGAACTTGCCCATCAATGGTTTGGTAATTTGGTTACTGAGGCAAGTGGCGACCATCACTGGCTGCATGAGGGTTTTGCGACGTATTATGCCTATCTCGCAGAAAAAGAGCTATTTGGTAATGAACATTTTTACTGGAAGTTGTTTGACGTTGCCAGAACTTTACGAAAGAGGTCAGAGCGGGGAGAGGGTGAGGCTTTAGTTGACCCGAAGTCCGATAGCCTTACTTTTTATGAAAAAGGAGCTTGGGCATTGGTCATGCTTAGGGAAATCATCGGGGATTCATATTTTTCATTGGGAATACGGGCTTATTTGACGAAACATCAATTTTCAAATGCCACCGTTGATAATCTTATAGTTGAGATGGAATCCGCTTCAGGAATACAACTAGATCAATACCGAAAAACATGGTTGGAATCCGAAACATTTCCGTGGGAACAGACGATAACTTATTTGGGTTCTAAATCGAAATCCATCAAACTATTCAATGACATGCAGGTCCAAAATACGGACAGTGCCGCATTTAATGAAAAAAAACTAATGTCGCTATGGAGCGATGAAATGCCCAAAGCATTCAAGCGTAATTTTTTATTTGAGTATGGACTTCGAATTTCAGATTCCACCTTGGTTACGATTATTAAAGGGGAAAGCCTAGCGATTCGGCAAGCAATCGCCCTTACGATTCCTGAAGTGGGCATTGGTTTAAAAACAGCTTTCGAGCAAATGCTTATGGATGCCAGTTATGTGACCCAAGAAAGCGTTCTTTTCAAACTCTGGAGCGCATTTCCTGCCGATAGAAAGACCTATTTAGACAAACTTAATGGGGTTATAGGCCTACCCAATAAGAACGTTCGCTTATTGTGGTTGACTTTAGCCTTGTTAACACAAGACTATAACCTAGGGGAAAAACGAAGTTATTATGATGAGTTTAATGGGTATACCAATCTCAGCGAACATTTTGAGGTGCGGCAATTGGCTTTTCAATATCTTTATCGTATTAATGCCTTCAATGATGCTTCACTGTTAAGCCTTGTAAGGGCTTCGACGCATGATGTCTGGCAATTTAAAAAGTCTTCTAGAAATTTAATTCGACAAATGGGCGAAAGTAGCGACTATAAAACACGACTGTTAGATATATCCGATTCTCTAACCATGAAGCAAAAAGATGCTTTGCTAAAACTATTGACACCATGAGGGCGCTTGTGATTTCTGGAGGGGGCAGTAAAGGGGCTTTTGCTGGGGGTGTCGCCCAATTCCTTATTGAACAAGCTGGTCATAAGTACGATATTTTTATAGGCACCTCTACCGGAAGCCTGTTGATATCGCATTTGGCATTGAATAAGATTGATAAGATTCGGGATATTTATTCTTCGGTAAACCAAAGTAGTATTTTCAATAGTTGTCCATTTATGGTCAAGAAAAAACATGGTGTCGACATTATTTCAATGAACCATTGGAAAATCATTAGAAATTTCATTAGGGGCAAACGAACATTCGGTGAAAGTGAGAACCTTCGTGATCTGATTTACGACAGTATCACCCGTGACGAGTTTGAAACGCTGAAAAACGGCCCGATTGATATTGTAGTAACGGTGTCGAACCTTTCCCTTAATCATGTGGAATACAAATCCATCAATGAGTGTACTTATGAAGAGTTCTGTGATTGGATATGGATCTCATCAAACTATACCCCATTTATGAGCTTGGCCAAAAAGAATGGTTGCGAATATGCCGATGGGGGATTAGGAAGTCTGGTGCCCATAGAAGAGGCCATACATCGGGGCGCAACGGAAGTGGATGTTGTGGTTTTGCGTACCGAGGTCACCTATTACAACCGAATGCCATCACGAAATCCTTTTGAATTGCTGACCAATATGTTCAGTTTTGTTCTAGATCGAATTGAAAATCAAAATATTAGGATCGGTAAATTGGCCGCCACGCAGCACGATGCCATAATCAACTTATATTATACGCCAGTGGTATTGACGACCAATTCATTGATATTCGATAAAGAAAAAATGACATTATGGTGGAAAAAGGGGTATTTGTACGCTAAAAACAAAAACGTGGAAAGCATGCCCATTGAACCGGAACTTCAGGAGTAGTAAATACAAACCCAAGCTCAAGAGTCAAATACAAGCTCAAACTCAAGAGTCAAATTCAAGCTCAAGCTCAAGAGTCAAGTTCAAACTCAAGCTCTGGAGTCAAGTTAAAATTGAAAAACATCCAGTTTTTATATGTAGGAACGTTGGAAGTAGGAGTAAGGCCCTATCGTCTAGTCAAGAGGCTTGTTACCATAATTCCCCAATCTCTTTTTTGACAAAAGATAGTGCGGTATTTGATGGCGATTGTTTGTCTATGGTCTGATTTAAGATATCTTCCCTTAGTTTATCAGCGGAATCGGTTTCACTCATCGCTGCAGAGCGAATAATCTGTATGGTAGCACTTTTGGCTGCTTTTATGATATTCCAGCATTCATCCGTCATATATATTTGTTGCGATAAGTTGTGATCGAATTCATTCTCTACTTGTTTGATAAGCAGGTTCTCATATTTTGATTTATCCTGACCTTGTGGTGCAACACGAACGACCAAGTTGTTTATTGAAATACGTTCTAAAAATAACGCCATTCGTTCATAGGCCTGCAACCTGATTGGCAAGGTTTCTTTTTGTGAATCCTTGTGTAACAGAAAACGTCTCCTACCTTCTTCATTTCTGGTATGTAACCTAAAAAAATAAAAAGCAATAGCACCTGTAACCACAGAGGGTAATAAATAGGCAAACAATTGAAAAATTTGATCTCCGCTCATCGTGTGTTTTGGTTTGGACTAAAAACGTTAGTAAAAAGAAAAAATTATAGCTGTTATCATATAATTTTGACTATTAAGAAGCGTTTTTGAAAAATGTATCTTCACCGATTGGAATTATCAATATGTTTGTAAAATAAATTTTGAATATGTTTATAAAAGTTAGATGGTTAGTTTTCGTGTATTTACTGGCTTCATGCAGTCAAGGAGATAATCAGGAAGATCCGAATCCAACAGACGAAAACCCTGACACTATAGATATTCAAGAACCTACAGTCTCAATTGATGGTTTGAACGCTGTAGTTGAAGTTAATAGCAATTTGACCATTTCTGTTAGTGATGAGTCCGCCACCACCACACAAATACTTTTGGATGGAGAAGAACTTTTTTCAACTTCAGACACCCAATTTGAGTTTACATTGAGCCCCTATAAATTTCCTGTTGGAAATGCGGTTTTAAAAATCATATCAACGGATAATCAAAATAATAGTTTTACCGAAGAATATCCACTTGAATTTAAACACTTGATCATGCAGTTTGAATTTGGAGCTGATGAACAGGCTGATAAAGACGGCACATGGGTGTTTTTTAATGATTTAAATGGTAAGCTAATACAGTATTTTAAGCCCGTCATAGGAGTAAATAAAATTTACACGGATTCAATCATTAACGAAGACCAAGTCTATTATACCATTACACAATATGATACTGATGGTGGCAATGTGATTCATAATTTGGTTAATACATCTTATTTGTTAAATCTAGGGCAATTCCGCAGGCAAACAGTTCAATCTGAGGCTTTTTCTCCAAACGGTAAGGTCAAATTTGAAATACAAACCATTGATCCTGTAAGTAATTTTTCAAAGTATTTTGCTAGAGGAACAAATTATTTGGTTAACAGTATTGGAGGTTTTGAATCCACTGAAATACTAGGTATTGATTTTGAATACCCCGAGACCATCTTTGTATGCGCTAATGAAATAGGTAAAAAAGAGGATTATTTATACACAACGATAAATCCCGAACAATCCTCTACAGAAATATCGGTGCCGTTAGATGAAAACAATTTTTCCCCAATGGATGATTTTATAAGCCAATCGGCGCCAGCGTTTGATAATGGAACATTTAGATTTGATCGTTGGGGATATGAAACTGAAATTGATTTGATGAACGATGTCAGTCATAGTATTTATAGTATAGGTCTGGATAATTCTTCAGAATACTTGGATTTACCTATTTTGAACGGCTTAGAATTCTATAAAAATAGAGTTAGATATTCTTTAAATGGTAGAACCTTTATCAATGAGCAATTTGGAAATTCATTGAACCTAAATGCTCCAAATTGGGATATGATTGATTTCGGTGTGATAGAAGGATTTTTTTATCTAGAGTCAAATGGGAACGAAGGAGTTGATTATTACCTAATTCGAAGTTCCAAAAGTAGTGGTCCCATAAATTTCACAGAACCTTCCAAGAGATTCATATGGGTTCATAGAACTTTTGATAATATTAATGGTCGTAATACTACTCCATTTTTGGAATTCCCACCGCAAATCACGGAAGATCTTAATGATACTTTTTATTCTCCTGATGGGTTGTCAATTGAATATGCCGTAGCTGTGAATTTTGAGAATATCGACAGATTTTCTCAAATTGCAGATTATTTTGCACTTGGAAATTTGAATCTGCAAACAGAAGAAAAGGGATTTAAATCACTCAGGTTTCCCATATCAGTATCTTCATCGGATAAAAAAGAATCCAAATTGAATAAAAAGGAACTGCTTGAATCTAAATATTGACTATATTACAATTATTTGAATTCCTTTTTCACCATTTCGTAAAATTCGCCGTGGTCGGGTCCGATCTTTATATTTATTCCCTCTTTGAAATTACCATCCTTAACCACTGTATTTATTTTTTCAGGTTGTAGGCCATCCGTTTTAATAAGTTCATTGACGATAGCCGATGTTTGGTTCAAAGTAATTTCAAACTCTCCAGTAATATTAAGGCCTTCAACGGTTATGGCCCTATTGGGGTATGTTTTGATGACTTCTGCTATTTTGGCGGTCCACGCAATCCCCGTTTCTGAAAGTTTTGATTCAGAATCGGAACCGAAAAGTTCTGCCAAGCTGTTTGAGATGACAACAACACCATTGCTAACACCCATTTTGGCCTCAGCACCCAAACTTTGTCTAATTTGGGTAAAAGTGGCTATCGCCAGGGAATCGTTTTTTGAGAACGTGTCGGTAATGACTTTTAATTGGTCTTCTTTCTTTTTTAAGCTGGTCAATGCGCTATTGACCGACGCGGTATTTTGTTTTGAAATCTTTGAGAAACTGGTCAGGTTTTGCAAGAGCGTCGCATTGGCATCCTTAAGGTCAAGATTCTCTTTGGCCAAAACTTCCGCTCTGGAATTTGAAGCGTTGATTTGACGATTGGCCACTGATACCGAATCGTTCAATGCCGAAATAGTAGTTTCCAATTCGCTGATTTTGGCAATTAACTCGCTCTTTTTTTGTGCATGTAGCGAAAAAGCCATAAAAACCAATACAATAAGAAAAGTAGAAATTTTTGTCATAGTTCATTAATTGGGTTTACCACCTAAATAGATACAGTCGTGTAGTTCTTTCATCGATTCAAAAGCAACTGGCGTCTTTTCATAGCCGTAAACGGTCTTTAAATCGCTGCTAAGGTAATCATCATCTACGTTAACTTGAATATCATTCATGGTAAATTGACAGGGATGTTGATAACCTGCGGCGTGGGTTACCTCAAGAAACTCTTTTTGAAAGGTTTTGAAATATTGCGCCAAACGATTTGATTTTAAGGAAACATCAATACCGGCCTGTAGCCATTTACTTTGTGTAGCCACGCCCGCCGGACATCGATTCGTATGGCAAACCTGTGCTTGAATACAACCGATGCTCATCATCGCCTCACGGGCTACATTAATGCAATCTACCCCCATTGCGAAAGCCATCGCGGCTTTTGCCGGAAAACCGAGTTTACCACTGCCAATAAAAACAACCCTACCGCAAAGACCTTTATCTTGAAATAACTTGTAGATAGTTGCAAAGCCATAGACCCATGGTAGGGACACATGATCGGCAAAACTTGGGGGAGCGGCACCTGTACCACCCTCACCACCATCAATAGTGATGAAATCAGGGCCCTTACCCGTTTTCTTCATTAAATCGGTCAATTCATCCCATTGGTCCAATTTGCCGATTGCAGCTTTTATACCAACTGGAAGTCCTGTTTCGTCCGCAATACGTTCAATCAGTTGCAACAACTCGGGTATGGAATCAAACGCCTTATGGGTCGCAGGTGAAAGCACGTCTTTTCCAATTTCAACGCCTCTGATTTCCGCAATTTCCCTTGATATCTTCGATCCTGGTAGAACACCGCCCTTACCAGGTTTGGCGCCCTGTGAAAGCTTTATTTCAATAGCCTTTATACATGGATTTTCATCGACCAATATTTTCATCTTTTCAATTGAAAAGTTCCCATCTTTAGATCTTACCCCAAAATAACCCGTGCCAAAGTGAAAGACCACATCGCCCCCTTTTTTGTGATAAGGTGAAAGTCCGCCTTCTCCGGTATTATGATATGCCCCAGCCTTTGCAACCCCTTTGTTCATTGCTTCTACTGCCGCGGCTGACAGTGAACCAAAGCTCATCGCAGAAACATTGATTACGGAAGCAGGTCGAAAAGGTTTCTTTCGTTTATTATAGGCTCCAATAACCTTTGCGCAAGCCAGAAAATAGGGATCTTCGAAGTTTGGATGCCCCTCTGATACCTGATATCCTATCATGGCATTTTTTACGAAAATATGCTGATGGGCATAAATATCACGGTCCGTACCAAAGCCTTCGTAATTGTTTTCCTTCTTTGCCGATGCATATATCCAACCCCGTTCTATACGGTTGAAAGGGAGTTCTTCGCGATTGTTCGCAACAAAATATTGCCGCATTTCCGGACCAATACTTTCCAACCAGTAACGAAGGTGTCCCACCACGGGGAAGTTATGGTTTATCGTATGTGACCGTTGCAAAAAAACATCCCTAATCGCTACGAGAAGTATGAAGGTTACGATCCATAGCCACCAAGGTACATTGCCTAGAAAATCAGTGATATTTTCCATGTAGGTAATTCAATCTCAGCTATTGTCCGTTATTTAGGTAATCCAATGTCAATTCGGTCATCGCTTTAACCCCCAACTGCATTCCGGCATCATCAATTAGAAAATCAGGGGTATGATGTGGAAATGACTCGGTATTACCAGGTGTCATACCACCCAGAAAGAAAAAGAAACCGGGCACATCGCGTTGAAAATAAGAAAAGTCCTCAGCACCGGTAATGGCCTTTGCCGTAACAACGTTAGTGTCGCCAGCTACCCTTTGCAAAGTGGGTAGCATTCGTGTGACTAAAGCAGGGTCATTATAAGTGATATCGGTGGCATCCTTTATTTCACAGGTTGCCGTACCTCCATAAGCCTTTGCAATGGTCTCGACCATTTCAACCATTCTTCTGTTGAGCTTATCTTTCATATCATAGTCCAAGGTGCGTATGGTACCTATCATTTCAGCACTTTCGGGTATAATGTTGAATCGCACGCCGCTCTTTATCTTACCAACTGTAATCACCGCAGCTTCGTTGGTTAATTCCGTTTCACGACTGATAATGGTCTGCAAGCCATCAATAATTTTCGCACTGATCAAAATTGGGTCAACTCCCGACCAAGGTTGTGAGCCATGACTTTGTTTCCCTTTTACCTTGATGGTAAAACTCTGTGCCGCGGCCATGGTGCCCCCTGACTTGTAGCGAATCATCCCTACTGGGGTTTGTGAATTGATATGCAACCCAAAAATGGCATCTACATCGGGGTTCTTTAATACCCCCTCTTTGACCATCAATAACGCACCACCCTCTTCACCTGGTGGCGGACCTTCCTCAGCAGGTTGAAAAATGAACTTCACCGTACCATTGATCTTATCTTTATTCTTAGAGAGTACTTCGGCAACCCCCATAAGAATAGCGGTATGGGTATCATGTCCGCATGCGTGCATGACGCCAACCTTTTCCCCTAAAAACTCAGAGGTCACCGTTGACTTGAACGGTAAATCGTTTCTTTCGGTTACCGGTAGTGCATCGATATCGGCGCGAAGGGCGACTACTTTGCCGGCTTTGTCCCCCTTTAAGACTCCAACGACACCTGTATGGGCAACACCCGTCTGTACTTCAATGCCTAGGGATTTGAGATGCTTTGCAATTTTCTCGGCGGTCTTGAATTCACGATTACCCAATTCAGGATTCTGATGGATATCATGCCGCCATTCAATGACCTTATCCTCTATTGCTGCATAATCTTTCTCAAGGTTCGGACCCTGGGCAAATAGCCCTGTGGTAAACAGACCTATCGCTAATACTACTACATATTTCATAAGCTTTGGATTTAAAATTTTATAAGACGATAACCGTCATTTTGAAGTTGGATCAAGGCTGTCATTGCAGATAGGGATAGTTGTACCCCTGGTATGGTTTCTTCAATAGGAAAATTTCTGGAAATTGAAGATTGTCCGCAGAAAATGAATTCGACCCCGGCATCCATTAATTGGACTATCATTTCTGAATTCGGATTTGCGACCCCGTACCTGTCTTTATAGGCTTCATTTGTACTAATATCTTTTGATGCTTTGTTATGCACCACTAAAGCCACTTTCATATTTTCTTTTGCGACACCTTTCTGTGCGTGCATATTTAAAAAACGTGCGGCGGTCTCAATGCTCGCATTACGCTGGCCCAAATCTTCAGGGGTGTTCATAATATCAAAGACCACTTTGAATTCGGTATCGGCATGTATTTGGTAATCAGTATTTTCAATAGTCCAAACCTTTCCAAAATCCTTGATTATAGGTCCGGTTTTTTTTTCTTGACCAAAAAGCATGGTGGAAATACCGGCGACTAAAATGAATGGTAGTAATCTTAACATAAGGGATAAATATATTCAAAATCCGAAGAAATACAATTCACTGTTTAAAAGTATTTGCAGCTTCGTTTTATCCATAGCATTAGATTAGCTACTTTCACATTTAGAGGAGTTCTAAAGTAAGTTTCGATGTCGTACATAGATGAGCTTAATGAGGCCCAAAGGGCCCCTGTTTTGCATAAAGATGGCCCCTTGATGGTCATTGCGGGAGCAGGTTCGGGTAAAACAAGGGTACTTACCTATCGTATTGCCCACTTAATGGACCAAGGTGTTGATTCCTTTAATATTTTGGCATTGACCTTTACCAATAAAGCGGCACGTGAAATGAAAAAGCGAATTGCCGATATCGTTGGTAATTCAGAGGCTAAAAACCTTTGGATGGGTACCTTTCATTCTGTTTTTGCCAAATTACTGCGCTTTGATGGGGATAAGTTAGGGTACCCGAGCAACTTTACCATCTATGATACGCAAGATTCACAACGTCTTATCGCTTCCATTATCAAAGAAATGGGATTGGACAAGGATATCTATAAATACAAACAAATCCAAAATCGAATATCTTCATATAAGAATAGTCTTATAACGGTGAAGGCCTACTTTCAGAACCCAGAGTTGATGGAGGCTGATGCTATGGCTAAGCGTCCGAGGTTAGGGGAAATCTATCAGAATTACGTAGATCGCTGTTTTAAGGCTGGTGCTATGGATTTTGATGATTTATTATTGCGTACCAATGAATTATTGACCCGTTTCCCAGAGGTTTTGATGAAGTACCAGAATCGTTTTCGGTACATTTTGGTCGATGAGTATCAAGATACCAACCACTCTCAATATCTCATCGTAAAGGCTTTGGCAGACCGCTATCAAAATATTTGCGTGGTAGGTGATGATGCCCAAAGTATTTACTCTTTTCGTGGTGCCAATATTAGTAACATCCTCAATTTTCAACGTGACTATGATGATGTGGCGATGTATCGGTTAGAACAGAATTATCGTTCTACCAAGAATATCGTTAATGCCGCTAACTCTATCATTGCCAATAATAAGAATCAACTGGAGAAAGAGGTTTGGACAGCCAATGATGATGGTGATTTGATAAAGATACACCGCAGCGAAACCGATGCGGAAGAGGGAAGGTATGTAGCTTCCTCCATATTTGAAAATCGAATGCAGCATCAAATGTCGAACGGTGCATTTGCGGTACTGTATCGAACCAACTCACAATCCCGTGCCATTGAGGATGCGTTACGTAAACGTGATATTCCCTATCGCATCTATGGCGGGTTATCATTTTATCAACGAAAAGAGATAAAAGATGTTTTGGCCTATTTACGATTGGTCATCAACCCCAAAGATGAGGAAGCCCTGAAAAGGGTCATCAATTTTCCGACAAGGGGAATTGGCCAGACCTCGGTTGATAAATTGACCGTTGCCGCTAATCATTACGGTCGCTCCATTTTTGAGGTAATGGATAACCTATCAAAAATCGACTTGAAGATCAATGCAGGGACAAAGCGAAAACTTGAGGATTTTGTTACCATGATCAAGAGTTTTCAAATCATGAATGAAGGCTCAGATGCCTTCACCCTGGCCGAACATGTTGCCAAAAAAACCGGACTGTTACTGGAATTCAAAAAGGATGGGACTCCTGAGGGTATCGGTAAGATGGAAAATATCGAGGAATTGCTCAATGGGATAAAAGACTTTGTTGAAGGGCAGAAAGAATTGGCGGATGCCACCGGTAGTTTAACCGAGTTTTTAGAAGATGTAGCCTTGGCTACCGATTTGGATAAGGATACCGGTGATGATGATAGGGTCGCGCTGATGACCATACATTTGGCGAAGGGATTGGAGTTTCCGTATGTCTATATTGTCGGCATGGAAGAAGACCTTTTTCCCTCGGCAATGAGTATGAACACCAGAAGTGAATTGGAGGAGGAGCGAAGGTTGTTCTATGTGGCCTTGACCAGGGCAGAAAAGCAGGCCTATCTAACGTATACCCAAAACCGCTATCGTTGGGGAAAATTGATTGATGCCGAACCGAGCCGTTTTCTTGAGGAAATAGCGGAACAGTATGTTGAAAACCTGACACCGGTGAACGACGGATACCGATATAAATCAATGCTTGATGCCAATATTTTCGGTGATGTCGATAAATCAAAACTACGGCAAATAAAACCTAAAAATGGAACGCCACCAGCAGTTGGCACCCCTAATGAAACCCAGTTGCGAAAGCTCCGAAAATTAAAACCCACATTGTCCAATCCTTCAAAAAACACCAATACTGTTGATTCAAATTTAACCGAAGGCGTTTTGGTCAACCATACCCGATTCGGAAAAGGAACGGTTTTGAAGATCGAGGGTGCCGGTAATGATAAGAAAGCTGAAATTCGTTTTGAGCGCGGTGACGTAAAGAAATTGTTATTGCGTTTCGCCAAACTAGAGGTACTAACATAAAATAGCAAAGCATTTGCTTGGCACAATTTAGATATGGCCGAATTCATCAGAATATATGAGGATAATCCGAATCAAGCACAAATTGACAAGGTCGTCAAAGTGCTTCGTAATGGAGGACTGATCATTTATCCTACGGATACGGTTTATGGTTTGGGTTGTGATATTACCAATTCAAAGGCCTTGGAAAAAATAGCCCGTATAAAAGGAATCAAGTTAGCCAAGGCCAACTGGTCATTCATTTGTTATGATTTGAGCAATTTATCAGACTATGTCCGCCAAATCGATACGAGTACTTTTAAAATTTTAAAGCGTTCACTTCCTGGGCCTTATACCTTTATTTTGCCTGGTAACACGAATTTACCGAAAGACTTTAAAAAAAGGAAGACCGTTGGTATTCGCGTTCCAGATAATACCATTGCCAGAATGTTGGTCAAAACATTGGGAAATCCTATCGTATCTACCTCAATTCGCGATGATGATGATGTTTTGGAATATACCACCGATCCTGAATTGATTTTTGAAAAATGGCAGAATTTGGTCGATGTGGTCGTTGATGGGGGTTATGGGGATAATGTTGCCTCAACGATAATTGATCTATCTGATTTCGAGCCAGAAATCATTCGTGAAGGAAAGGGAACTACAGACATTCTATGGTAGTGGTAAAGATGGCCATAGTAAACTACCTCGGGGGAAGCCTGCGAGGCATTCATAGGAAACAAACGTTTAATTTTGAGGCAAGCCTCGGAGTATTATGCCCTTTGGCGGTGCCAATAAAAAAAGCGGCTCGAAGGCCGCTTTTTCCTATTCATTTAACAATATAGACTTATTTGTTGATTGCTGGATCCTTCATTCCTTCTTCGATCATGCTATAGAATTGATCGATTTTTGGTAGCACAACGATACGGGTCCTTCTGTTTTTAGACTTATCGGTTGCAGACACCGGTATGAATTCCGCCCTACCGGCAGCCGTCATCCTTTTTGGATCTACACCATAATCGTTCTGTAATATCCTAACGATTGAAGTCGCCCTTTTCGCACTAAGGTCCCAGTTGTCCAATAAGACACCTTTTCGGTAAGGAACATCATCGGTATGACCTTCAACCATAAATTCGAAATCAGGCTTGTTGTTGACCACCTTGGCTACTTTACCCAAAACTTCTTTGGCAGCAGCGGTAACATTGTAACTTCCACTTCTAAACAATAACTTATCAGAGATGGAGACGAATACCACACCTTTCTCTACACTGACCTCGATATCATCATCGTCAAGGTTGCCAAGAACACCCTTTAAGCTTTGAACCAATGAAAGGTTTACAGAGTCCCTTCGGGTAACGGCATCTTGTAGTCTTCGAATCGTCAAATCCTTTTCTTGAATACTTTCCAAAGATTTTTCAAGGTTTTCAGCGCCTTTAGCACTTAGTTCGGTCAAGTTGCCCATATTATCAATAAGCACTTGGTTATTCGCTTTTAAAAACTTCACTTGATCCCTAAGTGATTGGGCTTCTGAGGTCGCCGTGGATTTTTCTTCTAAACACTCGTTCAATTTAACCGTGGCCGAGTTCAATAAATCTTGTGCTTCTTTATGCTTTGCCTCAAGTTCGGCATATTTCTTTTGAGATACACATGAGGTTAACAATACAGCAGCACCTAAGGTTCCTAAAATTAATTTCTTCATAAGTGGTTTTATTTTATTATTTAATTTCGTTGTTTTTAACATTTGTCAAAATTAGGATAATTGGAAATCAGCGGTATTCTAACTTCGTTAATCTTTTACTAAAATGTTAAAATTCTTCACTTCATTTACGAAGTGAGACCACACAATGGATTTCGTGATATAGTATTTTGGCATAAATTTATTTTTTTCACGCTTTTCAAGTAGTTCAAAAAAATGGGCGTAAAAACTCAAATGTGCCCTTAAAATCGCAAAACTGTGCTTGACCCTTAATTGTGTCACAAAGCGTACTGCCGCCACTCCGTCAAGTAGTAGACGAATAAAGACAAGGGGTAACGATCGGTGCAATGGTAGGTTCTTGGTAATGGAATACAAAGAATTCCTAAAATTCAAGAAGGTCTTGTTCGGATTGGAATTTTTCAAGGTAAAACCACCCAAATGGTATACTTTACTGTGGCCAATATAAAATACTTTTAATCCTTTGTTTTGTGCACGCCAACATAGATCAATTTCCTCTTGATGGGCAAAATAATCGGCATCGAACCCATTCAATTTAGAAAAAACGGACTTTCTTACGAACATACATGCACCGGTTGCCCAGAAAACCTCGGTGATATCATCATACTGACCCTTATCTTTCTCAATTGCTTGAAATATTCTTCCCCTGCAAAAGGGATAGCCAAACTTATCAATAAAACCACCACCAGCACCGGCATACTCAAAATGGTCACGCTTTTTTAAATCCAATATCTTAGGTTGGGCAATGGCAACGTCCGCATTGTCTTTGAAGACCCTTAAAATGGGTTTTGTCCAATCAGGGGTTACTTCAACATCGGAATTGAGCAGGCAAAAAATATCAGCATCGATGGTCTTTAGACCTTCATTGTATCCACCTGCGAAACCAAGATTCTGTTTGTTTTGAACAATGACCACCTCTGGAAAGCGATCTTGAAGTATTTGTACCGAATCGTCAGTTGAGGCATTGTCAATAACGTAGACTTTTGCATCATTGGAGTTTTTCAATACCAAAGGAACATAATCTTTCAGTAATTGTGCCCCGTTCCAGTTCAATATGACAATCGCTAGTCTCAAAACGGATGCAAATTAACGGTTAAAATCAGGAATTTCCTTGAGAAAATGATACTTTTCCGCTTTGGCGTCCATATGGCAATAATAGTGCGACATACCATTGGTTACCATTAGAAAACTTGATTTCACATCTCGATTGTAGATTGCTATTTGGTCAAAAACATGTTGATGTATCGTAATATCAGGAGCCTTACATTCTACAAGGATCCGAACGCTTCCATCTGAATTAAAAACAATGATGTCATATCTTTTTCTCAATCCATTGATCAATAATTGTTTTTCAACATTGATGAGGCTTAACGGATAGCCCTTGGTTTCATTTAAGAAACGAACAACGTGCTGTCGCACCCATTCTTCTGGTTGTAAGATGACAAACTTTTTACGTACAATATCAAAAATAGAGCTACTATTTTCGGTATTTTTAAACCGAAAATGATAGTGCGGAAAGTTGAGCTTCTGCATAGCGCAAATTTGATGATTTTTTTTTAATGGAGGAAGCCAAAAAAATTGTTACGGCTATTAATGGCGGGGCGTTGAAACCGATATACTTTTTGATGGGTGACGAACCCTATTACATCGACAAAATAGCGGATTATATTGCTGAAAATGTTTTAACGGAAGCAGAGCGGGGGTTTAATCAGATGACTATTTATGGTCGGGATACTTCTATCGATGAAGTAGTCTCGAATGCAAAGAGGTACCCCATGATGGCAGAATACCAAGTTGTTATCGTGAAAGAGGCGCAACACCTTTCAAGAACAATAGAACAACTTGTGGGCTATGCTGAAAACCCGCAGAAAACAACGGTCTTAGTGGTTTGTTATAAGTACAAAAAGCTCGACAAGCGAAAGAAGCTTTACAAGGCCATTATGAAACATGGCCTATTGTTCGAGAGCAAAAAACTTTATGAAAATCAAGTAGCGGACTGGATACGAAGGGTACTTTCAGGTAAGGGATATAAAATCACCCCTAAAGCGGCGGCCTTGCTTGTAGAGTTTTTAGGTACGGATTTAAGTAAAATAAACAACGAACTTGAAAAGCTGTTCTTGGTTATTGACCGCCAAACTGAAATTAACCCGATACATATTGAAAAACATATCGGAATCAGTAAGGATTTCAATAATTTCGAACTGAAAAAAGCAGTAGGGGAACACAATGTTGAAAAGGCGACCCGTATCATTACCTATTTTGGTCAAAACCCAAAAGACAACCCATTCGTCTTGACGATTAGTTTACTCTATAATTTCTTCACCCAATTATTGCGATACCATGGCCTTACCGATCGCTCATCGGGGCAGGTCGCCAAGGCGCTCGGGGTGAATCCATATTTTGTGAATGAATATCAGATTGCCTCAAAGAATTACCCAATGAAAAGGGTAAGCCAAATCATAACCAAACTCAGAAACCTTGATTTAAAGGGTAAGGGCGTCGGGTCTCAAAATATGTCACAGCACGACCTTTTGAAAGAACTACTTGCCGCAATCTTCTAATTATTTTTTGTCTATACTGTACTTCCCTGGCCCGACTAGAAAGATCACTGCAAAGAATACCGCAAAAAGTACTGCCAATTCCTTTTTGGCGAAAGGGTCTGCGCCATGGGTAATAAAAGCAGCCACTAACATCGTTATTAATGCCGGTACTGCGGCGATACGTGTTTTGAAACCAATAATGATTAGGATCGGTGCTACAAATTCTCCAATCACCGTCAAAAACAAAGAAGGGGCGGCTCCAATACCGATAGGGTTCGGAAACTCAAAGTTGCCGTTCAATAAATTTTGGAGCTTTGGCAGACCATGTACGAAAGCCATTATGGCAGATGGTACTATTCGTAACAAGGCGAGACCTAAATGTTGGATACCTGCGATTTTCATTCGGGGGAATTTTATATCGCAAATGTATTCTTTTTCAGTAGAAATTGAAAAACCGTAGATTTTTAGCAAAAAAATCAAGTGATGAACGCAGTGATTGATTTGATGGTACAAACACATACAAGTCACGTTTTTGAACTAAAATCAGGGCAACCTTTCGACTTGGGCTTCGTTCTTATCAACACCTCAGGTTTCGGGCACAACGGTAATAATCATGCAATTGATTTCATTGTATGTCTTTTTGTTTTCCGTTGGTATTGTCGAACATCCCTTCATAAATAATGACTTCCGGTCGATACTTAAACCGTATCAATCGATTGGGCAGATCTTGAAGCTCAAATTCATCATTGTTTTTAACAAACTTAAAGGTCACACTATTTTGGGCGGTCATTTCATTTAAGGTAACCTCAAAAATTCCATCACCGTTTTCATCTGACATTGGTATGGTCACTTCCCAAGAAGGGTTTGTGAATTGACCTCTTAATCCTACATTTTGCACGTTTTGTTCTTGTCCCATATTCACTTTGAAAGTGACGGTTTTTTCATGTTCTTTCTGAACACAGCTTACTAAAAATAGAAACGTCACGATAGTTACTCCGATAATTGATTTTATTTTCATGGTTGATGTTTTTTAAATAAGGATTTATTTCTTAAGAATATTCTAGAACTGCCAAGTACCTGCACTTCTTTGGCTATCATCAGTGTCTCGCTGGCAATTGTATAGGTTTTGATCAAAAAGGCCTTTACACCGTTATCCTTTCCTATGGTCTTAGTGCGTATGGTAAGATTGCCATTGGATTGTTTATCGACTGAACTTATTTTTTCCTTTCCAAAGTAGGCTCCATTTTTACGGAGTTTTATGGCCTGTCGTGTGTTGGCTTTTGGTTCATTGGGATAGGTGTTCTCCATAATAAGTTTATTGCCTTGAATCGTAATTTTCAATTCTTTTGAAATATCAACTTCTTTTCCATCGCTATAATTGACATACATTAAGGTGCCTTTCCAACGGGTATTGTCCAAAAAGATTAAATCTTCAATGTTCAAGGTTGTTTGCTGCGCATTTACATGGTTGATTGTTAATACGGCAATAATCAAAATACGATACCTCATGATTTTAGAAATTTATTCGTTATGATATGGTCTAAACCAAATCGACCGGAACCCAGATAAAGATTATAAATAGAGAGCCATAAAAAACCCATGGCAGGAAGCATGCCCCAAGTACCTTGACCCCATTTCTGCATGAATATCGCCACAAGCATGGTGCACATAATCAAGAAAGAGGCAATTCTGGTCTTTAGGCCAAACGCAAGAAAGAGGCCCCCGACCGCTTCGCTGAAAGCACCCATCCATGCAAAGAAAACAGGCATTAAGGCGAATATTCCCCCATATTCGGCAACATCTTTAGGAAACCAAGCCGATACTTCAAACAAATTGAGGTTTTGTCCATCAGGGGTCCATGGCATACCGAACTTATCAGCTCCAAAACTCAAAGCCAATAACATACCTGCAATAAAGCGCATTATCGCAAAAATGAGATCCGCAAACCAATGCTTTTGCAAAATGGGTGTAACCAAAATTTTCAAAATGTTCTTCATGATACTGTTTTTGTGATTGTTGAAACAAATGTCATGAAAGCCCATGCGTTGTGCGACTCAAATTGATATTCAAAGGGCTCAAATACGATTTGAGACGTCTTAGATTATCGAATTGACTACGAAATTCCGGTCTTTAAATATTCTGTAGGGGAGGTGTTGGTCAATTTTTTGAAGACACGATTGAAAGTTGCCTTACTGTTAAATCCACATTCAAAAGCTATGCCCAGTAGTGATAGTTTTTGATGGACCTTATCATCAAGCTTTCGTTTGAATTCCTCAACGCGATATTTGTTGACAAAATCATTGAAGTTCATATCAAATCCCGAATTAATGGTTTCTGAAAGTTGTGCCCGGTTCATACGCGCCATTTGGGCCAAATCGGCTAAATTCAAATCAGGGTTTAAATACGGTTTTTGATTTGACATAAGTGCCTTTAGGGAGGCAATATCGTCAGGCGATATGGACTTTTCAACATCATCTAAGTTCGGAATACTAGATCGGTTGGGCGTAAAGCTGAAATTCAGTTTTTGAAGTTTCGTAGTGTCCGTGAAAAAACCCATCACCCCTACATAGATGATAATGAGGCCTGTATATAGGGTCATCCACCATTGTTGCATGTAATTCAACTCAATTACCAAGTTGCTCACTGTAGTTTGTGCGAAGTCGTAAACAAACAAGAGCGCATACAGCACCAAAAAGCTAAGGATCCAATTCAACTCCATTTTATAGGTATTGGAAAAAAATCCCTTGATTTTCTTTCTATAGAAGTAGAACAATTGAAACGTAAAGGCGAGGTACAAGAGGTTTTGAAAATAACCTAATATGGCATAAATCGGCAGTACAAAAGGTTCGTCCAGATTTATTTTCAAATATCCGTTTTGGGTTGTGTTGAATCCATCCAAAGAGGCGTCGTAAGTATATATTACGACCCGGTATGCTATGATTAAAAACGCAGGTACAAAATGCAGCCAATCCTTCTTTTTAAATTTAAAAGATGTCATGGTAATGGACTTTACATAGAGGTATATCAAGGGTAAAAGGGCTACGGACATTGGAATCAACCAATAGTTCACCTTTGTATTTCTAAAAGTATCGTACCAGCCCATAAAACCAATGGTGTAACAGGTTTGCGAATAGCAGGTAATGAGTAATATCAAAAAAAGGAATAAATCGGATACATTTCTTTTTTTCAAATACCTGTAGCACAACAATAGTGCAAAAATTAATCCTTGAATGGAAAGAAAGAGTAGGGGGGTGCTATGGATATTAAAATCTGGAAACAATAGAAGCATGGTATTCTAAAGATTGTGTTGAAAATACAAACAATTTCAGAATTTCGAAGCCAATTACCGTAGTTGCGGGTAGTCATGTGGCGCAACCTCGTGCATTATTTCATAGACTTTTTCAAAAATATCCTCTTCGTTGGGTTTTGAGAAGTAGTCCCCGTCGGTTGCATAGGCAGGCCTGTGCGATTTTGCGGTAAGTGTCTGCGGCTCGCTGTCGAGATACTTGTAAGCCCCTTGTTTATCGATAAGTTCGTGCAGAAGGTACGCTGAACATCCGCCCGGTACATCTTCATCGATAATCAATAACCGATTGGTTTTCTGAATACTTTTGACGACATCGTGATTGATGTCAAACGGAAGTAAGGTCTGTGCATCTATGACTTCTGCATCAATACCGACTTCTTGTAGCTCCTTAGCTACTTTTTGAACAATACGCAGTGTCGATCCGTAAGATAACAAGGTAATATCGTTACCGGTCTTTACAGTTTCCACAACACCGATTGGAGTACAAAACTCCCCTAGATTAGCTGGTTTTGCTTCTTTGAGACGGTATCCATTCAAGCTTTCGATGATCAAGGCCGGCTCGTTACTTTTCATCAATGTATTGTAAAAACCAGCAGCTTGCGTCATGTTTCTTGGCGCCAATATATAAATACCCCTCAAAAAATGTATCAAACCGCCCATTTGAGAACCGGAGTGCCAGATACCCTCTAAACGATGTCCACGAGTACGAATGATCATCGGTGCTATTTGTTTACCCACCGAACGATAACGTAGGGTAGCCAAATCATCACTCAATGTTTGTAGGCCATACATGATGTAATCCAAGTACTGAATTTCAGCTATGGGTCGTAAACCACGCAGTGCAAGCCCTATACCTTGCCCAACTATCGTTGCTTCTCGAATACCTGTGTCGGCAATACGGTGAACCCCGTATTTTTCTTGAAGACCTTCCAAACCTTGGTTGACATCACCAATATTACCGGTATCTTCACCAAAGATCATAGCCTCAGGATACTTATCAAAAAGCCTGTCAAAATTGTCCCTCAAAATGATCCTACCGTCCACCAATTCGGGTTCTTCTGCGTAAACAGGGGCGATGGCCCCAATATTCGTGGCCTTGTTTTCCAATTCGCTGTATAATTGCGAGCTATATATGGGTTGGGTCTCTTTTAGAAAATTATTCACCCAGTTTTGTAGATTCGTTTTTTCTTGACCCTGCTCACCGATAAGATACCGTAATGCCTGCCTACCGTGGGCGGCCAAATCACGTTTTATAGGCTCTTCGATGGCAATCAGGTCATTGAGCACCTTAGTGATAAAAGCCCTATTTGGGCTTGAGGCAGCAGCCTTTGTCAAGATTTCAATAAGTTCCTTTTTAGCTGTTTGATGCGGTTTTAAAAACTCGGCCCAAGCCTGCTTTTTTGCATTTCGCACTTCTTGCTTACAAGACTTTTCCAGTTCTTTCAGGGATGCTTCCGTAGCAATATTATTTTCCAAAATCCATTCCCTGAACCGTTTGTTACAATCGTTCTCACGCTCCCATTCCAAACGTTCCGCACTTTTATAGCGTTCATGTGAACCAGAAGTGGAGTGCCCTTGCGGTTGGGTCAGCTCCGTTACATGTATAAGCACAGGAACATGTTCTTCACGTGCTATGTCAGAAGCATTTTCATAAGCATGGATCAAAGCGGTATAATCCCAACCCTTTACTTTTAAGATTTCATACCCGTCATTTTCGGCGTCACGCTTAAAGCCCTTCAGAATCTCTGAAATATCGCTTTTAGTGGTGTGGAATTCCGCTGGAACGGAAATACCGTAATTATCATCCCATACACTGATTACCATTGGCACCTGTAGTACCCCAGCCGCATTAAGTGTCTCAAAAAAATGTCCTTCACTAGTACTTGCATTACCGATAGTACCCCAGGCGACCTCATTGCCATTATTTGAGAAATTGGTTTGGTCGATACCTTTTACATTCCTATATACCTTTGATGCTTGTGCAAGACCCAGTAATCTAGGCATTTGACCAGCTGTACATGAAATATCGGCACTACTGTTCTTTTGCTTGGTAAGATCTTTCCAAGTACCATCATCATTCATACTGTGCGTCACAAAATGCCCGCCCATCTGCCTACCAGCGCTCATGGGTTCTTTTGTGATATCGGTAGTGGCATATAGTCCGTGAAAAAATGCTATGGGATCAAGGTGGCCCGAAGCCATCATAAAAGTTTGATCTCTGTAATAGCCACTTCTAAAATCCCCATTTTGAAAGGCCCTGGCCATTGCCAATTGGGGTAGTTCCTTGCCATCACCAAAAATCCCAAATTTTGCCTTACCGGTCAAAACTTCACGACGCCCTAACAAACTGCACTCCCTACTGATAACGGCAACCCTATAATCATCTAAGATCTGGGACTGAAAATCATCAAAGGAAATTTCACTGCTTGTTTTGGAATCTGACTTCATATAGCTAACAAGTTTTTGCAAAAGTACTAAAAAGCGTCGATTACTACTAACGGCAAACCCCGCTTTTTATTCATGAAATCACAAAAAAAAGTTATATTAATGCATATTTTGAAAAATAAAGCGGGATTAAGGCCTGTATTTTGTTGATTTCGTAATTAGAACCATTTTCTGGTAAATAGCCCAATCAGGGTTTTTGGGCTTAAAGTAACGACAAATCGAATACGTTCACCGTAATCATTAAAAGAGGGTTCAAAACCGTTGGTGGAATACATCGGAAAATAAAGCTCAAAGAAATCGGTGACCAAATTCAATCGCACCCCAGAGTCATAAAAAAACCTTGCTTGTTCCCCTCTGTTTCGTATACCACCGATATCCCCATAAACCTCGATCCATTGCCAGATATTGATACTGGCATTGGCCGTCACGATCCAATCATTGCCAAATCGTTCGTCAAATATTGATTTGAAACCTCCTTCTGCAAGAATGAACTGTTGACTTGTAATACCTGAAGCGGTTTGCGAACGGTTTAGGTAATTCAGATCAAATAAATAATCCGTTGGGCGGTCTAAGGCGAAACTAAAAAAATCGGACCCCGTATCATTGAACAAGAACTTACCTGCATAGAATCTCAAATTCAGCTGACGATTGTTGTCAAACAATCTCCTGTTTTCCCATTCAAAGGATAGCTTTGAAAAATCCCTTGCCAATTGGGCATCCACCACCCACGATTTGAAATGGATGATGTTGTTGTCGATATCACCAAAACGTGCATTGAATACTGAAAAATCGGGCTCCGTATCTATTTGGTCCTTTATGCTTTCATCGATGGTTCGAAATACATTACGTAACCTGAACAATAAAAATTGTCTTCTGTTGGCCATAAAATCCTCTGGACGCCAGGTAAAGGAGACCGAAGGCGTTATGGTCGTGAACCTTGAATTGATATCAAAAAAAGAGGTTCCACCACCAAGCGCATAGCTTACCGAATTCAATTTACCTTCATTGAAAAAATAGCGAAATCTAAGTCCGGCACTACCCACAACCGCTTCTTCACGTGAAGAGTATTGTGGTTTTATATTAAAGAGAAAAGGGCGGTCTATAAAAGTCTTATTATTGATGGAAATACCGGCAGTAAGCCCATTATTTACATTGAATCGAAATTCAGGAACGTAGAAAATTTGATTGAAATAAGGATTCTCGATATCCTTAAAAAATCGAAGCTGCAATTTTTTATTGCTTGATAGAAATCCGTTAAGGCTCTTCCAATTATCCCTTTGGTTGACTTCAGGAACTTTCTTGTCGTAGTTTAAAACCAACCTATTCTCTCCTTTGTCCGGAATGGTAAAAGTACTTGAACTATCAATGCCCCTAAACCAATATTTGGAAATAACGGAATCTTTTTGAAGTCCGAAAAGCGAAATAGGGACTTTGGAACCAGTTTTATTTTTAATGGTAAACGTTATGGAACCGTCTGCCTTGGAAACTTCCTTGATTTTAAAATCGATGTTATTCCTTAATCCTACGTATTCTTTAAAGAACCAATCGATGTCCTTATCCGTTTTGCCCTTTATCAACTCTTCCAAGTCGGCTGCTTTGACATTGGGCACTAGTTTAAAGGTTTCATAAAAGCTTCTAATACCCTCGTTGATCTTCTCTGAACCAATGTATTCGCCTAAATATGACATGCCAAGACCGGCTTTATAACGATTGGCGATTTTTTGGTTCCATTTGGTCAAGGAATCATTAGGGGTCGAAAGAGCCTGATGATCATTTCTTCGCACTGAAACCATTTGTAGCAGGTAGTACTGCTCATTAAAGTCCATTTGTGCCAAGTTATAGGCTCGAAAACCCCATAAACGGGACAATTTCCCTGCCCATTTTTGATTTGGATATTTTTCTGCTACATAGGCTATGAGCAAATAGTTGACGATGGCATCATTTACCCAACGTTCTTTGCGTTCATCAAGAAACAATGTTTCTTGTACAAAATGATTCAAGGCCGTTTTCAACAACTTCATTTCAAATTGAAACTGTTCGCTGTAAGGCCTGATAAAATTAGGAAGCTGGTTGATACCAAATAGTGGGTTTCGATTGTAGTCGTATTCAGAGACCAATAGATTTTCATGGGGATATGCCCCAAGTCTATCCTTAATGAAATCGAGCACCCTGTTTATGGAGAGTCCTTGTGAAATACCATCATACTTCGAAGCCTCTAAATCAGTGGTTACCGTCATGGCCTCGGTACGATGCGTGGTAAATCTCTTTTTTGGGGTTAAGAAAACCTGCGCACTTTTCCTTTCCCTGCCGGAAAGGCTGGCATGGTTTCCTAAAGAAAAATCGGTTATGGAAGTAGTCGTATAATTGGTAGCTAAATGAAGGTCTTTAGGGAATCGCAGTGAAATCTCGGTATGTGTGACATCGGTGTTTAGATCATTGAGGTTTTTATTGGAATACAACTTCCATGTCTTATCAAAAACAGCTGGGGTCAAATACCAATCCTTTAAATTATACCCTCCTTTATAACCGTGTCCATAGCCTGTATAACGACTGTTGGGTAATTTTAGGGTGTACGTAAGATGTAATGTGACTGAATTACCAGGGGAAAGCGTTTTGGGTAAAAGTACCTCGATGATATCCGCGGCCCTTGACCGATTCCATTCCAGGCCATTGTATTCGTCATCAACAATACTAACGATTTCGGTTCTTCCCCGATTTTTCTCTTTGGCCAGATGCAGGCTCTTATTGAATTCTTCACCAAATCTTTTTGCCAAAGCCGTCTTATTGCTTGAATACGAATGGTTCCAATCATTGAAATAGATGGTGTTAATCCCTATGTCGCCACTATTCTTGTAAACAAATACCTGCTTTATTTCAACTGTGTTGTTGGTTCCATCCAGTGTTGCCGAAATGGTATTTTGATGCTGTGCGAACGTAACACTAGGGGCAATAACCGCTAATGCATGTAGCATTAAAAAAATAAGTAGGTATTTATTTTTCAAGCGTATCGTCAATTAAAAATTTGGGCTCATGACATGACCTTTGTAGAAGCTGTCAATAATTTCGACAACTTCATCCGCATTGTCAACCAGTTTGATCAAGTCAAGGTCTTTCGGACTGATATTTCCTGCCTCGAGCATCGTATTTTTAATCCAATCAAAAAGGCCTCCCCAAAAATCACTACCTACCAAGATAATCGGGAAAGTGCCGATTTTATTGGTTTGGATTAAGGTAATTGCCTCAAATAATTCATCTAACGTACCAAAACCACCGGGCATGACCACAAAGCCTTGTGAATATTTTACGAACATGACCTTACGCACAAAAAAATAATCGAAATCAAGACTTTTATCTGGGTCAATAAACGGATTGTCATGCTGTTCAAAGGGTAAATCGATATTTAGTCCGACCGAAGTTCCCCCGGCTTTGTTGGCGCCTTTGTTGCCTGCTTCCATAATACCGGGTCCCCCACCGGTGATAACCCCATAACCTGCTGTTGCGATGGCTTCGGCAACTGCTACCGCGGTCTCGTAATAAGGTGCTCCGGGCTTCGTTCTGGCAGAACCGAAAATGGAGACACAGGGTCCTATTTCACTCATTCGTTCAAAACCGTTCACAAATTCACCCATAATCTTAAAAATGGCCCAGGAATCATTGGTTTTAATTTCGTTCCAACCTTTTGGGTGCTGTTCTTTCCTCATACAATTATGTTTAAACTACTTTGGTCATTTCTTTTTGACCTGCTTCCAGTTCTTTTTTCAAAAATCGCGCAGTGTAACTTTTTGTGTCTTTAACGACGTGTTCCGGGGTTCCTTTCGCAACAATCATGCCACCGCCCCGGCCGCCTTCATAACCGATATCGATGATATGGTCGACCATTTTGATTACATCCATATTGTGTTCTATGACCAATACCGTATTGCCCTTGTCGACCAATTGGTTCAACACGTCCATTAAGACGCGAATGTCCTCAAAATGGAGCCCTGTTGTGGGTTCATCCAAAATATAAAAGGTATTGCCCGTATCGCGCTTTGAAAGCTCAGTTGCCAACTTAACCCGTTGTGCCTCACCACCCGATAGTGTTGTTGATTGTTGCCCTAGCGAAATATACCCGAGGCCTACGTTGACTATCGTTTTCAGTTTACGATGGATTTTGGGAATGTTCTCAAAAAAATCAACTGCCTCGTTCATGGTCATTTCCAAAACGTCCGCAATCGATTTGCCCTTGTATCGTATTTCTAAGGTCTCCCTGTTAAAGCGTTTGCCATTGCAGGTTTCACATTCTACATACACATCAGGCAGAAAATTCATTTCTATAACCTTTAATCCGCCCCCTTGGCAAGTCTCACAGCGGCCACCCTGAACATTAAAACTGAACCTACCTGGCTTATAGCCCCTAATGGTTGCTTCAGTGGTTTTTGCGAACAGGGAGCGTATCTCACTAAAGACACCGGTATAAGTCGCCGGATTTGACCTTGGAGTCCTGCCGATTGGGGATTGGTTGATGTCAATTACCTTATCAATATGCTCTAGGCCCTTAATTTTTTTATATGGCATTGGTTTTTTGACCCCATTGAAATAATGGGCATTCATAATCGGGTAAAGGGTCTCATTGATCAAAGTTGATTTACCACTACCCGAAACCCCGGTCACCCCGATCATCTTACCAAGCGGAAATTCGGCAGTAACATTTTTCAGGTTGTTTCCGGTACAACCCGAGAGCACCAGTTTTTTACCTGTACCTTTTCTTCTTTTCTCAGGTACCTTTATTTGTTTTTCGCCACTAATATAATCTGCGGTCAGGGTACTATGGTCTTGCAATTCTGACGGCGGACCTTCTGAAATGATCCTGCCACCGTGCTTGCCCGCCTTAGGGCCTATATCAATCACATGGTCCGCTGCTTCGATCATATCACGATCATGTTCAACAACGATGACCGAATTGCCAATATCCCGAAGGGAGGCCAATGAGTGTATCAATCTTTCATTGTCGCGTTGATGCAAACCGATACTTGGTTCATCAAGTATATAGAGTACGCCCACAAGTTGCGAACCAATCTGGGTAGCCAATCGAATTCTTTGGGCTTCGCCTCCCGACAGTGATTTAGAACTTCTGTTCAGGGAAAGGTAATCCAATCCGACATCCAAGAGAAAACGGATCCTGGTTCGGATTTCTTTAACGATTTCCTCCGCTATTTTTTTTTGGTTGCCTTTTAATTTGGCATTAAGGTTATCAAAAAAATCGGCCAGCTCAGAAATGTCCATATGGGCCAAGTCGGCAATATTCTTTTCGCCTACTTTAAAGTATAATGATTCTTTGCGCAAACGGGAACCTTTGCAGGTAGGACAAATGATTTTGTCCATGTATTCTTTGGCCCAACGTTTAATGGAAGTTGAATTCGCTTCTTCGAACTGGTTTTTGATGAAGTTGGAGATACCTTCATAGTCAATGCGGTATTCACGTTTAACACCTAAGGTCTTTGAATCTACCGTAAAACTTTCTTTACCACCATTCAGTATCACTTCAAGGCCTTCAGCAGGTATTTTATCAATGGTCGTTTCCAAATCGAACTTATAACGCTGTGCAATGGTCTCCAATTGTTTAAAGGCCCAAGACTTTTTATATTCCCCCAGAGGTGCTATGCCGCCCGTTTTTATTGATAATTTCCTGTTAGGAAAAATCTTGTCCTCATTGACTTCATATACATGCCCGAGTCCGTTGCAATGTGGGCACATTCCTTTTGGTGAGTTGAAAGAAAATGTATTGGGCTCCGGGGTAGGATAGGAGATGCCCGTACTCGGGCACATCAAATCGCGACTGAAATAGCGGGGTACTTTTTCCCCTTCCTCCAAGACCATGAGTACATTGTTGCCACTGTACATTGCCGTATTGATGGTCTCTGACAATCTTTTATCAAAATCTTCACCAATGGTCACCTTTAAACGATCAATGACAATCTCTATGTCATGTGTTTTATAGCGATCGACCTTCATTCCCTTGGTGATATCCACGACATGGCCATCGACGCGTACCTTCACAAAGCCTTGCTTGCCTATTTGTTCGAACAACTCTCGATAATGCCCCTTACGCGATTTGATAATGGGTGCAAGAATATTGATTTTTTTATCTTGATAGGCCTCGATGATCAAATCCCTGATTTGGTCATCACTATAGCTGACCATCTTTTCACCCGTATTGTAACTGTAGGCATCACCGGCCCTGGCGAAAAGTAATCTCAAAAAATCATAGACCTCGGTTATGGTACCCACTGTAGACCTCGGGGACTTAGAGGTGGTTTTTTGCTCAATGGCAATAACCGGCGAAAGACCATCTATCTTATCCACATCTGGGCGTTCTAAACCGCCTAGAAACTGCCTGGCGTACGCCGAAAACGTTTCGATATAACGCCTTTGGCCTTCTGCATAGATAGTGTCAAAAGCAAGTGAAGATTTTCCGCTTCCAGATAGCCCCGTTATGACTACCAGCTTTTCACGTGGTATGGTTACATCAATGTCTTTGAGGTTGTGCACGCGTGCACCGCGTACTTCAATGTTTTCTTCGTAGTTAATCATAGCCCAAGCTTCAAAAGTAATCATTTGGTACTTAAAAAAGAAGCCGGGCCTACTATGATTTTGTTAAGTAAACGCTTTCAATTATCTTGTCAAAAAACACTCTTAAATGCGAAGAACGGGACCCGTCAGAATAAGGTTAATTGTACTTTTCCAGATTGTTATGCTATTTTTTGGTGTCAAGGCAGTTTCACAACGCAATGTTATCGTGGATGCGGACACTGGAAATGAGGTAGATGATTTTTATGCCTTGGCACGGATTTTATTGGAACCCTCCGTAAAGGTTACTGCGTTAAATGCAGCACATTGGCAGACCAGTCACTGGGCCATAGCAGAAACCATGGAAAACAGCCATAGATTGAACCAACAGCTATTGGGTGAAATGAATATACAGCTGAAAACCAATCGTGGTGGGTTGGCAAGAATGTATGATTGGGGCGACCGCGCAAGACATTCAGCGGCAGCATATGAAATTATTGAACAAGCCCAAGGATCTGGGCGTGTGACTATTTTAGTGCTAGGAGCACTGACCAATGTAGCTTCGGCCGTGTTCATTGAACCGAGCATTGCAGAAAAATTGGATGTTTATTGGTTGGGTACCGAAATGGAATTTGAGACCGGAGTGCTCAAACGGAATGATTTTAACCCAATGATGGATCAATTTGCCCTTGACTACCTATTGAATTCCAAAGTCAATATGCATATTATGCCGGTTAGTGTGGCCCTCGCTATGCAAGTTGATTTTGATGAAATGAATACGAAAATCGGCAATCATTTTTTGGGGGGATTTTTGATGAAACGTTGGGAAGACCATTTGGATGGTTCAAGGCGAAATCGAATACTTTGGGACCTCGCGTTGATTACGGCCTTTATAAAACCAAGCCTAGCAACCACAAAAGTAGTACATACCTCAAAAGACAGCGGTAATCGATCTATTACCTTTTATGATACGATTGATGCGGATGCGATATACGCGGATTTTTATGCTACGCTTTTGGCTTTTGGGAAGGAGTAGGGTATTTTTGGTATTAAACAAGTTCAGTATAAAACACATCTTATGAAATTATTGGGCATTGGCTCTCGAATCGACCACCCAGAATACGGAAAAGGGGTAGTCACGAATGTATCATCAAAGCACTATTGGGTTACTTTTTTAGAAAACGGGTTGGAGACCATTGATTTGGATAGCGAATTTGAAATTATCGAAGGGGTCGAAGATGAAGTGGATTCGGTGAGCTTTTTTGATATCGAAAGTTCTTTGGTCAAGATTTTGGAAAAATGGAGTGATACCCACGAAAAAGTAGCAATAGCAGATAAATGGCGAGGTGGTAAATTGATTATGGAGCCCGGCGATACAACTGCAAACAAAGAAATGCCCATTGCTACCTTTTTTCATAAAATTGTCATGGTTCGCGACAGAATACGCGTCATGGAGCAAAAAATCAATAGCAGTAAAAATTTAGATGATCAAGAAAAGGTGGACCTTCAACAATACATTACCCGTATTTATGGTTCATTGACGAGTTTTAATGTCTTCTTTAAAAATAAAAGCGACCAATTTGTGGGGGAGAGAAGTAAATAAAGCCACTACCAAAGCGAGGATACTCGCTGCCTATGAAAAAATAGCCGAACGTTATCACGACTTAATCGATCATAAGCCACATAACGCTTATTACGATAGACCTAATACATTAAAATTGCTCGGCGAGGTTGAGGGAAAATCAATTCTCGATGCAGCATGCGGTCCTGGTAAGTATGCCGAAGCGCTTACGAACAAAGGGGCTGAAGTAATAGGCTTTGATTTAAGCCCCAAAATGGTGGCGTTTGCCCAAGAACGCAATCAAAATGCCGATGGTTTTTTTGTTCATGATTTGACCAATCCACTCGATATGTTCGAAGCTGAACGATTTGACCGGGTACTCTGTGCCTTGGCCTTGCATTATATTGAAGATTGGAATCCGGTGGTTACTGAATTTCATAGGGTTTTAAAAAAAGAGGGGGAGGTGGTGATATCCATAGAACATCCTTTTTTTGAATACAATTATTTTAAGTCAAAAAAGTATTTCGAAATTGAGGAAGTCAGCGCAATTTGGAGGGGATTCGGGGGACGTGTGACCGTGCCAAGTTATAGACGCCCGTTACTCGAATGTTTAATGCCCTTTACTAAAAATGGTTTCTACATTGAAGAGTTGGTAGAACCCTTGCCAGTTAAGGAATTTGAGAAATATGACCCAAGGCATTATAAAGAATTGAATGAATTTCCAGCTTTTATGTGCTTTAAAGCTAGAAAAAAGTAAAGAATATAAATTGTTGCTAGAAGGTTTTCATTGCAAAAAAGATTGAATACCACCACGTGCTTAAACAGCCTCCTTTTTCTCACTAAGATACTTCCAATACCGTTTTGGTACGTGTTGCGTATGCAGTTTTCTATTTATTCGTGATTTAATATTGGTACTTTTAAAATAGTTGTTCCAAAGATCTTGATAGTCGTATTCCCCTTCGGTAAACGTTTGGCTTTTTCGCGAACGGTTAAAGTGGATTTCAGATAAATTCAATGAGATCAGCTCAACACGTTCCAAATTATAAAAAATCCCATATTTCCGTTTTACATCGTAGATCAACCACTGCTGGTCTGCATAACGATTACGAAAATGCTTTGAAATTAAGGGCAACACGTCAAAATCAGGTTCTATATTGGCAAAATAGATGTCGTCTTTGGTCAATTGAAAGCGTACGAAAGCCTCCATACGATGTTTTTCGCGACCTACTTTTCGAGCCATTTGTGAAATATACAGCATGGTTTCATCAGAGAAATCAGATTGCTTTCCCTTATGGGCCATCAATTTTTTGATATATTCAAACAACATCATTTCAATACCTTCGGCTTCACTTAAAAAGGCAAAATAAATATTGGTAATGGCATTGTAACTTTTATTTCGAACCCCATTCCAGACCCTTTTCGCCTTTTCAACATGGGTAAAGATGGTCTCATTTTCAGAGAATAGGCCATTCTGGGTTTGCCCGTTCTTTTGGATGTCCATCACTTTTAGCTTTTCTTCAAAGGCTATGAATACCGCTGTGAGAAAGCCATTAAAGCTGCCATCGTAAATTAATGTTGTTGCATTTTTCATACTGCTTAATTTTAATATGCTGTCATTTTTCTATGTAAAAGAAAACCAGGCTATTATATTAGTCGAGAACTCCTTCAAAATGACACACATTATTTTTGATAATACTTTTTAATTGTACCAAAGACTTCTTGGTTCTACTTCTAAAACGGACGCAATCATACCCAAAATCTAAAATGGTCTTACGTTTACGCTCTAGATAACTATGTTCTTGTGACGCTCTTTCCATAATTAGTTAAATAATGATAATTGTTGATGGTATTGATTTTTATACTTGCTTGTCGATGATTGTAAAATCATGCCTTTAATTTTATTTGCATCCAAATCACGACTTTCCCAATTTCGCGAATCACATACCATGAAATATTTTGCACGGTTAAGGGCAACCCCGATTTTCTTTAGGTGCTCCCAATTCAATTTTCGAAACTTACGTGCCTTTAAGATCCTTGTCACCGATTGTATTCCCAACCCAGGCACCCTTGCCAACATACGTTTATCGGCCTTATTGATATCTATCGGAAAATAATGCATGTTTCGCAAGGCCCATGAAAGTTTTGGGTCTACATCGATATCCAGATTCGGATGGTCATCATTGACGATTTCATTAACGGCAAATCCATAGAAACGCAATAGCCAATCGCTTTGATATAAGCGATTTTCCCTAAGCATGGGCACTTGCGAACCCATCGAGGGCAAACGGCTATCTTCGGTTACAGGCACATAGCCTGAATAATACACCCGTTTCATTTGATACTTTTTGTAATAGTACGTAGCCGAATACATGATATCTTTATCACTTTCGCCTGTTGCCCCGATGATCATTTGGGTACTTTGTCCGGCCGGGGCATATTTGGGCGTACTTTTAATGAGCTTACGTTCATTTTTATAGCGTATCAGCTCATTTTTTACTTTCAACATTGGTTTGGTAAAGTCTTCATGTTTTTTGTCTGGGGCCAATAATTGAAGACCGGATATGGTGGGGACTTCTATGTTGATCGACAAACGATCGGCATACAATCCGGCCTCATACATTAATTCATCACTACAGCCCGGAATGGATTTTAAATGGATATATCCGTTGAACCGTTCTTCTTCACGTAGTTTTTTAGCTACCGCAATCAGGCGTTCCATAGTATAATCAGGGCTTTTAAAGATTCCCGAACTCAAAAAAAGACCTTCAATATAATTGCGACGATAGAAATTAATGGTCAAGTCAACCACTTCCTGGATCTTAAAAGCCGCCCGTTTTACATCATTACTCTTACGGGTAACACAATAGGCGCAGTCAAAAATGCAATGATTGGTCATCAAGATCTTTAATAACGAGACGCAACGGCCATCTTCAGTATAGCTATGGCAAATACCCATTCGAGAGGCGTTACCCAAACCCTTATTTTGGTTTTTACGGTCACTGCCACTACTGGCGCAGGAAACATCATACTTGGCAGCGTCAGCGAGAATATTGAGTTTTTCTTTTACACGTTCGAAATCCATATCTTGGAAATAATCCAATCAAAAATATGGAAATAATCCAAATAATGGAATTATTCCATAAATTATTTTGGAAATAATCCAAATTACCTATATTTGAAACAGTTTACTTTATATGTCTAGTAATTTTTTTATAGGGATGTGGCTTAGTATTCTAATCTTTATTCTAGTCTCACTTTCTATCTGGGGTGTTTTCTACATTGAGAGTATAGATTCGAAAATTGCCATATTTGGTATTGTAGCATTAATTGTTGCTGCTTTTACTTCCGTTATGACTGTAAATATTAATAATAAGAAGGTCCGTGAAAGGGAATATGAACTTCATATATTAAAGGAAAAACAAAAGGTTTGTGAGCATTTTTATAATTCATTTTTCGAGATTTTCAAGAATATTAAGAACAACAGGAATGGGCTTTCCAAGACAGCTATTGATGAAATGGCACTTTTTAAAAAGGGTTTAATGAATTGGGGAAGTGAAGAATTAATTAAAAAGTTTATCGATTATGAGAACTATAATGCTATCCATGAAAAAAACTCCAAAGTATTTCTGAATAATGCTAATGTATTTCTCAAGGAAATGAGAAAAGAACTTGGTTTTAAAGATTCTAGAGATTTAAGTCTAATGACTGTTTTATTGACTGCTGATGCAAGAATAGAACTTGGTCAGTAAAAATAACTGGATTCCCGCCTTCGCGGGAATGACAAAAAGATTTTGATATATGGAAAATGAATTGACCTTAAAGCGTTTTATAGAAATTCGAAGGGATTTGGGGTACACCCAAGTAGAGTTTGCCAAACTTCTTGGTATTTCGAATACCACCGCCGATATCGAACGTGGTCGCACGAAACTTTCAGGTAAGGTCGTTGCAGAGTTACTACGTCAATTTAAGATCAATCCTATCTGGTTGTTCGGTGAGAACGCTTCCAAATATCTCGAAACATCACACACGAGCGTAATTCCGAAAGTGGTCACGGTCGACAGTTCAGACCAAGACAATATGGTATTGGTAAATGCCAAGGCCGCCGCTGGATACCCACAAAATATAGCAGACACCAGTTGGTATCAACAATTGCCGGCATTTGATATGCCCATACCGGAATTTAGAAATGCCACCTATCGTGGTTTTCAAGTAGAAGGGGATAGTATGTTACCCAATCTCCATCCTGGCGAATGGGTACTCGCAAGGGCCATAGAGCATATTGACCATGTAAGTGCAAATAAAATGTATGTTGTCGTCTTACAAGATTCCATAATGGTCAAGAAGATTGAGAAAAGACCCAATTCCAATAACATTACCCTGGTCTCGTTAAATGAGACTTATCCCCCGTACGATATCAAACCTTTTCAGATTCAAGAAATATGGGAAGTGAGCAGTAAATTAACCTTTAATGTCGATGCCACTTCGGACCGAGGGTTGTTACGACAACTACAAGAGTCGATGGAAGAACTGAAAAGACAAGTAGGGCAACGTTAGCATTTAGGGTTTTCGATTATCTTTAGGTCGTTAACCAACCCTACTAATATGAAACGACGTTATTTCGTTTTACTTTTTTTTCTCATTTTCAATGCTTTATCCGCCCAAGAAACCAAAGATACCTTAATCGTGGGCTATACCCCTGCGGCACCTTTTATTATTCAAGAAAATGGATTTTTAGAGGGTATTAATGTATGGCTTTGGAAAAGGGTTGCTGAAGATTTGGACCTGAATTATAAAATGGTTCAAATGGATTTTGCCAACATGTTGGATTCGTTAAAACTTGGGGCGATCGATGTCTCTATCAATCCCCTGACCATTACCGGGGAACGCAGTAAAACAATGGAGTTTACCCATTCTTTTTATGCCTCACATTCAACGATAGCAATCGCCCAGAAATCGTCTTTTCAAAAAGTCAAACAATTTTTAGGGTCTTTTTTCCATATCAATTTTTTAAGGGGCTTTTTACTTTTATTGGTATTGCTGTTATTTTTTGGCAGTCTTGCATGGCTTACGGAAAGAAAGGGGAATCCAGAGGAATTCAGACCTGGATTAAAAGGGATTTGGGATGGTCTTTGGTGGTCGATAGTGACCCTAACCACAGTCGGTTACGGTGATAAGGCCCCAAAAACCCGTTCTGGCAAGGTGATAGCATTCGGACTCATGCTCAGTGGGTTGTTGTTCGTCTCAGGTTTAACGGCAAGTATTGCTTCAAGTTTGACCGTGAACCAATTGGAGAGTAGCTCAGACGATTTGAATTCCTTCAAAAAAAAGAGGGTAGGTACGGTCAAAATCTCGGAAGCTGACGCTTTTTTGAAAAGTCATTTTTTTAGGGATGTTTCTTTGTATAAAGGACTTGTGCCCGGTCTTCAAGATCTAAGTAAGCATAAAATCGATGCTTTTATCTACGATGAACCAATTTTACAATACCGTATTCGAAAAGATCCTTCATTGCGTAAAGTGGAACTTTTGCCGATGAAGTTCGACGTGCAATTTTATGCCTTCGGAATCAGAAAAGATTCCATGCTCTTAGAACAGGTTATCTCACAACGTATTCTTGAGATTATGGAAACACAGGAATGGGGAATCGTACTATCTGAATATGGCTTAACGGAATTATAGGTTTTTGATGAACACCAAAAGCGGTTCTTTTTCTAAATTGGGCCGTACCCTACGATGTTTTTTAAACCCCAATTTGAGCAATAGGCCAATTGAGGCGAAGTTCTGAACCGTAGTTATTGCCATGATCGTTTTTACCTTCAATGTTGTATGCGCATACGAAAGTAGTATTTCAGATGCTTCTTTTACATATCCTTTTCTTTCAAATTCCGGGAGTATGGCAAATCCTAAATCCATATGATTCAAATACTCCCTTTTAAGAAAACCGCATATCCCGATTGGTTCACCACTGTGAACTAAAACTATTTTATAAAGTCCGAAACCATGGGTTTCATAATGGGCTATAATGGAACTTTTAAGGTATCCCTTGGCATCAGCAACCGAATTGATGTCGCGATCTCCGATGAATTTAATCCACTTGGGGGTGTTCATCAATCCATACATGAAAAGTGCATCAGTCTGGGATAGTGGTGTGATTCGAATTCGGTTGTTCTGTAATTGAAATTTCAAAAGTTGAATTGACTAGTTATACCCCCGAACATCTCCCATACCAAGTGACATAGGGCCAAGGGAATGTGATTTTGGTAAAAAAGCCCCACTTTCACTAACCATCCAGTCATCCCAACTAGCCTCCAATCCACCAATCGGAATTATCTGAACCCACATTTTATAGCTGTTGGGGAATCCGTTGGGATTCAATCGCCACAGATAACTATCCCCCGGAGTGCTACCTCCACTTTCATAAGTGACCAAAAGACCGTTCGTGCCATCTTCCAATACTACCAAGCTTCTTTTCGTGCCCTTGTCAAAAACCTTGTATGGTGCCACCAACCAAAAGGAATCATTATTAAAATAGTTAAGTGCCTTTTCAATAAGCTTTGCTTTTTTCGAGCCCATTATTTGAGTATCTTTTCGCAGCACCGTGCTCTGGGATGTATTGATTAAATTGAGGTGAACGGCATAGTCTTTCCAACTAACCTTAACGCTACCCAGTTTCTTATCCCAGACATACTTGTTGGCACCACCTTGAAATGACCATTCCAAATACCGGGTATCTTCGTAGGCCTTATAATTCAATGCGGCAAGCATTTTTCGAGCCAATTCATCGGCTTCTTGACCTTGTCTACCCTTAGGTAAGGGTTCGTTTTTTATCCAGGCAAATACGACTAGAAATACGAGCACAAGACCCAAGAATACGCCAAGGTATTTTAAAAGCTTTTTCATCCGACTACGTTTTAGTGATTAATTGCAATTGACACCGTTCAACATTTCGAAATACCTGTTTCATCTGAAATACCTTTCTTTTAACCTTTTTGCGAAATATTTGGCGGCTTCAGTATTCAAGCGAAACCAAAGCTCTGGCTCGAACAGTTCAAGCTCTGCCAGGACAATTTCCCCTGAATTATCCTCAAAAATATCCACTCGGGCATATAATGGTAGTTCTGGACAGGCCTTTATAACCTTTTCAGCAAAGGAAATCTCCCTTTGGTTTACCTTATATTCATGAACGGCACCTCCATAATCATCTTGAACCCTAAAATCACCCTTTTTGGCAGTTTTCAATACGGCATGGGTAAACCTTCCCTCAAAAAGCATCATGGAAACCTCACCTTTGGTAACGATATTCTTCTGAAATTCTTGGAGCATCAAAGCTTCTTGTGAAATCAAATCCTTAAAGGTTTGATTTAATTTTTCCCAGTTGGAATAATGAAATTTATAGGTGTGCCTCGCCCCGGCCGCAATGCAGGGCTTTAATACAAAAGTGTCCGTATTAAAACCATGGGAATCCTTAGCTTTTTGAATTGCTTGCAACAAATTAAGGTCTTCTTTGGGTTCCATAAAAAGGGTATTGGGTATAGCAATCCCTTTATTTTCCAAATCCCTTAAATAATGTTTGTCAATATTCCAATCAATAAGGTCTTTAGAATTTATGAAAGTGGTCTGTTTGGCGGTCTTTACAAACCAATTGGAAAATGCATCTAAATGGTCAAAATAATCCCAAGTGGTTCTGAACAAGGCAAATTTTGTTGTATTCCAGTCAAAATCAACATCGTTCCATGCCACACGATTCACCTTGAGTCCTATCTCAGTAAGGGCGTCGAAGACCAATTTGTCTTCTAACATGATATTTGTATTATAGGTGTCGATTTTGGCCGGCGCGATATATTTCTGCTCCGTCAACAAGGTAATATCAAACCTCATACTCCCTTTTTGAAATGTAATTCACAAAATTCCTTTTTTACATTGGATTGGTGTATTTCAATAGACTTTGATGAATTTGAACTTAACATTTGAACTTGAATTTTAAAACCCAACTGCCTTGTCATCCCCACGTTTATCGGCACCCCCCTCCAAACGTCCATCAGCAAGTACCTTTATGGCATCTACTTTACCAATAATAGGGGTTCTTCCTTCCAAAATTTGGTAGCCCTTGGCTTTGAGCCCGTCTTTTAATTCTAGGGAAAAACCTTCTTCTTCAAACATAATGACATCAGGCAGCCATTGATGATGAAAGCGAGGGGCGTTTACCGCCTCTTGCATGCTTAAATTAAATTCATAGGTGTTTAAAATGGTCTGCGCTACCGCAGTAATAATCGTAGATCCGCCTGGTGTACCTACCACCAGCCATAATCTGCCATCCTTTTCCACAATCGTTGGTGTCATTGAACTTAGCATTCTTTTTTCAGCGGCTATGCTATTTGCTTCTGCACCGATTAACCCAAACATATTGGGTACCCCGGGTTTTGCACTGAAATCATCCATTTCATTATTAAAGAAAATACCTAATTCTTCAGAGTATAGTTTTGAACCATACCCCCCGTTCAAGGTGGTGGTTGCCGAAATGGCATTACCTTCTGCATCGACTATGGAGTAATGGGTCGTTTCCATACTTTCGATTATTTCAACTTCGCCATGCGAAACATCAGCGGACGAGGTTGCCCCCTCAAATGAAAAGCTTTCCATACGCTCGGTCAAATAGTCTTTTGAAAGCAGGATATCCAATGGGATATCCACAAAATCAGGGTCTCCTAAAAAGTAGTTTCTATCCGCATAGGCCCTTCTGGCCGATTCGGTAAACACTTGGATTGTTTTTTCTGAATTATGACCATAAGATGCCAAATCGTGGGGTTCCATCATTTTGAACATCTGATTCATGGTAACGCCCCCGCTACTAGGTGGACTCATGGATATGATCTTTAAATCCTTGTACGTAAATATTACCGGATAACGCCATATCGCTTTATACTTTTCCAAATCCTCTTTGGTGATGAACCCCCCATTTTCTTGAACAAAAGAAGCTATTTTTTCTGCTACGGTACCTTTGTAAAAACCATCATGCCCTTCCTTCATGATTTTGGTCAAGGTATTTGCCAGTTCTGGATATTTTATAGTATCGCCTTCGGCATATCCTTGGGCAAATTTGGTGCTATCACCATTTACCGCAACGAAGCGTTCTTTATAACTATCCAATCTTTTCGCTTGTTTTTCAGTAACGACAACCCCTTTTTTGGCCAGGGCAATTACCGGTTCCAAAATTTCGACCAATGATAAAGAACCATACTTTTTATGGACCTCAATGACACCTGCTACCGTGCCTGGTACGCCAACTGCAGTAGCTCCAACCGTACTCATGTTGGGTATAACATCGCCCAATGAATCTAAATACATATCGGCATGGGCCGCTAAAGGCGCCTTTTCGCGATAATCCAATCCGCCTACGTCGCCATTTGCATTTCGATAGACCATAAAACCACCACCGCCTAGATTACCTGCAAATGGATAGGCAACTGCCAATGCCATCTCCGTAGCAACCATGGCATCAAAAGCGTTTCCTCCCTTTTGCATGATTTCAACCCCAATTCTTGAAGCTTCCTCGCGAGCGGAGACGACCATCGCCTTTTCGGCTATTTCGCCGGTAGGTATCACCGGAGCCTTTCGACAATTGATTAATGGGATGACAATGAAAAGTAGTATTAGTTTTCGCATAGTGAGTTAAATTTATGTCGTGAAAAGGTAATCAATTCTTCAAAAAAAGCGGTAAACTCCTTTTCAAAATCGGAATAATACATCTCTAAATCCCGTGTGGCAAGATTCATTTTAGATCTATTCTTCGTTCTTCGGTTCATGCCTTCCAATACTTGGGATATCCCCTTTAAATTCGAATAATTGTACAACCAATCATCAGCCAGCATAAAAGGCATCATATTTTGGGTTTTTGAAGGCAATAGTTCATAATTCTTTTCCAATAAGTGGTAAAACACTTGAACATATTCCTTTAGGGGTACGTTCGAATATTCCTTCCAATTTTTTGCTAAAAAATGATCATAAAAAATATCCACGATAACACGACTGTAATGGCCATAGTTCTTGTGAAGACGTTTGCTACTTTTTTTAGGTATAGGATGGGTATCCGTGTAAGTATCTATTTCGCGATGTAGTAAAATACCTTTTTGAATGGTAAGCGGTAAGTGTTTGTATTTATTGCCACGAATATGATCTGCAAAAAAATTGCCCAATGTAATTTCAGGATGATCAAATGATAGATATATGTGTGCCAAAAAATTCACTGTTGGAATTTACGAATAAGGTACACGTAATAACAGTCATCAATCTATATTTGCAAAAACTTTATAAACACCATGACATTAATAAAATCCATTTCAGGAATTAGGGGAACTATTGGAGGAAGCACAGGGGATAACCTTACCCCAATCGATGCGGTTAAATTCGCCGCTGCTTATGGAACCTGGTTAAAGCAATATGCACAGAAAGAAGAACTGAAAGTAGTTATCGGTCGAGATGCCCGATTGTCTGGTGAGATGATACAAAATTTGGTGGTGTCCACTTTGGTGGGCTTGGGTATTGATGTTATTGATTTAGGGCTATCGACAACACCAACCGTAGAAATTGCCGTGCCTATTGAGGGTGCTGATGGTGGAATCATATTGACGGCAAGTCATAATCCGAAAGAATGGAACGCCTTAAAACTGTTAAATGAGAAAGGGGAGTTTTTAGATGCCGAACAAGGGGCCCTAATTTTAGGGTTGGCAGAAAAGGAAGCTTTTGATTTCGCCGAAGTGGATGATTTAGGAAGTATCGTCAGAAACGACGCATATATAGATATACATATTGATGAGGTCTTAAAATTACCATTGGTAGATGCCAACACTATTCGAGCTAAAAAATTCAAAGTGGTCGTTGATGGTGTAAACAGTACAGGGGGTATTGCGATACCGAAGTTATTGAAAGAGCTGGGTGCAGAGGTAATTGAACTTTATTGTGATCCTACCGGGCACTTTCCCCACAACCCTGAACCTTTAAAAGAACATCTTGGTGACATTTGTGGCTTGGTGGTCAAAGAAGGTGCTGATTTTGGTATCGTCGTGGATCCCGATGTGGATCGTTTGGCCTTCATCAGTAATGATGGGGAAATGTTCGGAGAAGAGTATACCCTCGTAGCCTGTGCTGATTATGTGCTGGGTAAGACCAAAGGGAATACCGTTTCCAACCTTTCTTCTTCCAGGGCACTTCGCGATATCACACAGCAGCATGGAGGCACCTATGAAGCTGCTGCTGTTGGTGAAGTGAATGTAGTCGCAAAAATGAAAGCCACTGATGCCATCATTGGTGGTGAGGGCAATGGCGGTATTATTTACCCCGAAAGCCATTATGGCCGTGATTCTTTGGTAGGTACTGCCTTGTTTTTGATGTTACTGGCCGAAAAGGGAGGTACGGTTGCCGAATTGCGGGCAAGTTACCCAAGCTATTTCATGAGTAAAAATAAGATTCAATTGACCCCCGAATTAGATGTAGACGGAATTTTAAGTGCTATGGCCGAAAAATATAAGAATGAAGATGTTTCGACCATTGATGGTGTGAAAATTGATTTTCCCCAGAATTGGGTGCATCTACGTAAATCAAATACGGAACCAATCATACGCATTTACACAGAGGCAAAGAGTCAAAAGGAAGCGGATGGACTAGCGGAACGTATTATAGGTCAAATAAAAGAAATCGCAAACTTGTAAAGCAACAAAGAAAGTGTCGCATAAGCCACTTTCTTTGTGCATTCTGTTTATGAATAAAGATTATTTTCTGGCCACCAATTCGTCTGAGGCCCAAACTCCTTTTTGGGTAACCATACCGTTAGGATCAAATACCTTTCCCTTTCCGTTTTTTTGATTTCCTTTCCATTTACCGCTCCATTTCATGCCATCGGCATCAATTTGAGAACCTATACCGTGACGTTGATGGTTTTTAAAAGCGCCTTCATAGCGATGGCCATTTGACCAAACATAAGTACCTTTTCCTGAAAGTTTAGCTCCAGAAAGCCCTCCTGAGTACGAAGCGCCATCAGGCCAAGTCACGTTTCCTTTGACATACTTACCGGCCCGCAATTCAACATCCAATTGTACACCTTCCAATTCAAGTTGGTACCATCCATCAGCGAATGATTTCAGTTGGGTATTGTACGGTATCGTATTGAAATCTTGTGCGTTAAGATTAAAACCTATGGTGAAAGCAAATACGATTACATAAAAAATCTTTTTCATAGCATTTTTTTTGGGTAGGTCGCACGTACCGATTGAAAGCTTACAGAAAAGAGTGAAAAAATTTAAAATGATTATTCGATAAAGGAAAGAATGGAGTCTTTGACCAATTTTTCCCTTTCCCAAACAATGAAATGCCTTTCATCTTGCAAGGTGATGGTTTTTAAGGTATCGACGTTGGTAAATTCACGTTCCATATAACCGACATTTTGATAGGGAACCAGATTGTCGACCGTACCGTGTATGATCAGAACCCTTTCAGAAAGTTGGTGGAGTTCGGGTTGTAGTTCAAACAAGTCTTTTTTAAGTGCCCAAAGCTCATCATTAGAAGGCCTTAATGCCCCCGGAACCAGGTGTTTTAAAGGGAAATAAAGCAAAGGCTTTCGCCATTTTTCCGGCTTCTCCGCTTCAGGGTCGAGCGCACCTGCCAGAATAACTAGGTTTTCATAGAATTTCGGGTTCTCCAACGCCATTTTTACAATTAATGGCCCTCCATAAGAATGCCCTATCAAGGTGATGGGTTTTCCATTATCAAGTTGGGTCAATAGTTCGTTCAAAATTTTCGCTTGTGGTTCAAGCGATAAACTTCGACGAAAATTACTTTTACCAAAGCCAGGTCTATCTGGGGCAATAAGCCTATAATCATCCATTAGAATGGAGTCTGATAGGTAAGCCTTCCAGCCATCCCAACTTCCTGGGGACCCATGTATGAAGACCAAGTTCGGTGCATCTTTTTTGCCGGTTTCGAGGTAGTGGAGCTTTCGCTTCCCAATCAAGACGGTTGAATCAATGTACGCAACACCTTTCTCTTGAAAATAACGGGCAGTCTCTTTTTTAGAGGATCTTAAAGTCAAACAAGAATGGTTGAATGAAACATAGGCAATCAAAAAAAGGAAAATGAAATATCTTTTTTTTAAAACTTTCTTCAAGACCTTTTGGTTGAGTTGAGATTGTGAAAAATCGGTTTTTTAGTCGAAAAACTTACTGAAAATTACAACTTTTAAAAGAGTCCTGTAATATTTCCTTCAGAATCAACATCGATTTTTTCTGAAGAAGGATGCGCAGGTAACCCGGGCATTCGCATGATGCTTCCCGTTATAGGGATTAAGAAGCCCGCTCCCGCTGCAATTTCGATTTCCCGAACGGTAATTATAAAGTCTTTTGGTCGCCCCAATAATTTTGGATTATCAGAGAGCGATTTTTGTGTTTTGGCGATACATATCGCCAAGTGGTCCAATCCCAGATCTTCGATTTTCTTCAAGTCCCGCAGGGCTTGAGCAGCGTAATCAACATGACGTGCACCATAAATTTTAGTAGCAATCTGCGTTATCTTCTCTTTAACCGGGGTATCCCATCGATACATTGGTGTGAATTGCGTGGTACATTTCTCGGCTATTGCAATTACCTTTTTTGCCAAGTCCAAAGTTCCCTTGCCTCCTTTTTCCCAACCTTCAGCGAGCGCAACTTCGACATCGAGCTTTGCTGCGATTTTTCGTACCAATGCTATTTCTTCATCACTATCGGACACAAACTTATTGATGGCGATTATTGGTGTAACATTGAACTGTTTTATGTTTTCAATGTGTTTCTCTAAATTGGGCATCCCCTTTAAGAGTGCCTCCGTATCTTTTTCTTTTAGTCGGTCTAGGGCAGCACACCCATGGTATTTTAAGGCTCGTATCGTAGTGGTAAGCACTACTACTTTTGGCGATAACCCTGCACTTTGACACTTGATGTCAAAGAACTTTTCAGCACCAAGGTCAAATCCAAATCCAGCCTCGGTCACGACATAATCTGAAAAGGTCATGCCCATTCGGGTAGCAATGACCGAATTGGTTCCCTGGGCAATATTGGCAAAAGGTCCACCATGGATAATAGCTGGGTTTCCCTCAATGGTTTGAACTAAATTAGGTTGTAGGGCCTCTTTTAATAATGCCGTCATGGCCCCTTCAGCCTTTAAGTCACGAGCATAAATGGGCTTTTTGTCAAAGGTGTATCCAATAAAAATAGCACCCAATCTTTTTTTGAGGTCCATCAAATCCCCCGCCAAACATAAAATGGCCATGATCTCAGAGGCAGCGGTAATATCAAAACCTGTTTCCCTGGGTATTCCAGAACCAGTACCGCCCAATCCTACTATGGTATGCCTTAGGGCACGGTCGTTCATATCGATAACACGTTTCCAAGAAATTGTTCTTGGGTCGAGGTTAAGTGAAGTTGTCTTACTCTGAATATTGTTATCTATTAAAGCGGCCAAAAGGTTATGCGCTTTTTCAATAGCGGAAAAATCACCGGTAAAATGAAGATTGATATCTTCCATGGGCAATACTTGCGAATATCCACCACCGGTCGCTCCCCCTTTGATTCCGAAAACCGGACCTAATGATGGTTCCCGTAGCACGACAGTCGTCTTTTTGCCAAGCTGATTCAACCCTTCCGTCAATCCGATGGACATGGTCGTTTTTCCCTCACCAGCAGGAGTAGGGGATATGGCCGATACCAAGATCAAATTTGATTCGGCGACTTTTTCCTTATTGATCAATGATAATGGTAATTTGGCCTTATACTTTCCGTATGGCTCTAAATCATTGTGTTGAACACCAAATTTCCCAGCTATTTCCGCAATAGGTCTTAACGTTACTTTTCGAGCAATTTCAAGGTCGGTCATTTTCAATTAAATTGGCTAAGAAGATACAAAAAACCAATTCAAACCGCATTTTGCTGTTTACCTCGATGCTTCCAACGTTTGTGGGTCCAAAAATAATATTCGGGGGCTTCGTATATGGCTTTTTCAGTCTCGGCTAGAAAAGCATCCGTTATTTCATAATTCGGTACTGTACTTGGTGTTTCGGTAAGGCATTTGAAGGTAGCTTCATAGTGCCCCCTTTTTAATTTCCTAACCTTAAGATAGAGCGGAATCAAATTGTACTTTTTACAGAGCTCTTCCCCTCCCACATGCACAGGAACCGTTATACCCATGAATTTTCGCCAATACTTGGTTCTGGAAACCATGGGCGATTGGTCGCTTAAAATACCTACTGTAAAGGTTTCTTCACCCTTCGACAGTCTTGAAATAATACGGGGGGCCTCATAAGTTCTGATAAGCCTGGTGCCGAACTTTCCCCTGATATCACGAATTAGTCTGTCGAAATATTTATTTTGGATTTTTTGATAAATGCCATAGCCATGGGAATCCATTTGTGTGTTTATGGACAAGGCCCATTCCCAACTGGCATAATGCGATATCATGGTCATACAGTTGTATCCATTTTGCTCCAATTCGTTTAAAACGGAAATATTGGTAATCTTATAACGCCGTTGCATCTCTTCATTGGAAATACCAAGGGTTTTGATCATTTCTAAAAACATATCACACATATGGCGATAGAATTTTTTCTGGATCTTGAGAATTTCATCTTTTGATTTATCGGGAAAAACCAATTCCAAATTATTCTGTACTACTTTTTTACGATATCCGATGACTGTATAAATAAGATGGAACAGTACATCTGAAATCGTATAAATAATTTTGAATGGAAGTCTCGAGATTACCCAGAGTATGGGGTAAACCAGATAGAAAACTAACAATTGCATGTAAAAAACGTATGCGCAAATATAGCTATATTTGACGCCAAACTTAAGCTGCCATGTATAATTTGCATTTAGCTACAATAGCGATTATAGCCGCCAATGTATTGGTTTCACTTCGTGGTTTCAACGATCAAAATTTCTTTGAACGATATAAGTTCAGTATCGGGGCCATTAAAGCCGGCCAACGGGAACGTATGTTTACGTCAGGTTTTTTACATGTTGACATATCGCATCTTTTTTTCAATATGTTCACGCTCTATTTTTTTGCGAATGTGGTCATTACTTGGTTCGGACCGACCAAATTTTTGATCATTTATTTTATCAGTCTTGTAGCGGGTAGTTTACTGGCTTTGTTTTTTCATAAAGATGAGCCTTACTATAGTGCAGTTGGGGCTAGCGGGGCGGTAACGGGTATATTGTATGCAGCCATTCTTTTAAAACCCGATATGCAATTGGGTATTTTGTTCATTCCGATTCCCCTACCAGCTTATGTTCTCGGTATTGGATATCTGTTGTATTCCATTTACGGAATGAAGAGCCGCTTGGGCAATATTGGACATACCGCACATTTTGGCGGGGCCATTGGGGGCTATGTGATCACGTTACTCTTCAGACCGAGTCTTTTGGTTACGGATACGCTTATGGTGCTATTATTGGCACTTCCCATTGTTATTCTCTTCGTTTTAGCAAAAATGAGCAAAATCTAAAGTAAAGTAGCGGGCGAATACACTTAAAGTAATTTTTGATTCGTTCACATGCAGTAGGTTGTCGTTCGTCGAAATCTGGTTTTCATGCGGTAATAAGTTTAGAACTTGCACGTTAGATAGTGAACTTACAAACCAAACCTACTAGTTATGTATAAGAAATTACCCCCGGTTCTTGTATTGGTGCTTTTTATTTTTTCATGTTCTGATACTACCACTGTTTTTGAGCAGGAAACCGATAACCTACAACTAGAAACCAATAATGCCGTATTGGAAAACAGTCTTGTTTTTGATAAAAGTGGTGTTCTTGAAATCTATGGAGAAGACACTAATGGAGGGGAACAGGCAAGATTTGTCGATGAACAGGCCGGTGATTACCCGTTGACGTTGGTTGCCCAAGTGCAACCTCCTTCGTACAGCGGTGGTGGGGAAAATCTAACCGCATCCCATGTGCACATTGACGGTGACTATGCCTATGTTTCTTACAATACGGTAAATGACATATATGCCGGTGGTATTGACATCATTTACGTAGGCGACCCCAATAGGCCTCGGATCACTTCACGTCTGTATTATACCAATGCTGACATCAGCTCATTACAATACGACAATGGTTTTGTTTATGCCGTAGGTGGTGTGGATGCTGAAAAATCGGCATTGGCGACGGCAAACTCATTTGTTGCCAAACTTCCCGTATTCAATGGCAGGTTTGATTTTAGTGGCGGAATCACTTATGGCTTTCAAGAGGGGTTTGTGGCCACGGATATCTCGGTTACGAATGAAAATGTGCTCATGACCAGTGGAAAAGACGGTTATGTGACTGCATTTGATAAAAATAGCTTAGAGATTATTACCGAGGCCCCTTATCAAGATTTACGATCGGTAGTCGCCAAAGAAGGGAGAACCATGGTATTGGATGCTAGTATTGGCGTATTGGTATTAGACGATAATCTAGAGATGACCAACCAAATTGCCATCAACTCTGATTTTAGGGTGGCGGATAAGAGAACCCTTGATTTCTCTGGAAACCAAATTGTTGTGGCAGAAGGGGAAAGGGGTGCAGGTATATACAATGCGAATACTGGTGCGTTTCAAGAATACGTACCCATACTTATTAGGCCAGATGACGTTGCAGACACGAATATTGTTACCAATGCAACTGCATTGAACGATGGGGCATTGTTAATGGCCAACGGGGGAGCGGGACTATGCCTCTCTGAGGATAATGGTTCTGTAGATTTGGTTGGTATCATAGAATTGGACGGTTCCATCAACTATGTGGCATCAAAGGGAGATTATATTTTTGCTGCTTCAGGGCGGGAAGGACTCCAAATCATAAAAATGAACAAACCTTCTGACGATTTAGAAGCGAGGTGTGCGGATACACCCCGTTATTCTGGAAGTTCAAATTTACGTGTTGGAGCATCACAGACCTTGGCTTACAGTGGATCAAAACGTTTTCGTCGGATTGAAGTGGAAGGTTCCTTACTATTATGTGGGACTTGGACGGTCAATAATAATGTGACTATTTTCGAAAATGGTCTTTTTGAAATGCGCGGAACATTTATATGTGCCAGAAACAATAGAAGGAGAAATATCACTGTAGGGGAGAACGCTACTTTTAGGGTCGAGGGAGATTTGACCATATATGGCGACCTGATATTGGAAGAAGGGGCTACCATTGAGTTTATTGGCCCAGATTCCAGGGTCAACATCTTCGGAAGCGTAGACAAAGATGCCGATGCCAACGTGCTTGGTGATTTTGAGGATATTCAAGGTAAATTCTGAATATAAATAATTGCAAAATAAAAGCCGCTATCTAAATTAGATAGCGGCTTTTTATTAATGAACCCGTTTAGACTTTTTCAATTGGAAAGTTTCTCAATTCAGCAGTTCTGCAACCTTTTCTTCCAAGGCGGGACCTCTTAGGTTTTTTGCGATGATAACCCCATTTTCATCCAATAAAAAAGCTGCGGGTATCGCATTGATATTATACATTTGGGCAATGGGATCCTGAAAATATTGAAGGTTGCTGATATGGTTCCATTCCAATCCATCCGCCGCTATGGCCTGGGTCCAATCCTCCGCTTTCCTATCCAAAGAAACCCCCACTATGTTCAATCCCTTATCCTTATATTTATTATAAACCGATACTATGTTTGGGTTTTCCCTTCTACAGGGCTTACACCAAGCTGCCCAAAAATCTATGAGGATAACTTTTCCCTTAACTTCGCTTAAAGCCAATACATCACCGGTTGGCGTTGGACCCGAAAATTCCGGAGCTGGGGAACCTATGGCCGTGGCCGACAACTCTTTGAGTTTCTTTTCGACACGCTTTCCCGTTTCGGTAGTCTTTATTTCAGGTGTCAAAAAATCATAAAGTTCTTTCAGTTCTTTAACCGAAAGTGCTTTGGTGGTTACCGTTTTATCAAGAATCAAAACAGAAATCAACGCATCTGGGTGCTCTTTGATAAAATCAATCTCATAATTCTTGGCCTGTTCTTGTAAATCGAAGTATTCTTCGCGCAATGATTCCATGGCAGCAGTATCCTGTTTTAACCTTGCATTTCTAAGATCATTGCTAAATGATTTTGAAATAGATGCCATTTTTCGACCCTCATCCAAGTACTCCATAAAAACGACATTTTGTGGGGTACCTTTGACCTTGGCAAAAGCCAAACTATCTTTTTGTGCCTCAAAAGAGATGTTTCCGTTCTCTACAATTAAAGGTGAATTACCTTCTTGTCCGTCTATCATTATATAATGCACACGGGGTTCATCAACCTTCCCTTGAAATTGAAAAGTACCATTCGTTATGGCAGCAGTATCCACTTCTATCAGATTTCTGGCTAGGGAATCAGCGGTCTTAAGAAAGACTTTGGTTCCATTTTCAATCTCCCCCGTAAATTGTCCGTTTATTTCGAAACTTTCCGGTTTCGTGTTACACTTTGCAAAAAGCAAAAGGGCAAACAGACCTAGAGCAATTTTTTTGAACATAAAATATTTTTTTACAAAGTTACTTATATACAAGGCATAAAAAAAGTGCTCCATTGAAGCACTATGAATCTTTAAAAAGATGATGCCTTAAAATTGATACCGAAGTCCTAAAGCAATATCAAACAGAAAGTCGTTGTCAAATCCATCAAATCCTAACAAGCCAATCTCAGGTCTAATATCCAATGAGATCAACAAGGGAATATCAAAATCATATTCAATACCTAGGTTACCTGCTACGAATACAAAAATACCATCGTTGTCCTCACCACTGGGGATGGGCTCAAAATCGACACTCCCGACACCGCCACCAACACCATAATACCAGTTAAAACCGCCATCTAAATTGTGTACCCATTGGTAGACTCCGGCCAACTTAAAGGCGTTGAATTCACGACTGTTCCGTATTCCGAGATTGAATTCGGCCCTGTTGTAACGACCGATGGATTTTTGGTATGATATTTCTGCTCCAAAACCATCGCTATCCCCCAAGCGGAGCCCAAGGGTGTGTTCTGAGATACTTTGGGCACTTACAAATACTGTTGTAAATACGAAAACACAGGTAAAAATTGTGGTAATCTTCATAAGTTGCTCTTTTAGTTGAAAATTAAGAATAGCTTTGTTTCAGCTATGTTGAAATTAAACTTATTTTTCGGTCTAAAAATTGTTCCAAATTGAAAAAAAAATTGTTTTCAAGCCTTTCACAAAGTTTAAATGGGGAATTGTTAAACGATGATTTGACAAAGGCCCTTTATGCCACCGATGCTTCTGTATACCGCAAGTTGCCTATGGCAGTTGCTTATCCTAAAAATATTGGGGACATCAAAACATTGATAGCATTCGCTGCTGAAAATCAAATTGGTTTAATACCAAGAACTGCAGGAACTTCTTTGGCCGGACAATGCGTTGGGGACGGTATTGTGGTCGACACCTCAAGGCATTTTACTGAAATTCTACATCTCGATAAAGAAAAAAGGGAAGTAACGGTGCAACCCGGGGTAGTGCGCGACGAGCTCAATCAGTTTTTAAGGCCGCATGGTTTGTTTTTTGGGCCGAATACCTCTACTTCGAACCGTTGCATGATCGGTGGCATGGTGGGTAACAACTCTTCGGGTACGACTTCGATTCAATATGGGGTGACCCGAGACAAGACAATGACCTTAAAAACAGTTTTATCTGACGGAAACGAAGCGACTTTCAAGGCCTTGTCTAAAAAAGAATTTGAAGAAAAAACAAAGGAAACGGGGTTAGAGGGAACGATTTATGCCACATTATGGAACGAACTATCAAACAAAGACACCCAACAAGAAATTGGGAAGGCGTTTCCGAAACCACAAATTCATAGGCGTAATACAGGTTACGCTGTCGATGAAGTGCTAAAGAGTTCAGTTTTTGACGAAACCTATGAAGACTTCAATATGTGCAAGTTGCTCAGCGGCAGTGAGGGCACCTTGGCATTCACCACGGAGATTACCTTGGCATTAGACCCCTTACCTCCTAGATTTGCTGCTATGGTCGCTACTCATTACCATACCCTTGAAGATTGTTTGAGTGATGTCGCCCCAGTAATGCAGCACAGCCTTCATCTCTGCGAGATGATGGATAAGGTCATTTTAGATTGTACCAAAAATAACCGGCAACAACTTTCCAATCGATTTTTTGTAGAAGGTGATCCAGCTGCTATCTTAATGTTGGAAGTGAAGACGAATGACGAAGAAAAACTTAAAGATGAAGTCTCTAAACTACAACAGACAATTTCGAAATCAGGATTAAGCTATGCGAGTCCCGTGCTTTACGGTGACGACATTCAAAAAGCAATTGAGCTGAGAAAAGCAGGCTTGGGCCTTTTGGGTAATATGGTCGGCGATCGAAAGGCAGTGGCCTGTATCGAAGATACTGCTGTAGCCTTGGAGGATTTAAAGGATTTTATTGGAGAATTCACCCACATCATGAAAGGGTACAGGCAAAGTGCAGTGTATTATGCCCACGCTGGGGCAGGGGAACTGCATTTACGCCCGATACTGAACCTTAAAGAATCGAACGATGTGAAACTCTTTCGATCCATTACTACCGATGTTGCCAAATTGACAAAAAAGTATAAAGGTAGTTTTAGCGGGGAGCATGGTGATGGAATTGTAAGGGCAGAGTTCATCCCCTTAATGATAGGGGAGCGCAATTACGAGTTGCTCAAACGTATTAAAAAGGCGTTCGACCCCCAAAATATCTTTAACCCGGGCAAGATTGTGAATGCTTTTCCTATGGATGAATCACTGCGATATGAAATAGACCGTGAGGAGCCGAAGATTAGCACGTTATTGGATTTTTCAGATAGTGAGGGCATTTTAAAGGCAGCTGAAAAATGCAACGGAAGCGGTGATTGTCGCAAAACACATCAAATGCCTGGGGCTATGTGCCCCAGTTACCATGCGACCAAAAATGAAAAAGATACTACTCGGGCCAGGGCAAATGCGCTGCGGGAGTTTTTGACCAATTCAGATAAGCCCAACCAATTCGATCATGAGTCGCTAAAAACTGTTTTTGACCTATGTTTAAGCTGTAAGGCCTGTGCCAGTGAATGTCCGAGTAATGTTGATATAGCAAGCTTAAAGGCTGAATTTCAGTACCAATACCAAGAAACGAAAGGTTACTCTAATCGTAGTAAGTTGTTTGCGCATAATACCAAAATAAATAAGTTGGCGAGTAAGGTAGCTGGCTTGACGAATACGGTCTATAAGTCGCCTTTGGGGAGTTTGCTCAAAAAAGTATCGGGAGTTGCCGCAGCACGCAGTTTTCCAAAAGTATACGACTTTGATTTTGAATCCTATTTAAAGGCTTTGCAGATTAAGTCAAACAGTAAGGGAAAAGTCATACTCTATATAGATGAGTTCACGAAGTATCTTGATGTCGGAGTTGGTAAAGATGCCATCTCCCTTTTAACCGGTTTGGGTTACGGGGTCGAACTATTCCATGCCGAGAGTGGACGCACCTATTTATCGAAAGGTTTTTTAAGGGAAGCGAAACAATTGGCCGTCGATAATAGTCAAATATTAGGTGGCTACGCAGATAAAAACTTACCGGTTATTGGGCTGGAACCTTCAGCCATATTATCTTTTAGGGACGAATACAAAAGATTGCATGGTGATGTCGTATTGGCCAATAAAATAGCGGACAATTGCTTTTTGATAGAGGAATTTCTTGCGCGCGAGATTGAAAAAGGCAAATTGGACAGTACTTACTTCACCAAAGAGCAAAAACAGGTGAAAATCCATAACCACTGCCATCAAAAGGCCCTATCCAATCAAAAGGTGACTTTTGATATTTTGAATTTACCCGAAAACTATGAAGTGACCATAATTGCATCAGGATGCTGCGGTATGGCGGGTTCTTTTGGTTATGAAAAAGAACATTACGATGTGAGCATGCGAATTGGGGAACTAAAATTATTTCCAGCGGTTAGAAAAGCACCGGTAGATACGATAATTGCTGCAAATGGCACCAGTTGTCGTCATCAAATCATGGATGGCACCAAAAGAGCCGCACTGCACCCCGTCAGCATCTTAAAACAAGCATTAGTCCCCTAAATCTGCTTTCATTTTTTCAGACGACGGAATAGGCTCGTTTTCCCTCGCGGACTGTTCGGATATCGAAGCGACAAGCTCATCCATATCCATATGCTTCACATCATCATCCACATAAAAGGGTAACAACTTGTCATGGTCGTAATGGTAGATCTTCCAGCGTTTAAAAGAGTATTCAAGTGCGGTAAGGTTTTCTACCCAATCCCCAGAATTCAAATATAGGGTCTTACCATGCCTGTTTTCATACAGCTCTTTTTTGGGCTGGTGTATATGCCCACAAATAACGTAGTCGTAATGATTCTCTATAGCCAGGTCAGTGGCCGTCTTTTCAAAATTATTGATATACTTTACAGCGCCTTTGACACTGGCCTTGATTTTTTTGGATAGTGAATATTTCCCCTTCCCCAGTTTTTGAAGTACCCAATTGACCATACGATTCAGTAAAATCAACAAATCATAACCCTTGCTACCAAGTTTGGCCAGCCATTTGGCATTCTGAATGGACACATCAAAAATATCACCGTGAAAAATCCATGCTTTTTTCCCGTCTAGGTTTAAAACTACTTTATTCGAAATTTGAATATTGTTCAAAGAAGTGCCGTCAAGCTTTCTGAGCATTTCGTCATGATTTCCGGTGATGTAATTCACCTTGGTGCCCTTGGCCGCCATTCCGATGATTTTCTTTACCACACGTAAATGTGAGGGCGGAAAATAACGCTTGTTGAATTGCCAGATATCAATGATATCTCCGTTGAGCACTAGGGTTTTAGGGTCAATACTGTTCAAATAAGCGAGCAATTCATCCGCATGACAACCATAGGTGCCCAAATGCACGTCTGAAATTACCGCTACCTCTACCTTACGCTTTTTCAATACCGATTAGTTTTTTGCAAAGAACGAACGTAATCATAAACCTACAATTAATTTGAGGTCAAGTATTTATAAGCATATCGTTAAGTTAATATTACCAAGAAATAGCAATGTTTAGAAATCCTTAAGTGCATATATCCTTTTCTAAAAAACAATTAACATTTACCTTTGAGAACTTTTAAAACAAGACTATGGCTGGCAACACGTTCGGAACACTTTTCAAACTGACCACATTTGGTGAATCACATGGCAGGGCGCTTGGTGGTGTTCTAGATGGTTGCCCTGCAGGGATAGCATTGGATCTCAAAGCCATTCAAGATGAGCTCAACCGACGTAAACCAGGGCAGTCGGCTATTGTGACACAACGAAAGGAACCAGATACCGTGGAAATTTATTCCGGGGTTTTTGAAGGAAAAACCACAGGAACCCCTATCGGGTTTGCCATTCACAATACCAATCAAAAATCGAAGGACTATTCACATATTAAAGATTCGTATCGCCCCTCACATGCCGATTACGTATATGACAAAAAATACGGGTTTCGAGATTACCGGGGTGGCGGGCGCAGTTCGGCACGTGAGACGGCCAGTAGAGTCGTAGCTGGCGCTATTGCCAAACAGTTCTTGTCAGACATACGCATTCATGCATTTGTTTCACAGGTGGGTACCTTGAAATTGGACACCCCGTACCAAGAATTGGATTTTGATGCGATTGAATCGAATGCCGTTCGATGTCCTGATACCGCTACGGCAGCTAAAATGGAGGAATACATTAAATTCATCAAAAAACAAGGTGATACCATTGGGGGTGTTATTAGTTGTGTGGTTCAAAATGTACCAATCGGTCTTGGAGAGCCAGTTTTTGATAAATTGCATGCTGAACTGGGCAAGGCCATGCTTTCCATTAATGCCGTCAAAGGTTTTGAATACGGTAGCGGATTTGCCGGCGTTGAGATGAAGGGCAGCGAACACAACGATCAGTACAACAGTGATGGCAGTACCCGTAGCAATTTAAGTGGAGGCATACAAGGCGGTATCAGTAATGGCATGGATATCTACTTCAATATCGCGTTTAAGCCGGTAGCCACGGTTTTACAGGCCTATGACACTATCGACAAAGATGGAAATAAGGTGACTACCCAAGGTAAGGGCAGGCATGATCCCTGTGTAGTGCCCAGGGCGGTACCGATTGTGGAAGCAATGGCGGCCTTGGTTTTGGCCGATCATACCCTTTTGGCCAGAACAAATAAGGTTTGATACAATATTTAGGGCATACCTCTAATTTCTTATTTTCCTAATTATAAAAAATCCCATTTCGTGAATTTTATGGAACAAGGATAAATGCAATACTTGGTCCGTAATCTTTGAAGTTGTATTTGTTTTCGATTTTTGTATTTGAGTTTAAACTTGAATTTGAACTTGAGTTTGAACTTCTTACTTTAAATAGTATCTTACCTCGCAAATTTCTACTATGCGTAAACTTGAACTTCATTGGAAAATCCTGATTGGGATGGTCCTGGGTATTCTATTTGGATTTTTGATGACCGGGTTTGATTGGGGCGCTTCATTCGTTGGGGACTGGATACAGCCCTTAGGGACTATCTTCGTAAAGCTTTTGAAGCTCATCGCCATACCACTCATCATAGCCTCCTTGGTCAAGGGAATATCTGATTTGAAGGACATTTCGAAGTTTCGAAATATCGGTCTAAGAACCATAGGCATTTACATCGTCACTACCGTAGTTGCGATTACCATCGGCTTGGTTTTGGTAAATATCGTACAACCTGGCAACGGTATTTCTGAAGAAACGGTCACTAAATTGACTGATACGTATGCCAGTTCTGAGGGTGTTACCAAAAAAATGGATGAAGCCATGAAGCAAAAGGGTAGCGGACCACTTCAATTTTTGGTCGATATGGTTCCCGACAATGCCCTAAAGGCGATGAGTGATAACGGTTTGATGTTGCAAGTCATTTTCTTTACCATTTTTCTAGGTATTTCGATGCTATTGATTGGGGAAAAAAGGGCAAAACCCCTAAAAGATTTTTTTGACTCCCTAAATGACGTCGTGCTTAAAATGGTAGATTTGATCATGCTTTCGGCACCCTATGCCGTTTTTGCACTTTTGGCAGGTGTAGTCGTTTCGTCGAGTGATCCCGATTTATTGCTTGCCTTACTTAAATATTCCGCTACGGTCGTGGTCGGGTTACTATTGATGATCGTATTTTATGGCATCGTAGTGGGTACGGTGACCAAGAAAAATCCATTTTGGTTTTTAAAACAGATGAGTCCTGCGCAACTTCTGGCGTTTTCCACAAGTTCAAGTGCCGCCACCTTACCTGTTACGATGGAACGTGTGGAAGAACATATTGGGGTCGATAAAGAAGTCTCCAGTTTTGTATTGCCCGTAGGGGCTACCATCAATATGGATGGCACAAGCCTGTACCAAGGTGTGGCCGCAGTATTTATTTCGCAAGCTCTGGGATTTGACTTAACTTTAGGTGATCAGTTGACCATTGTCTTGACCGCATTGTTGGCCTCTATAGGCTCCGCGGCGGTACCTGGGGCTGGTATGGTCATGTTGGTGATCGTTTTAGAGACCATTGGTTTTCCTGCCGACAAACTGGCCATCGGGTTGGCCCTCATTTTCGCAGTGGATCGACCGTTGGATATGTGCCGGACGGTCGTCAATGTTACCGGGGATGCCACGGTTTCCATGGTAGTGGCCAAATCAGTGGGTAAATTGGGAAAACCAAAAATCAAAGAATGGGATGACCATTACGAAGAAGTAAAGTAAATTATCAAAAATAACAACCATGAACATCTGCTTTTTAATGTACCCATGGGAAGAGATCGACCCTGAAAACGACACGAGTCTAGCTTTAATACATGAATGTGTAAAACGGGGGCATGGTGTGGCACTTTGCAGTCCGGCTAATCTCACGATTCGCAATAGTGTTACCAACGCTTTTTGTACAGTGGTCAATAAAATGGAAAAAGTCTCCAGTAATTTAAAGACCTTTTACAAACAGTCCAATTTACGGGAAGAGATGTTGCCTTTAGCTGGTTTTGACGTCATTTTCATGAGGGCCAATCCACCTTTGGATCCCTTAATGCTCAACTTTTTGGATTCCGTAAAGGATGATGTCTTCATCGTGAACTCCCTACAGGGATTACGAGAGGCCAATAACAAGTTATATACGGCCGCTTTCGGGGATAGTCATAGTAATATCATTCCGGTTACCCACGTATCCAAGAACAAGAATTATTTGGTGCGACAGATCAAGGAATCAGCTGCTGATAAGATGATTTTAAAGCCACTGAACGGCTTTGGCGGCTCAGGGGTCATTCTGATTGAGAAGTCCGCAATGAGCAACATTAAATCCTTGTTGGATTTTTATGTAACTAATTCAGATGGAACCTCTAACTATGTCATACTTCAAGAATATATTGAAGGGGCTGACCAAGGGGATGTCCGTATTCTTTTATTGAATGGAGAACCCATTGGCGCCATGAAAAGGGTGCCTGGCAATGATGACCATCGTTCCAATGTTTCTGCTGGGGGTTCCGTAGCAAAGCATAGTTTAAGTAAGCAAGAAAAGGCGCTGTGCAAACAAATTGGCCCCAAATTGGTCAAAGATGGCCTTTATTTTGTCGGTATCGATGTTATCGGGGGCAAGTTGGTCGAGGTGAATGTAATGTCACCTGGGGGAATTACCTATATGAACAAGGTGTACAAGACCAAAATTCAATGCAAGGTGATTGATTTTATTGAAAGTAAGGTCCTAGATAAACTGGAAGCTTTTAATCGAAGGTCACGTCTACGTAACGAAGTACAGAATGCTTAAGCTTTCCGTAGCTCAGATTATTTCAAAAATTGAGATGGAACAGCCCTTTGAGGCTGTTTCCGATGATTATTCCTTTACGTTAAAGATAGAAGAGTACGTTCCCTATGTCTGTGGTGCGGTCCATGATGGCCACCAATTCCGAAAATCGCTTTGGGACAATTGTTTGCATACGGAATACGAACGATGGTATGAGGAAGACCCCTGTACCAAACAAATGGTACGATCACATCCCATAGTAATTGCGGGTTGTGACAGTCGTTTTGAGTACGATTTGAACCGTCCTCCCGAAACGGCTATTTTTGATACCGCATGGGGTAAAAAGCTTTGGAAAACCCCACTTCCTGAAAAAGAAAAAGACCATAGCCTTCAAAAGCATGAACATTTCTACCAAGTGGTGCATGCGCTTATTGCCAAACTGGAATCCCTACACGATAAAGTCATTGTGTATGATATGCACAGTTACAATTGGAAACGATGGGATAGGGAAGTACCCACTTGGAATTTGGGCACAAGCAATATTGATAACCAACGTTTTGGTGATATTGTTGAGCAGTGGCGGTCAAAATTGGGGAGTATCGAATTCCCTTATGATATTCCACAGACGGCCTTGATCAATGATACCTTTCAGGGTAATGGTTATTTTTTAAAGTACATCACCAAGAACTTTAAGGACACTTTGGTACTGGCCACGGAAATTTCCAAGGTCTATTGTGATGAGTTAACCGGTATTATTTATCCAGAAGTGGTAAAAACCGTTGAAGAACGACTAAAACAATTGATACCTTTACAGACTGAAGAATTTTTGGCCCAACTATGATTCCGGTAAAACAACAAAACGAGCTGCAACGGCAATATCCCGCACTTTTCGATATTGATTCCAACTTGAATCGATTGGTGAAGCGTATTGAATTGTTAAGCTATGTGAACCCATTGAATACCGAGAAAGAAAAGCATCGCTTTTTTGCCTCAAAATGCACTTGTGAGCCTGAATTCAAATATCCAAAACTCAAATTTGACCCGTACAAGTTGCAGCGGTTGTTTTTTTCGCAGCGCTTAGAACGTATCGAAGACGATACCATTAGAAAATTTTACCAAGAGGTGGTGTATTACTACGCCAATATGATCCAATGTATCGAAACTATTGGCAGGGGCAAAAAATTCTACTACAACTCCCTGAGGGTGCATGGTACCCCAACAGAGAAAGATGTGGATAATGCCCGGTTTATCTTGCATTACAAAGATGAACCAACATCTTCCGATATGGATAAGGTGTACTCCCCTGAGGAGGCCAAAACCTATTTTGAAGAATTTGCGCAGCAATACGATTTTCCGTTGAACATTCGGTTTTCAGTGCATATTGCAGCTGACGCTATGGTTAGCAATGCCACTAAGACCCTTTTCATAAAAAAGAACAGTAAATTCAGTAAAAATCAGCTATTGACCCTGGCGAATCATGAAATTGGGGTTCATTTGGTCACCACCTACAATGGACTACAACAGCCCTTGGCCATTTTTTCAAACGGATTGCCTAAAAATGTGGAAACCCAAGAAGGTCTGGCCGTGCTTAGTGAATATATGGGTGGGGCATTGACCCTTAAGCGTTTAAAAGAGCTGGCATATCGTGTCATGGCAGCAGACAGCTTGATCAAGGGCTATTCCTTTGCCGATACCTATGATTTGATTCATGGGCAGTACAAGCTAAACCGCGACGAGGCCTTTGCAATAACACTCCGCGCACATCGCGGTGGGGGGTTTACCAAAGACCGCTTGTACCTAAGTGGACTTCGAAAAATCTACAGGCGCTATCAAAACGAAGAACCTTTGGATGTTCTATTAACTGGTAAAGTAGCATTAGATAACGAACAGTCTATCAATTATATGAAGTCATTAAGTTTGGTTAAACCAATTACACACAAAAGCCACTCTTTCAAACAAAAACTGAATACCAATGCTACATTGGATTTTATTCTGAATAATTTAAAGTAACACAAATTCAACTTAAGGGTCATCGACTTCGTTCAGTGTAAACTATAGTCGAGAGGTTATATAATAAGGTCTCGACCGCAGTCGGTCTGACAATACGAAATGACGACACTTACATTTTTAAAGCGAAATATAACGGCCTCTAGGATATTTCACTTGAAACGAAAAGCTCTCCGTTTTGGTTTCTTGGGGTTGTAGTTCCATTTTCCAAGTAAGCAATCCTTTCTTTACATCGTAATCTGCAGTATTCGTTACAATATCGGTTACTTTTATTTCTTTTTGCTGTGATTTGGGAATACGATCCAGTAATTTCAAGTCAATGGCTATTCCTTTATTGTTTTTGACCTCTAAATTGTAGGTACGATCCAAAATACGGTTACTTCCGGTAAAGGATTTACTCTTAAAGTTACGCTCTTGTTCTCGGGTAACGGTAATATTCGGGTCGATACCCAAAGAAAGTATCATTTCTTTTTTTGTGGTATAGGGGTCTAATACGGTCTTACCTGCATAAGTACCCTCAAAATAGATGTTGGCCTCTCCAGGTAAAAGTTGGTGTTGCTCCCAATTGCTAAAACTAGCCGTTAGAAATACATTTTCATTGATAATAGGGGCCGCAAAGTACTCGTAGGTCGCTGGTAATCTGAAAGTATTGATCTCAATTGCGGTAATATCGTTATCGGAAGGGATGGAATATGATTTTTTGATGGCAAATTCCGTTTTGGTGGCCCCTTCGTTAGAAGTACTCTTTTTGGTGGTAATGACTACAACACCGTTACTCCCTCGAGTTCCATAGATTGCAGATGCTTCTTCACCTACCACTATTTTCTTAGATTGAATTTCATTTTCATCAAGATCTCCCTCTTCAAAATGAGCAGAAGGAATGCCATCTATGATGTATAGAGGTCGTAATACTTTTTGGATGTTAGATTTCTTCTTTAAATCTATACCAGGTGTTTTACCTCGAAGTACCTTTTCAGAACCAATGCTACTTACGGAATAGCCAAGCGATCTTTTCTCACTTCTTATCCCTTGAGCTATTACAACCACTTCATCTAATGTTGAGGTATCTTCTTCTAATCTAATATTCATGACAGAAGAATAAATAGGTAACTCTTTGGTCATAAAACCGATATAAGAAATTATTAGTTCTTGTCCTTTTTCTGAATTCAATTTAAATGAGCCATCAAAATCGGTCCGAGTTGTTTTTGATGTTCCTTTAATTTTTACACTTGCACCAGGTAAAGCTGCACCACTTGCATCCGTCACCATACCGATTATCTGCTTTACCATTGGATTGTATAGATACTTAGATTTTTTCTTTATAGAAATAGGCTTTGTTTTGTGCTGGTTTGTAAAGTTTAGATACTTAGGCCCTAAATTAGGTTTTGTAATATTGAATTCTGGATTTCCCGTAGATAGCATTAGTTTTATATTATTCCAGTCCTGACCAGTTTTTTGATAAACATGAGCTTTATAGGCCAGATTTAACGGGGTGTTCATCATATTGGATTTGATGTCGTAGTTTGGAATCCAACCCGCATCGTTCACTAAATATTTCAAGGTCAATGATAGCTTTATAGCAACAGGAACGTCAACTTTTAAAGTAAGTTCTCCCTGTGCTTTTTCAGGAGTATTATTGAATTCAGCCATCTGTTTTTGTATAGCACGTATTTTTTCATTTAGCTTATTGATCTTTAAATGGGCTTCAAAGACTTCGTTTTTGATAGTAGTAATACGCTCTCTGTAATACGTACTAACTTGTATTATTTTTTCCAAATCGATTCCTTTCAATCTAGAGTTCACGGTTCTATTTTCTTTAATCACTTTTTCTTCTTCTTCAAGTCCGGAAATAATATTCCTATACCTTGAAAGTTCCATTTCATATGCTTCTATTTTGTCTTGAAGCCTTTCAATTTCAGGGCTATTTTTTTGCACACTCAAATAATTGATGTCATAGGCAATGGACAGAATGGAAACGGCATTGAGTCCAGAGACTTGAATGCTACTTTCATCAATTTTATGGGAAAGCCCTGTGAACACTACTTCATTGGAACCTTCTTTCAAAAGGCAGGTAGCCGTTCGGGTGATTTCAGCGCCGCTTAAATACACGGTGACCTTCTTGATTTCAGAAGGAATTTTTAGGTCATTGGCCAAAAGAAGGCCGGGAATAAGAAATACGAATACTATTAGATTTTTCATGAGGGTCAGTTTAGAATTTAAACCAAACTTCCATTTAAAAACTTGTTTTGAAAATTAACAATGATCAATCGTGCCTATTGGGCTAGGGAAGGGGTGATTTGAATTAGTCAGCCCAAAAATTTAGCCTGTAGCTCGGGGGTGGGAATCATACAGGCATCTTTTCGGCCAAACCATTGATAGCGGTAACGGGCCACGAAATCGTAAATGCCATTACGAATTGGTGTAGGCAGCCATTTAAATACGGAAAACAATGTCCAAAGGCCACCAAATTCACTACTGATCTCTAATATAGCATCAGACTTGGTGTAATACGAAACTCCGGGTTCTACCAAGATAATGGAATCGGTCTTCGAAGTATCAATACCCCGTTCGGCAATCATTTGTTCCCCAATCGCACTTTGTAAGGGTGCATACCGAAAGGTGTCTTTTTTATCGCGCTTGATGACAAATTGAATAGCGCCGTTGCAGAGGTTACAGACCCCATCAAAAAGGATTATTTTTTTGCCTTCTTCCACGTTGTAAAGATACCACTGGGTATGCGGAAAGCCTATTTTTTAGGAAGGATTTAAGAATCTAGGGCCATGGGTTCTTTTAAAGGTTATTTGATAATGATACAAATAATTACAATTGCCTATTCAGAAACCCCGTAAAAAGCACCTCCATATTACCCAGGAGTACTTGATATTCTTCAGATTGGGTAAGTGTTTTTAAAGCCTCTTGATTGCCACTCAAAACGACGAGGCTGTCCATCACACAAGGCACTTTTTGTTCCTCTTCCTTTTGAACCACTAAATTGGCCTGAATGGTTCCGCCATAGAAAAGTTCTACAGAATGGGAAGCAGCCAATTCGGTTACACTCTCCCAAAATGAAGCGGATCTGGGAGCCGAACCAAAGTATTGTAGCAGATAGTTGGTTTTACCATCAAGCGGCTTCTCCGTTAGTTGGTGCATCTTCGAAAAACCAAAGGAAAACTTTTGAAGGGCCTTGTTCCGTAGGAGACTGCTTAGCTGGAATACCTTGTTTTCTACCAAGTTCTTGAAATGATGGCCTGAAGGGTAGCGCACTATAAGCAGGGTATCGCGTTCGTTGACCCCATTCTCAGGTAGGGTGGCGGTTAGTTGGCCTTTAAAAACAGCTTGGGCGCCATTGGCACGGGCAATTTTACCAGCTATCTTAGTATATAGTGCATAGAGCCATGGTCGTTTGCAATAGAACCAATTGATGGCATATATGGGATTTTCCAAATCAGCGGTTTCGTCCACTCCGCGAATCAAAATCTTTGTGGTAGCTGAAATCCCACATTCGATGTTAGGTTGGTTTGTCATGTAGTCTGTTTTATAAGCGTAACGGGTTGCCCTGAAAAGGCCGCATTGCCGGTAACTGGGTCCATTCTTGAATTGTCGGTGATATCGTTTAAGCTAACTCCCGCATGTTTGGAAGCTACCTGTAATCGGGTCCCTTTGCGATGATGTCCAAATCCATGGGGGATACTGACCACCCCGGGCATGATATTAGGGGTGATTTCCGCGGCTATCTGCAACTGTCCCGTTCGGGATTGCACCAAAACGGTGTCATTTTTCAAAATGTTCAATCGCGTGGCATCATCTGGATGTAGCATAACGGTACATCGATTCTTTCCGGTCATTAAAGAGGGGCTGTTGTGCATCCAAGAGTTATTGCTACGCAGATGCCTTCTGCCTATCAGTAAAAATTCGTTTTCCTTTACCTTTTCCACCCTTTTTTCGGGCAGTGCTTCTAAAAGTTGGGTAAAGGGCTTTACAAAAACTTCATGGTCCAATTCAATCTTTCCGCTTTTGGTCAACAAAACTTGGGGGATTTGGGAATGAAGCGGTCCAAGATCCAAACCATGGGGATTTCGCTTTAATTTCCCAAGGGTAAGGCCGGTAAACCATCTTTTGGGATGTGACAAGCGGCCGTAGGGGCCAAGTTGCAGCCCTAAATTAAGCAGTCGTTCCGGAGAAAGTCGTTTCAATATCCAAGGAAGTTTTTTGGGCGATGCTTTTTCAAAGCGTAGGAGCAAGGCTTTGGCAATTTGCCAATCATAACGTTGTTCTTTGGAAATGGGAAACAGTGGTTTGGAAAACTTCGCGGTATTATGTACTGCAAACAAGTTAAAGATCAAATCGTAATGTGGAACTTCCAAATGGGAAGCGGGCGGCAAAATGATATCGGCATGAGCACTGGTCTCATTGATAAAGATATCAATGGATACCATAAAGTCCAGTTCTTGCAAGCCTTTTTCCAATTCCTTGCCATTGGGGGTTGCCAATACGGGATTACCCGCATGCGTAATCAATGCCCGTATCTTACCCTTTCCAGGGGTTTGTAGTTCTTCGGCCATGACCGATACGGGGAACTCGCCTTGAAACTCGGGTTTTTGACTGACCCTACTATGCCAACGCCCATGTTTTTTCTTGAAATGCTTTTCCTTAATCAACGGAACGGCCGGATTGGGGAACAGTGTAGTGCCCGGTCTATCAAAATGGCCACTTAAGATGTTGATGGATTGCATCAACCAGTGGCACAGCCCGCCATGTTCTTGTGTTGACATGCCCATTCGTCCATACAACACCGCTTTGGGTGTGTCGGCGTACTCTAGGGCCAGGCGTTCCAGAACACTGGAGGGAATTCCAGTCAAGGATGCAATTTGAGTAGCATCGGCATTTTCAACCAAATTCAGAATGGTGTCTTCCCCTTTAAGAAAGGGTTGAAGCCTACCGGGATTGATTTTTTCATGTGTAATAAGCACTTTTAGAAAACCGATAAGAAAATAAATGTCCGCTCCGGGCCGGATAAAGAGGTGTTCGCTGGCCAAACGGGAGGTTTCTGTTTTTCTCGGGTCCAAAGTAATTACTTTTCCACCTCTGTTTTTTATCGCTTTTAAGCGTTGGGTCACCCCAGCCGCACTCATAATGCTGCCATTGGAAGCTGCAGGATTGGCCCCGATCAAAATCATATAATCCGTATGGTCAATGTCTGGTATCGGAATACGGAGGGAATGCCCAAAAAGGTAATACGCCATGACATGATGGGGCAACTGATCCATTGAGGTAGGGGTGAAGACATTGTGTGTCCCCAGAATACGCTTGAGCTCATTGGTATAGAACAATATACCCATATTATGAACCGTGGGGTTGCCAAAGTAAAGTCCAACAGCATTTTCACCATGCGCTTTCCTAATGTTGTTAATGCGCCGGCCCACTTCATCAAAAGCTTCTTCCCACGAGATTGGATCCCAACCCCCTTCTTTGTTCTTCTTTACTGGGGTTTTTAATCGATCCGGACTTTCATGAAGCTCTTGAATGTGTGCGCCTTTGGGGCATATACTCCCTTTACTGAAGGGGTCTTTTTCATCGCCTTTGACACTGATAATCGTATCACCTTCATGCGCTATTTCAAGACCACACATGGCCTCACAGAGGTTGCATACGCGATAATGGTTTTTTATGGCCATACTTTAGACAATTATGGTTCTAAGCTAATCAAAACCAAAAGCCCGAACAAATGAATTTATGGTCAGTAATAGCTATAGCAATTTCAAACGGATAGACTGGGCACCCGTCTGAATGACGAATTTGGGAAGGCAGGCGAGACCTTTTTCCGTTGAAGATCTTAAGGAGACCGCTATTGATTTATTGGTCTTTAAGCCAAACCTAAAAAGTATTTAAAATGCCATCTGTAACATAGCAAAGTAGTCTTGATTTCTCTGGTGGTACTAATCAAAATAAACTATTTCGCGCTCTTGGATCTCGATGGCTTTCTTATCTTGATATTTGATTCTTTTAATCCAATTCCGTTCTGAATCGTACACATAATCGTACTTAAATTCTTCCGTATTTTGGCTGCTTAAGGTTCTTTTATAGCTAACGTCCCCATTTTCATTATATTGAAATTTAGTCTCGGTAAAAAGCGTCCAAGGCTTAAAGTTGAATTGGGATTCCCTCACTACACGACCGCTCCCATCATACATATAATCTATGGATAATAATTTGTCGCCTTGCGGATTGTATTTCTCTTTATGGATTTTATTCTCCTGCTGATCATAAATGATGACCTCTTTTGGGATGGTGTCATTGGTATGGCCAAACTCCGTCATTTCAACTTGATTTTCCTTTTTCCGATATGTCCGTTTGCCCAAAATATTTTTTCTGATATCGTAGATGACCTCAGAACGTCGTTGGCCATTTGAATCGACAACTATTTCTACCGATTGGTATATCTTGTCCCCATCCGTTAAATAAAGCCTGTTCTTGAATCCTTTTTCATTATATTCAGAAATCGTTTGATAGTGGCCTCCATCATACAACACTTCGTTTCCATCCTCATTATAGGCATAAATAAAAGTGTTTTTCTTTTCCCCTTTTTCAATCCCTTCGCCATTAAGGATAGGTTCGTAGTAATGGGATATGGTCTTTTCTACTTTACCTTTTAAATTTTTCTTGGCGAGGTCATTGTGCTGAAATGCTACGGCGCTTTGCAGACAAAAAGTGAGCAAACAACCAATGAGAACGGTTGATTTTTTGGTCATGGGTGTGTTGTATTGGTTTGTACCTAAATGAAGTTCCAATAATTATGCCGATTTCTTAAGATACTTATCTTAAAACGAACAATGCCATCTTGTCAAAGCCACCAAGCACTACAGCGAATTTAAAAAACCGTTTAAATCAGTTTCCTTATCAAGACCCAATTTCTTTTTGAGTCGGTATTTTGACTTTAAGATACTGTCCGGTAGTACATTTAAAGTGGCGGCAATTTCTTTGGTGGTCAAACTCATGCGTAAAAATGCCGCAAGGCGGATTTCCTTTTCAGAAATATCAGCAGAAAGGGTTTTCAATTTTTGGTCAAAGTCATTGTGTACCTCTGCGAAATAGGTTTTAAAAACTTCCCAATCCTTGTCAGAGGCATTCTCTTTTTTAAGTAGCATTACGATTCGCCGAAACTCCGTTTTAAATTTATCGGGTGAGTTTTTTACATTCTCTAGATTTTCCATCAACTCTTGAATAAAGGTATTTTTCTGTACCAAATGCAGTGTTTGACTGGCTAGCTCTTTTTGTTTATGCTCAATTTCATTTTTCAGGATTTCTTCTTGTTTTTGGCGGGCGATACGGTTCTTTTTGATTCGTTGGCGATACCCAAAAACCGAGAGGCCAAAGAGGGCTAGGGCGGAGGCCATTCCACCGGCATACAAGCCTTTTTGCAGGTTATCCGCCCTGGCTTTTTCATTTAGCGTATTGATTTCTTCTTTTTGTAAAGCTATTGCAGCCTCTTTTTTTTCGGTTTCATAGATTGTTTTTAATTCTTCTACTTGCCTAATCTTTTCGACTGAACTTATACTGTCTTGAATAGCAAATGACTCCCTTAGGAAACTCATGGCATTTTTATGATCACCTCCCTTTTCGAGTATTTCAGATTTTACATTGTAGAGATCTCGGAGGGTAATAACTACTCCGCTACCAGTTCCAATATCTATGGCTTTATTAATATTTCTAAGAGCGATTTGAAGATTACCTCTTTGTAAGTTTAATTGGCTTAACCCTTCAAATGATTGAATGGCTTGTATAGTAAGCTGCTCTTTGGTCGCAATATTATTTGCTTCGTTCAAGGCATTTTCTGCTTCATTCAATTTTCCTTTTTGGATTAAAATCTGGCCGTAATCATTTAAGGCGCTTGATAAGGATCCTTTTAGATTGAATTTTCTTGAAAGATCAATTCCCGTGAGATAAAAGCTTTCAGCCTTAACTAAATTGCCTTGTGACAAATAAACAGCTCCAATTGAAATTATGGTATTCGCTTCATAAATATTATCATCATTTTTTTTATAAAGCTCTATTGCTTTGCTATAATAATCTATAGCAGATGTAAGATGATTTAATTTAGTCTCTATATCACCTATTTGTTTATAAGTATCTGCTGTTCTTAGTTCATCCTTAATCTTTTCAAAATAACCGAGTGCAACAATAGATTCTTTGAGTGCGAGATTTAAATCTCCTTTTTCAAAATAGCATGAACCAATAGATAAGTGAGAAGAGGCAAGAAATTGACTTTTATAAGGTTCATCTTTTATGTTTCTTTCAATTTCTACGATGCTATTTATAAAAATTTCAAGTGCACTTTCGTAGTCACCCTGAGATTTATAAATGTCTCCTAAAGTAAAATTGACAAATATTAATCCACGAGACTTATTGTTTTTCTCAAAGGATTTTTTTGCCAATTGGTAATGATATAGTGCAGTGTCGTTCATACTTTTATTGTAGAAATAATCTCCGATATGCAAATTTCCCAGGCCATAAGCAAATTCCGAACCCGTTTTGTTGTAAATATCAATCTCTTGCTCAGCATATTTTTTTGCTACTTCTGGTTTGGAAAACATAAGATTCTCGTGAAGCATAGTCAGTAAAACGACCTTTACAGAATCATTAGTAGATACTTTTTGTAATTCTGTTTTTAAGCTATCAATATACTTTTGATTTTGGCTATAGGTGAGAACGAATTGAAGTAAGCTAAAAAAAAGTAGTGCCAATTTAGTTTTCATAAACGTTATGTGTTATTGGATCAAGGTACTAAATAGAACCGCACTATTAAAACCTAAATGATGCGGTTCTAATTCAATTGTCCATGAAAAGTCCATAAATTATATGGCGGGAACAAGGTCGTGTATAGTCGTCTAAACATTGATTTCAGTGACTTTGTCTAAAAATAAGGACATATTAAAATTGTGACTTGTCCATAGCAAGATTTGTTAAAATCCATACAGGCTGTCCATACTTTGTCCATGGACAAAATTAGGTCTGAGGTCGGTCTGCTTCTAGTTTTGGGGTGTTGAATCTTAAAAACCAAGAAATTATGAAAACAAATCAATCACAATTAAAAATTACCTTAAGGGTCTTGTCTATTATGATTTTATTCATCATTGTTGGCTGTAGTAGCGATGATTCTATGGAACCTGTTGGAGGTTCGGATGATGATGGACCCGTCGGGGAAGAATCCATCAGTGAGGTTATAGCCAATCTTTCTTACGATCCCGACGAGCTTTTAGGAGTTGTAGGTTCAGGAAGCACTACCAGTCAAAAAGTACCAACGAATACCGTGGATGCCCCTCCCGAATTTGAAAACAATGTCACAACAAATTGTACGACAACGACTTATAGTTTAGAAACGAATTTTGAGGATATTGCCATTTTGAAACCGAATGCAGGTATCATTTGGCCAGGGGCATTGGTGAAAATTGATAATGACCTTCGTGGTGGACTTCCCACTCCAGTAACATTGGGCAGGGCACCTGTTGATTTGAGGGTAGATTTACCAGGTATTGGAGAAAATGGTAATGTAGCTGTAGACAACCCTACTTTTAATTCTGTAGATGCTGGTATTGATACGGCGCTGGAATGGTGGAATGCCAATGCCTACGATGAAGGTTACGTAAATGAAGGAAGTTCATTTACAAGCGAGAAGACGGCTTATAGTTCAAAGCAAGTAAGTTTGGAATTGGGAATTAATATTGAATGGGCCTCATCTGACTTTAGCTCACAACTCAATTTTCAAAGCACTAAAGAAAGAAGGGTCGCCAATATGGTATTCAAACAAGTGTTCTATACAGTATCCATGGTTCCACCGGCCTCACCCACCGCAGTGTTCAATGAAAATTTGAGCTCGCAAGATGTAGCTTCGACTTTTAGTTCGAGTGCACCTCCGGGATACATACAATCAGTGAGCTATGGAAGAATCATCATGTTCCGATTGGAAACCAATTATGAATCAACTGATGTTCAGCTAGAAGCTGCCTTAGGATATGCCGCAGGAAAAAACAATAGCATTGAAGTGGAGAGCGAAGCAACATTGAAGAGTATTTTGGCCAACTCCAGTATTACAACGGTGGTCATAGGTGGTAATGCCGAAGTGGCAACAGAGGCGGTTACAGCCCGTGACTTTGGAGATTTGGCGCCAATCATACAAGGGTCCAATGCGGTGTACAGCAGAGATAATCCCGGATCCCCCATTTCGTATACGGTACGTTTCTTAAAAGACAATACCATTGCCAAGATGGGGTATACGGATAATTACCAGGCTGAAATTTGCAGTAGTGAAGGTATTCAGCATAGAACGGTTGATTTTATCAATGATACCGGTCGTGATTTTAGGTTCGCATTGAGTTATGAGAATGAGCTGCAGGGGTCAGGTGGCTCCATTACCAAAGATGATTTGGATAAAACGGAAAATGCTGGTCTTTGGGTGGATAGCACTACCAGTGGTTCAATTAAAACCATACAACCACCCAATGGGGCATATAACATCAGAATATGGGTGCAAGATGATGATGAAGCTGATATTTATCAATACGATATAGGGGATACTACTAGCAGCAGTAATAGTTGTCACCGAGCTACTACTGGATTTTTAGGATGTTGCCTAGAAATACAGCGGGTTACCTGTCAGTAAGAAGAAATCATATTGGTAGCAGTCGGCCGCTCAGGTTGTAGATTCAACAACCTGATGCCGGCTGTTTATTTTTTATCTCACTTTTAATGTATGCTATCGATAGCCTTATTTAGAAGACTCAATGTAGCGGCAATTCCATCTTCTTCCGAAAGACCGTCACCTTCGTATTCAATACCGATATGCCCTTTGAAATCCGAATCTTTTACAATCTTCAACATTCTATAGAAATCGGTATGGATTTCATTCCCTTGCTCATCAAAATGATGTGATTTTGCACTTACCCCTTTGGCATAGGGCATTAACTCAGCCATGCCTTTATAGCGATCATACTCATCGAGGCAACCATCCGGTCCACGTTCGATACAGAAATTACCAAAATCGGGAAGGGTGCCTACATTATCCATATTTACTTGGGCCATAACCCCGGCCAACCAAGTTCCATTTGAGGAGTATCCTCCATGATTTTCAACGATAACATTAATCCCTTGGGTAGCGCCATACTTGCCCAATTGCGTGAGCCCATCAACGGCATTTGCAGCTACTTCTTCCGCAGTTCCTTCTCCCGCCGCATTGACACGAATGGAATGAGCACCTAAAAACTTAGCGATATCCACCCATTTAAAGTGATTTTCTACTGCATGTTTTCTAGTTTCTGCATCCGCATCCCCAAGGTTACCCAATGCATCGCACATGATCAATCCAACGGAAACACCTGCTTCTTCACATCGCTTTTTAAAATCGTCCCAAAAGGCCTGATCATCGACTTTTCCGTAGTAAAAAGTGTTTACCAATTCAATGGAGTTGACGCCGAATTCGGCGGCCATCTTTGGAAAATCCCTTGGGTCGGCATCCCCCAATAAGATGTCATCAGGTGATTCTTGCAACGTTTTTACAAACCATTCCCAATATCCCTCTTTCTTTGGCCCCAAAAATGCCCTGTGAAATGACCACTGGGCAAGTGAAATTTGAATGTCAGGTGTTTTCGATGCTGCTTCTTGGGTCGTTTCGGTCATTTCATTCGATTCGGAATCAGGTGCCGACTTCGTACGGCAAGAGATGATGAAAATGATACTTAATAGGGTAATGATCGTGCTTTGTTTCATGAAGAAATGATTTAAGGGTTGGTCACCGATTATGAAATACGGTTTTCTGTATTTCTGTTAAAAATAATAAGTTCCCAACAGAATTTGGTTATGATTTAAGAGGTAATTGTCCTAAAAGAAGCAATGTTCATTTTTTGGCTTCGACCAAATCCAATTGCTCCACGCTTACATTCGTGGTAAATAGGCCATAGTTGACTACGGCTTTATTTTTTTCCAACTTATCAATGGTTCCTACAGCTTTTCCGTCAAAGAGGCGCACTCGGTCACCGACTTTGAAAACAGGTCTTGGTTTCGCCTTTTCAGCTTGAGCCGCTTTTTTCTTGTTGATGACCTTTTCTTTACGGACCTTGACTATTTTTTGTTCCAGCTCATTGGCAACCTGCTTCTTTTGTGCCTTTTTGGCCTTTGCCTGCTTCGCGGTGGTCTTTTTGCGTTTGCTATTTTCAGTTTCCACAATACGCAACAACTCAGATATCAACGGCCGCTTTTTATTGTCCAAAAAGTACTTTTCGGCGGCATCGTTCAATTTATTGCCCAAATATATCATGCGCTGGTTGTGGTCATACTGCTCTTGGTAGTTCTCCAACTTCGATTTGACCTTGGCGTTAAGCGCTTCCAATTTTTTGGCCTCTTCCCGGGCCTTGGTTTCCTCATCTTGCAAACGGGAACCCGTTTTGGCCATTTTACTACGTTCTTGTTGTAGTTTTGAAATGGTCGCATCAAAACGGACCTTGCCGCGGTCAATCTTTTTTTTGGCCTTATTAATCAGTGAGTAGGGGATTCCATTTTTCTGTGCTACCTCAAAGGTAAATGAGCTGCCTGCTTCACCCAAAATCAATTGAAAAGTAGGCTGTAGGGTCTTATTGTCAAAACGCATGTTCGCATTGGCGGCATGTGGTAGTTCATTGGCCAAAAGCTTTAAATTGGCGTAATGCGTCGTAATGACGCCATATGCGCCCCTTTCGTAAAAGACCTCTAAAAAACTCTCGGCCAGGGCACCCCCTAATTCCGGGTCTGAACCCGTGCCAAATTCGTCTATCAAAAAAAGTGTTTTGTCGTTGCACTTTTTCAAGAACTGATTCATGTTCTTTAGACGGTAACTGTAGGTGCTTAAATGGTTTTCAATGGATTGGTTGTCGCCAATATCAGTTAGGATCTTCTCAAAAAAACACACCTTACTCCGTTCATGTACCGGAATCAACAAACCGCTTTGTAACATGACTTGTAACAGCCCGATAGTCTTCAACGTAATGCTTTTGCCCCCCGCATTCGGCCCCGAAATGACAATGATTCGATTTTTAGGATGCAACTCAATGGTCTGGGGCCATGTCTTTTCCTTTTTTGACTTATTGCTTAAATATAAGAGTGGATGGTAGGCATCACGCAATACTAAATGACGTTTTTCAGATAGTTCAGGAAGGATAGCATTGAGTTCTTCAGCATACTTTGCCTTAGCAGAAGTGATGTCAATATGGGTAAAATAGTGCTGGTAATTGGATAACAATTCTTGATAGGGCCTGATCTCGTTGGTCAGCGCGTTTAGTATCCTTTGGATCTCCTCTTTTTCCTCAAACTCAAGGTTACTGAGTTCTTGACTGAATTGCAAGGTGGTCTCAGGAACGATATAAACGATGCTTCCTGTTTTTGAGGCACCCATTACGGTACCCCGTACTTTCTTACGATACATGGCCTTTACCGCTAAAACCCTTCTATTATCCACAACCGATTCACGAATCTCATCTAAAAAATCAGCCGTCTGATAGCGGGTCATGGCTGCATTAAAGCTTTGGTTGATCTTACCACGTACTTGGTTGATCTGGTGACGGATATGTTTCAAATCCAAAGAAGCATCATCGCGGATCTCACCAAACTTATCAATGATATTGTCAATACTATTGGGAATGGTAAGGTTCTCTTCAAACAATTCGGCATACGCGAAGAGTAGGGGATAATAGTCTTTAAACTTTTTGAAGAATTTTTTATGCACCGTCACCTGCCTACACAACGCCCCTATCCTTCTAAAACCGGAAAGCTCTAAAGTCGTGTTTTCGATGTTCAATAACTTCAATTCTTTGGTAATCGCATCAAAACCGTGATTGGGGATCCTGTTATCATTCGCAAAAGATGCCAGGTATTCCGACGTTTGTCCTAAAACGGTCAGCAAGGACCCTTGGTCAGCTAAGGGCATTAAATGAAGTACTTCCTCTTTACCCAACTCTGTATTACATCGGGCCTTTAGTTGCTCCAATACGGTAGGGAACTCTAAGTCTTGAAGTGTTTTTGTGTTTATCTGCTGCATTTTCTTTTTCTAGCGCTGGCAAAGATACGTATTCTGACAGCTTACCATTTATACGGTATGCATGCGTTTTTAGCCGGTATATTCAGATAACAGCTTATCTAAGGCCTCCACGACCTGTTCGGCATCCGTTTTCGTAAAACACAAGGGAGGTTTGGTTTTTAGCACACTGTCATCCGGACCATCGGTACTAATGAGGATATGTCTTTGGCGAAGGCCATTTTTTAGATATTGTGCAAGTTTATGGTGGGTATTGGTAGTACCGGCATGAACAATATCGATTCCTAAAAAAAGTCCTGAACCTCTTACATCACCAATGGTCTTGTGTTTTTTTTGTAGCGCTGTAAGCATCTCTTTGTAGTAATCGCCAACAGCTTTGGCATTTTGTTGCAGGCCTTCTTCTGCTATGACCTCTAAAACCGATAGACCAACGGCGCATGATACGGGATTCCCTCCAAAAGAACTAAAGAACTCCACGCCTTTTTCAAAGGAAGCCGCTATTTCATCCGTCGTCACTACAGCGCCGATAGGGTGGCCATTGCCCATAGGTTTGCCTAAAATCACCATATCAGGGATGACACCATGCATTTCAAAACCCCAAAAATGATCACCCAATCTTCCAAATCCCGTTTGTACTTCATCACTGATACAGATTCCACCTTGCTCCCTAATCATAGGGTAGACTTTTTTTAAATAATCAGGTGCCAAAGGTATTTGACCCCCACAGCCAACGATAGGTTCGGCAATAAAGGCGGCAATCTGTTCGGTGTTTTTGGCAATCAAGCTTTTGAAATCATCCGCATAATGCGCTCCCGCTCCAGAACCAGTATAGGCACCCCGAAAAGTATCCGGAAGCTTGGTTTTTATAATATAATCTTTCTGTCCTTGCCCTTTGGCGCTATTGAATTTGTAATCGCTTATATCAATGGAAATTTGGGTGTTGCCATGATAACCATGTTCGACAACACAAATCTTTTCCTTTTTGGTATGGGCTTTTGCCATTCGAATGGCAAGGTCACTGGCCGCACTTCCAGAATTGACAAAGAAGACCTTATTCAATGATTTGGGGAACTTGGAAAGCAATTTTTCGGCATACTCCGGTAATAAGTCATAGAGATAGCGGGTATTGGTATTCAATACTGACATTTGTTTTTGGGCAGCCGCCACGACTTTCGGATGACAATGGCCTACATGCGGAATATTATTGTAAGCGTCCAAAAATGTATTCCCCTCTTGATCATACATGTATTGAAACGCGGAACCAGACATAGGGATAGGTTTCATATAACTGACTGATAAAATAGAGCTCAGGTGCTTTTGCCTGCGTTTCAAAAGGTCATCCGTAGTACCCTTTTTTTGGTTTTTAAATCCAACCGTACTTCTGAATTCTTGATTCACCATTACTGGATTCAACTTAATCCATCGGTATAGCATAGCCCACGCATTTTCTTCACTAACAGCTACATAACTGTTTTCTGGATGCATCCTTTTGGCATAGGCAGCATTACAAACACTGGTACAAAGCCGTGCGGCAATCAAATAATACAATAGGGCTATTTCATCCTCTTTAAGGGGTACACTATCATGATATCCTTGAAGAACCGAACAAGCCCATACCAAAGGGTTATCTTTATCATAAGCGATATAGGTCATGGCAATGGCAACCTCATTGACCAATGGGGCGTAAGTCAGATCTCCGAAGTCAATGATTCCGGAAACACGTGCTCCTTTTAAGAGTAGATTCCATTCGTTCGCATCATTGTGAATGACTTGTTTGCGAAGCACCGGTAAAAAGGGGGCTACATGAATCTCATATTGTTGGAAAAAATAATGGACTAGGCTTCGATTTCGTCGATTTTCAATGAACGGTAAAAACTTTTTGTTCAAATGAAAGTGCTGTAGATCCCACTCCCAGGTGCGTGCCTTTAACACATAATCATCAAACTTTTCGAGTTGTATATCCATTTTTCCCAAGAACGTTCCAATCGATTTGGCGATTGTTTTAGCGATGGTCACATCACCCACGAAAGTACCTTCTAGAAAAGACAACAGCCTTATAATATTCTTTTTGCCATCAATGACGACCACCTTGAGGTAATTTGAATCCAATAGTGGAATAGGAACTGGGTAATCGCCGGTATTCGTTTTGGCCAAGTGCAAAAGAACGGTATTCTCAGCAGTAAGTATATCCCATAAAGGCTTTGTGTACTGGTATGTTTTAAAAATAAAACGATTGGTATTATTTACCACCAAGTAGTTGGCATTGGCATAGCCCACCAATTTTTTGATTTCCGGTGCCTGAAAACCATATTCCCCTTGTAGCACTTCTTTTAAACCCAAAGCAGTCAATTTTCAAATATCGCATTGACCAATACTTCCGTTCCGTTACGCACCACGTCAGTGGTGGGTAATCCGGTAAGTTTTGAGATTTCGTCAATTTTGCCGTGGGCTTCTGCATCCTTTAATCCTACGGTATTTAAGGCAACCCCTATGGTTTTAGTCAGGGTATGTGCACCACAAACGCTTGCTACGGCCTCATTTAAACGAATAAATTCATCTAAAGGAGGAATTTTAATATGCGATACGGGATAGCGTAAATGGGTATGGGCCGCTTTATGGCAAAGTATCAGGTGTGTGGGCTGTGAACCTCGAATCAAAGGTAAGGTCGCCGTACTACCTGGATGTGCTAAAGAACCCTGACCTTCAATAATAATGATTTCTTTGTCCGCTTGCTCTAAAACGGCCTGTTCCACGGCTCCAGCAGCCTGATCTACCTTGATGGCATCCAAAGGTATTCCATTGCCCATAAGGGTAATCCCTATTTGTCCGGTCGGTACGAAACCGACTTTGTTGCCCCTTTTCTTTAAAGCCGCATAAAGTTCAAGGCCTGAGGTCATCTTACCTGCTGCCATATCGGTACCGATCATTAAAATACGTTTGTTGTCAAGCTTAGCAGCTTTAGCCGTGGCAATAGGATAGGAGGGAGCCGGTTTTCGAACATCCCATATGCCCTGTTCCTTTTGGGTCAAAAAATGGCCAAAACGGGCATTCAGATCATCGTGCAAGCCATTTATCAATGAAAGTCCATTTTTTAGGGCATATGAAATGGGTTCATCCCATGCTGAGGGAAACCGCCCACCAGAGGGGGCGATACCAAGCACAATGATTTCACTACCAAGGGCAACAGCTTTTTCAACGGAGCCCAAAACCGGAATTTGATAGGGTAAGCCGACCGCTTCTTGCACGGTCATGCCCGCATAGTTGGAATCTATAATGCAGGTTATGGGGTGTTTCGAGAACCGCATAAGGCCATAGCCCATTTTTCCTGAATCGTTATCCAAGGCATCTTCCATATAGATGCATAGCTTTTTGGTGGAATCGAACATAAAAAACGTTTTATAAATTATGCTTAAAGGCACCTCCGTGACCGGCAATATCCAAGGGCATGGTAATTTCATTGACCAAGGGTGCCCCCTCACAGGGGTCAGGATTCAAATTTAGATGGGAATCGAGGTCAATATGGTCAAGTATTCCTGAGACGGCGGCTCCAGCGGCAATTGAAATCGAAGACTCACCCATACAACCGATCATGGTCTTTAATTTAAAGGCATGGGCCGTAGCAATTATTCTTAAAGCACCCGTGATACCACCACATTTCATCAATTTCATATTGACCCCGTCAACGGCATGGGCCCATTTGGGAATATCAGTAGCGAAACGACACGATTCATCAACAAAAATGGGTAGTGGCCTATTTTTATAAAGTTGGGGAAGATCGTATTCTTGGCCTTCTTTTAAGGGCTGTTCCACATAGCCGCATTCGCGTGCCGCCAGCCATTGCATCATATGCTTGGCATCATCTAAAGACCAGCCCCCATTGGCATCGACACGAATCGAAATCGGATACTTTTTATGATAGTCCAATACTTCATTGTATAGGGCCTTATCAGCTTCAATTCCGTCAGTACTCCCCAATTTGACCTTTAAAGTCCGTAACCCCATATTCTCCAAGATCAACGGCAGTCGTTCTTTAGCTTCATTCGGCCCCATGATACCAATGGTAATGGAGGTGGCCTGTTTTGGTTTTGAAAAACCCAATAGTTGATAAAGGGGTAGGCCGGCTTTTTTTGCCAGAAGATCCCAAAGTGCGATATCCAAGGCGGCCAAAGCACATGGGGCTACGTTAGATCTTAAGCCCGCATCGTAGGTTTCAAAAGGGGAGGTAAGATCGGGCTTTGTCGCTAAAAATCGTTCCAAGGCTTCTCGTGCGGCCTCAGGGGTAGCAGCACCCTCGGATTCCCCAGGGGAGGTTTCTCCCCAACCTGTGTAATTGCCATCGGTCACGGAAACGTATAAATTCGATTGCCCATCGCGCACCCCCCTGCTGATACGTAATGGAAACAATTTTTTTAGATATAAGGTTTTATAGGCTATTTGCATCCGCTTGATTTGTTTTTTCGGTATTGTTCCCTAAAGTATTGGATTTTGACTTTTAATTCAAGAATAAGTTCGATCAAAGTTTAAATTTGTATTCAAAATTAGTCGGTCATGGATGTGAACATAGATGCAACTTGGAAAACCCATTTGCAGCCCGAATTTGAAAAACCCTATTTTAAGCAATTGGCCGCATTCGTAAAAAAAGAATACCAACATCATACGTGTTACCCCAAGGGAAAGGACATTTTCGCGGCATTTGACCATTGTCCGTTTCAAGAGACCAAGGTCGTCATCATTGGCCAAGATCCCTATCATGGGCCGAACCAAGCAAATGGACTATGCTTTTCAGTAAAGGACGGTATTCCGCATCCTCCTTCGCTGGTCAATATCTTTAAGGAAATCAAAGTCGATCTGGGTATTGCATACCCTAAAAGTGGCAATTTAGAGCACTGGGCGGCACAAGGCGTCCTATTATTGAATGCTACCTTGACCGTTAGGGCCCATCAGGCTGGTAGTCATCAGAACAAGGGTTGGGAACAATTTACCGATGCCGTTATTCGGTTGGTGTCCCAAAGGCATGAAAATTTGGTTTTCTTATTATGGGGAGGCTTCGCCAAAAAGAAAAAACAGCTCATCGATACCTCAAAACACCATGTGTTGGAGTCGGGACATCCTTCACCGTTAAGCGCAAATAGGGGCCTATGGTTCGGCAACGGTCATTTTAGTAAAACCAATGAGATCTTAAAGCAAACGGAAAGACCGTTGATAAGTTGGTGACTAAAAATTAAGAAGGACTGTTAAAACAATAAGAAAATTATTACGTTTGTTGTATAGGTACGTATAAAAATCCATGGGGTGGGTAGAATAAAATCGATTTTATTGATTGATGACGATGAGACGACCAATTTTCTTAATAAACTATTTGTCAAACAATTAGATTCAAATTTAGAAGTAAATGTCGTGCTCAACGGAAAAGAGGCCATTGACTTTCTGGTTCTAAACGGAAAAGAGATAGCACCTTGCCTAATAGTGTTGGACACCAACATGCCCGTCATGAATGGCTGGGAATTTCTTGCGAATTATGAGGAAAAGTTTGATGCCGACTTCAAAGAAAAGAATACTGTCGTAATGTTGACCGCTGTTGATACGGAAAAGGTGGTCGCCAAGGCGATGGCCGACCCGAATGTGGATGATACGGCGCAAAAGCCTTTATCGGACCTGACTTTTCGCGTGCTGATCAACAAACACTTTTCTTGATTCAAGGGTACAGGAATCTATCGTCCTTCCTGATTTGAGAAAGCAATTCCAAGGACACTAAGCGTTCTTGAACGTCTTTCAAACTTTGACTTGACAGCTGTTGCTGCCCCCAAGTGGTCAATGACAACCATCGTCGTACATCAGTTACATCTTGGCCATATCGATTGGCTATGGTACGGTCGATACTTGGAATTTTCTTGAATTCCATCGTATAGGTATTGATGACCTCCAATATATGGCCTAAAAGCGAACTGTTATTTGAAATAAAATCATCCGTGGCAGCAAGAACGAAACAGGGCCATGGGGTTGGGCAATCATCCAAACGTCTAAAAACCTTGGCATCTACCAAGGGTTTCGTGGTGAAGCGCTCCCACATAAAATAATCGGCCTGACCTTGGCTTAATGCCGCAACCGCCCCATCTAAATTATGGATGATCTCAAACTTGAGGTTTTCGGTATTCCACCCTTGATTATGGGCATTTACAAAGGCCATCAAATGGCTTCCACTTCCTTTCCTACTTATGGCGGCCTTAGTACCTTTAAGATCGGCCAGTGTGCCATAAGGGCTTTTGTAGGCCACATGGATACCCCATAATAGGGGTGAGGCGATATATTCTTGTACGATTTTTGTGGAATTACCTTCAGAAATACTTTTAACGATACCTTCGGTCAAGATAATGGCCAAATCGGTTTCCCCGTCGGCTAGCATTTGCGACATCCTACCCGTGCCTTCAGGAATATCGGTCCAACTTAAATCAATACCTCTATCTTCGAAGGCACCATCAGCAATGGCCATGTGCCACGGAAGGTTAAAATGCTCAGGCACCCCGGCAATCTTAACTTTTTTCATCTTACTTTACGTTTCAAATAGTCATATATCGTATACTGCGAACGAATTTCAGGCTCTTTTGGTAAGGGAAGAACCCTTTCATTCGAACTCTTGGCATCCAAGAAGCGTGCTTTTACATTATCGGATAATTGAATTTGAAGGATAGCCCTTAATTCACCGAAGATGTCCGAATCCAATATGGGGGTGAGCACTTCAATCCGTCTATCCAAATTTCGAGTCATCCAATCCGCAGAACCCATATACATCAGCTCGTCACCTCCGTTTTCGAAAAGGTATATCCTTCCGTGCTCCAAATAACGGTCTATGATGCTGGTAATGACTATTGGTTTTTCATTTGGCAACATATCCTCTTCCTTTTTTGGAACAAGACAACAAAAACCCCGAACGATCAACCTTACTTCAACACCAGCCTCACTTGCTTCATATAGGGCATTGATCATTTTGGTGTCTTCCAGACTATTCATTTTTAAGGTAATCTTACCCGCTTTGCCTGTTTTAACGAAATTTATCTCATTCTGAACCAGTTCCATGAACTTGTTTCGGGTCGTAAAGGGAGAGACCAATAGGTGTTTTAACTTGGGTATAATGAGCTTTCGTTCTAAAACATCAAATACCTGTGAAAGATCTTGCGTAATTCTATCATGTGCGGTGAACAAGCCATGGTCGCAATAGAGTTTTGCGGTTTTTGAATTGAAATTCCCCGTAGCGATGTATGCGTATCGCTTTAATCGGCCTTCTTCCTCCCTTTCTACCAAGGCAACCTTAGAGTGTACCTTTATATTCGGTACGCTAAACAATACTTTTGCCCCTTTTTCCTCAAAGGTGCGGCCCCAGGTAATGTTGTTCTTTTCATCAAAACGGGCCTGGGCCTCAACAAATAACAATACCTTCTTTCCATTTTTAAGGGCCAATAAAATGGAATCGGTCAATTTCGAGGATTTCGCGATGCGATAAAGGGACATTTTTATCGTAGTAACGCCCTGATCTATTGCAGCCGCATGAATAAAACGCTCGACTAAGGAAAAACTTTGGTATGGAAAATGAACCAATTGGTCTTTTTCAGAGATGTCGTCAAAGATAGCCTCGCTTAAAGATAATTTCGGATGTTCCAGTGGGGGTAGGGGCCGATATTGTAAGGCTTCGGTATGTTCAGGAATCGGAAAACCAAAAAAATCGGACATATTGTGATAACGGCCACCTGATATCATGTCCACAGTGCCAAGTCCTAAGCTGTTTTTCAAGATGTTCCGTAAGTTTTCAGGTAACTCGGCATCGTATAACAATCGGGTCGGTTGTCCGGATTTTCGTTGCCCTAGGGACTGATATATCTTTTCGACCAACTGCGTATCTTCATAATCATCTTCGAGATAGAGTTCGGCATCCCTTGAGATCTTTATGCTGTAAGAACCAATGACCTCTTGCCCTCTAAAAAAATCATTTAGGTTAAGCCTTAAAACGTCATCTAGAAAAATAAAATTGGATCTTTCACCTGGCAAGGCAATAAATCGCTCGCACTCTTTTGAAGGTATGGTCAACGCATTGAACTTACCTTGGCCAGAATCAACCAACAGATATAATTGGCCATCGGCAGGCTCAAAAGTGGCATCAGTGTCCAGCAGCTTACAAAATGGTTTAATATTGGCATTAAAATAGGTGGTAAGAAATGCTTTCTGCCCGTCATCCAATTCCGCAATGTCTCGAATATAGATTTGGTGTTTTCTAAGCTCGTTTAGCGTATCATCCACTACACGACCAAAGACCCCTTGTTGCTCGTTTACCGTTTTTAAAATGAACTTCAATTTTTTATTCGCCTTTAGCACCAACTTTTTGCGGAGTTGTTTATCCACTTTCTTAAGTTGTCGCAATTGTGATATGCGTACTTTGAAAAACTCATCAAGGTTGGATGAAAAGATGGCTAAAAACTTTAAACGCTCTAAAAGTGGAGTGTCTTTATTCGCTGCTTCAAGCAACACACGTTCATTAAAGTAAAGCCAATTAATGTCGCGATGCTTGAATTTTCTGTGGTTCATATTGCTATTTTCTGAATGTTGGTAATGAATCATATAATATGGTCATCTACAGCTTGCCTTGTGGGCAAACAAGCGCGGTCGAGACCTGACATGGATAATGATGTTCATGACTCATTACGGATATTGATTCCGATTTCATCAAAAATAGGTATTCGAGCCACAATATAGTTAAAGGCAACGTTAAGTCAATTTCTCTAGGCAATATTGAATCAAGGTATCCACCGTTCTCTTTGGGTTCTTTGAGAAATTACCGTTTGCCCGATTGGCAAGAATGGCGTTCATGGATACGGCCCTGTGCCCCAAGAGTTTGGATAACCCATAAATTGCGGCAGTCTCCATTTCTAAATTGGTGATCTGCCTGCCTTCAAATTGGAATTCACGAAGTTTTTGATGAAAGTCAAGAAGTTTAGGCTGCAAACGCAGTGCCCTTCCCTGTGGGGCATAAAACCCGGCATTGGTCACCGTAATCCCTAATCGCATGTCATTTGAGCGTAGTGTTCTGGCCAGACTTCCATCCGCTTCAAAAACATAAGGGGCGATATGGTGTGGTTGCCAGTTGATATGGTTATCGAGCGCCGTTTTCAATGCGGTATATTGTTGTTCTTCGGCATTATAAAAATGGAGTAGGCCGTCAAGACCGATACCGAATTCAGATAGTAGAAATGAATCAACGGGGATATCTTCTTGTATTGCCCCTGAAGTGCCGATACGAATGATATTCAATGATTGGGTCTGTTCTTTTACCTTGCGTGCCTTTAGGTCAATATTGGCAAGGGCATCCAATTCATTTAATACGATATCGATATTATCCGTACCGATTCCCGTAGAAACCACTGAAATTCTTTTACCATTGCAGGTCCCCGTGTGGATGTTGAACTCACGCTTGCGCTTTTTGAGCGTTATGGTGTCGAAATATTTGGTTACCTCGGGTACACGATCCGGATTACCCACCAAGATAATGGTACCCGCAATGTCTTCGGGTAGAAGGTTCAAGTGATATACACTGCCATCGTCATTAAGGATCAGCTCAGATGTGGCAATGGCCATTTTAGAGCTTTAAGATTCGTTCAGCGCTCTCATTATATAAAAAATTGTACTTAAGGGCGCCACCCAAATAGGCATCATTATCACGAAGGAGCGCGTAATAGTTGGCTTTACCATCCATAACCTCTTTTCCTTTCTTTGATATGCGAACAGGGTTGAGAGAAGAAAACAAGGGCTTTAGTGATGTGATGATACGTCCATATTGGCTATCGCCATATCCATAGGGATCTTGTCGCGCTAGAATCGTACCTAACAGCGCATGCCTTGATTTGGGCTTTTCTGTAGCCGCGACCTTCAAAATGGTATTCTCCACCTTATTGAGCCCATTTTTGATGGTCGGAAAACGTTTCAGATGCGCTTGTACCGCAGCTGATAAATAATCAAAACTATAGTTTTCAAAATCGGTCAAATTCTCTAATCGTATCGGGTTGTCACTACAATACAACTGCCATACATAATCCGCGTACTCGATGTCGTCTTGAGATAACACCGTTCTATTTTCGTAGCGGTCCAAAAACTGCGCATTGGTCAGCTCATTCAATGCGAACATGTGCTCGCTATCGTCTTCCTTACCACTGCAGATAAGGGATATTTCGGCATGCCTACGATGGGTCTTTAGCCAACTAAGTACGGCCAACATATTAATTTGGCAAAAAAGATCGTATTCAAACCAAAGTACGATCTGGTCTTGTTGCTTGTGGTTGCAAAGTGAGCGGTATTCCTTCAGGGTCTTTTCTACGAACCACGATTTGGAAACCTTGTAATTCTTATTCAAAAACTCAAAACGGGTCTTCCAGAATGACTCGCTACCAACGGTGCTCAACGTTTTTCCCTCACACAACATTTCACGCCACGTGATAATATCCCCTTTGAGGTTCAAGGTATTCAACCTATCGGTGAAGCTGTCCCCATTAGTGATATGCAACAATGATTTCATTTTTAGGGTGGGTTTGTTTAGGTTAGACCACTAAAGTAAAGCTTAAACAAAAAAAACAAAAATATTTTTGCCAAAAGGAGTACGTGTTATCGAAGAATTTAACAGTTGAACGATTAAAATTGACATATTTCTTGCCGAAAATGCCTTATCCTCCAACTCGTTTGACCACGAACCCTTTATCTTTCAAAAATTGCATGATCTTATCGCGATAGTCGCCTTGTATGATGATGGTATCATTCTTGTAACTGCCGCCGACACTTAGAAAGGATTTGATATCCTTTGCCAATTTCTTAAAATCCGCATCCGCCCCGGTATAGCCCTCCAATATGGTAATGGGCTTGCCTTTTCGTTTTTCGTATTTGCAACGAATGGGGGCGTCTTGCATCCAATAATCAGGTTGCCCACCGTCTTCCGTTTCCTTTTCCTCAGGAACATGGTCTGGGAAAAGATTCTTTAACTGCTCACTTAAGTCCATAGTTATTCCTTGACTAATCCGAGTTCAATCAATCGCTCATGTAGGTATTCGCCCGCGGTAATATCCTCAAATTGCTTTGGATGTTGTTCATCGACACAATTAGCGAGGCAATTCAAGGGCATTTCACTGATGGGATGCATGAAAAAAGGTATCGAATACCTCGAAGTGCCCCATAGTTCTTTCGGCGGATTCACCACTTGATGGATGGTCGATTTTAATTTGGTATTGGTCAATCGGGATAACATGTCACCCACGTTGATCATAAGCTGATCTGGTGCCGCAATGGCATCTACCCATTCCCCATTGTGGTTTTTCACCTGCAGTCCTTTACCATGGGCCCCCATGAGTAAGGTAATAAGGTTGATATCGCCATGCGCCGCGGCACGAACCGCATTTTTAGGCTCTTCGGTAATGGGCGGGTAATGGATGGGGCGTAAAATCGAATTCCCGTTTTTTATCCATTCATCGAAATAGGTCTCTTCCAAATCCAAGTGCAAGGCCAGGGCACGGAGCACATATTTTGCGGTTTTTTCAAGCATCTTGAAAGTCTCCTTACCGACACTATTGAAATTTGGTAATTCACTTACAATGACATTGTCAGGATACTCCGCTTCGAGATTGGGGTCATTCTGAACATACTGGCCGAAATGCCAAAATTCCTTCAGATCTCCTTCCTTTCTTCCCTTTGCATGTTCCTTACCGAAAGAAGTATACCCGCGTTGCCCGCCGATACCATCAATTTCATACGAATCCTTTACATGCTGCTGCAAAGCGAAAAACGCCTTGATTTCGCTGTAAAGCTCCCGCACCAACCCATCTGACAAAAAGTGCCCGCTCAAGGCCACAAAACCGATATCTTCAAAAGCACTTCCGATTTCTTTGATAAACTTGGCTTTTCGCAAAGGGTCACCTGCTGTAAAGTCTCTTAGGTCAACACTGGGAATGGCGTTCATAGCACTACGATTTAATGAAGGTCAAAGTTAATCAATCTTTAAGAACCTTTTGTTTTCGACATCTTTTGATGGTACACTTTTTTACTACTTTTATCCGAAAGAAACCAAACCTTATGCGCTACCATATCGGCAATCTTGAAAATGAAGTCTTGGTCGACTTATATGAAAAGATGCTCAAACCCCGAATGATCGAAGAAAAGATGCTCATCTTGCTTCGACAGGGAAAAATCTCAAAATGGTTCAGTGGTATTGGCCAAGAGGCAATTTCAGTAGGGGTAACCGCTGCTTTGAAGGCCGAAGAGTACATTTTGCCCATGCATCGCAACCTTGGCGTTTTTACCACACGCGAGGTGCCCTTAAACCGTCTTTTTTCGCAATGGCAGGGCAAATCATCAGGATTCACGAAAGGTCGGGACAGAAGTTTTCATTTTGGCTCTCAAGAACATAAGATAGTGGGTATGATTTCGCATTTGGGGCCCCAACTTGGGGTGGCCGATGGAATCGCGCTTGCTGAAAAATTGAGAAAGACAAAACGGGTCACTGCCGTGTTTACCGGTGAGGGCGCGACCAGCGAGGGTGATTTTCACGAAGCGTTGAACGTCGCCTCGGTATGGAACCTGCCCGTGCTTTTTTGCATTGAGAACAATGGTTATGGCTTATCGACCCCGACCAACGAACAATACAATTGTGAACACTTGGCCGATAGGGCAAAGGGTTATGGTATGGAATGCCGCATCATAGATGGTAATAATATACTCGAGGTCCATTCAAAGGTCGCGGAGCTTTGTAAGGCAATTAGAAAGCGCCCAAGACCAATTTTGTTGGAATTCAAGACGTTTCGAATGCGTGGGCATGAAGAGGCCAGCGGCACGAAGTACGTTCCCCAAAAACTCATGAAAAAATGGGCGCAAAAAGACCCCATAACCAACTATGAGGACTTCTTGCTGAAAAAAGGGGTGTTGACCGAGGCCAACATTGCAGCGTCGAAAACACGTATTACCGAAGAAATCAATGCAAACTTAGCCTTGGCTTTTGAGGAACCGATGATGGAATCATCTGAAACAAAAGAGTTAAATGATGTATACCATAATTTTGATTTTGAGCATTTAAAACTCTCTGAAAACACTAAGGATATTCGTTTGGTGGATGCCATTTCGGAGGCTTTACGACAGTCTATGGAACGCCATAACGAATTGGTGATCATGGGGCAGGATATTGCCGAGTACGGCGGCGTATTTAAAATTACGGAAGGGTTCACCAAAATGTTCGGAAAGAATAGGGTACGAAACACCCCGATTTGTGAGTCCGCTATTGTTTCTGCGGCCATGGGGCTTTCCATCAATGGTATGAAGGCCATCGTAGAAATGCAGTTTGCCGATTTTGTAAGCTCTGGTTTCAATCCGATCGTAAATTATTTGGCAAAAACCAATTACCGTTGGGCCGAAAAGGCAGATGTGGTCATTCGAATGCCTTGTGGTGGCGGGGTGGGGGCAGGACCCTTCCATTCACAGACCAATGAGGCCTGGTTTACAAAAACACCCGGATTGAAGGTAGCCTACCCAGCTTTTCCGAAAGATGCGAAAGGACTATTGAATACAGCCATAAACGATCCAAACCCCGTTCTCTTTTTCGAACATAAAGGGTTATACCGCAGCATCTATGGCGCGGTACCCGAGAATTATTATACCTTGCCATTTGGCAAGGCCGCCCGTATTCGGGAAGGAAATGCAGTTACCATTGCCTCTTATGGTGCCGGGGTGCATTGGGCATTGGAGGTGCTTGATGGGCATCCGGAAATTGACGCCGAACTTCTTGATCTAAGGACCCTAAAACCTCTGGATATTGAAAGTGTCTGCGCTTCGGTCAAAAAAACAAATCGATTGATCATTCTACAAGAAGATTCCTTATTTGGGGGGATTGCAAGTGATATTGCCGCCATGGTCATGGAAAATTGTTTTGAGTATTTGGATGCTCCCGTAAAAAGAGTAGGCAGCCTGGAGACCCCCATACCCTTCGCGACCAACCTAGAGGCAAATTACCTGCCGAAAAAACGATTCGAAAAGGAACTGAAGGCCTTACTCGCTTATTGATAGTTACGAAAAGCGTTAACATTTAACGCACTTGAAGTAAGCTTCCTTCGGTCATTATCCCAAATTTGCAGTGGAGGAAAGGGAATCAGCTTTAACAAAATTTAACACAAGGTGGACGTCTAATTTCCTTGGAACACGTATTTATTTAAAATCCAACAAATATGAAAACAATAAAACTTTTAGGGATAGCGGTCATCGGACTGTTAGTCGTCGCCTGTACAGGTACAAAGGCTGCTCGTCAACAAGGAAATCTATTGAGCGGCACCTGGATATTGAACGATGTAGGCTACGAGAACAATACCGGCAGTTTCAAAGCGGTTATTTTCGGTGATGCCGAAGACATTTGTTTTGAGGGCAGCCAATGGTTTTTCAGGGATAACAACAACACCGGCAGGTATACAATCCAACCCAGTTCACTTTGCCAATCTGGCGATCGTTTCATAAAATGGTCCATTTACGAGCCTGCCAATCGATTGAGTCAATTACAGTTCAAGTTCATAGACGAAAAAAGAAACGATATTTCAGGTGGTCTGGGATACCGTTTGGACATCGTCAATCTCAATGAGCAGACCATGACGTTAAAGTCGAATGTATCGGTTGACGGAGAGCCCGTAACCCTAGTTTATCAATTTACTAAACAATAAGAACAATGAGAAAATACGAATTTAAAAGCACCTTGGTGCTAGCAACCCTTGTACTACTAATTGGTTGCAATGCGGTTCAAAACGCGAATAATAAGCAAAAAGGAGCTGTAATCGGTGCATCCGGTGGCGCCGTACTTGGAGGTGTAATAGGCAATAACGTAGGAAAGGGGAATACCGCTTTAGGAGCCATTATCGGGGCCGTGGTGGGCGGTGCTGCCGGTGGATATATCGGTAATCGTATGGACAAACAGGCAGAACGTATAGAAGAGGAGATTCCCGGTGCGGAAGTGAAACGGGTAGGTGAGGGTATCAATGTGACCTTTACCCAAGATGCAGGGGTGTTCTTCGACACCAACAAGTCTGATGTGAAAGGGGAGTCTGCGAATACACTGAATAAACTTGCGGGCATTTTTAAAGAATATCCGAACTCCAATATTTTGGTAGAGGGCCATACTGATAGTGCCGGTAGTGATGAGTACAATTGGACCTTATCACAACAAAGGGCTGAATCGGTCTCCGATTATTTAATGGCCCAAGGCATTTCCGCCAATCGTTTTACCACGAAATGGTATGGGGAAACACAACCCAAAGAGAGCAACGAGACCGCTGCGGGCAAAGCGGCGAACAGAAGGGTCGAGCTGGCCATTATCGCCAGCGATGCACTTAAGCAAGAAGCCTTCGATAACACAAAGGATTAATAGCAAAACCTGCACAGAATACAAATCCCGGTCAAATTACCGGGATTTTTTGTTTTTAAGAAGTACCTTAAGGCCGTGAATCATGAAGTGGTCATTATTGGGGGCGGATTAGCAGGTTTGACAGCGGCAATACATCTGGCCAAATACGATAAAAAAGTACTGGTCATTGAAAAAAACCACTATCCGAACCATAAGGTTTGTGGGGAGTACGTTTCCAATGAGGTCAGGCCCTATTTGAACTATCTAGGTGTAGCCATCGAACAACATACCACCGTTGCCATTGACACCCTTGAGATCAGTACGCGAACAGGAAAATCCATCAAAACAAAATTACCCCTTGGTGGATTTGGAATAAGCCGCTATGCTTTAGACGAGCTCCTCTACAAAAAAGCACTTGAACATAAAGTATCTTTTTTATTTGACACCGTAACCAATGTTGATTTTCATACCGATAGGTTTGAAATAGAGACAACGCAAAACGGTAATTTTGAAAGTGGGTATGTGCTGGGGGCCTATGGCAAGCGATCCCTATTGGACAAAAAACTAGAGCGCAAGTTCATTGCGCATAAATCGCCATGGTTAGGGGTCAAATGCCATTACGATGCGAAGGACTTTCCTGATAATCTTGTCGCCTTGCATAATTTTGACGGGGGATATGGGGGGCTTTCCAAAACGGAAACAGGGGCAATCAACTTTTGTTATCTGACCACTTTTGAAAGCTTCAGGAAGTTCCCCGATATTTCAGGATTCAACAAAATGGTGGTGGGGGAAAATCCACTACTGGCCGAATTTTTGGAAAATGCCGAACCCTTATTCAAAAAGCCCTTAAGCATTGCGCAAATCTCTTTTGAGCCGAAAGAACCTGTTGAAAAGCATGTGTTGATGTGTGGTGATAGCGCAGGACTGATCCATCCCCTTTGCGGTAATGGCATGGCAATGGCAATTCATTCAGGAAAAATCGCTGCAGAACAAATATTGCAACATGAAAGTACGGTCAAAAGTACTAGGGCAGACTTAGAAAAATCGTATACGATTCAATGGAAACGGCAATTTGACCACCGTTTATGGATGGGGCGGCAATTACAACGCCTTTTGATGAATTCAACAAGTGCCAATATCGCCATGAATACGGTAGCGCGTTCTGAAAAAATATTACGATCTATGATTCGTCGTACCCATGGAAAACCTATATTAGTATAATGGATTTCACCCTTCGAAGCACCGAGCTCGAGTTAATGGACAACCCCAACATGGACGCCGAAAAATATCGGGAAGCCTATCTCGACATCAACAGGTGCAACAAACTACTCGGTGGATATGGAATTACTATTAGCACTGTAAAAAAGCTGATTGAATCAAGTGATAAAAAATCGTATACGATTTTAGATATGGGTTGCGGTGATGGGGAGATGCTTCGCAGGTTGGCAAAAACCCTAAACGATAAAGCCATTACCTTTAAATTCATAGGTGTCGACCTAAGGGACGACGTGCTTCAAAATGCAAGGAGGAAGTCAAAGGCCTATCCTTCGATATCCTATCTCAGGCAGGATATTTTGGAACTCGGTACTGATTTTGAATGTGACATCTTACTCTGCACCTTGACCATGCATCATTTTACGGAAGAACAGATTCAGGTCTTCTTGGATAAATTTTCAAAACTGGCAAAGTTAGGTGTGGTCATTAACGACCTACAGCGCAGTAAACTTGCATACGCACTTTTTAAACTGTTCAGTATATTTTTTATCAAGACCTATGTGGCCAAATATGACGGATTGGTATCCATAAGCAAAGGATTTTTGAAAAATGAATTAGAGGACCTTGCTAGGGGATTGCCAACTATGAACCATGAAATCAAATGGAAATGGGCCTTTAGATATGTATGGGTCATGAAAACAAAACGACACAATACCTTATGACCCCAGTAAGAATAACCGCCGTTTCAAAGGCTTTACCCCAATATAGTCGCACCACGGAGGATATTATTCCGTTCGTTGATTTATGGCTGTCCAATCAAGAAGAACGCTTTCGTAGAAAAGTGGTCAAAATATTCGAAGGGGCGGGGGTGGATAAGCGTTATAGCATTATGGACATCGATGAGGTGTTCCATGCCACTTCTTTTGAGGAAAAGAATGCCATTTACGTTCGAGAGGTCAAAAAACTGGGCTCTAAAGTCTTACGGAATGCCCTGCAAAAGGCAGACTGGCAAGCCGATTCCCTTGACTACATTATTACGGTAAGTTGTACTGGTATCATGATTCCTTCTTTGGATGCCTATTTGATCAATGAATTGCACCTTAAACAAGATGTGGTACGATTGCCTGTTACCGAAATGGGTTGCGCTGCCGGGGTATCGGGTTTGATCTATGCAGCGAATTTTTTAAAGAACAATCCCGGTAAACGGGCGGCCATCGTTGCCGTCGAGAGTCCGACCGCGACTTTTCAGCTTAACGATTACAGCATGGCCAATATGGTTAGCGCCGCTATTTTTGGTGATGGCGCTGCTTGCGTATTACTTTCGTCAGAGCAAGGGGGGCAAGGCCCTCAGATTATCGGCGAAGAAATGTACCACTTTCAGGATGCTACCCATTTAATGGGATTTGATTTGACGAATGCTGGCTTAAAAATGATATTGGATCCCGCGGTTCCCGAGGTAATCGCATCCCACTTTCCTGAAATTGTCCATCCTTTTTTAGAAAAACACGGTTCGAATATCGAGAAGGTAGATCATCTGGTCTTTCATCCCGGAGGACGTAAAATAGTTCAGACCGTTGAGGACCTTTTTGGTAAATTGGGAAAAAATATTGACGAGACCCGTACGGTACTCCAAGAATATGGAAATATGAGCAGTTGTACCGTGCTGTATGTTTTAGAACGTTTTATGAATCAGGCCATTGAAACAGGTGAACAGGGACTTATTCTGAGTTTTGGTCCCGGTTTTTCAGCACAACGGGTATTAATTGAATGGTAATGGCAGTAACCGAAACGAATAAATGGGCATTGGTATTGGGTGGAAGTTCTGGCCTAGGGCTCGCCGTGGTAAAGAAATTGGCGGCACATGACTTCAATATACTGGTCGTGCACCGTGATAGACGAAGTGATTTGCCTGAAATTGAAAAACAATTTGATAGTGTACGTTCAACAAGAATGACACTAGTGGCGTTTAATGTTGATGCCACTAGTATCGAAAGACAGAACGAACTTATCCCCAAAATAAAGGCACAACTCAAAGATGAAAAAATCGCTGTTTTAGTGCATAGTATTGCAAAGGGCAACCTAAAACCAATGCAATCCACGACCGAATCGACCTTGCAGCACCAAGATTTTAGTTTGACCATAGGCGCTATGGCGACCTCGTTTTATGATTGGGTGAAGTTACTTGTTGATCAAGAGCTATTTAACGAAGATTTACGAACCATAGCTTTTACAAGTGAGGGAAATACAAAGGCATGGTCAAATTACGCTGCGATCTCTGCAGCAAAAGCGGCCCTCGAGGCCATGATGCGGAATATTGCGCTAGAGTTTGCGCCTATGGGCATCAAATCGAATTGCATTCAGGCCGGGGTTACGGAAACCAAGTCTTTTACAATGATACCCGGTAGTGCGACCTTAAAGGCTGCTGCATTGGAGCGAAATCCGAATAAAAGGCTTACCACCCCTGAAGACGTGGCCAATGTGGTCTATCTTATGACCACCCCCGAAGCGAAATGGATAACGGGAACCGTACTAAAAGTGGATGGAGGGGAAAGTTTGCGATGAAAACGGATTACGAATACATCTTACGGCAATTACCCTACAGTGAACCCTTTTTGTTTGTAGACACTCTTGAGAATGTCAATGACGAAGGGGTAGTGGGACACTATACCTTTGCTGGGGATGCGGACTTTTACAGAGGTCATTTCAAGGACCTTCCCGTTACACCCGGTGTTCTTTTGACGGAGTGCTGCGCACAGATAGGCGTCGTATGCCTCGGAATACATCTTTTAAAGGAAAAGCTGTCAAAAGCACTTAAAATCGGACTATCGAGTGCTGAAATGCAATATCTCAAGCCCGTCTACCCAGGTGAACAGGTTCGTGTTGAGTCTGAAAAAGTGTATTTTAGGTTTCAGAAGTTAAAGTGTAAGGTGAAGCTATTCGATACGAAGGAGGATTTGATCTGTAGCGGAACGATTTCAGGAATGTTCAAAGTTGACGGTGATGAAGAATAGGGTAGTGGTGACCGGGCTTGGGGTTTGCGCCCCGAACGGAGTTGGCCTAGAGGCATTTGAACAGACCTTGCAATCCAATACCAGCGGAATCACATTTCATAGCGAGCTGGAAAATCTAAATTTTTCATGTCAAGTCGCTGGAAAACCGAATATTGAAGATATAAACCTAAATAAGTACTTCACTAATGTTCAATTAAAGGGATTGAATGCCAGCGGGCTCTTTTATGGGGTTATGGCAGGTTTGGATGCCTGGAAAGACGCCAATTTAAAGTCTGATGGAGCTAATGCACCCGATTGGGACACCGGAATCGTTTTCGGAACTGGAATACTTGGCGTGGATAAATTCAGGGAGGCCATTTATAAAGTGGATGAAGGTCAAGTACGACGTTTGGGTAGTACGGCGGTCATTCAAACGATGGCAAGCGGTATCAGTGCCTACTTAGGGGGGCTTATTGGGGCCGGCAATCAAGTGACAACGAATTCCTCTGCATGCACAACGGGAACAGAAGCCATTTTAATGGGTTTTGAGCGCATTCAGTCAAGAAAGGCAACACGTATGCTTGTAGGAAGCTGCAGCGACAGTGGCCCCTATGTATGGGGCGGATTTGACGCCATGCGCATTCTACCTAGAAAATTCAATGAAAATCCTTCGGCCGCAAGCCGTCCTATGAGTGCGACGGCATCCGGATTCGTTCCGGGCAGTGGAGCAGGGGCGCTGGTCTTGGAATCTTTGGAAAGTGCCCTAGAACGGGGTGCTACCATATATGCGGAAATACTGGGAGGACACCTGAATAGTGGCGGACAACGGTTAGGGGGCAGCATGACCGCCCCGAACAATACCGCGGTAAAACGTTGTATTCAAGAAGCATTACAGAATGCAGGTATTGACACCCATGCCGTTCAAGCGATAAACGGGCACCTTACCGCGACGGCGAAAGATCCGGTTGAAATCAAGAACTGGAGCGAGGCCTTGCAACGTACCGGAAAGGACTTTCCAAAAATAAACTCCTTTAAAAGTCATTTTGGCCATTGTTTGGCCGCAGCTGGCAGTATCGAATGTGTCGGGACGGTCTTACAACTGAAAAACCAAAAACTATATGGCAGCCTGAATTGCCTTGATGTGCACCCCGAAATCTTGAAAACCATAGATGAAACTTGTATACCAATGCAGTCTATGGATTTCGAATCAAAAATTATCGCAAAAGCCAGTTTTGGCTTTGGAGATGTAAATGCCTGTATTATTTTTAGCAGGTATAGCGCTTAAACTATGGATGAAAAAAAAAAGTACGAGAAATTAAAAAAGATTGTAAAGATATATCTTCCTGATGATGTATCAATTGAGGATGTTAATCTAAATAGCAACTTTACAACTGAGCTGAACATCAATTCCGCCAATCTGGTCGATATTGTGTTGGATGTGGAGGATGAATTTGACATTCGTCTGGAAAATGAGGATATGGACGGCATGCAAACCGTTAAAGATGCCTTGGCCATCATCGACAAAAAGCAAAATGAAAAGGCATAGCATTTAGGCTTAGGACACAGCGATGCCGATAGTTCAAAAAATTAAACACAAAAATCAATGAGCACAGTTTGGGAATCGATTCAAACGAAATTGAATGTCGATAAAAAACTATTGTTGACCTATTGTCTGGTCTACTTTATTTGGGGCATGGTGATGGACTGGTTTGGGGCGCAGGTTGAAATTGCGCGGTTTACCTATTGGTGGCAGGTCATTACCTGTTATATTCTATACATGGTGCCGATTTCCCTATTATTAAGGGGCTTGCCATTTCATGCACAATATGCCTATGGCTTAATCGCTATGGGACTATTGGAATTTGGGGGATATGCTTTTGAGACCTCTTATGCCTATCCGAACAATATTCTAGATCGATTCTTTAACGTACGTAACTTTAGCCTGGGAATGGCCTTGTTCTTTGCGCTTTACTTTCCCTTGGGAAATTGGGGAGTGGGAAAGATTCATAATTTTCTGTTCAATACCAAGCCACGTGAATAGGTTGGGTAATTGCGTCAAACTTTTGACGGAAAAGGCACCTGTTTAAGGGGTACATTCCATAATTTTTAGCTAAAGTTTAGAAATTATGGGAAATACAAAATTAGTGTGGATCATACTTTTGGTTTTTATGGGAAGGATTTCGGCCCAGGACCCCTATTTACAAGGTGATCCTAGTCCAAAAGTAGAGGCTGAGGCAAAAGAACTCCTACAACAATACCAACCCAATTTGGTCATGGACAGTAACCAAGTACTGCTTTTTGAAAAAACACTTATAGAGTATTTAATGCGTCGGGAAAAAATCTACGTATTGGATGCTCCCGAAAAGCAGAAGAGATATCTGTTAAAGAAACTAGATAGGTACGAGAATGGTGAAATGTCGAATATTCTCACCAGGCCCCAATTACGTTACTATTTCAAAATCAAGCGTCAATTACAGCCAGCCGGAGCTTTGCTTTAATCCAATTCAAAATCAAAATAAATCTTGACCAGGTTGTCTTCACGCTTCTTTTTGATACGGATATCGAAGTCAGAGGTATACAATTGACCTTCACCCTTGAGCGAATCGGATGATTTTTTAAAAAGAATCGACCATGGCTTTGTAATTCCCTTTATCGTCAAATTCCCCTTGACCATATATTCGTTTTCCATTTTAGTGATGGACGTACTTTCAAAATAAAGCCTAGGATGGTCATCTTCATCAAAATACTTCCCATTTTTAAGCGACCAATTACGCAAACCGTTGTTGGTATCCAATGTTTTAACGGCTACGGAGCCTTTGAGCACACTATTCTCGAGGTTTTGAAAGTCTATACTTGATTCCGATTGAAAACCTGCAATTTGCCCCTTTACTTTTTTGGCAACGAATTCAAAGGTAATCGCCGCGTTGCTGATTTGATTTTGTTGTGCAAATATCAAATAGGAAACACTGAAAAGAAGCAGACTAAGTAATGGTTTTTTGATCATGGACAGGCCTTTAACGTACCAAATTTAAGTCGAAAAATCCATACAAAGCTTACGAGGACGGACCGATATCCCTTTTACTTTCTAATGTTACAAATCTTTGTTGGCGCCAGGGGAGTGGTGCTTTCCTGTTTTAGGCCACGCATTGCGATAAAGGATGGGAATATTTTATTTTGTTTAACGTTCTGTTCATTTTTAACTTCCGATTAAGACGTTATTCCACACCGTAACCTATAAAATTGAGGGGATAAGAGGTAAATCCCGGATAAGAACGATACATTTTAAAAATTGAATTTAAATTGCTAATTATCAATATCTTATTGATTACTTAACATAATGGTAACCACTGTTAAAATCCGAAAATAAGATATTAGTCATACCATAATTTATGGGATTTTCCGTAACTTAAACAAAGAAACCACGACCAAAAGCACACTAAGGCTAAAACAGCATTCGATGACGGTAACATCAGACATAAAGGATTTAGATCAATTGGTCGTTCGTCTAGAACGTAACCACAAATGTGTTTTAAGATTGTCGAAAAAAATGAATTCCTATATCTATGAACCTCGAAATTATGAATGCTTTATTCGACTGAGGGATCTCAGGGTAAGTCTGAAGGAGTTGGCTAAGGACCATATGCAACTATTTAACGAGTTGCAGCATGAGGATTATGATTTTAAGGAGGCTGTTAAAAATGTTGAGGGTCTTTTAAAACGTTTTAAGAAATTTGACCGTGATTTAGCCCAGTACGTATTGGATACAAGGGGGGATTGTCAATAATTGCGGGTTTGTGTAGTGGGTAGTACCGAGGTTCATGACATATCTTGATATTTTCTATTTTACATAATATAAATTATAGTACAGATTGGTCTATTGTGTAAAACGGCGCATGCTTGCATTTTACATAATTGCAGATATGACCTTCGCGTCAGCGAATCATATCGTCAGCCATTATGTAAAAGCCGTTTTACTGGAATGTCACTTAACGGCTGTAAGTCATAATTCTATTATATAAAATATCCCTCACGTTTGTAGCTTTTAAGGGAATTACCAACAGGGTCATCAACCTGTTTAATTTACGTAGCTTCAATATTTCTACACGGAAAAAAAATTTTAGAAAATTTCAAATTCTCAGAGAACCCCAGCTAGAAACCTTTCGGCTGTATCTATAATTAGCCGTTATGTAAAATTGCCGCTCGGCCAACAGCTTATTGCTTTCATAAAATCAAAATGCTCAGGCATTTTATTTTATACGCAATTCCCAGCCACTTGGCCAGCGCCAAAAAAAAAGCAAAACCTTTTAGATTTTTTGAAATATGAGATTTATGAGAAACTGCCTGCCAGTAAATTTTTCACAAACATGTCGTCAGCCTGCCGCAACAGCTCAGAAATTTCGAAAATGAAATTTCTGAGCACTTGCTACCTCTTCGCGTTCTTAGAAACCTCTTTTTAATTTCTATTTGACATAATGTAGAGATATACCTGATTCTAGAATCTTATTTGAAATTCTCTATTTGATTATAGCTAATATACTCGCCTAACTTCTCCATACCTTTTGTAAAGACCTTTATTTCCCAATTTGACAAATATGTGTGCATACCGACATTATTCTCGAAAAAGACGAAATTATAAGGTTTCGCTAAGGTTTCAGAAGGAATTAGGAATATCAAAGGCTCTTTATCTGGTATAAAACCTATCAACGCTACCCAAAGGTTTTCTCTAGGTTCACCCAACTTTTCTTTAGGTACTTTTGAACTCTGTTGCGCAATCAAGTCCATTGGTTGCAAAAAGACTTCTGATTGCTTTCCGTTTTTACTTTTTACAATAAAATCGACTCCTTCCTTATCATTTTCCTTTTCGTAGATTTCAAGGCCTTCTTTGGTCAACTCAGCCCTTAATGCGCTTTCTGCCTTCTTGCGAAATTCTTCCATTCGATAGAGTTTCTTTACTTTTTTTCTTGATAAAAAAAGTAACAAAAAAATCAAGGCTAACAGATAATTTTGGAAACAATGTACGAGTCGGTCGCTAAATTTTAGGATCCATTCTGACTATTAAGACCGTTTTAAGTTAAAAGAACCAATTTAGCGGTCAACAATTATTGTAACCGGCCCCCTAAAATTCTTAACGCTCCTCTCCCCTATTGTTTTGCCAAAATTCTCTTATGCCTAAACTACCTATTCTTTTTCATCTTCACTTACATCATCTAAGAGAATAGTTGTACTAGCACTTCTCAATCTACTTTGTATTAAAAAACGATTTTTATTAACTTTTCTTTTTATTCTTTGATATGATTTCAAATCCTTTTTCTTAAATCTTAAGAAATTCAAATCAACGTACAACATGCGCTCCCAAATAATATCTTTCTCCTCGTCTTTAAGGAATATTTCTAAAGCTCCTGTATCATTTGTTTTAAAACTGTAAAAATGTGCTATGCAATACCTAGTTGCTTCTGAAAGGCTATTCTCACTAGTTAACAACTCCTCAAAGTATTTAAAACATTCTTTGTTTGAAATGTGTTTAGACGAGAATAGTTTTTCGAAAAATGCTCTAAAGCTTAAAATAACGTCGATAGAAGCAGAAGCGGCAGCGATCGTTTTTCCTTGCTTTCCTTCCTTAAGGAATAAAATGCAAAACTTATCAAACTCATAAACCATTCTTTTAATTATTTCTAACCTACTTTTTATAGAAATTGAATGGTTGGCCTGAAGGCATTTGGACAATAACTGTAAAAAGACGTAACAATCTTTTAGTTCTGTCGGAATAACTTTCTTACTTGAATCCAATAGGAAAATATCCCTTTTTGGATTTTTACCGCAATAAAAAACAATAACATTTTCCCACCACTCATCAAAAAAATTGTCTTTTAATTTGGCTTCACTACTTTCATCAATGTGTATACTAACGAAATATTCTTGAAAAAGATGATTGAAAAAATAAAACTCATCATTCTGCTCGTCGTAGTTAAAAACACCTTTCTTAAGTTTTAAGTGAGAAACAAATGTTTCGACATCGTCTAATTCCTCATAGTTATATTCTATCCTTAATTGTTTTAATTTGGAAATTAGTTCGTCAGCCGATATTTCATTTATTCCAGCTCTATGCATCTCAAATGCAATGAATGCTAAAATAATTTTTGTTTGTTCATATTTATACTGCTGTGAAATTCCCTTATTAGTGTCCCATCTGTCCAAATAAGTATCAACAAACTTATTATAAAGCTCTGTGACATTAGCAGGTAACTCTTCCAAGTCGATTAGTCCATCCCTGTAGAGAATTGCCATTAAAGTAAGTGCTAAAGGCGTTCTGAGAATAGAAGAATCCAGCATGGAGTCCTTAATGGCATTTGTAAAAGCAACAGATTTAACCTTGTTATCGGGTATAATCTTATTTACTAGTTTTAACGCCTGTCCTAAGTTGAAAGGTAATAGCTCAGTTTTTTCAAAATCGCCTAGAATTTTGTTAATATCCAGTGTTTCTGTCGTCTTGGTGGCGATTACTACTTGAGTAAATTTATTTTTTTCATCTTTTGTGTAATCATCAAGAGTCTTAAAAATATTGAGCTTTACTTCTTCGTTTGAAACATCATCAATAGAATCAAATAATAAAATTGAACCTTCGAAATCTTCCGATTTAAATAATTCACCCTCGGTGTATTCTGAAAATTGCTTTTTAATAAGCTCGTTAACGTCGAACTTACCATTACCATATTTTTTAACTATATCAGGGGCTTCAAAGAAAAAAACTGCTAAGTTTCTCTTGTCGTATTTTAAAGCTTTTATACCTAATCTTTTTAAAAGTAAAGTTTTACCGGACGTCGCGATGCCATGAACTATGAAGTTTTTCTTTGAATTAAGAATTTCTAATGCACCATCAAACTCTTCTGAGCTTTTTATGTTACTCTTTTTTGGTTCATCCCCATTAAATTGGACATATTCATCTATTTTCTTGAGATGTCTGGAATATGTGGTTTGAACATTTACAAAAATATCATCGATTTCATGAATCTTTAAATCAAACAATTGATTGGTTCTGGAAATGTCTGATAATTTTTGAATTTGCATTGCGGCAAAAACATTTATAACTGGTTCAATATTATCTAGAAATAATTCTTTAATGTGAGTGTCAATTTCATTTCCTAGTCTTTGATAGTCCCAAATAATGATATTCGACATTTTTTGATGGTCGTACGTATTCGACAGAACTTCTTTTGCGTTGTCTGTAACCGAGCCATTTATAACTATAAAAATCCTAGAAATAGGCATTTTTTTGCCTTGACTATTAAGAAATGGCACATTGAAAGCGAGTTCAATTTGTTGAGCTATTTCTCCTCCGTTCACAAAGTCGTTTTGTCTAGCATTTTTGTTCTTAACAATTACACCATACCAAAAAGTCTCATCAAAAGCTGCATCATAAAAAGTAAAAACAAGGTCTTTACCATACTCTTTACTACCATGAGTAATTTCAACGTTTTTAAATCCTTTAGCCCTAAATAATTGCTTTAGGTCTTCGAACAACTCTGGCTCGTGACAATTTTTATTGATATGAACTAATTTGTCTTTTACCGAAGCAAATTTTCTATTTCTAGTTGTTCCCTTTGCCATTTTACGTATTAATTTCTTGAGTCTTCCAAATATAAATTATTATAGATGGATAGTGTAGTATAATTATTTTATTAAGTGTTTTGCCATTCCACACACATTACACTCCCCTCGTACCTCGGGTCGCATAATAAGTGTTCCATTACCTTTTGAGAAGAAACTTTTAGAAGAAAAATTTAGAGAAATTGAAGTCCCAAATACTTTGCTTTACCCAAGCAAAGTTACATAACGCGGTACATTATAGAACAAAAATGTTCCAGAATCCGACGTTATGTAAAATTGCGATAAGTTATATACCTAATATCTGTCTATTTCTAACCTTTTCGGAGGTTCCAATCATAGTCCATGCGGTGACTTAAAACCCTAAGAATAAAAATTCCGCTCGAAGTTTGCAGATAGAATATCGTGTGCACTTTATAAGAGAATCTTTTTAAACCTTCAATAAATTCTGAGGCATCTCGGCCTAAATTCCCATTTTCAGCAAGTATTTCAAATGCTTCCTGCATATCATAAAAATACTTTTGTGCTTGAGTAAGTCCGAATTTGTATATGCCAAACTCGTACATTTCAGCCAAATCAATCTCAGCTTTACCGGATAACTTATAAACGCCCATCTTCACGCATGCGTGCTTCAACTTCTTTCATAATTTCCGGTAATGATTTGGAACTAACACCGCTTTCAAGCCCTTCAACTAGTTTCGTTTTAAGAGAAAGAAATTTAGATTTGTTGGCTTGATCTTGCCGCACAAGATTTCTTAAGTACTCACTGTCGTTTGTGAATTCTCCAGCTTCGATTTGAGCTTTTATCCATTTATCTTGCTGTTCAGTAAAGGTTACCGTTTTACGAACTGTTGCCATAATAAACATGTTTAAATCGTCATACTATTGGTGCAATTTAATGCAAATGTTTTGATATTTCAACAATATATGATACAAATTTCCTCACTCTTTTCTGGATTTCAATTCTTCTTTTGCAAAAGATTCGGTAACCAACTCAAATTTGGTCTTTCCTAAAAACACCAATTCAGTTCTTAGGTAATAATTTTTCCTTGCTTCTAGATTTATTTTGATCTTCTTTCTTTTTATTTCAAACTCCGTTAATCCTGACTCAACCATAAAAACTTCATATTCCCCATTTGAAATAGTTCCGATTTTTTTACCATTGGCCTTCAAAGTAAAATAGTTTAATGCCCCAGCAACTTTACCACGTCTATATACATGAACATAGGCTCTGGTTTCTGTAACCTTTTCAAAATTAACCTTATGTAATTTATTTTGATGGGATACTCTTGATAGTCCATCTATTGTATTTGTATCAATTGGTTTTCGGTTTGATTTGTCTTTAGTATCAACTGTATCGTTTATTCCAATCCTTTGATCATTTTCGGCAGGTATCTCCTTTATTACGGATTTATTTTGAAGAGGATTTTTTTGATGGATTACCCCCTTGGTCTTTTTTATAGAATCCTTCTCTTTGTTAGCTATGGTGTCAATTACTACTTTATTTATTTTGGCAGGAACTCCTAGTTCTTTTTCTTCTAGCGACTCATTTGGAGCGAAAAGAAAGAAGTAGATCATTCCTGTAAGCGTTAGTACAGATGCGGAAACCAAAAGATACAATCCGCCGTTAGTGCCCTTCGGAATTTTCGTGCTTACCTTTTTCCATAGAAAATCTTCTTCAAATTCAATACCTATAAGACTATCCAAACTATCAACTTTGGTCTTGATGAAGTTATCAAATTCGTTTTCTTTCATAGCGTACTGTTTTTAACTACCAGCTTTTTTAGTATTGCCCGAGCCTTGGTCAATTGTGATCTTGAAGTGCTTGGCGCAATATTCAATTTTTCGGAAATTTCAGCATGTGAATAGCCTTCTATTGCATATAGATTAAAAACCGTACGATAACCTATGGGCAGGGAAAGGATCATTTTATAAATATATTGGGCATCAACATCCAAATTAATGGTGTAACTATCTTCAATTAGTTCGTTTTCCTCAAGATCATAAAACAACATTTTCTTTTTTCTTAAAAAAGAGAGGCATTCATTGACCATAATTTGCCTTACCCACCCCTCAAAACTCTTGGCATCCCTATACTCAACTTTAGTCAAATTATTGAAAACCTTTATAAAGCCTTCCGCTAAAATATCCTCAACATCTTCTTTATTTGAAACATAGCGATAGCAATGGACAAACATTTTTTGAGCATAGGTTTTGTAAAGCTTTTTTTGTGCTCTTCTATTTCCATGAATGCATTTTATAACTATTTGATTACTAATCAAAAGACGTATATTTTAAAGGTTGAAATTCAATAAAGTACTAGTAACTACTGTTTACATACTATATTACTTTATGCTTTTTAATTCCGTTTTTGCAAACTCTTCAGTAACAACTACTAAATCAGGCTTTCCAAGAAGCATATTACGTACCAAAACGGAACGGAGGTAATAGGTTTTTCCTGCTTGTAGTTCAAGTGCTATGGTTTTACCCCTTACTTCAAAATTGGTTTTCCCTACCGGTAACGTTAAAATTATTTTTTTTCCATTCTTGATTTTACCTGTTTTTTCCCCATTGACTTTAAGGTTAAATACAGCACCGAAACCTACAAAATTGTTAGGCCGATAAACACAAACAATAGCGTTTGCCCCTGATTCTTTGGGAGGATCGCTTTTTTGATTTGGAAATGTAGCAAGAGAAGAAAACAAGAATGCCAATACTAAAAGTGTTTTTTTCATTTTCGATTATTTAAAGATTGATACTATGAACTCATTTAGGCTTTTTGGATTGAAGCGAAAATCAATCATTTTTTGTTCGATTGAAGTCTTTTTTAAGGTGCATAGCTGGGCTACGGAATGAGAAAAAGACAAAAAGCGAGTGAAAAAGAGCTCCCGAACCGTCGGGATTTAGCCAATTGAAAAAGCCAAAATGAGTTCTATATATAGAATGCCTTAAAACACAAAAACGCTGTCTAAGGATCAAAATTTATAATAAAAGCCCGCTCCACACACTTTTTCGTAGGTAGGTTACCCTCCCCTCCCACCATCGGCTCGCATAATAAGCCCGGCCGAACGTGCCTTTTTCGGTATGGGTGGTGTCTATTCATTGCTTATGCATTATTTTTAAGGAATTCATGAACCTAGAATTCAATTTGGCCAAAGCCTAATCGTATTCGTTCATTTCATTATCTTTTGGAAAGAAAGTTTAAAAAGTCAAAGGACTCTTACCGACTTGAAACAACAGCCAATGGCATTATTTTGGAAGGTCTTGTAGACCTTTGAAAACATGAGTGAGATGCAGCTCAAGAAGTGGGCAAATTTTTAACCATTGCCAACCGCTCATCTACAAAAGCTTTTTTTTGGATTCCCTCGGTAGTATATCAAAAAGGGGTTATTCTTTTACAAATGCAGGGACCACAGTTTCAAAAATAGGTTTCATGATTTTGTCATCATCCCGGTCGTGCCCTGAGATAACAATGGTCAAGTCCAGTTCTTCAACAACCATGACACGTTGTCCCCCTCCACCCCAGGCCAAGCACATCGCATAGGTTTTGTCGCCCACTTTTACTGGGGTATAGTACCAAAAGTATCCGTACAAATAATTCTTCGGCATCCAATCTATGGCAGGTCTTACGACACCGCTGGTGGCTTTTTCCAGATAAGCTGCGGAAATGAATTGTTCTCCACCCAATTTACCCTTGTTTTGCACCAAATGACCCAATTTAAGCATATCCCGGGATCTCATACTGACCTTCCATCCGGCTTGTGGTAATCCGCTGGCGTGTTTTGACCACTCATAATCGGTAATACCCAATTTATCAAGTAGCTCCGTTTTAATGAAATCCGCTGCAGTGCCCGGTACCACGGCATCGATGACCGTCATCACCATCATCGGATTAAAATTTCCGTATAAATAGGTTTGAGACGCTGAGGTAATAGGTGCGGTAGCTTCCAATAAGGCCTGAACCAACCCCTGCCCTTTCAAACGAACCGAATCGTTTTCAATTTCTTTCCACGCTTCTCGGTCAATCGTCAATCCACCCTGCATGGTCAATGCCTTATGAAGTGTTATTTTCTCCACCCCTGGCGCAAACTTTTTAGGATCCAAATCTTTTAAGAAATGGATCAACGGTTTGTCGAGGTCGTCCATACTCAAATATCCCATTTCAATGGCCCTACCCAGCACCAAACTAGTATACCCTTTTACGGCAGAGGCCTGTCCATGCGGCACATTGATACGGCCCTTTTTGTAATAGGATTCATAAATCAATTTATTCTGATGTGAAATTAGTAGCGCATCATAATTGCCATATTTGCCATCGAAAATATCTTGCGAAAGTTGTAGTATAGCCTCTCGGTCTTTGCCAGTTACCGATAAGGTATCCACTGCAATTCCATCTTTTCTGTCAGCTGGTGTTGTACTTACATATGGATTATTTAGGTGTGGAATCGACCAGAAGGAGACCTCATTGCCATGACTTGAAACTGGATTCATTGCAGATGACAACCAGGCGACACTTTCTATAGCAACCCTTGGGAACGCAGTTTGATGATCACCTTCCATTGTTTTATTTCTTACAGATAAACTTAAATCCTTTCTATTCTCCAACAATTTTAAATATTCGTCGATAGGTTCGGTCTTATCTTTTTCTAAGGTGCCATATGCAATAAATACATTGGCATGCCGTGTCTTGCTGTTAATGGACGCCTTAGGCACAAGTGTAGAATTAATCTCAGAAAGATAGGGTACTAAGCCCTTACTTAATGGACTACCAAGAATGTAATTATTAAAAGTATCGGGTTGGGTCAATAAGATATACGCACCAAATGCACCGCTCAGCGAGTAACCGAAATAGGAACGACTGTTGGGATCCGTGCGATAGTTGTTATCCACATATTTAATCACATTGTTGCGAATAAATTCTAAATGATTTTTGGCTTCACCAAATTTTAATTTGGGATGATTAGGATTTGTCTTTTTCCAGAATGAATAATCGGTAAACCGACTTGCGTGCGCCCCATATTGTTCCATTAAATCTTCTGAAACGTCCTTCTGCCATGAAATTCCAACTAGAATTATATCTTCAAGAATGAATTCTTGGGAGGCAGCTAATATTTCGAGATGCCACATCGCATCTGTATAATAAAGTACAGGATAGGTTTTATCAGTATTCTCAGAATAATCTTCTGGCAGCTCTACGTACAATTCATAGTTTCTTTCCGTATTCGAGTCTTTTATGGGAACTACCTGAATCTGTGGTGATACCAAGGGGGATCCCTTTGTAATCGACGTCAATTCTTTTGCATCATTTTGCTGCGCAATGGCAGCCGTTGTACACATGGTGATGGAGAGTACTATGAATTTAATCATGTTCATTTTTAGCTTCTTTTATATAGTTATAGTTTTGGTATAATAGAGACCCCTACGGTATGGATTATTTTAGTCTAGATCAAACAGACCGGATGTGGCAAGCTGCCGAGAAATAACATGAAGTCGGCTGCTTTCGCGATTCGTATTGGCCGTTCCAAAAAATGCAATGACGAGATCTTTTTCAGGTGATATGTAAAGGCCTTGCCCACCGTGTGCCAATTTGTAAAAATCGCCATCTTCGTATACTGCACTCCACAGGTAACTGCTGTATTTCTTTTCTTTTGGATCTCGCGATATATCAAGGTTTTTATTGACATCTCGAATTTTAAGTAGGTGCGCATCGGAAATTATCGGGTTTTCGCCAGTTCTACCACTGGGCGTAAAGGCAAGGCCAAACCTGGCAAGATCTCGAAGTGTGGATGACATGCCATTTAAAAATGCGGCAGACGTACCGTTCGCATTGATTCCCAAGAGTGCATTATCTTCCGATCCTATTTTTCCCCATATTTCCTGTTCCACAAAATCCTGAAAGCTTAGGCCGCTGATTTTTTCGACCAACAGGGTTAACACAAGAACATCCGCAATCGAATATTGGTGTTTTGTTCCCGATGGTGCAACGGATTTCGCTGTTGCCAAATCCTTGATAGGGTCAAAACGTTCTTCGTAAGTCTCGAAAGGACTATCGGTTCCGGAACTCATGGAAAGGATATCGATTACAGGAACACCATCCCAACCTGAATTTTTAAGGATGTCAAAGTAGTAATCAATGGGCTTGCTCGTATCAATCAAGCCCCTATCTTCTAAAATCGCAATGGAAGTACTTACAAAGACATGGGTTGTTATGAGATGGGTGTGTAAATCGGTCGGAAACATCCTAGGATATCCTTCAAAAACGATTATACCCTTGTGGACAACGATCAATCCATTCACTTCTGCTTGTTGTATATAATCGTTTAAAGACAATCCACCTCCTTTTTTTAAATCCGTTGTGGTGCTAAAGTTTTTTATAGTATCCCTGGGTGCTTCCTCTAGAATTTTAGGGGTATCCGACCTAAGAATTTGTGAATAATTCATTATCTCCGGGAAATTCAAATATGCATACCGCTCTATCTTGCCACCTACCGTCCATTCGCCACCTTCTAAAATGTGTTTATGGAATGCGTATTGTTCTTCTTTTGTGAATCCCGAATAATTATAGGTTTCATATTTTGGTTGTGTTTCGCTTTCAGTATAGGATATCTTATTTGGCTCGTTTTTGCATCCTAGAAAAAGAACAATTAAAAGAAGTAATCCGGTTTTGCTTTTCATGGTCTTTGGTGTCATAATAAGTTGGAAACAACATGTCGATTCAGGCATGAAAATATGGAATGTGCCGTATCAAATAGTGTAAATAGGACGAGCATCACAATTAAATGACAAAACCCGCTCGTCATTGATATAAGCCTTTCATCAGAAATTACGGAAGCTTGTAGTTATATATGGTATTTTTATCCACTTTGTAATGTCAGCGTGTATGTTTAAAAGGTCGGTAAATAACACAATACTCCTAAACATAGGTGCCTTTTTATTGGTAGCCCTACTTGAAATATTGGGCGGATGGTTATTCAGGGATAAATATGATACCACCTATTCTTTTTATGTCTGGCAACTAAGCTATGCAGTGGCCATTATGGGTGTTATATGGGTAAACCATTTTATCCTCATTCCGTTCATTTATGATAAGAAAAGGTATATAGTCTATGGTTTGCTGCTTATTGCGACCATATTTATGGGTGCTTTTTTAAAGGCCTATCCAAAATGGATAGGTGTTTATAAAATGTCTTCTTTTCTAATTTATACTACAGGAACCGGAATGGCTGCATTCTTTGTAAGAAGGAATATCATCTTCAGAAGTGCGAACGATGAAAAAGAGAAATTACAAAAAGAGCTGGAATTGAACTATTTAAAAGAACAGGTAAATCCACATTTTTTATTCAACTCATTGAACAGTATTTATTCCCTGTCAAGACAGCAATCATCAGAAACCCCCGATGTGGTCATGCAACTTTCGGAATTGATGCGGTATCAATTAGAGAGTGCTAAAAAAGATGCGGTCTTATTAAAAGAAGAACTGGAATTTGTAGAAAACTATTTATTGCTAGAGGAAAAAAGGTTGAGCAAACGTTGTACTATTGAATTTTCGATTGATGGGCCGGTATCTCATAATACCATAGCACCGATGTTGCTTATCCCATTCGTAGAGAATGCCATTAAACATGGTGCCCAAAGTACCAATCAACAGAGTACGATTGATATTTCTACCTCCATTAAAGATAACACACTCCATTTTAGCACTGTGAATTCAAAGCCTACCGTAGTCCCTAAATCAAAGCGGGAGGGCATGGGGCTTGAGAATGTGGAAAGACGTCTAAACCTGCTCTATCCCGAATCGCACGTGTTGAAAATCAGTGATACGGAAAAAGTATACCGCGTTGATTTAAGCATTGATCTAAAAGCCCCGAATAAATGATGAAAATTGGCATCATAGATGACGAGATTCTAGCGCGTAAAGTGCTGGAGGACTATTGTTCGAAAATCAACACCTTTGAATTGGTACTAAGTACCGGAAATCCGCTTGAATTTGTCAATTTCTCCCAACACAACGAACTTGACCTTGTTTTTTTGGATATTGAAATGCCCGAGCTCAACGGAATGGGCATTTTACGCTCCATGATTAACCCACCAAAAGTTATCTTGACGACTGCTTATTCTGAATATGCGTTGGAGAGTTATGAGCATGGGGTTGTGGATTATTTACTTAAGCCCATAAAAATTGAACGGTTTTTAAAAGCAATAAACAAAGTCTCGACTTCAAATCTAAAACAAGTAAAAAAAAATAGTGGGAACGAAGAACTTCAAATAAGGCACGATGGGGTTCCGGTCAATATTCCTTTTACATCCATTTTGTATATTCAGAGTTTTGGGAATTATTTGAAGATATTTACCGATTCAAGAATGTACCTGATTTCAGAAACACTAATCCATATCGCCACTTTATTATCCGAAAACTTCCAACGTACCCATAAGTCGTACATTGCCAATTTGGAAAGGGTAACCAAAGCAACTAAGACACATTTGTCGATTGAAAACAAGATCGTGCCCGTTAGTGCGATGTATAAGGTCATCGTATCAAAAAAAATAGCGGGTTTACCAAAATCATAGCCAAGGTGATTAACCATTGCCTTCGTATCCAACCTGGAATCAGCGAACCTCGTAGTAACAGACTTTTCAGATGCCAAAATGAACATCGATTTAAATCGACTTGAATAAGGAAAAGGGTAAAGGTGCGTTACTCTTTTGGCTATTCCTTAAGTATTAATTACACAATCTTTAACGAAAATTGATTCTTGTAAAGATATTTTTGTTTTCAACCAATCAAATATGAAACATAAATCGCAGGTGCCTGTATTTTTGCTATTCTTATGCACCACCCTTAATTACGGGCAAAACACATCAAAAGACCAAACTTCGAAGACCCCACTCCCTGAACACTTTTGGGATAGGGTTGAATTCAAAGTGGGGTTCATAGGAACGGTATTTTGGAGTAATGGCCTGTCAGTTGGAACCGAATATCTTTGGAAGGAAAGCGGGAAAACGAAAATTCGTAAAGGCAACGAGCGTACGAATACCCATCAGTTCTTATTTAATGGGAATTTGGGATTCGTAACGAACTTCTCATCAAAAACGGATACTGGGGTGTACACTAATTTTGGTCTTACATGGCGACGCACCAATAAAAAGGGCAAACAATTCGGTATCGAACTAAACCCCCTTGGGTACTATCGTTCTTTTTTGCCTGAGACCTATGAGGTTGATGGCGATTCGGTAGATCGGGTATTCTTACCAGGCCGTGGATTTTATTCACCCTCCTTATCAGTAGGAATAGGTAAACAGCGTAAAGGGAAAGTACGTTCTGGAAGCTATTTCAATATCAATTATAGCCCGCGATTTAACTATAATGCAGGAACACTCCCAACTTTTTTCTTGCAATATGGTTTTCGGTTCAACTTTAAAAATAAAAAACAATGAAACAGTTTGTTATCCATAACTTCAAAATAATGGTTCTGGCAATGGCGACATTGTTTGTGAATTCCTGCTCAAATGAGCATACATTGAATAATCTTGACGCTACGGTCTTTGTACGTCATAAAGGTGCCGATATGCCGGCCTATATCAAGGGAAATGCCAATGAAAAGATATTTCTTATCACCTTACACGGCGGTCCGGGTGGTGCCGGTTTAGGTTTTCAAGGAAATGCGTTTGATCGGATTGAGTATAACTATGGGGTGGTCTATTTTGACCAGCGTGGTTCCGGTATGTCACAGGGGAGCTATTCAGAAGATGAGGTCACTATTGATTTGATGGCTGAGGATGTGCTTGCCTTGGTGAAGGTCATACAGCGTATTTATGGCAATGACTCCAGGTTCTTTTTATTAGGCCATAGCTGGGGAGGTGCCCTGGGCCCCGCAACTTTATTAAAAGATCAAAGTGCATTTTTAGGATGGATCAATGTCGATGGTAGTCACAATCCGAGAGATCTCTACTTCGAATATATTAAGAACTTTGAGCGGGTTGCCGCAGTCCAAATTGAACTTGAAAACAGTGTGTCCTTTTGGGAATCTGTTTATGAAGAACTGGATAAAATCGATAGAAATACGGTCAGTCTTGACGATTTTGCCATTTTGAATAGCCTTGCGTTCAATGCCGAGGATTCTTTAAAAAATGATAATCTTATCAACGGACCGGAAAATGGGGGAATTCGGGTTTCTGATTATAATCTACTCACTTTTGTATGGAACTTATTAAAAATCCAATCCATCTTAGATGAGGATATTATAGGGGAATTGTCATACACAGAACAACTTTCAGCGATTCGCATCCCTTCATTGGTACTTTGGGGGAGGTATGACATGGTCGTTCCTGAATTCTATGCCCAAGAAGCTTTTGACAATTTAGGTTCCAACGAAAAAAAACTTGTGTTTTTTGAAAGATCGGGACACTCACCCATGTCCACGGAACCAGATCGGTTTGCCGAGGAGGTGATACAATTTATAAATCAGAATAAATAATACCGTGTTCATTCCAGATACATTACAATTTTGGCTCTCACAAAACTTATACAATACTTTTAGGGAAGTTTTAAACCGGTCATGAAACCCTTTTAAACTTTATGTCGCCTTGTCAATACTAATTTTAAGGCAATCAACCCATGATTTGTACTCTTAAAAAGAGTAACTTAAAAAGTAGTGCCATTTTACTGGAAAATGGGAATATTATTGTAGTTTTTAGAGCTTAAAATAAAAAGCGGAATGGTTCGAAACATCTTTCTTGGCGCAGTTATAATCGTATTTCTAATGGTGTCTTGCGGAACGGACGGAAAATCCAAAAAACAAACTTGGAGGACCAAAAAATGGGTAGCTGAAAACCAAGTGCACAACCAATTATCAGCCAGTGAAAAGGAACAAGGTTGGGTCTTGCTTTTCGATGGAGAAACTTTAGATGGATGGCACCTCTACAATAAGCCGGATTCTACCCGGTTTTCTGCATGGGAAGTGCGCAATGGCACCCTTTTTTGTAACGCGACCAATGAAAATAGGGTTTTCGGCGATTTGACCACCGACAAGGAATATGAAGATTATGAGCTGGTTTTTGATTGGAAAATGGCCATACGTGGAAACGGAGGTGTCTTTATCAATGTACAAGAATCCCCACAGTATCAAGCTACCTATCAAACGGGACCGGAATACCAATTGTTGGAGCCAACCCATTCAGATACGAACACCCCTTTGAAACGAGCGGGCTGCCTTTGGGGAATATCGCCCCAGCACAATCCGGTTGAAGTGCACAATACCGCACAGTGGAACACCTCTAAAATTATACAGCGAAACGGAAAAGTTGAATTCTACCTCAATGGAAAACTAACCGCTAAAGAAGATTTTACATCGACGGCTTGGCGTGATAAAATTGCTGCTTCACGTTTTAAGGACACCAAAGGTTTCGGAGCGGCTACCCAAGGTAAGATTGCCCTTCAAAACTGGTATTTCAATGCTTGGTTTCGCAATATGAAGATTCGGGAACTTTAGAAAGATCCCTTTGCAATTTTACCGGCAGTTTTTCAAATTCATTGCCCTTACGATAGCTCTTCCATTGCAACGACTTTACTAACGAGTACTTGCATTAGCTATTCAGAACGCTTCAAGGCTGCCTTGGTATGCTTTACTTTACTTCCAACATCGGATGATCGCTCTTGGGTAATGGCAAGATCACCTCGTAGTTAGGGTTTAATCTTAATCCGTGATATATTCTTTTAGCGCCAGCATTCTTTTTTCTTGAATTTCCTTATAGTCTTTCCCTTTGTATTTCTCAAAGGTCCTTTTTGAAATTCCGGTGTACCAAACCGTTTCGGTGAGGGTATTGTTACTTGGGTCTATGGCCCTTTTGACATATACGTTACCAGACGACAATTTATACCGTAACGTGTAGCCCTCGTTTTCGACAAAATCAGTAATCGTAATCTCAAAGAGTTCACCTGTGGCTAAGATGGCCTGACAAATACCCTTTTTTTTGAGCGCTCCGGCACATCGCACATCGACCACCGAATCATCCCATTTGTCAAAGTTGGGAAAATCGATAAGGGTGTTCCACAGTTTTTCTTGCGGGGTATCAAGTTGCAGGGCATACGTATATACCTTTTCAGCCTTGTTTGATTGCGCTAGTAACATTAAAGGGGCAATAATAAATAAGATTCGCATTAGCTTTTTCATGGTTTCTCGATTTTTTTGGTGTTATGTATGGATATCAATACCTAAAAATCACGAATACGACATAAAAAAACTGTGTCATATGACACACTAACAAAAAATTAAGAAATCAAGCTGCGGAAAGTCGCCTACGAATTCGATGAAGGGTTTCCCTAGAAGTTCCTATAAGGGAAGCCAAGATACTTACGGGAACCTCTCGCACAATCTTGGGGTTTGTATTTAAGATATCGAGATAACGCTCTTCCGCTGACATGCTTAGCTGTTTTCTGACTTCTAATGCTTTGGCCGATAAAATCTGTTCGGTAATGTTTTGGATAAAATTACTAAGTATTACATTCTTGGCCTTGATCTTTAAAAAATCCGATTTTTTAAGTTCATGGAAACGCACATCGCTAAGGGCCTGACATTCATCTAAGGTCGGTCTTTGATGGAAGAAACTATCCATGATCGTCCAACAAAAATTTGGTGCGATAATCTTTAAGGTTACTTGATTTCCAAAATCATTATGCGTGTAATAATGTAGAAACCCTTCTGTTACAAAGTAAATTGAACCAACAGTCTGGTTGGCTTGGATAAGCTTTTGCTTTTTTGATAGACTCCCCTCGTGAATATGGCCTAATAAGAAATCCATATTTGCTTCGGAGAGCGCTCCAAAACCGTTAAAATACGCACGCAGCATTTCCATATATTAAAGATACACTTTTAGGTCAAATCGAGAAATGTTGTTATATGAAGGGCAGCGTGTGGCTTACAGTCTTTTTCATGATTTGATTGTTGTTCGTCAATCCGTTTGTCTTTTATATTTTATTCCCTTGTGCTGCTGAATAGTGTTTTCAATACTCAATTTTGTACTTTTAAAACGCTTTTCAAAGGAATCAGAAGCAATCCAACGTACTAAAGACCAAATCCATTAATAGGTATCTTTGATAGCAGAACAAATTTTATTTTCATGCCATGCCACTTAAACCAACCGCTACGACCACCATCCTCTTAATAACCCTCAACCTTATCTTGATTTGCGCTTGCAAGCAAAAGAAATCAGCCGAGGAAATAACTTCAGAAAACCCAGCAGCTACCATTTTAAAAGAGGCGCTTACCTTTTATGCCTCATTCGATGACTCCATAGATGCGGATTTTGCCTTAGGGGATGCCCATTTATATACCGTACCCAATAGAAGGGAGAGGGATTCGGCCAGACAAGGCTTGCATAAAACCGATATTCGAAGGGAAGCGGGAAAAGGAAGGTATGGGTCTGGTCTGGTATTTACGGCACGTAGTCGCGGCACGATCTACTATGCCAGTGAAAAGAACGTGGCCTATAATACGGAAAACTGGAGCGGTGCCATTTCTTTCTGGCTAAGCCTAGATCCTGAAACGGACTTGGAACCGGGGTATTGCGATCCCATTCAAATTACCGATTCGGGTTATAATGACGCCGCTATTTGGGTAGACTTTACCAAAGAAAACCCGCGTGATTTTAGATTGGGCGTTATAGGGGATCGAGAGGTCTGGAATCCAAACCCCAAAGGACCTGATAATGAAAATCCAATATTCATAAATCGCCTTACCGGGGTCAAAAATCCACCCTTCGGTAGTGACGCATGGACCCACATTTTGATTAATTTTTCCAACCTGAACACCGAAAATGGTCAAGCCTCACTTTACATCAATGGAGAACACAGGGGTAGCCGTAATACCATCGGAACCCCTTTTACATGGAATCCAGAACAATCCAATATATATTTAGGGCTTGGTTATATTGGGCTTATGGATGAGCTGTCCATTTTCAACCGAAAGCTCACCGACACCGAAATCAATACGCTTTATCATTTAAAGAACGGGGTACACGACTTATTGGAACCGTAGCGACCGGAACAACATGGACCTTCGTGAAAATTGATGGTATGCCAAACGTATATACCAGTCATAGTCCAGGTAACATCCCTGCTTTCCTTATTCGCTACGAATCGCCGTTTTATGTTCTTGACGTTCTTTTTTTCGAATCACATAAGCATCATAGAGCTTAATCAGATAATAGATGACTATGGTGAAATTGATGATCACAAAGGGGATGATGACCGTAAACTTCGCCCTTACGACCCAGAAAAATATATCAAAGACCAGTGTTTTATCAGGATTTGAAAGCAAGTGGCAGGTAAGTAGGTTTTCTAAAAGGTCTAAAATACCCGGAATGACAAATACCATTTTGAACCTTTTTGTAAAGGATGCTTTCGAAGAGAGTTCAAAGACCTTAAAGGCGAAATAAAAAAATAGGGTGTATACCGCTATAAAGACCACATCGTACAACAGATTATTATAAATGGCATCGGATAATTTCAAGGCCAGGGCATTGAATTCTTCCAGTTTCCGTGAAAACTGTAATTTTCCCAATTTAGGAACCTTGATGACGTCACTATGGTAAAATGGTAGAAATGCTACGATGGTACCTATGAAAAGTATGGCCCATTTATTACTTGCGCTATTCAATTTGTCTTTATAACTCATCTGGTGACTGTTTTTTGCCGAATTCCCCTATACGTTTCCCAATCAAATTTTACAAGTTGCTTGATAGCCGCTTCCGCACCTCGTTTAAACAACAACTTTTTGTCGTCATTTGACATACCAAAATCCAACCAATTGATATGGGTGTTTTTACTGCCCTCTTGTAGTGTATTCACTGTTTCTATCAACATGTTTATCTCTTCTTGATTTAGAAGGTAGTCGTTGTCATAAAAATTCCTGAAGGTTGAGATAAAACTGGAAATAAATCGGGCAAGGGTATTTTTCTTCCCTTGCATATGTTTCTGTGATGCAATCTTAGGACGTTCTGAAAGTAATATCCCAAAAGTTGGAAAACTAGGCGATTTACCATCACTTCTGTGAAAATCACGTATGGGAAAATTGGATAACATGCCGCCATCGACCATGCGAACCTCAAATTTCACCTTATTGGCCGGTTCCTTAATACTGAAATGCGTGTCATTATTCGGGACAAAGGTCTCAAATATAAATGGTAACGACATAGACGCCCTCACATAGGCAGCCGGATGTACCTTCATATGATTCTCCCAATAATCGCCAGCACGTGCCGGAAACCTCACAATACGATGGTGGGTTAAATTGGCCGTGATGAATACCAATTCTGGGTGTTTTGATTTGACCCGAGGGGTTTTCTTGGTTGTATTCCCCTTTTCGGTCACCGGGTTCTGTACGGTGTAGATCATCGCGCCCTCTTTATCGGGGGTATTCTTTTCGCGTATTAGATTAGTCTTGCCCAAATTGGCATAAAGGTCTTCCGTCGTTTGTATCCCCAGTATTTCAAGGTTCCCTTTGACCCAATCCAAAAACTTATCACCAGTGTTCAACCCGAACCGTTCCCCTAATTTTTTTGTAATCAAAATGTAAATCAATAAGACTAAGGCGATGGTATTGAAGGTTCCGATTACAAAGGAAAAGTAGCTCACATCCTGAATAGTGGTCATACCATATTCGACCAATGTTACACTCAGTATGAAATATACCAAACTAAGAATGAGTACCAATGAGAGACCGATGAGTAGCTGTAACCGTCCAGATCGTACACTTTTGAACAATTTTAACTGAAACCACTGTGCAATACCCTTACTATCGATAAAGGCCGAAAAATCCATTTTAGAGACCATTAGCGTTAGTAATTCCGATTTAAGCGAACTATTGGCAGTTTCCTTTCGAACGTATGGGGGTAGCTTATAAATACCGGCCGGAATGGAAGATAAAAACAAGGCATTGATGGCACCGGCACTGGTGCCCCCATGACTAAAAAAACGAATACCCACTTTTTCCAAGATATAACAGTACCCCAACAGAGCGATACCCCACATACCACCGCCTTGTTGTACCAAGTCAATAACAGGCCGCTTTTTTGGTACTTCATCGCCATTGCTATCCAAGGTAATCTCAGAAACCATGGCATCGGATATATAATTGATGCCAATCTGCCCCTCTTCATCCAATTTTTTACCAAGCCCGGATTCTGGGTCTGCTATTGAAGCTTGCAGCAGGGCATCGGCCTCATCAAAAAAACTTTTCGCTAGGGAAATATCTTCCTTGCTAAAATTAAAATCCTCGAACATACGGTTACACTTTTGAATGGATGACATTTTATAAGCAGTGATTTGAACTATCTTGATTTGGTATAAAAATTAAGTAGGGGAATGTCTACTGCGATAAAGAATTGTAGGGTAAAGGAAATCCCGTTGTCGAGATTCGAATTATCCGTCAATGTGATTTCACGCAACTGAGGCCCAAACTGCCCACCTAGGCCCAAAGAAATCGGCGCTTTTGGGAAGCCATAAACATAATAAACACCGGGGGCGAAAATATTTTCCAATTTAATTTCGGGAAGCTCCTCGGTCTGGTCATCACCAAATCGAAAACTGGTTACCGCCCCGATATCAATAAGCGGAAAATAGAGGCTGCTTGAACCGCTCCTTTTGGTAGTATTGTGCCCCCAACTTAAGGCTACCCCAACAGGGGCATTGACACCTAGACTAAAATCAAAGTCCCCAGTCTGTCCGTTACGTTCATATCCCCCTGAAAGACCAACATAGGAGTTTAAGGCTACATTAAATTTAGATCCTTTTTTTATGGAAGCGCTGCCAACAGGTAGTGCTATGGCCTCAATGGCTGCCTGTACTTCATCACTATCTTCAGCTTTGGCCACATTGGCGACGAAGGTGCCATATCGCACCAACTCGTTTTTCCATGCAAAATTCCGTTCTCCAAAAATTTTGGTCAAAAGGTTGGATAAATCCACGATTAGCGCATTGTACTTACCTTCATTGATATCTAAATAAATACTATTGACCAGATTAAAAATATGGATAACTCCATTCTTTTCGATAAGTTCTATTCCAAAATTAAGTTTTGAAACTTCTTCAAGGTTTTTTAATAATCCAACCGAAGATTGAAATAATTCTTTATACGAATCCAGTTTTTCGCCAGCATTCTTCTTCTGTTTAATGTCGGTTATGGCCAGTGCCACTTTTTCTGACTGCTCAATGAACTTCTTAATGTAATTCTTGTAATTTTCTATAAAGGCATCATTTTCGGCAACCTTTTTTAAATACTCCCCAAAGGATTGTTGAAAGATGGGTACAGTTCCATATTGTTGGTATAATAACCCCAAATAAATATTGAAGGTCACAGGGTTCGTGAGTACCCTTGATTCTTCAGTATTTATCCAATACCGATTAGCATTGGTGGACCTTAAGGAGTTCGAAAAAATTGTAAAAACCTTTGCGGCTTCCTTTACATCAATCAGTATTTTATTGTTAGGATGAAAGGATACATCCTTCAATTTGCCAATGGCCTCTGCAGGATGACTGCCCTGACGTATGTTGTTCACTAGCAACAAGGCCGCCTGAAAATATTCGATTTTTTGTGCAATTTCATCATTGCCATCAGTGGCATATCGGTTTTTTCGGTTTGTATCCAAATAGGCCTCCAAATTTGTCAGGATATTTTGAAGGTCTTTCTCAAAGGTCTCCCGTAGGGTGTTGATGTAATTTGCGAATTGATATACTTCTTGATCTACGATTTTTAAAACCCCATAGGTATCTGGAAAGAGTAGCTGTAGATCTTTGGTTTTGTCGTCCTCCAAAACATCAATAAATCGTTGAAAAAAGTTGATACTTAATTCTTGTTTCGTTCGTTTTACCAAAAACTTAGCGAGGCCATCAGCTATGGTTGTGACATTGAGGCCTCCTAGGCCACCGAAACCCTGCTCTAGATTTTTGCTAAATTCAGCTGTACCCAAAAGACTTGCACTTGTCCCTTGTGCGAAATAGTTTTTTAAGAATGGGTTGGTAAACACTTTAGGCAAATCCAATCTATCTGGATAATAATATTTTAAGACTTCCCAAGTTTCTGCATTAAGTACGGGTATTCCATCAGGTTTGTTGCTTTCATATAATTTGGACAGGGCAATAGCATCATAATAGGCTATTCTGTCTTGGTCTTGTGCATGTAATCCACTAAAAAACAAAGTCAATGCCAACACCACCGGCCAATACATTTTAGTAAGTTGTAACTGTTTCATACGGCTAGTATTAATTGTTCAAAAATCATTTTAGGTTGTATCAATTTGTAATCATTGTTGTTTGTTAAGGGAATCGCGGTACGTTGCAGTAACTTCTTTAATTCGGTATTGGATATCGTTTCACCCCGCTTTTTTAAATAAGAAACGACCAGTGCACAGATACCCGATACCATGGCCGTGGCCTGGCTTGTTCCCGTAAGCGGTAAAGGGTAATTCTCCTTTGTGTATGACTTAATATCGGTACCATAGCAAAAAATATCCACTGCTGATGGATAACACGTATAGTTGGATAAACTATGATCTCGCTCACAGGCTCCAACAGCAATAGTGCTTTTGTAAAATCCAGGATATTGCTCAATATTCAGGTTTTCCTGAAAGCTATCATTTCCGATAGCAGTGATGACAATCCTACCTTTGGCCAAATGTTCGTTAATCAGTCTCTCCAAGTCTACATCGGACAATAGCAAAGATTGGCTAATGGATATAATATCTATTAGCCCATCGTATTTGGGTTTGAGATACTCTTCTAAGGCGTCATTCATGCTACTGGCATCTTTGAGTGACCCACGTTCATTGATTTTGGCAACCATTAATTTTGAATATGGTGCGATACCAATTCTGTACTTCAAAGGTCTAGATGCAATTATGCCCGCGCAATGAGTACCATGATTTTGGGGATCTACACTCTTTGTAGTTGTGGAACCCGGCACAAAATTTTTAGGAGTTTCGTAAAGGGCTCCTGAGAAAGTGTCAAGCTCATCATTGATTCCAGTGTCTAAAATGAGTACTGTACTTTGATCTCCTTGTTCAGCATAAGTCTCCCAAATATCATTTATGTGAAGTTTTTCGAACCAAAAATCGGAATCCGTAATTAGTGAAAGGAGCTCAGGATTGGGATGAATCCCCCCACTCCAATAATAATTTCCGGCTTTATCCTTATACCACAGGGTATTGCCATGAAAAGGTTCCCCTTCATACAGCTTCCCATCCACTTCGATAACGCAACCTGGTACCAAATACTGGTAATTGGGCGCGTTTATGCTAGGTTCACCGACCCTAACGTTCAGATATTTCGTGACGGTCACTTTCATTAGCCTACCCTTTCATTTACCGGAACTGCCCCCTGTTGCCTATTTTCCGCTATACTGGCAGTTGTTGATTTTGCTTGTACGGAACTTCTAATCTTAATCAGCTTACTGAGTATATCGAACCAGAAAGGTGCCCCTAGTGAAATCGCGAAGGCTGTGATGAGATAGCCCCAAAAGTTGGCCCATATATACGGTATGTCTTGAAAAGCGGCATAGGTATCGGTTTTCGTACCAACCGTTCTTTTCTCAATACTATAGTAATCCTTCGTTCTGTTCGCCAAAAAGGCACTTGGGAACGTGACGATATACGCTTCGCCACAGCTTTCGACAATACGGTGTCTTGAAGTACGTTCGCCCTTATAAGTGGTCAACGGTTCGGCAGGCAAATCCTCAATTGGTCTAAAACCCATAATATTGTTCACCTCTTCACGATCTTTTTCCAAATCCGTTCTTACTTTTAACAGGCTGTCAAGCTTACTATCGAAATCCATCCTGTTAAGGGTGAGTTCATCTACTGGTGCTTCAACAACTTCTTCGTTAATTGAATCTTTCTCCGTTTCAGGGGTATCCGAGGTTTTTTGCCCTTTCCTGTACAGCGCTAAGATCTCTTCATTTTCGTTCATGTAGTTGGAAGCTAGTTGCACCATACCATCCCTGGCCGCTTCATCTTTGGCCAAGATCGATACGATTTCCACCGTATTCACATTAAAGCATACCGCCACCCCGAAACCGATTAATACTAAAATAGCCTGAATGGTACGCTTGTACCACCCGCTTGCACGATTCATGGTATGGTCAAACCACTCCTCTAGGTTGAACTTAAACCTTACCAAATCGTTTTGGGCATCTTCTAATAGTGAAAGCAGATAGGTTCTGGTCTCTTCCCCCATATCTTGATCGGCATTTGACAAGCCCTCCCTTACCCTATCTATTACCGAGGAATTTGGGTCACCCTTTGCTTTGAGGATTTCCATTAGGGCCTTTGAAAAATCTGACGGATTGATATAAGAGGGTTTTGAAAAGAAGCGCCCTGAGGCGAGGTATTTGATAACTGGTTGCTCATAAAAGGCTTTCACCAAATTATGTGTTTCCTTTTCTGGGATAAGATTGCGCTTTAGGCGTTCTTTAGTATCCCAGACTGCTCTCGTAACAATGTTACTACTCTTTTTTTTCGGTTCGTCCTTGAGCATCCTACTTATGCCATGCCTTAAATTTCTGGCGCGTAAGCCCAGAAAATTTGCAATCATCTCTTGAACGATGGACGCCAACAGACTGTATATGGAATATATGAAAACAAGTCCGATAACAACGTCTAAAGCTACACTTCCTGTCATTTTGTGCTATTTTGAATTTTTAAGATCGATTTTGGTTTTGGATTGGTTCGGCTATTCTTTTTGAGGTTTTATTTGGTGACCCTATCTAGCTTAAATTTGCCTTCGGCACGAAGTTCATTTGCCGTATCGGGTAGATACTCCCAATGCCAATGTTCCTTGTTTACGGTACGGATAAACCCGAAACGCGGGGCATTATCCTTTAACCAATCATAAAGTACGGTGCCCTCAAAGCCTATGGTGTTCAAATCAAAGGCGATTCCATTTTGATGATTCGAGCGTCCGGGTTTGGCCGCTCGATTAAAACCGGCCTCTCCATTTTTCCAACCGTCATAAAGTCGTTCTTGTTTCGCAAATGTTCTAAACCCACTGGTAATGCTAATAGTAAGATTATTCTTTTTGGCCGCTTCCATTAAGCTCAGATACGGTTCAAAAGTTTCCATGGCAATTTTCTGCAGTTGGCCTCCGGTCCCTATGATTGCAATAAGTATTTTAGCCCCAATGAAATTACCACTTCGCCATGCAGCATTGTCCCCTTTACTATGCGCCCATTGTTCCGTTTTGAATACCTGCGAATTTCCCGCGACTAAATTGCTGGAATGCGTCCATCCTATAGGCTCACCCGAGGTCAAAATACCATTTTTGATTACCACATGGCGTATTCGAACATATTTTCCAATAGGATTCGTCTGCCTCGAACGTGCCGTAATTTCCACATAGCTGCCATAAGGCACAACCTCGCCGATACTATCGAAATTGGAGGGACCTTGACGGACAAGTGCATTTTTGTCTATAACGGTGAAATTATCGCCCATGGGCTCCAAATCCCATTCTGCTGGAACGTAATTTACGATCTCATTGAGAAGCCCTCCAGCTATATTCGTTGAACGCGTCCAACCTGAGGGGATAAAGTTAGGGGCATCAATAGGTATGGCATACACATAAACATTCTTCGCACTATCCGTTTTTACCGCTTCAGCCCTGACCTTTGTACGTAAAGGGATTTGTTTCCTTTGCCCTATTTGGGAATCGGGAGGAATGGTATCACCGCTTTTATACCTAGAAAATTGTTTTAGGTTATTGGGGTTGCGAATAAGGGCCAAGTTGTCATTGATGACAAATTCTTTGTCTAAATACGACGGAATATTCACGTTCATTTTCAATTGGTTTTGGTTGTCCACTTTGCACTAAGCGTACTGGTCTTATTGGTTTAGTTGGTGTTCTTAAATTTTATTGCATTTGCTAAAGTTTGACTATTTTCAAGAATTCGTCAATACCCGATCTTGGGTAATTTCCATGGGGGAATTCAATTGTAGGAAGTCTATTGGTTGGAGTGTTTAAATATAAAAATTAGCTTTTAAATCCAACTATAGGAAAACCTTATAAATTCTAAGGTTCTTGTCTCGTTTTGAGTTTATTTTCTTACAAAAAACCTTTTTTTTAAGAAAAACATGCCACTGTTCCATACAAGGTCATTTTTTGGAAGAATCCAAAACGTAGATTTGGTAGTTGACAAGAAGGTTTATTTCAGTGGGTTCTTAAATCGAGGTCTAGGTCGTCGATTACACGGTAATTTGATGTACTTTCTTAATCGTAAGATACCGTTTTTAATACGGTATAGATACACAGCCCAATCTATATGGGCCGTTTACAATGAAGCAATTTAATCAACAATTATACCCGGTCGTAGTACTCTTGATAAAGAAAATACAGCTGCAATAATTCACTTTAATTTGCCTGCCATTCTGAAATCCGGTCAAAAACCACTTCTTTAACTATGTCTCGTAGTAATTCTTCATCTGCCGCATCGAGCTCATCCCGGTGCCAAGTAACCTCAGTTGGGTCTGCTTTAAAAATCATGGTATAGAACGATAATGCGATGACATAACTACCCAATATACTTGGGTGACGGCCATCAAATGCATAAAGATCCAACTCAGGATGACGATCTCTGATAACACTCCAAAGTTCCGCGCCTGGACTGACCTGCCCATTGGTTCTGTTCATTATGTTCAGGTAATTCTCTTTAATAATTCCGTTCATACCCTCAAATGTGCAGTAATCCGGTAATGGGCCGCAGAGCGTCTCGTCCCCATCTTTCTGTCCCCAAGTCATATAATAGAGTGGTATGGTAAAACTGTTATTGGCGCTGACCTTATCCACCACCGTTAAAACGTCTGGAAAGACATTGTTTTCAACGAAAGGCGTATCTTGGACAAAGGCAAAACTCTGTGCTTGGATGGATACAAAATTCCACTCCCGGGAGTTGATTTTAGCCTCCAGTTCGGTAGAACTGGCATGTTCTGCAATCGTGGTGCCACCTGGCGCATGTAGTGTGTATAAAAGGGAGCGGTTTGTGGTAAAAGCCATTTGGCGTACCATTTCAGCCATGCTATTATTATTGGTCAGACTATTGCCCACAAATAAAACGGCTTTTGCATCGACCGGCTCGTTAAGTAATGGTGGCGGCACTTCCTCAGTGGAAGAAGAACTGCTACATGAACTTAACAACAGTATCAAAAAAAAAGTGGGCAACAAAAGTAGTTCCCATTTAGTGGAAAGGTTCGTTCTCATCACAACTATTTTTTTAAATATAGCCAATTCTACTGTAGAAAATTGTTAAATCATAGTATTTATCTTGGTAAGATATTGAAGGAAAGTAAGTTATACACTTGCCGTTTTAAATTAATGTATCAATAACATCAAATCTTTTTAACAGTTAAATAACTCGTAAATCAAGTGATTTTAATGGGCAAACAAACATTTATGTAGTAAATTGGTGTTATGACAAAGTGGATTTTCATGGTTTTTTTAGGTTGTTTTCAGTTTTGGTCGCAAGCGCAGGAAATCGAAAAACCAGCACTAAATATCGATAGCTTCGGATATCCTGATTTTGGGGACAATTCACGATATACCGATTTTAACGTTACTTATGGATTGACCAATGGCCTTGATGTGGCATTAAGCGGATTTTACCATCGCGATTTGATTGCCGAACGTTTTAGGGTTCCTATCCTGTTAAAAAAATTCATTTCGCAGAAGACGTATCTTCTTGGTGGTGCCCAAGCGGAATGGGATTTTAGACTAGCTGGTGAACCGCCCAGAATGGATTTGCTTATGGGCATAGGGCACGAAGTGAAAGAAGGCTTTATGATGGAAGCTTCTTTTGAAAAACCTTTAAACGACAGTGATGTTACACCTTTAGGTATAGGAAGAAAAGGCGCTGGCTTTTTACGTTTAAAAAGTAAGTTTAAATTTTAAATCGATTATACGAATCACCGTTGGTCTATGTGTTTTCAACAAGAATAAATCCATTGATTCGCAATAGCACCTCCCTTCTGCCCTATTTTCAAAATCAGATACCACGACTGATATAGCCAAGATACCTACGACCCTATTTTACAATGACATCCCCTTTTTAAATCATAATCTTTTGGTGTCTTTGTTTAGTGATAACCTTATAGAACTGTTTCGAAAAGAGGGATGGAAAATTGTTCCACCAAAAAGGGCTTTTATGAATCCGATGTACAATTCAGTTCCAAAATTCCCTGTAGGGCGTCTTACTTTATGTGGTAGCCAAGAAGCATTGAAAATATAAGGATAGGCTTCTGTATGCCGCAAAAGGATAGGTGATATGAAAAGAAGTGATGGGTTGATTGGGTTTATAAATCCCATAGGAAAAAGGAAGGCAAAATATTTTGCCTTATCCGGTTCTGCCAAGGCGAATTATTCAGATCAAAATGCTAAAGGCAACTATTCCGCTAAAAAATACGTCTATCTTAGTGCTGACCTGATTTTTCACCAACAAAAGTTTTTAGTTCCTTTTGAAGATAAAAGAATTTAAAATACCCTATCCCTACAATGATTATTTAAACAGCATTTACTATTTCGAATGTTATGATCCCGAGCATAGCTTTTTCTTGCCTGATGGTCATCCAGAGCTGATGGTCGCTAATCGTCCTATTTCTGTTAGTGCTCGTAATAAAGACGTAGTCTCACCAAATAAAATTTTATTTTGGGGGCAATTGCGTTTTTCTGGTCATCTAAATGCCTCAGGTCCTTACAAGGTCTGTGGTGTAAAATTTCAACCTTGGACCTTAGCCATTTTATCTCAAAATCATGCTATTAATTTAGTGGATTCAATAATTGATGGCAGAATTATTTTTTCCGATCTATTCATTGAAACCACTAAGGTTTTAGCTAAAATCGATTGGCAATGTGACCAACAAAAGCTAATGGCCTCAAAAACCATTGGTCATTTGTTTTTAAAGGAATTCAGAAGCAATATTGTAATCAAACACAATTTTATACAAACCGTCATCTTCATTAAAAAACATAATGGAATGCAAAGTATGGCCGATTTACTTCCTGAATATAAACAGTCCATCAGAACGTTGGGAAATGATTTCATGAAATATATCGGGATCAGCCCAAAAGAATATCAAACTATTATTCGCTTAAGAAAATCTAGTATAATACTTAAAAAGGGATACAATATTTTACATACTGCTCTAGATTTAGGCTATTTCGACAACGCTCATTTTACCAAAGAATTTAAGCGCTTTAGTGGTGTCTCCCCAAAAGAATTTTCTAAGCAAAAGAATTTAGTCGTAGCTACGGTTTAGTTGCAGATTTCTACAATTATCTTAATTCTTTGTAGGCTTAAATTTGTATTGATAACTAAAGTGGGGTAAATAGTACCCTACCATTTGAATAATGTGGGTTCAATGTAACCGTCGGTCCAAAAGAGGACAAATGCCAACAAAAACAAGCAATTATCACCTCGGGCGCAGTCGAGGGCTTGAAAAAATATATATTTAAAGAGGTTTCGACTGCGCTCAACCTGACATAAGTTTATAAACCGCTAGAAACCAAATAAGTGACGGGGTTCTTAAGTCTAACTCAAGTTAAAGACTCAAAAATGAGAAAAGTAATGCGCAAATTATCAGTTTTAAATACGATCGGTCTTACTTATTTAACGTTCTTTATGATGCTTCCTAATCTCACGACTGCATGCACAATCTTCTGTGGTAAAGACAAAAATGGTCATGTATGGGCCGCAAATAATGAAGACGGCTCTTATAGTTTTGCCAACTATATCAATGTATTTCCTAAAACGGAAGACACCAAATATAGCTATTTCACACTTTCCTATGAATCTGAAAAAAATGGCGAAAACGGTGGTATCGAGGGCGGTATGAATGAAGCGGGACTGTTTTATGATTTTAACTCAATTTCCACGACCCTGATTAAAGACTTGCATGAAAAGAAAAGTTTTCCGCAGGGAGACTTTAAAATATTAAGCCATATTCTGGCCAATTTTGAGACCGTACAAGAAGTAATGGAATTTTTTGATGTTTACTGGTTTGACGTTGGCTTTAATAGTGCACAGATGCATCTCGCCGACAAATATGGAAACTATGGGATTATTGGCCCTTCGGGCAGTAGACTATTAAAAAACGAGAAGTATCAAATTTCGACTAATTTCGATATCTGCGGAAATGAGGATAGTTCTAATAAAGAGCGTTATTGGAGGTTTCCAATCGTAAAGAAGAATCTTGAAAAGCAAGAAGTCGGGCTAGCTTCCTTCACCGATATTTGTGAAATGACCTCTATAAAAGGGAAAGGCTTTTACGGGGGCCATACCATTTATACCAATATACAGAACCTTAATACCGGGGATATTTGGTTTTATTTTACTTCAGATTACAAAAATCCATTTAAGACTTCAATTTCTGAATTAGTATCAAAAGGTAGAAAATCTTATTTAATCCGTGATTTGTTCAAAACCCATCCTATATCGGTATTGTACGACAACTATCTAAAACATGGGGGAATGTCAACCTTTAAAATGTACCAAGGGCTTGATTTGTCTGAAGAAAGAAAGAAGGAAATATTAGCTGTTTTCGTCCATTTATTTCAGGAAAATTATAATATGGAACTGTTGCCGTTTTTAGAGCAACATTTAAAATCGAATCCTACAGGACATTGGATGCGTTCTGCAAGAGCAATCGTATACTATCAAAATGGCAATGTTGAAAAAGCAAAAGCAATAGTAAAGGATTATAAGAAGGAAGTTCCTGATACCAGTATGGAGGTGGATAAAATCTTAAATCTTTTTGAGGGGAATTTTGAAGCAAACACCAATGTTACCATTGAGCTAAACGGGTTTCAAGATGCCAAACAAGTCTTTGTAAAAGGGTTACCCGTAGCTTTTGATTTTCTAATTAAGAAAGATGGCAAATGGATAGGTAAATACAAGATTGATGAGGGTGTCTATAATTATTTGTTCGTGGTTGATGGAAAGGAGGTTTTAGACAGTAGAACACCTGTAAAAACGACAGCTTCCATTTATGAAGATTTTTACAGTTCGCATCAGCTGTGTATCGGTCTTTCTAATGAAGCCTACCAAGTAAAGATCAAGGTCAAGGTTCCGAATAAAGATGACAATGTTTATATAGCGGGAAATCAGAGAAACCTAACCAATTGGAACCCTATATTTCGCTTACGAAAGATCTCTGATTATGAAAGGGAAATTACCACAGAACTACATTTGCCCGCAAAATTCAAATTTTCAAGGGGCAATTGGAAAACCGAAGCCATTATGAAAAATAATACGAAAGATGATAGTGGTGAATGGCTGCCAATGCGTTATAGTCTTGACGCTAATGACACCACTTATGAAATTATGGGTTGGGAAGCTAAAAATTAAAGGATCTTGAAAGCTTTATTACGGTATTCCAATACAACTACTTCTTTTCTTTGGCTTCAATTTTCTGAAGCATCCTTCTGGCTTTTACATCGGCGGCACTGCCATCATTGGATAGGTTCAGCACTTTTTCGAAAGAATTTTTAGCACCTTCAAAATTACCCGTTTCCCATTGTGCTTGGCCTAAATTAGCCCAGGTATTTTGGGATTTTGGAAAAACCTCCGTTGCCAATTCAAAGAAAAAGAGCGCGCGCTCGTTATCGTTACCCAACAATATGAAGGCCTTATTACTGATTTCACGTTCAAAATCAATAAAGCTATAGGCATAGTCTTTGGCCATGCGCTGTGCTGCGGTAATCGCTTTTTTTGATTTGCCCTCTTCAAAAAGTTGATTAAGGTAAACCAATGGTTCCATAGTGAAATTTGTGGGGTAAAAGTCTAGAATGGTCTTCAAGACAGGGTCTTGATTGGTCACGTAGTCATTATAGGTAAATTCCACGGGATAGTGCGGTTTAATAAAATCAGCATTTTCCCATTGGGGTTTGTCTTGCCACCAAGCGAATGAAAGATACACCGGTAAGCCTGACTTCGGCAAGATTACTCGTTTATTGTCACCATAAAAATTGATGTTCTCACTAGAAGGTTCCCCCACAAAAAGCACGTTGGTGTAATTGTCCAATTCATTGATCAGGCTTTGAGCGGCTGAGAAGGTGCGACGACCTGTAATAACAAAGAACCGGCCCGGTTGGTTTATTTTTGTATTGGCTATGATTCCAGTGATTATCGGTTTGTTCAAAAAATTGTTTCCACCACCATTCAAACGGACATCAATCACGAACTTTTCAACATCATTGACTTCAATAAATTTAAAAACCCGATTATAAAAGTCCTCAACTTTTTCATTTTCGTCGTTCCTAATCCTGCTATGCCTCACATAAACTATTTTTTCTTTTGGTAGAAATTCGAAATAATAGATTTTATCAAAGTTTTTTAAGTAATATGGCGTAAACGATCTATCGCGCCCATCAACCCAATCAGTCCCTGTAATGAGCTCTCCATATTTCATGGGTGCATCAGGTTTCGTTGTAGAAGGTATGCTATAGTCAAATTGTATTCCGTCTTTTTCTAGTGTAAGAGTGAAACTATCCAGTAAAGAATCCGTTACCCCTTGGGCATGTAAGACTTCTGGAAAAGTGAGATGGTTTAGCCCATACCCTTTATAAAATTGTTCGTTTTCAAGTGGAACCGTTGGCGCCACCAATTGAAGTGCTTTACTGATTTTCACTCCTTCAATTGCCACAATTTTTGCCCCGACAATAGTTCCATGGTCTTTATGTGCTGATTTAATGAATAATCCATCTTTGAACTCATAAAAATCAATGGGGATATGATGAAAAGGAACCGGGCTCTTACTATAGCCCATTCTGGTATGGCCATATTTGAACGAGGCTATTATTCTCGAAAAGCCCACAACGACCTCATGCGCTTGCATATTTGGAATGGCTACATAGAATTCCTCAACTTTTTCATCAAAAGCCTTCGCAGTTATTTTTTTAAATAAGAACGGATACTTTTCATGAACCGTCCTTTGAAGAAATCTGAGATCTTCTTGCCATTTTTCAGAGGTAAGCTGCTCTTGGGCGCCCATGGTAGCACTGAACAATACAATTAGAAGTACGGAAACGTTTTTCATCACTAGGGTTTTGTTGATTGATACACTATTTTTGTGCAAGCTCCACTATCCCCTATCAAGAAGCCAAACAACCTTACCGAAATGTCTTAAATGCGTGATGAAATGTCAATCTGGTGAAGTAATGAAATGGATAAATGCCCCATTTCATTTAGCGTCTGGCCTTTCTTTCTTTTTTGTCGGTTTCTACCAACTTATCGTTCTTCCAGACACCGCTTGTTAAAATGGCACCATCAGATCCGTAGAATTTGCCTTGACCATTACGTTTATCATCTTTCCAAAAACCGACGTATTTTTCTCCGTTAGGCCAATAATAGGTACCGAGACCGTTTCGTCTATCATTTTCATAAGCACCTATATAGTACTCTCCATCGGGCCAGTAGTAGGTACCTTTACCATGACGCTCATTATTAAGCCATTCCCCCTCGTAGCGGCTTCCAGAATCCAATAACGCGATACCTACACCATTTGCCTTATGATTCTTGACCTGCCCTACGTAATGCATTTGGTTCCCTTTTTTACTATTAAAGGTCAAATATTCCCCGGCGGATTTCCGCTGCAGCTGATTTCGGAGCCGTTTAAGCTGTATTTTTGCCTTTTCATGGGCAAAACTCAAAGAATCGTAACGCCTGATTTCTAAAGGGGTCGCATTTTCTTTTACAATACTGGAATCCTCGAGCGTTTCAATAGCCAATAACTCATTTTTTTCAAATTGGTAACGCTTTAGTCTTTCGGTCAATAGAATTCGATATTGGATCGTTAGACTATCGGGGCCTTGTGCCTTTTGCAGGTCGTGATAGCCTTTCAGTGCCGAGCGATAATCATTCTGAACCACAAGGGAGTCCATGGCCGTTAAATTTTGATATACCCCTATTTTTTCAGTTAGGGCCGCTTGCTCGGTTTTCGATTGATCCAATTGATTTCTTAAACCATTAGTGGTAAAGAGGAACACCATTATGAGAACCAATGAAATGGCCAACAAAATGTATGGGATTAATAGTCTTTTCTTCATTTCACCAAATATTGTAGTACTTACGTACGATATCAATCATTTAGATGTATTGCCGGTAATTTGTTGCGCACCTTTCTAAAATCGGGTGAAAAATAAAGATGGAAACGCAGTGTTAAGTTTTGTTTGAAAATACCGGCATTTTCAAGGGTCTGTCCCTGAGAATACATCAACCCCCCAGCTACGGTCAAACGGGGCGTGAGAATGTAACCCAATGTTGTGGTCAAGCGTAAATCTTCCATAACACTACCTACCACGGCACGGCCACTTTGCATAATCAATTCGGCTTCTGGGGAAACATAAAGGGTTTTAGGTTCTAGCTTATGATTGTTCAATGGAATTTTTGCCCTGAACATATAACGCCATCTATTGCGAAAGATATACTCACTGTTTTCTTCAAAACCTTGGGTCCATCTGTGCTCAATACGAATTCTATGATAGATCATTGCACTGTACACGGGCATGGCGAACTGGTACTGGTGCCATATTCTAAATTCCGGAACCACGTTTCGATCTGTCGAGCTTTCATCGGTATTGAAATTGATACGCATTACGCCCCCGAGTGCGGCATTGATCTTCTTATTGTAGATGTACCCAATGGCGTGACGGTTGTAGACTTGCCCAATCTGCCCGATAAATGGCGTTTCTTCTGTTTCCTCAAACCGAAAATGGGTTTGGGCTACCCAAAACAAACGTTTTGAAATTCGAATGTTTCCATAGGTATTGAACCAGGTTCGTGTTTTTGGATCTTTGAATTCAGAAAATGGCGGAAGCACTTCTTCATTCGTTTCTTGGGTGAATCCCTGTGCGCAATACATCAATAAAAACGCCACGAATATAGCTGTATTCTTATAACGACCTTTCATCTACTCTTTTGTTTTTAGGGTTGATGTTAAGCCGAACAACTCCAATACCGTTTCAGGATCTGTTGTTCTACGAAGTTTTCGCTCTAGTTTTGCCGTGTTCTCAAGGCGAAGTTCCAACATGCGCTGATAGGTATCTTGCATCAAAGCATTCAACGGTTCAACTTCATCACACTCAAGCCCTGGGGAAATTTTTGCCAAGAAATAAGGAACCAATGCCTTTCTATAGGCAGAGGTGATTCGTTTCTTGACCTCTTCATCCATAAGAGTGGCCATAAACGGATTCCAAATCCTGTCTTTGTACTTTTCTTGTATGGTTTTCCAGTTATCAGGTAATAAGGCAACGGAACGGGCTAAATAACCGTACGCCTCGAAACAGTCCAAAAGGTCACGGGCATCTTTTAATTTAGGTTCTAAGCCTTCTAAAGAGGCATATTCGGTCAATTCGGCATCTGCCAACGATTTTAATTGATTTAAAGCTTTTCGCTCTGCATTGCTACTTACGTTGGCGGTGTCAACGTACATCTTTAACTGTTGTTGTTGTGCTATCAAACGTTCTTCTATGGCCACAAGTTCTTGCTGACGTTTTTCATTGGTCAGCCTTTTATTTAGAACCTGCTGAATGGAATCCATACAGATGGAAGCGTAGTCCATAAGTTCGCCTAAGGACGCAACATCATTTTTTGAAAATTGGAATCCTTTGGTATTCGAAGCTTCAAAGTTTTTTTCTTTGGTTATGGAATCCAATGTTATGGTAACCCCGATGTTCGTTGTCGGTTTGCCATCAGGCCAAAGGCTTTCTATTAATGCACCTAAAGGAAGGTGTCTCAAGACTTCTTGTTCCCGGTATTCCAATATGCGGGCAATAGGGTTTAAAAAATTTTTGGAGATACTATCCGTTACAGCATACAAATAGGCAGCTTCCTCATCTGAAAGTTTTAAGATATTCAGTTGCGTATCGCTTAAAAATGAATCGCTGGCCCCTTTAGCCTTCTCAAATTGTTGCGTAATGGAATCAAGTGTGCGTTCTTCATTATCGGTTAACGGATAGAACGGTACCTTAACCTTGAATTCGGGTAGAAATGAGGATTTTCCAAGTTCTGAGAGAATGTCATCGATTTTCTTATAATACGTAGCATTCTCAGAAAGAAGGTACTGCATAGAACCACCAATCGATGTGCTGGAAGTTCGATCTAAAGATTGCCAAATAGTCAAAACCTTAATATAGCGGGTATCTAGGTTCACGATTTGCGTGCGATTCGGCCTATCTTGATAAATTGGTATCGTTGTTAAAGTACCATCCAATTCGTATTGGATTTTATGTAATAAACCATCATCAAAGAACCAACTCTCCGCAGCACCCAGCCCAGTGGATTCAAATAGGGACCATTCATCATGGGCCAGTCCATTTCTTAAAAAACGACCTGCAAGGGTCAGACTATCGTTTTCAATACGGAAACTTTGTTGCGGAACGCCTTTGTCAAATAAAATGCTACTTTTAAATAAGGTCTGCGAAACCTCGGAGTCTTCGATGCGATTAACGGTATATGTCCAGGTACCATCAGGCTTACCTTTGACCAAGTTACCCGATGCTTCTTCTTGTATTCCACTAACGGCAACACGATATTGGTAATCTATGACTTGAGATTCATTGTTTGATTTGAACTCGCCAAACTTAAAATCCCAAAACCCGGTCGGATAGTCATTTACATAACGGCCAGAGAAGTCGAAAGAATAATCTTGTTTTTGCAATAGAGCATCAAGATTTGCCCGTTTGAGTCGAAATGGACCATTTAAAATCGTATCGCCGTTTGAAACGACATAACCATACGTAGCGTCACCTGTATAATTACCGATGGTCAAAGGGCCCTCGTAACGGAGATTGTCTTGAGCTCGGGCCGAGATAAGGAAAAACCCAAAAAAGATAAGGTTCAAAATAATCCGTAAACAATGAGGTATATTGTATGTCACGTGCCTAAAATGAAAGTTAGTCCACTACTAATACGAATAGTATACAACTTTAGATGTCGATAAGGCACGATTATTTTAAGATGTTGATAGCACGAGCCGATAAGCCCTAAGATTGAACCATGATAGTCGTACAATGTGGCTTAAAAAAGGTAGGGCTCGATGACTTTAGTACAACAAGCCGATTAGACCCGGTTATGCGAAGTTCGATGGTCTTGCGCGACTATTTTAACTATATCAAAACAGCCAGTGTAATGGTATCCCCCAATTTCAAATCGGCCTTTTTTCTAATGTCCGCTTTTAATGGAAGCAGGTAGGTACCATATTTCTTGTCGAACCAAATGGCGGTATCCCATTTCATTCCATTGACTACGGCGGTGGCTTTCATACGTCCCCAGCCTTCTTCTTGCCATCGTAGGTTTTCCCTAATTTCTTTGGTTACGCCTTTTGGTAAGGAAACAAAAAACCATCCTCCATTAGCATTGTGTTTCCATATTTTGCCTGAAAAATTATATTTGATTTTGGCTTGCAATTTTCTTTCAACTTTTTTGATTATCTAGTTATTCCAATTAGGCTTGACATTGCCTTACCATATGGCAAATTAATCCCACCAAGTCGTGTTGTTATTAAGATCATCCAACAAAATAAATTCCCCAATTTGAGGGGTGACCATGGGTATTTCAAGTTCCCGTGCCTTTTTGGTTACACGCTCCACGGGATCCGTCCAACTGTGTAACGCCAATTTGAAACTTCCCCAATGTATGGGCATCATTGTTTTGGCTCGCAGGTCCACCGCAGCTTGTGCCGTCTCTTCAGGAAACATATGGATATCGGGCCACATGTCATTGTATTGCCCACATTCGATCATTGCAAACTTAAAAGGGCCATAGCTATCACCTATCTTTTTAAAATGGGGTGCGTAACCACTATCACCACTAAAAAAGATATTTTCTTCTTTGGATTGGATCACCCACGAACTCCACAAAGTACTCTGGCCATTATCAAATTTACGACCCGAAAAATGCTGTGCGGGGGTACATACCAATTTGATCCCTTCAAAATCGATATCTTGCCACCAGTCCAATTCCGTAATCCGATTTTTGGCCACACCCCAAGCTTCCAAGTGTGTCCTCACCCCCAAGGGTGTGAAATAATGCCCCACTTTTGTCTTTAGTTCTTTAATGGACCCGTAATCTAAATGGTCGTAATGGTCATGGGAAATTACAACCGCATCAATCTTATTGAGTTCGGCAATATCGATAGGCATTTGCGAATTAAATCGATTTGTACCCAACCAATCGTGTGGGGCCGCCACATCACCAAACATAGGATCGATCAGGATGTTTTTACCTTCGACTTGCAGTAAAAATGCTGAATGTCCGAACCAAATAAGCCTGGCAGGGCCCTGATAGTCGGCAATAGCAGCGGAATCAATTTTTTTTACCTCAATATTTGCATCCGGACGACCTTTGGGGACCTTAGTAAAGAAGAACTTCTTCGTCAAACCCAAGGTTTCCGAAAAACTTAGCTTTTTGGGTATGGAATGGTCCGTATTTACAAATTTGCCGTTCTTGAAATTTGGGGAAGAGGTATATTTCAATTGTAACTCTTTAGAAATGGTGCCCCCAAAACTTGGATAGAAATTGACAAAGGATAGGTAGCCAATCGCAACAAAGAGTACAATACCCAAAACGATCCATAGCATAAACCTCAGTCTTTTCTTAAGCTTTTTCAACTTTCAAATGTACATCAGTCCATGGCTACTTCATCACCTACATAGCTAACGCGGTAGATAGCATCCCCGAAATCATCGGAAATCAGCATGGACCCGTCTTTCAAGAACAATAAATCAACTGGCCTACCAAAACGTTCTTGGCTTTCTTCATCTAACCAGCCATCTATAAAAGTCTCATAAGAAACGGCTTCGTTATCATCGAGTTTAACCATTGAGATTTTATAGCCCACTTTCGAAGATCGGTTCCATGAACCATGTTCGGCGATAAAGGCATGGTTCTTATACAGTTCAGGAAACATCTTCCCACTATGGAATTTCACACCGAGTGGAGCTACATGAGCTCCTAATTGCTGTACAGGCGGTATGAATTCGGAACAAGGTCGCCGTTTGCCAAATTCAGGGTCTTCAACATCGCCACCATGACAAAATGGGTATCCAAAATGCTGGCCCTGCTCTGCTATTCGATTTAATTCGCAAGGCGGAACGTCATCACCCATCATATCACGTCCATTATCGGTAAACCAAAGCTCCTTCGTTTCAGGATGCCATGTGAAACCGACCGTGTTTCGCACCCCATGGGCATAAATCTCACGGTTACTTCCATCTGGGTCCATTCTTGTGATACTCGCATACCGTTTATCCACTACGGTTGAGTCACAAATATTACAAGGTGCACCGACAGGTACATATAGCTTACCGTCGGGCCCGAAAGCGATATACTTCCAACCGTGATGGAATTCCGTCGGGTAGTCATCATAGACTACTTCCGGACTCGGTAATTCATCCAGTTTCGATTCAATGTCATCATAGCGTAATAAACGGCCCACTTCAGCAACATAAAGCGCACCGTCTTTATATGCAATACCATTGGGAACCTCCAATGAATCCAAAACCATGACCCTATCGGCCCGAAAATCGTTGTCCCTATCTTGTATAGCATACACTTTGTTCTCATTTCGGGTACCTACGAACAAGGTGCCGTTTTCACCCATTGCCATAGAACGGGCCCCGTCAATACTATCAGCGTATACCTCGATCTTGAACCCTTGCCGTAGGTTCAACCGATCTATCGGCAATGTTGATGGTACCTCGTCGTATTGCACAAGTGGTGTTTCTTTTTGGGTATTCTGGTCTTTACAGGAAAATAATAAGCCCATTGAGATTATGACCGCTAGGCCAAAGTACTTATTTGTCATAATAGCCATTTCACAGGTTTTTAAATGCTTTTTTAAAGGATTGATACTGTCTGATAACCTTAAGCCTTATCAATAGTCGTATCCCTTTTTGCGCTGAACATGTTTGATGGTGTAAGTTAAGGCAATTTTGTTATGAAGAAAAATGGCCTTACCCCAAGCAAGTGCCATTGGGGCCCAGGGTCCATTTTTAAAAAAGACCGGAATTGGAAACCACACGACAATACCCCCTTAAAAAATAACTTTTTGAAGCTTATGGTCTTTAAAAATGGGATTTCCGTTACTTTGAATCATCCGATTCCGAAAACAATAAATTGCCTTGGTACTGAATGGTAAGTCGTTGTGAACTATTGATATATAAAGCGACTTTGTTGTTCGGAAACAAGGTAGCATTTACATCAAAGACCTCTGTTTTGTTCTTAATACTGAACTGCATTTCATAAGCTTGCCGTTTGGCATTGAAATCAAGTTTGAAATCGTTTGGCAACCCATTGAATTTAATACCTACATCGGCATTATTATACGCACCTGCGATTTGTCGCTCACCATAATAAGGCAGATTGGCGGATACACTATCACCCTCTATCTCCAAGGTGCTTTGGGTGCCTATCAAGTCAATTCGGTTTGTTGTACTGCCAGGAGCCAATAGACCTGCGTTTGCTATTGCGTTTATACTTCTGGTGGATAAGGGATTTGCCCATCTCGCATCAATGGTAAACCTACGGTTTTCAATCTGATCCTTGAATTCCGTCAATTGCGCTTCAGTGTAGTCGTTGGTTTTAGCGGTTTTACAGGCCGTAAATGCGAGTAGGATACAGAGGATGGAATAGCGTTCAATTTTTTTCATAATAGTTGATTTTTAAGCAATCTAGTAGGTTGGTAACCATTACCCAACCATCAATTAGCCATAACCCCGTTTTAATGGGTAACACGCTCTTTTTAACGAGTGAAACCCTTCAGCAAAAACAGCTTTGGAAAACACAAAATATAAGCACAAAAATCAAACCAAGTTAAAAATACCGATCTCAGAATTTTTAGATAATCGCATTTTTAACATTGCAGCCAACGTAAAATAACAGGATTCCTACCGAAAAAAATCGAGAATACCATGACTGCCCTATCTTTGAAAATCAACCTTTTCCTATAAAGATTAGGATACATTTTACATAGACCGCTTAGAATAAAGCAGCCCTAACCACCCTCAAACCATTGTTTAAATGAAGAAACCTTTTCCCTACTGACCACAATCCCCGTATTAATATCCGGATCTAAGGTTAATTTTAGCCTACGGTTTGAGTAGACGATAACGTCATTGATACTTTGAAGCGAAACTATAAAACTTCTATTGACCCTAAAAAATAGTTTTGGATCCAATAAATCGTCCAAGGCCTCCAGTTTGTGTTCGATGACATACTCTTTACCCTTATTCGTCCACAACGAAACATCTCGGCCCTCAGCTTGAAAGGCAATAATATCCTCAATACGTATTGACTTAATATGATTACCGGTTTTTACCAGGAAGCGATCCTTAAAAGATTTCTTTGAAATATTTTGTAGAATAGCACTTACATTTTCAGCATTTGCAAATTGTTTTTGAATTGACTCGAGCTTTCGTAGGGAACGTGAAAGATCGGTAAAGGTTACTGGTTTTAACAGGTAATCTATACTATTGACCTTGAAAGCATCTATGGCGAATTCGTCAAAAGCAGTCGTGAAAATAACGGGTTTATTGATATTTAAACTGGAGAACAGCTCAAAACTCAACCCATCCGATAGTTGCACATCCATAAAAAACAAATCAACTTCGTCAATGTGCTCTGATATCCAAGGGACCGCCGTTGAAAGGGATGCAAGTTCTGCGATAATATTCATTGTACCCTTACACTTTTCAAGATACCTCCGCAGTTTTTCAGCAGCCAGAGGTTCATCTTCAATAATTACTATGTTCATCGTAGTTCAGTTTAGGTAATTGTATCACTCTTAACCCATCTTTTTCAAATAGTTGCACCTTTTCCAAAGCATAAAAGGAATAGCTATTGCAAACCGTTTTGATCGTTGTTTCATCCAAGGCGATTGCCAACTTATCTTGTGGCGCGTAGCTGAGTTGAAACCAATTTTGATGTTCTTGAAGATGTACGGTCAATTTTTCATCTTTAGAAGCGATGGTAGTCCTTATAATCGACTCCACTAATAGTAACAGACTTGTAGTTACCGTCCATTGATACCCTTTGATGTCACTTATGAGTTCGATATGCCTATACGGAAGATGATTGAACAACTTTATTAGCTCATGCAATACCATAAGTTCTTCTTCAATCGGCACAAGTTCCCTCTTATTTTTTGCAAGGATATACCGGTACACCGTAGCAAAATGATCTGCTAATTGTTCAGCTGCTTCCGTGTCACGCTTCATCAGCACCAACATGGCCTCCAAACTTTCGTATAAGAGTTGTGGATTAATCCCCTTTTTAAATTGAATAAAATCTTCTTCTATGGAATGTTTCGCCTCTAGCTCGGTAGTGATTCTTTCAGTATTTATTTTATATAGAAAGTGGTGGCTTAAATATAATGTGATATAAATGATGGCTATAAAACCAAAAATGACATTAAAGATGGACAACTCCCTCATGTTGGGCGTATAGAATAGCACATACTTAAAATACAGATACATACATAAGGTAACCAACAATAGCGTTATTGCCACCGAAATGGCTATTTGCAAAGTTAGTTTCACTAAAAATGATTTTGGCCTTTGCCTTCGGTCAAAAAACAATAATGAAAACCGTGATGACTCTTGAATTAAATAGGCAAGTACGATGCAGACATAAAGTTCCTCACTTAAGAATGCCCCTTGTAATTGATTGATATTGTTATTGATGAGAAGTAATAACAGATAGACTAGAACACCACTGAATATAGGACTTAACAAGCGAAATATCGGATGGTGTATAAAAAGTTTCCGCATTAGAGTAAAGGGATTTTTACCGTGAACTGCGTCTCATCAAAAACCTCTACGGCTTGGTTGGTTAAAAGTTCATACCGTGCCTTAATATTCTTTAGCCCAATTTTTGTAGAACTCACCTGAATTTTATTTTCAGTCTTATTATTTGAAATTATCAGTGTGGATGCGGTATTCGAAATTCGAATTTTCAGTGGCCTTTCGAGATCAAAACTATTGTGTTTGACTGCATTCTCGACAAGCAATTGAAGGGTCAATGGTGGAATTTGTTTGTCAAATACCGTTTGATCTATAGCTATTGCAACGGTACAGGCATCACCAAAACGGGTCTTGACCAAAAATAAATAGGCTTCAACGAATGAAAGTTCTTCCCTGAAGGCAACGGTATTCGCGCCATACTTTTCTAACGTGTATTGGTATGATTTTGCCAGGGAACGAATAAAGACCTCTGCCCGCTCCACATCTTTACGAAACAAAGCCGTCAATGAATTGATACTGTTGAATAAAAAATGGGGGCTCAATTGCGATTTTAAGGTCAGTAATCGCAATTCATCTTGTTTTCTTTCAAGCTGCAATGCCATGAGCTGTCCCTTCGCATAGTCATTATAAGAATAAAGGGCAAAATAGATGATATTATACAAAAGAGCAGCACAAAAAAGGAGAATAGCGAGTTTGGTGAATACCTCATAGCGCAGCGTAGTATCCATCTGATGGCCACTTATCCCCAAATACAGTATGAAACCAATATACGCTAAGAAAAAACTAAAGACCGTGCTCCATACGATTCCCACCAAAATGCGTAATCCCGGGAATTTTTTAAACGGTACCAACCGATTTAAAACACCATTTGTAAGCACGGTAAGGTAGAGTGTTAAAACACCCAAAAACCCACTCAGGTACATTTCCTTAGTGCTTTGCAATAGGTTGAAATTGACAAAGCCATATATTAAAATACCTAGGGCGGACCCAATAAAGAGTAGGCTTAGATGTTTTTTCACGATTGGTTGGTATACAATGTTCTTGAGAAGCCACTCCATACCACCAAAATAGTAATTATTAAAACTACAAAGGGTATGGTTTGTTTAAGGTCTTGCTTATTGAATTGCCTTTAACGCCCTTCCGAAATGCGATTCAGAGTCAATATCCTTGCAAGCGCTGGTATACGCATCTTGCACCTCACGGTCAGCACTTCGAACCTTGCTTGCAAAACCCAATAAGCTTTCTGCCTTATGATGGTCAGAGCCTATGCTAGTGGTCGCTTTCAATATTTGGACCAATTCGGCGTCGGAAAAATCATTTCTTGAGAGTGTTTTGAATACGCTGGCTTTATGATGGTCAGAATCCATATTACGAAGCACGGAAAGGTATTCCGATAAGCTATTGCCACTTAACCGTTGTTCTTGTAGGACTTTCTTCAAGACCGTCGCCTGATGGTTGTCAGAGGACATATTGTCTTGCATGACACGTAATAACCGTAATAGTGATGCCCCGTCTATCTCATTTCGCAATAACTGGGTGAAGACACTTGCCAAATGATGGTCAGAGTCAATACTACTAACAGAGGTCAACAAAGTATTGTACACATCAGAACCAAGTTCTTCAGAGTTCAGTGCCTTTTTTAGTACGGATGCTTTGTGATGGTCTGAATCAATATCCCTTGTGGTATTCACCAATAATTTGAGATTGGTTTGGTTTAAAGACCGACGTTCCAATACGGTTTGAAGAACACTTGCCTTGTGATGGTCTGAATCTATATCTTGGGTAATTGCGAACAGTGCTTTCATCTGGGTATCTGAAATGCTACCATCATTGATTGATTTTTTCAACACTTCTGCTTTGTGATGATCTGAATCGATGGTTCCCGCCGCCTTTATATATGCAGCAGTCGTACCCTTATGCGCTAAAAAGACATTGGTATTGTTCTTTAAAATATCGGCCTGATGATGGTTGGAATCAATTTCTGCGACTTCATTCAATACGGCTATCAAGTCTGCCTCTTTCAGCTCTTTCTTCAATAATAACTTGATATACCTAGACTTCACATGGTTGCTTGTAATCTTACCAACTTCTTTCAGCACTTTGTAAGAACCCCCAGCTTTATATAGGCGGTTAACCCGTTTTTCAGCACCTAAAGTCGTCGTACGGACTACTTCTAAAAGGATTTCAGATAGCCATTTTTTACCCTCGGCATCAAAGCTCTTTTGTGAACTTCCAACGTAATATTTTTTGATTAAACCACCACTATCATTGGGTTCAATGGAAATACGGCGACGGTTACCGAATGCCGATTTTTTAATTTCCATATACCCTCCGCGGGAAATTGCTACCACATCAGTATCATCATCGGAAAGGGTTATCTCCCCTTTATATTCAATGGAAAAATTATTGCCAAGACCGTTCTTTATCGAAATGGTCGTTTTGCCATTATTATTGATGTTGACCGAGGTACTTCTTCTTTGGGCAGAAAGTCCGTTCGCCCCAAAAACCATTAGTAAAATGATGATTTTCACTAAAAGTGCTGCAATAAATTTTGATAACTGATTCATGATTGCTCGTTTTTTGATTGATGAATAATCGATTGATTGTTTTTGATTGATAAGGCAAATATGCGATCTCGTTGGCAATCCAAAAAATACAATGACATCAATTGTACTATCCATGTCGTGAATTGTACAAAACCTAGAATCCGATTCCTTGAATTTACATTTTATACATTCTTAGGTTCCTTATTACTAAACCCAATCAATCTAAATGTATAAGTTGAATGGCCTTGAACTCAACCTCTGACCCTTCTGCCTGTATGGCAATTTGACCTTTTGAAGTAGTCGCATTATATCCATAGTTCACCAAAACGTCATTCACCCATACGGTAACTTCATTCTTTCTACATTCCACTCGAAGTGAATTCCATTCCCCAAGGGGTTTTTCCGAATCGTCCGTTAGGTTTTTAATACGCCTTAATTTGCCTTCCGTAATTCCCCAGTCGGACTTTGAGCCGCGCCTGGCTTCCATATCATCGGTAGTAATATCTTCTACGATGCACCAAAAATCCCCGGCATTGGCGTGCATTAGTTGTACTTCTATGGATTTTGGAAACATCTTATAAAGCACCCTAGGTGTGGAAGCATGGACCAGAATTCCACAATTACCAGGTTCACTCGCAAAACGATACTGCAAGGTCAATCTATAGTCACTAAAAATTTCATCGGTAATCAAATGCCCTTGGGGCGTGCCTAAACTCACCAATTTCTTATCCCGTACGATGAAAGGATTGGTAGCATTAGGAACAGAATCCAATAAGGGCACATCTACATGCCAACCCGATAGATCCTCACCATTGAAAAGTTGAATCGTTTCCCTTTTACAAGAGACTAAACAAGAACCAAAGGTCACACCAAACACTAATAACATCCTTTTATTGAAGTAAATTTTATCCATTTTAAGTTTATTATTTTTCACAATACATCTAAAATAAGACATTTCAACTTTGCTATTTTTGTCAAATGCCTATATATCATAAGCACTACGTCATATATAAACCATTTGGCATTCTCAGCCAGATGGGGTCAAATGATGAACGGCAAAACCGTAAGAAGCAATTCTTGACCGAGCTAGGAACGTTTCCAAAAGGCGTAATGCCCATTGGTCGCCTCGATGAAAAATCGGAGGGCCTTTTGCTATTGACCACAGATGGAAAGCTAAGTGATACCATCAATCGTGGCGGTATTGAAAAGGAGTATCACGTACAATTGGATGGGGTAATCGATCCCATTTCACTGGCTAGATTACGAGAGGGGGTCACCATTGGCTTATTCGGCAAAAAATACCGGACCAAACCTTGTTTTGTGGAATTTGTTAAAAATATTCCGGCATTACCAGAAGCCGATAGACGTATTCGCATGAATACGACCCGGGGCACCTCGTGGATACGTCTAGTATTAACAGAGGGTAAATTCCGTCAGGTCAGAAAAATGACGGCTGCGGTAGGTTTTCCGACACTACGCTTGATCAGAACTCGAATTGGGTCTATTGATTTAGATGGATTGCACGAAGGTGAAATCAGGGTACTGCACAAAGAAAAGCTTGACACTATCTTTTAAACCTCTTGAAGAGCATTGATTTTTTCTTGGTGTTTATAAAATAGACCCCAGTCAATAATACAATCGCCGCAATACCGGATTGCACGGTTATTTCCTCCCCTAAAAAATACCAACCCAATACGAGTGCCACTATGGGGTTGACATAGGTAGAAGTCGCTACTTTTTCAGGGGAAACGGATTTCAAAAGGAAATTAAAGGAGGTAAAAGCGATGATACTACCAAAGAAGATAAGCAATAACATGACCAACTGTACCTCTGCACTCCATCTTATGGGATTGTTCCAGGTCTCACCAAACAATAGACTCATCACCCCAAGTAATACACCACCCATTAGCATTTGGTAGCCTGTGTTTACAAAATAGTTTTTTGGTAAATCCGCCTTTGCAACAAAAAGGCTACCGTATCCCCAGCTTAGCATGCAGCCAAAAATCATAATCATGCCCAATATTGCATTTTCTTGACGCAATAGCTCTTTTTGTCCTACCAATAAATAGATGCCTATCATTCCAAAAACTACACCGACCATTGACATTTGCTGTATTTTCTTCCCTTGAAGAATCCACATTAATACTAAGATGACCAAGGGTTGTGCCGAAATCTCCAGTGCTGCAAAACCTGAATCCACATATTTCAGGGCCCATACCGCCAGGCCATTACCCAATGATAAAAAAAGAAAGCCGACAAAGGTGGCATTGAGAAATTGCTTTTTGGTAATTGCCAATGACCTACCCAATACCTTCGCAATTACGAATATGATAAGACTAGCGGTAAAAAAACGTACCCCTGCCAGCATGAAAGGTGGTAATTCGGCAACTGCTATTTTGTTCAATAAATAGGTGGAACCCCAAATTACGTAAATCGCAAAAAATGCGGCAACAATCAAAAATGTACGCTTGGGTTGATGTTCCATAGGCGACAATAATACGACAATTTGACCTCAATTTAACTTTTGGCAGTTTTGTTGTACCCTTGTTTGAAACTGATTTATGGAAACGACTACATGGGGGCATACCCTTTATGAGTTATTGGTTGAAAATGGCATACCAGAGGTTTATGCAAGCTATATCAATGTCTCCATCCTATTGATTGCAGTCCTCATATTGGTTGCGATCGTTGATTACGTTCTTTGGAAAATAATTCGACTTTTTTCATCTAGGCTTGCCAAAAGGACGAAAACAAATTTTGACAACTTTGCAGTTACCAATCGCCTGCCACGATTTTTGGCCCATATCATTCCATTACTACTTGCCTTTGAATTGATACCGATAGTATTTTATGACTTCGACTACGGCAAGGGTATAGCCATAAAATTGCTGCAAATACTTGGGGTCATTTTAGTCTTGCGTATCGTAAGGAGCCTATTTCAGACTATAAGGGACTTTTTAAAGACCTTACCCCGCTTTAAGGATAAACCAATCAATAGTTATATTCAGGTATTCATGATCTTTGCATGGGCAGGTGGTATCATGATGATATTGGCCATTATTACCGGTACGGATGTTTGGAAGTTTTTAACGGGCCTTGGTGCTGCCTCCGCCATTCTACTTTTAATATTCAGGGATACCATTCTCGGTTTTGTGGCCAGTATTCAAGTTAGTATTAACGATATGGTGCGAATCGGGGACTGGATAACCTTTGAAAAGTACGGTGCGGATGGCGATGTCGTTGAAATCAACTTGGCAACGGTGAAAGTCCAAAATTTTGATAAGACCATAACCACGATACCCACATACGCACTCATTTCAGATAGCTTTAAAAACTGGAGGGGAATGCAATCTTCTGGGGGGCGTCGCATTAAAAGGGCCATCATTATCAAGCAACAAAGCATAAAATTTCTTGCAAATGAAGAAATTAATGAGATGGGGAAGATACAATTGATAGCCCCATACCTCAAAGAGCGGCAAGGGAAAATCCAAGAAAGCAATCAAGAACAGAACATTGACAAGTCATTATTGATCAATGGAAGAAATATGACCAATCTTGGGGTATTTAGAAAATATATCGAGTCTTACCTCGAAAACCATAGCGCCATAAATGACAATATGACCCTAATGACAAGACAACTGGCCCCTACCCCACAAGGTATACCCTTAGAGGTTTATGCTTTCAGTAGTGATAAAAGATGGCAAAACTACGAGTACATCATGGCCGATATTTTTGACCATATACTGGCGGCCGTACCCTATTTTGGGTTGGAGGTTTTTGAATTGCCGACAAATTTGGACGGTTAATCCTAAATGTACTATTGGGTATGGGCCATGTGATACTTTGTAATACTATTTTTCCTATATTCTATACGGAGCATAAAAAGTATCGTATGAGAACATTCTTACTATCTATTGCATTTCTGAATTCGGTCTTTAGTATAAGTCAATCGCAACCCATAAAAATCGTAGATGAAAAATCGAACAACCGCTTGGCTTTATATGCCGTAAATGACACTGAGACCGACTACGACGTACTACTCTCAGTAAAAGGGACTAATTTCAGGTAAAGCCAGTCAAAACCAAGATGGACTCGAATTCCAGCTACATCAAAAGTGTTAATGAAAACCTTGATACTTTTCAGAGGTAAAGAACCAAAATATACCCATCAGTTAAAAGTAAATGATAGTTTGTCAAGACGCGCCTTAAAAAAACCATTCACCTTGATTGAGGTTCCGCCGAAGATGATTGAACCAAAAAAACAAATCACTATCTATAGCCCCTCAAATTGTATGAAATGTGATAGTCTGATAAGCAAACTGAACACAAACCTCTACATTTTTAGAGAAATAAAATTAAATGACCAACCTGAGGTTAAAGAACAACTACAAAAGTCATTGGCCAAAACGATATCGCTTGATTCCCTTGAGACCCCCATTGTAAATTTAGGGGGTCATTTATTTACTTGGATTACCGATTACGAAACCTTGGTTGAGCAACTAAACAAGTAAATCGTACTATTAGTCTTCCCCTAAACCTTGGCCCTCGATCCAAGGAGCACCTGCAGCCTTTAGTTTTGACGCCAAGTTGGGTATGGTCGTTTTAACCAACACGCGTAAATCAGTTTTCAAGTCTTTCAATTGCCGTTCAGCCCTGGCAAAAGCCTTCTTCTGGTTTCCAGTAGGGCCATAGGTATTACCCAATGCTACATAGCCTATAAACGAACCATCTTGGGGTGAAGGTGCATTACGCTCCCCTACTTCGTTCTTAGCAGGATTCCCATTTAAGATTCCATCAAGTTGTTGCACTGATCTTTGAGCGTCGCTTAACTCATTGAACAATGCCACGGACGGACGCTTCGCTTGTTTATAGGCTCGTTTCATGGCACCTAACTGCTTCTTGGCCTCTTGCAGCACCGTGGCGGTTGCCATCAAGTCTTGTTGAAATGACTGGAAGTTTTCCCTAAAAGCATCTATTTCATCAGCGGGTTTTGCAGGCAATGCACCATCTTTCAATTTCTTGACCAAAAAAGTTTTTGGGCCTGCAAGTTCGGTCAATTCGCCATTCAGGTTTTGATATAGTGTCACCGAATACGTCCCTGGGGTAACCAAATATGGCGAACCTAAAAACTCTTCATCAGGATTTGGGCTTGGGGCCTTTAAAGGGATTCCCGATCGGTCCGCATAGGTCAAATTCCACGCTACGCGATTAAATCCCTTTTCATTGGATCCTTTGACCGTATTCACTAAATTCCCCTGTTGGTCCTTAACCATTAAAACCACTTCTGGTGTTTCGTGATTCTTTTCAATTGCCAATGCCTCCCACCCCGGAAACGGAATGGACGCATTCTGCTTGGTCAACTCTTTTTCTTTTTTGGTTCGAGCTGCTTTTAATGATGTAATTTTATTTGGTAGATAGTAGGTAAAGCTAGCACCGTAATCAGGGTTTTTGGCTGCGTACTGTGAATTTCCTTGGCCATAAACGGCATCTTTCTGAATATACCGATATGCGGGTTTGGTTTCGAAAAACTGAACCTCGTTTGATTTTGAGGTATCATAATCCCGTAAAGGGGCTATATTATCCAGCACAAAAAAGCCACGTCCGAAAGAGGCTCCGACCAAATCGTCTTCCCTTCTTTGAATGGTAACATCACGGAATGATATTGTTGGTAAACCTCCTTTTAACTGGGTCCAGTTGCTTCCGCTATTCCTTGTAAAATAAACCCCAAACTCGGTAGCTGCAAAGAGTAGGTCCTTCTTTTTATGGTCTTGCACAATACGCCAGGTAATCAATTTTTTGGGAAGATCGCCATTGATAAAGCCCCATGTTCTGCCCTTGTCAGAGCTTTTGAGCAGATAGGGCTTGTAATCGCCCTCTTTGTGATTATCCAATACCAAATACACGGTGCCGGCATCATACAAATCTGCACGAACATCGTTCACAAAAGCGCGGGAAGGAACCCCTTTGATATTCCCCAAAAGCACTTTGCGCCAATTGTTACCGCCATCTTCAGATACCTGTAAGATACCGTCATCAGTGCCTGCATAGAGTAACCCTTCTTGTACCGGCGATTCTGCCAAAGAGGTAATCGTATTGTATTCACTCATCGCCCCAACATCCCATGGGTTGTCCCAGCTTTGCTGTTTTCCAAGGATGGGAAGTTCGAAACGTTCTTCATTACGTGTCAAATCCCCAGAAATTGATGTCCAATCATCCCCTCGATTTTCTGATTTCCAAACACGATACGAAGCAAAATAAAGGCGTTTGGGGTTATGGGGGCTTACCAGAATAGGGGCGTCCCAATTAAATCGTTCGTGGGGATCGCCTGCTGACGGCTGCGGCTGTACAAAGACAGTCTCGCCAGTGGTTTGGTCGATACGCCATAACCAACCCTGTTGAAATTCACCATAGGTAATATCAGGATTACCAGGTTCCGTAGCCGATTGATGCCCATCAGCGCCAAGGGTGATCCACCAATCTTGGTTTAAGATACCATTTGCCCGTATAGTTCTCGAGGGCCCACCATGCGAACCATTATCTTGGGTACCCCCATAGATATTGTAAAATGGACTACTATCATCAACGGCAACCTTATAGTACTGTGTGACCGGCAAATTATCAAAGTACCGCCAGGTCTTTGTGCCGTCGTAAGATTCATACAATCCGCCATCAGTACCAAAGAGTATGTAATTAGGGTCATTCTTTTTAAAGGCCACGGCATGACTGTCTACATGCTTTTTATCCTCATTCAAAAAAGTAAATGTTTTACCATGGTCGTTTGATTCTTGGGTATAATTGCTCATCAAATACAATTTACCCTCTTCATGTGGCGAAGCATATAGCTCTTGATAATAATGTGGGCCGGTACCACCAGAAACGGCATCTGATTGTTTGGTCCAAGAAGCCCCACCGTTTGTTGATATGTAAACAGCACCCTTTTTGCGATCAAGCTCAATGGCCGCATAAATGGTTTGTGCATCAAAGGGTGATATCGCCAAACCTATTTTACCCATATTTGAGGTAGGAAGTCTTGATTTTAGCTCCGTCCAGGTCTTTCCCCCATCCGTGGATTTATGTAGGCCCGAACCAGGGCCACCTCCCATATAGGCCGCTACGGTACGATGTCTATCCCAAGCCGCGGCATACAATACCTCAGGATTTTCAAAGTCCATCACCATATCCGTAACACCTGTCCAAGCATCGTTACCAAGGGTTTTTTCCCAAGTTACCCCGCCGTCCTCGGAAAGATAAAAACCACGTTCCCCGCCTTTGCTCCACAACGGGCCTTGTGAGGCCACATAAATCTTATCTGAATTATCGGGATGTACTATAATCTTCGAAAGATGTTCCGAGTTTTTGAGGCCCATATTCTTCCAAGTCTTACCTTCATCATGACTGACATAGACCCCATCACCAAAACCGATATGGCGTCCACCAACATTCTCTCCCGTACCTACCCAAATCGTGCTGGGATCACTCGGGTCAATAGTGACACAACCTATGGAATAACTGGATTGGGCATCAAAAATAGGTTCAAATGTGGTACCCGCATTCACCGTTTTCCATACCCCCCCAGAAGCTACAGCCACATACCAAACATTCCCATTATCGGGATGTATCGCAATATCAGCAATACGGCCGGAAGTAAGGGCAGGGCCCAAACTTCTAAATTTAAGACCGTTATAGATATCTTCCTTTAGCTTTTCTTGGGCTAAAAGCGGAAAGCCCAAACACAAGCCGAGAAGTACATAGATGAAAGGTTGACGGAATCGTTTCATTGTAGTTGTTGTTTTAGGTTAATCGGAAAGGTAAGTTACTTAAAATCTTCTACCCTAAACGATTTATTGGTAGATTAAGTAAATAAAAAAAGCCTCGTTTTCACGAGGCTTTATAGTTTTTAACAGTATCACTTACTTACAAGGTGATTTCATCAGAAGTACCGTCAGGATACGTAAGTGTTGCCGTATTGTCACAAGTGCCATCCCCAAAGTCTACAGCTACTTCCAGACCATTTTTATTTACCTGCATTATACCAGAACTCCAGTGCTCACAAACCAAGGTTCTTGAAACATCCCCAGAAATCGTGTAGGTGTCCCCATTGAGTTGTACGGTCCAACTTCCTGAGAGGTTCCAAAGGGTATCCTCTCCTTCAGCGAAAACAAAATCAAAGGTTTTTGTACCATTTTCAGAAATGGTTTCCCCAGTTTCAAATTCTACCGTAATGTTACTACTGATGGTAAACGAGATAGCTTCTTCAGTACCTGTCGTATTCAGGGTAAAAGTTCTTGTTCCGTTTATCTTAATGTTCCCTATGAAAAAATCCTCGAAAGTAGCCGTGTAGCTTGCCGTATTTGAATCAGCGCCATATATCACGGTAAGGGTACCATTTGCATTTTCGGTACCATTCAATACGCAATTATTGAATGTCGCCGTAAAACCGGTTTCGGTGTATTCAGCAGTATAACAATCATTGGAGGTTTGGAAGGATTTATTGGAATTCGAATTGCCAGTATACAATTCTGCCAAGGCAGTGTCTAAGGCACTTGTCACTTCATCGGTGTCTAAGATTGTTTGTAATTCCGTTTGACTAAGCTCTTGGGTCAAAACGGTATCTTCATTCGCATCTTCACTACAGGACAAAGAGCAAAGTAAGATTCCCGCAGTAACTAAAAGATTTATTTTTCTTATCATCATCTTGGTTGTATTTGCCACGAAAAACGTTAAGCGCGTCTTTTTAGTGCAAGAAACCACCTAATATCGATGAAAAACCTAAAAATTTAACGGTCTTTTGTACGCTACAAAAATGAAACGCTACGTTCCAACCTTGTTATTGCCCCAACTTACACCTACTTCAATAGGATTTCACTACTTATGGAATCCAGGTTCATGAAGTGGACAACCGTTGGCACTATATAGTCCTTTCTTTATGAAACACCGACGGAATCTACCTAAGAACAGCCGAGAATTGGTGGGTTCCCGTGTAAGTTCAATACCCCTTGGCTTCCATATCCTCTAGTATCGTCTTAAAACCCAATGCCACCCCATTCGTCCAACCGAAACCGTCTTGGGTCTCATATTCACCGCCGCCAGAGAGCAAGGTCAGATCTTCAACATTGTATTTTTCCATCATTTTGCCCGTATTTTTAAAGACCTTTTCATTTAAGGCCAACCAGCGTTCCATAATTTCTTTTGCCTCGGTGATGTAGCCATAATTCAAAAGTCCATTGACCGCTATCCATTGTAATGGTGCCCATCCATTAGGCGCATCCCATTGTTGCCCTGAATTCTTGAGTGTGGTCACCAATCCGCCGTCTTTTAAAAATTGTTCCATGATGACATTTTTGACCCGTTCGGCCTGTGTCTTGTTGGCAATACCATAAAACAACGGATATACTCCAGCCAAGGTCAATTCATCGGTCTGTTCAGCACGTTTGAAATCAAAATCCATGTAGAATCCCAACTCTTCATTCCACATGTATTCCCGTATTAACCCTCTGCGCACGGATGCTTTTCCACGAAAATAAGCGGCCCCATCCCGATCACCTTTCATTCTAACGGCCTTGGCCAAAAGGGTCTCTAAATTATAGAGCAAGCAATTTAAATCCACCGGTAGTATTGCCAGAGTCATCGTACTTGAAAAATCATCCTCGTTTTGATACCATCTAGAGCTGAAATCCCAGCCTGATTCCGCACTGGAACGAAGGTTTTGATACAAATCGGCCTTATCCTCAACACTTTCAAATTCAGAGGCCAAATGCAAATCTTCTTTGTAAGCTTCAGGTCTTGGCTTTCGACCGGAATCGTAGTAGCGATTGAGTAGATTGCCCCCAATCATCTGCACGACATGCTTACTTGCCCCATAGGGTCGGTCAATGGAATCATGGGCCATGAAAAATTCATACTCCTTTAAGAGTTCAGGTAGGTAGTACAAAAGCATATTATCATCTTCACGGGCAAGAGCATTGACCATCATGCCATAGAACGGGGGTTGTGAACGCGTTCTGTAATAATCTCTTGTACCGTTTGGTATAAAACCTATGGAGTCTATTAAAAAGGTGAAATTATCTACCATATTTTTTGCTAAATCCCTTCTGTCGGCGGCCAGTAATCCCTCTAAAGTGAAATAACTGTCCCAGTAATAAATTTCTTGAAAGCGCCCCCCAGGTACGACATACTTGTGGGGCAGCGGAATTCTTGAGGAATTCGCAACGGCTTTATCAGGACCCCGAGTGAGCTTATCCCACATGATATTGATGTGTTCGTACATCGTTTTGGTGGTATCCGTTTTGAATTCAAGGGATTTCATGGACTTATCCTCAAAATTAGCCTCAACAAAAGCCTTTAAACTGAAGTCGGGGGCCTCTTTTTCACGCAAATACCGCTCTTCTAAAATCATATACGATTCTTTTGGAACCAAATCGACAAAGGTTTTGGAGTCTTTGAAGATTGCGGCCAACTGAATATCCTTAAAAAATTGGGTTTCGTATAAACTGGCAACCTTGGATTGAGTGGCTTTTTGTTTACATGAAAAAAACATGAAAAAAACGATGAGAACAAGTGTAGGGTATTTGGTCATATTTTCAATTTTGGTTTGAAAATTTAAATATAAAACAATATTAAGGAAGTATTCTGGTTATAAATCGTATACGATTATTGCCAGACATGCAGCCTAAAGCAATCTTACGAAACCGGGTCAGGTCACATCTACTCTCACAAATAACCAAGGGGACGATTACCATTGGAAAAACCTTGAACTTGGCACAAATATCAAGGGACCTTGGTATTAGTGTCACGCCAATTCGAGAAGCCTTAAGTCAATTGGAACAAGCCCGGATTGTAAATGCAATACCCAATAGGGGTTTTGTAGTACCTGAGTTGTCTTTTTCTGAGGCAGGGGATCTTTATGAAACCATTGCTCAATTGGAAATGATGGCACTTGAGGGTTCTTCTTTCAAAACAAATACCTTGGCCCAGTTAAAAGCTATCCAAAAAAAGCTACAGCAAGCCCACTCCCCTTCTACAAGAGTACACACAAGAATGATTTTCCACCATATTTTAGTCGGTGATTGCGCGAACAAGACCTTATTGTCATTGCTACAAGATTTGGAAGCAAGGGTTGTTTTTTACGAGCAATTGTTGCTAACCGAAGCCTCTTTTTATGAGCAGGTTGACAATCAAAATGAATCCATTATTCAAGCTATCGAAGAAGACAATATTCCGACCGCCGCCTTGATATTGAAAATGAACTGGATGGCCATACTTGAACATATACGGGGACAGCTAGTACTTGCGAAAACAGTCGACTTTGAAACAATAGAAGGATAATCGCAACGTTCGTATAGTATGCGCTATCTGAACCCACAAATTGCATCACTGGCCAAAAAGAAAAAAACCTCATTGGTTAGAACGCAGGTCTCTTGCGGAATTTTTCAGGAAACGGATTTCTCAGTCACACGTATGGACAAAAGAAGACTTTCAGAAGAGGCCTTACTCCGTAAAAAGTGATTTATCCAACCCCGGAATTAGGTTTAAAGCGTTTTTATAGTATACTTTCTTTAATACTTCGTCCGGTAAATCAAGCCCATACATAGCCCAAAAAGCATGATACTTTTTATAATATGGAAAGTACTCATCGGCTGTTTCAAGCACCCTAAAATATGTTGGAAACTCCTCTGGTTTCCAGCTGTCTTTACCGAATAATATCCGATTTTGATATTTGATAAAGAAAGCCCTTGCTTGCCTGGGCTGTCTACCCAATTCGGCAATAACGGCCGCAATACCTACGTACATGTTCGGCAATTCATCCAACAACTGCCCTAACCTATTCAAATTATTCGCATACCACCCCATATGGGCGTTTATGAATTTGGTCTTTGTATGTTTTTTGAACATACGGTGCTGTTCATCAATAATTTGTTGCCAAGGCGCAGGATTGGTGGCCGAACGTTTTCGCCTTGGTTTCGTCTTAAGTTCTAGCCATCGCTCATTGGTACTGTCCATGGGGTCCCAAAATGATTTGGGATCAGCGGCATGAATCAATACCGGTATCCCCAATTCAGCACATTTAAGCCAAATGGGATCTAGCCTTGGATCATCAATCGCTATGCGATTGCCGTTAATATCTTTATGGCGTAGCCCAAGGCTCTTATAAATTTTAAGTCCTTTGGCCCCTGCCTTGACATCGGCCTCCAATTGTTCGGCTGCCTTTCTCCCCCATTCTTCAGTACCTACGCCCCCAAAGTCAACATTGGCAAAAATGACGAATCGATTTGGGTAATTTTCATTCACGTTTGTAAGCATGGCCCGTAACCCGGCACCAGAGCCACCACTCAAATTGACCATAATCCCTTCATTTAAGTCGTCCATATCAGCTATTAATTCAGATAAATCTTGTTGAGCCATCCTGAACTGGTGACTATGGATATCGATGAACTTGAACTTTGCACTTGAAATCGGATTTTGGGGCACGACCAAAGTAGATTTCGGATCGTACGTTTCAAAACTCATTTCTTGGGCCAGTATTAGACTTGAACTGAGAACGGCTATTAGAATACTTAATCTTTTCATTTTGGGCTGTTTTCTTTAATCAAATTATCATAATCTTCTTGGGTATCAATATCGGCAGCCTTGCTATTAGCGGCGACCCCTACTATTTCACTACGATAGCCCTTCATCAATTTTCTTGCACCGAAATCTTGATTCAATTTACGTAATTCCTTAAATAAGGATTGGTGGAATATTGCGGGAACCCCCTTACCATGACCGTAATCGGTGGCAGCTATCTTTACGTTTCTTTCATAAAAGGACCCCACGATCTTCTTTAAGAAAAACGCATCTAATAACGGTTGGTCGGCAAGCATTATCAAAATACCGGTATAGGCCTTTTTATTCATGAGTTCAGAAATCCCTAAAGCAATGGAGGTGCCCATTCCATCTTGCCAAGCTTTATTTTGTACAATACCAACTGGTTTATTTTTGATTTGTTTCTTGATTTGTTCAAAATTGGCTCCTAAAACAACCACAACATCCTTAGTGAGTTGAAGGGCTTCATCTATGCTGTGCCCCAATAAAGTGGTATGTTTCCATTGCAATAATTGTTTGGGGCGCCCCATTCGCCTAGAAGCACCTGCCGCCAATACGATAACCCCTATGGCATCTGTTTTCGTCTCCATCAACTGTGAATACTACCTCCTTTTGCCTTCAATAATATGGGCTCCTTTTTATTGACCACGGACAAAATTTCGGCCATTACGGATATTGCAATTTCTTGGGGGGTCTCTGCTCCAATATGGATTCCTGCCGGACCGTGAATCAACTCTAAATAAGTTTCTGAAATCTCTGGATACCTTTCCAGAAGTTCATTAAATAACTTTTCCCTTCTTCGAGAGGGGCCCAATAATCCTAAATAGGATAATCTCGTATCCCTTAGCGCAATTAAAAATTGTAAATCTTTGACATAACTATGCGTCATCAAAACCACAGCGGTATGTGCATCAAAATCAGGTTCAAAAACCTCGGCTTCCACACTTATAAAATCGGAGGCCCCAGGAAAATCATGGATTGATTTTTCTTCCCTAGGGTTGACCACCATCGTAGCCTCCCACCCCGTCATGGCAGCAAAAGAACACAATTGCACCGCATCATGCTCTGAACCAATAATGACCAATTTAAAACAAGGTGGTAATGATTGTTCGAATAACAACGTACCCGATGTATCAAAAGGGGAATTTCGTACTTGAAATGGTGTATCGTTTAAATAAAAAATGGAGCCAAAATCAGCATTTATATCATGTTCTTTCTGATAATGACTTGTTATTTCTATGGAAGTCCGTTGTTTAATAGCATTCCAAAAATTCTTTATAAAATAGATATCGGGCTCAAAAGGTTCCAATAGAATATACAGTATGCCCTCACACCCCAAACGATAACGGCCATCATAGGTCATTATCTTCGAAAGTTTTGAGCTAAATACCGAAATGGCCTGTCGAAACACTTCTTTTTCTACACAACCGCCGCTTACAGCACCCGTCATTGTTCCATTTTCCTGTAAAAGCATGCGAACCCCGGGTCTTCGATATGAAGAACCGTCCAACGCCACAACTGTGGCTAAGACACATGAAATACCTTCACTTTTTGCGGTTTCATAAGCGCTTACTATTTTCTTTAATTCGTGGGTCATACCAAGATTCTTCGGGTAGCTCTAAAAGGCACATTTTCGCCTTTCGTATATTTTTTTTGAGGTTGTAATCGTACAAAGCCATTGGCCTTGGTAAGACTGGTTAAATCACCTGAGCCATTACCATAAACCAAGTTTGCCATTAATCGCCCCTCTTCAATTTTAAGTTTGGCTCTTATAAACCGTGTCAAATCAGTACTATTATCAAAAGACTCCCCTAAAGTTACGGTAATTTCTTTGCTTGATGTGCCCAAACTTTTTTGCAACCAGGGTAAAAAATAGTACTGGTAATTTGCAAAGGTGGATCCAGGATTTCCTGGAAAAGCAAAAACAGTGGTCTTAGTTGCCTGATGACGACCAAACCAAAAAGGCTTTCCGGGACGTTGTTTTACCTTGTGAAATACTTTTTCAATACCCAAGGTCTCAAAAACCTCGGGTAAATAATCATATTTTCCTTTGGACACTCCCCCACTTAACAAAATCGCATCATATTCTTTTAGGGCACTGGAAATGCCTTTTATGGTGGATTCTTTGTCATCTGCGATATGCATTGCCGTTGCAATTAGACCTTGGTTCAATAATGCTGCCCGTAAGGTATGTGAATTGGATTTTCGAATCTGATGGGGCTTTGGAACTTCGCCAACATCGACGAGTTCATCACCTGTGGAAACAATACAAATAGTCGGGTTCTTTTTAACCTTTACAAAAGCTTTTCCGACCGAGGCCAATACCCCGATTTCCGCGGCAGTAATGGAGGTGCCCGCTTTCAGGATTTCGCTGCCGATGGGTTCATCACTACCTTTGCCGTGAATATTCTGTCCACTTTTTACAGGTTTTTCGAGGGTCGCAACACCGTCTTTGATGCCTATATGCTCGTACATTACTACAGTATCGCAATTTATAGGCAGCATAGCTCCCGTCATGACCTCAATACACGCATCTGAATCATCTAAGGTCATTTGCGGACTACCAGCGGCAGCGATACCCATAATCTTAAACCTAGACTTGCCATTTTCAATCGCTTGATAGTTTAAGGCAATGCCATCTTTGGTCGCCCTATCAAAAGGTGGAAAATCCCTATCCGCATAAATGGTTTCCGCCAAAACCCTACCATGTGCTTTATCAAGTGGAACAGTAACGCTACCAAAATCTGCCGTATTTGCCAATACCAAGTCAAAAGCTTCTTGAAATGAAATCATCATAAAAAATTGATTTGTAGACCATTATCCAACAATACCCTTACCCCAACAAAGAGAACCAATAGCGCCGTCAATAGACGGATTCCCTTTGCAGAAATCCTACTTAAGCTTAGCCGAACACCTAGTTGACCTCCAATCAAAACTGCAGCCAACAAACCTATAATTTCGGGCCAAAAAAGTTCAAAAGTACCTCCCGTCACCAAACCGCTAATCCCAGAAATCGAATTCACTAAAATAAAAAAGCTGGCCAAAGCAGCTATGGTTATTGGTTTGTCCCATTTCATCTGGTTTAAGATCGGTGCCAGAAATATTCCCCCACCAATGCCCACTAGACCCGACAAAAACCCAATTCCGGCACCTAAAATATAGGGCAGATATAGTGGATAGGTAACCGTGTTGTATTTTGATTTTAAATTCAGGGTTTGAATAACAAGTGCTAAAGCAGCTATTATCAGTGAGATACCAAGAATGATGAAAAAAATATGCTCTTTCAAACGAAAGGAAGCCCCTAGAAACGCCATGGGTACACTGGCCAATATAAAAGGAAGGAATTTTTTGATTTTTAAATGCCCCTTTCTATAAAATAAATAGCAACTACCTGAAACAACCATTAAATTGCAAAGCAGTGCCGTACTTCGAATAACGAAAAAACTGGTCAGTAAGAGTGTTAAAAGTGCCAAGTAGCTTGACCCCCCTCCAAAACCTACTGCGGCATATAATAGGGCCACAATAAAAAATAGGAGCATCACATAAACGAGCTCGCCTATTTCTAATGGCATAATGAAGTTATTTCGTTCATTCCGCCAGAAATGGAAATCAATATGGCGTCAGGATTTCTTTCTTGCACTAATTTTACCGCAGCTTCACTACGCTTACCCGATTGGCATAAAAAATACACGGGATACCTAAAATCCAAACAGGAACTTTCTTGAACAAGTTCATCGATAGGAATATGAAGTGCATTGTCCATATGGTTCTCCATATACTCTTTTTGGGTACGCACATCGATAAGTTGAACAGGCGTTTCAAGTGCCATAAACGCTTCTGCCGTAATTTCTGCAACCGTTTCACAACCTGAAAAACCGTAATCGTCTTGTAGCAGTTCTATTTCTTGGTTTTTGGTGTCAGCTTCAAATCGTATCTTTTGGGTAGTTTGTGACATACCGTCGTATAGCAATAATTTACCTGATAAGGCCTCTCCTATTCCAGTAATAACCTTAACGACTTCAAGCGCCTGTAACGAACCTATAATACCTGGCAGCACCCCTAAAACCCCATTGACATCACAATTGGGAATCTCATTGATTTTTGGAGCATCAGGAAACAAACAACGATAGGTAGGACCACCTTTATAATTGAATACACTTACCTGTCCTTCAAATGAATGTAATGCCCCATAAATAAAGGGTTTTTTAGCGATAACACAGGCGTCATTCAATAAATACCTGGTGGCAAAATTATCGGTGGCATCTACAACTACATCAAAATGAGATATGATATCGATTGCATTTTCCACAGTTAAAAATGTGGGATAGGATTCTAAGTTTGTGTTCGAATTTTGATTCCTTAATTTTTCCAGGGCCACGGTTAACTTTGCCCTACCAACATCCGTTTCGGTATAAAGAACTTGCCGCTGAAGGTTATGGAGTTCGATACGGTCATTTTCTACCAAACCCAAAGTTCCGATGCCCATGGCGTTAAGGTATTGGGCCACTGGAATTCCCAAACCACCTAGACCAACAATCAAAACCCTACTGTTCAGCAACTTACTTTGATTGTTCGAACCAAAGCTTTCAAGATTTTCTTGACGACGGTATCTTGAAGGGCTATTCATTTTTCAACCTTTGTTTTCGCAAACTCATATTCCTCCAAGGAATTCGCATTGTATAATTCCTCGTCATTTTCAGGAAACACCAATTGCGTATCCGAATTTATCAAAAACTTTCTTGGACAAGAACTTTGGGCCGTTTTCATGTGCTCAACCGCATGTTGTAGCCCCAAGGGTTCCCAAATGGCAACTAAAGGTTCTGGAAGTCTGGTTTTGGCAGTAGCAGATGCAGTAGCGTATGCATCGAGATTCCGGTTCGTCACCAATTGGGCGATCGTGCTTTGATTTAAAAGGGGTAAATCGCATGCAAGCACCAACCAAGCAACTTTTGGATATTCCCTATGGGCACTTAAAATTCCGTTTAAAGGCCCCTTATATTCATTTTTGTCTATGATGTAATTATATTCAGACCCCAATTCCGTTTCTTGCTCTGAACGGATACTTAAAAAAGTCTTTTCACAGACCGTTTGCGCTAATTTATATAAATACTCCCGTTGTGGAACACCATGGTATTCAATCAACCCTTTGTCGCTGCCCATACGGGTGCTTTTTCCACCGGATAATATTAAACCGTATAATTTTGTATCCATTTTAAGGTCAGCTTATAAATTCGATTCAACGTGTCAACTATTCTTCCCCTATTATCCTCCAATCGAGGTCATCGAACTATCAAAAACCCCCGTGTGTTCTTCTTGTGCCTCAAATCCTGTTTTGGCCCTAGTACCTACTGCTTTTAAGATCGCTTGCTTTAAATCTTCCTCGGTACTGTGGCCGCGCACGATTTCCCTAAGATTTGCCTTGGGTTTTCCGTACAGACACGTTATTACATCACCTGTGGCGGTTACACGCAGGCGATTGCAACTACCACAAAACGTTCTGCTGAAGGATGGAATCAGCCCAAAGGTACTTTTATGGCCTTCAATTTGATAATTGATGGAAGTCGATGTTTTAGGGGATTCTAATTTTCGATATTCAGGAAAGTGTTCCGTGATATGGTCTAAAATAGCCTTATAATCCCATTTGATGCGCTGAAAAGACTTACTGCCGCCGTTGAATGGCATTTCTTCCAAAAAGCGAATGGAAACAGGATAATGTTTCATTACTTCTAAAATGGGAATAATATCCTGTTCGTTTTGCCCGTCTAAAACAATAAAATTAACACGAACATTGAAACCCTCCGTTATCAATCGAATCAAATTCCCATGTACCGTATCATATTGGTTTCGACGTGTAATACGCTCAAAAGTCTCCCTATTGATGGCATCCAAACTGACATTGATGTTCTTGATACCCAATGCTTTCAATTCATTGATATGTGGTCCGATTAGCGAGGCATTCGTGGTAACGGAAATATCCTTCAATCCTTCAACTTGGGATAAATAACGGAGCAATCCCATTATGTCCTTACGTACGAAAGGTTCCCCTCCGGTAATGCGAATTTTATCAATACCTTGTTCAACCAGAATTTCAGAAATTTTTTCCAGTTCTTCAATGGTCAATAATTTATCATTTTTAACGAAGTTAATTCCTTCCGAAGGCATACAGTAATTGCAGCGTAGGTTGCAACGGTCAGTTACTGCCAAACGCAGGTAATTAATCGTTCTATTGTGATTGTCTATCAACATCTTTGTAAATTCCTAATTCAAGTTACAAGTTCAAACACAACTAAAAACATCAAATCCATAGGTATTCTAAATGGGTTTATAGCCTTTATGCTTTTTATTTCGTCGCAATTCCAACTTTTCTATTTCTAACTTTTTAATTTCAATCACCCCCCACTCACCGGTGGAATCAATGCAATTTCGTCATAAGAGTTGATTTCATTGTCATCATGTGCGTAATTGTTGTTGACGGCTATTGCCAATGACGATAATTTGTTGAGTTCTGGATAGGCATTCCCTAAAAATACCCGTAATTCTTTTACGGTTTTGGGGATACTTTTGCCCGTTATACTTGTTGTAGGTATAGAAAGTGAAGGGCTACCAACGATATCCTTGGTAACCCCGAACAATAAAATTGTCATATTGATTATCCGATTACTGGTTCTTCAGGGACTTTTAATAATTCTGGGTTCTTTACAAAAGGTTGTTGGTAGATGCGCTTGCCGGTTGCCGCTTTCAAGGCATTGGCTACGGCACCCCCAGCTGGTGGAAGTGTTGGCTCACCCAAACCTGTTGGTGAATATTCGTTCTCCATTAGATGAACCTCGACTTTTGGGGCTTCTTTCATTCTTATCAATCGGTAGCGGTCAAAATTCATTGCAGAGGGCAATCCAGCTTCAAAACCAAAATCGCCGTACATCGAATGCCCAATACCATCGATTACACCGCCCTCAATTTGGTTCAGGGCCCCTAATGGGTTCACAACAATACCACAATCGACCACACAAGTCACTTTTTTCACTACTGGCGTACCATTTTCAATTTCGACATCGGCAACTTCAGCCACATGGGTATTGTGGCAATAATAGTTGACAAAGCCCTGATATACCCCTTTGGGTTTTGCACCCCATCCTGATTTTTCCACTGCGGTCTCAATGACCTTTATCATTCGTTCAGGGGAATATTCTATGCTTTCATCAGCTGCCGCGTCCACTTTTTTAAGTAGATCGATACGGAGCTGTACTTTGTCTACCTCCATTGCCTCTGCCAACTCATCAAAAAAGCTTTGTTCCGCATAGGCCAGAAAATTAGTGTAGGGTGCCCGCCAAGCCCCCGTGGTTATATTACTCTTATAACTTTTAGTATCGACTTGGTAATTTTCAATCGCACCTGCGGGAAAGAAATTTGGGATCAAGCCATACATGTTATCATTGATTGCAGCTTCTTTTAGGTGGTATCCGGTCAATTGCCCATCTTTCACAGAGGCCTTGATACGATACTTGATCGCTGGTCGATATACACCGACCGCCATATCATCTTCACGACTGTAAACTACCTTTACCGGTTTTCTGATGGCATCTGAAATTTCGGCAGCCTCCAAGACAAAATCGCCATACAAACGACGACCAAATCCACCGCCCATTCGGGTCATTTCTAAAAGAATCTCATCTTCACCACGGCCGAGCATTTTAGCAATTAGGCCTGCCTTCCAAGCCGGTGTTTGTATCGGACCCACCAAATGGACCTTTGCATCGGTTACATCCGCGAAAAAGTTCATGGGCTCCATACAGTTATGTGGCAGAAAAGGGGATTCATAAGTGCGCTCCAAGACCATATCGGCTTCTTTGAATGCTTTTTTCACATCGCCATCCTTCCTCCTTGTGTCAAACTGGGTTCCATCTAAAAAGCCCGTTAGCATTTGATCATGGTTTTCAGTGCTCTCCATGAGCACATCATCTTCCCATTCGGCAGTAATGGCCGCTTTGGCCTTCATGGCCTGCCACGTGGATTCGGCAATGACAACAACTTTATTACTACTCGAAATCTTACTTGCAAAACTCGGGTCTTCTTCAAAGAGTGCCTGTACTTTGGCCCCGATTTCAATGACATCTATAACCCCAGGCATGCTTTCGGCCTCGGAAGCATCGTAAGAGACCAATTTTTGTCCAAAAGCAGGGGGTCGCAACACTGATGCATACACCATTCCTTCTTTCTTATAGTCTAGACCATACAATGGTTTCCCTGTCGTAATCTTATCGATATCAACATTTCGGGCATCGGTACCTATAATTTTATAGTTCTTTGGGTCTTTTAAGGCAACATTTTCCGGCACTTCCATTTGTGCTGCTTCATTGACCACATCACCATAACCCAAGGTTTCACCTGCAGCATTGGTAATCACACCCTCATTGACCGTACATGTTGACGCATCTACGCCCCAACGTGCGGCAGCGGCATTGACCAGCATCTGTTTTGCGGTAGCGCCCGTTTGCCTGAGGGCATCCCATCCGTGACGTATGGACTGGCTTCCACCGGCGACTTGCCGTGTGTAATTTTTGGTATCTAGAATACCTTGTTCCACATAAACATCTTTCCACGCCACATCCAGTTCTTCCGCGATGATCATGGGCATCGAAGTTTTTACCCCTTGACCGATTTCGGGATTAGGTGAAAATATGGTTACCGCACCGTTATCCGCAATTTTTATAAACGCATTGAAATCATTGTAATCTAATTGCGCTAAATCCACCGGCGGAGCGGCCTTAGGCTTACAGGCTTGAAATAGGTTAAAGCCTATCAATAAGCCTCCACCTGCCAAGGAAGAAGTGCGCATAAAAGCCCTTCTGCTAAATTTTATTGTTGAATTTGACATTTTTGTGTTTTTGATTAGTTCATGTTCTCGGCCGCTTTTTCCACCGCACGATAAATCCGATTATAAGAAGCACAACGACAAATGTTGCCGTGCATGGCATTTTTAATCTCTTCTTCCGATGGATTCGGATTCTGTTCTAAAAAGGCGGAAGCCGTCATGATTTGACCTGCTTGACAATACCCGCATTGTGGCACATCAACTTCTTTCCAAGCTTCTTGAACGGGGTGTTTGCCATCTTCGGATAATCCTTCAATGGTCGTTATTGACTTACCGTCCAATTGCCCTAAGGTCATGGAACAACTTCGCATAGCGGTACCGTCAACATGAATGGTACAGGCACCACATTGCCCTATCCCACATCCGTATTTCGTGCCCACTAAATCTAAATGGTCACGTAAAACCCATAAAACAGGGGTGTCTGCAGCTACTTCAACGGACTTGGATTCTCCGTTGACATTAATTTGAAACGTTGGCATAGTTTTTCTATTGATTCTTTGTTGGTATTAAGTTACCAAAATTTAAGGGTGTTTTCTTTTTTTTAACAAGTCAAGCCCCACTTTAACAAATATTTAATGTTGCACTTGTTTTCGAAGGATCTTGTCACGAATCTCCCGCCATGTTACCAATGTTATTTCATTGTTTCGAAGCAATTGCCTAACACTATCACTTGAAAAAAAATCCACATCCGCCTGCCGCCACGAAGCACCCCAAAATTCCTTTTCGACGGTCACCGCCTGCATTTCTTCATCGTCATAGGCCAAATGGATCAAGATGATATTTAGACCGGCTTGTAATTCGTTTAAGGTTTTGGTATAGAAATCAGCCATACCCTCTTGGAAATGGGTTGGATATGCCGTGTATATTCCATCGACGATAATTTGGTTTCCATTTTTTACCAACTTCTTTATTTCGCCGTCTTGCATCGATTGGTTGGCTCCATCCAGTAACACAGGCAGCTTGAATTCGTTTCCAACGGAAATATAACTTTTCAAAAATTCCTTTGTTGCGCCCGCTGTACCCATATGGGCATCTAAATGCGTCACATCTATTCCGTTACGCAATGCCATTTCAACTTGGTTTTGCAACTCTATCTTAACTTCTTCGGGGTTCCCTTTTTCGACTACCTCAGGAATATTATCAAAAAAATAGCCATTGGCATCGACAAGGCTTCTAACGGAATCTTTCGAGCTTACCGGGGCCCATTTATAAAAATTCCATTCACTGTTCAAGGTAAGGTGCAGACCAAGGTCCAGGGTCTTGTTTTCCTGGGCATAGTCGGCTATTTCAAGAAACCAGGGGCACGGTACCATGATACTGGCTGAGTTTACAGGGGTTGATTCCAAGCCTTGAATACTCGCCCTGTTCTCAGAATGCGTCACCCCAAGGTCATCGGCATGGATTATCAAGAGTTTGGCATCTTTTTCATACCCCAACTGTTCTGCGATAGTTTGGCAGGTTGCAGTACTAAAATGCAACACCAACACTAAGTTCAAAAAACGCTTTAGCAATGTTTTCATCACGTTTTGTTTGTTTTTTATGAAACTACAAATTTTTCTTAATGTACACTATTGGCGGAGTTTTTGCGTTGAACTGGAAGAACCGATAAATTTTGAAAATGAAAACCTTCAAAAAACTTTTAGCTTCCCTCTTTGCAATTTTACTTATTACCGCTTGTGGCAATTCAGACGATGATGTCAACTTTGACTTGAACCAAAGTGAATTGGGTAAAGGGGAAGAACCTGATTCTTGTCTAGGATTTGAAGATAATGATTTACTACTCTCCATACAGGAAGAGTTTACCACACTACCTAGTAAGGTTTCCGTGCTCTTTAAAGTAACCGATAATTTGGGGAATCCGGTTTCAGGACTCACCGCCAGCCAATTTACCATTTACGAACAGGGCAGGAATGACGATTGTTTCAATACCATTTCACCTTCTGAATCTTTTGCAAGAATCTCACCCAATTCACAGGTATTCAATAACAATACCCTGCTGGTGCTTGACTTAAGCAACTCCGTTTTGCAAAGTAGTTTGGAAGAACTAAAGGTGGCTTCTACAAGCTTCGTGAACAATGTTATGCCAACACCGGAGACCGATTCTTTTAAAATGGCCATCTATTGGTTTGATGGGGAAGATGTACTACACTTGTTAAATCCATTGACATCCTCTGCTGAAGAATTAACGGCTTCGATAGCAGCCATAGATGAAAATATAAGCAATGATCCTTCTACCGATTTGTATGGCGCGGTTATCAAATCGACCAATATTGCCGAAGAACTTATACAAGAGACCAATGAACAAAGTATTATTGGTGCAGCATCAGTCGTATTGTTCACTGATGGTACGGACCAAGCATCACGGTTTACCGAACAGAGTGCCTTGAATGCCGTAAACAATGCAAACCCAAATATTTCTTTTTTCACCATTGGGCTAGGTGCCGAAATTGACACCCAAGTACTTACTGAAATTGGCAAAACAGCAAGTGTCGTCGCTGCCAATGCCGCAGAACTGGAGGCTACCTTCAATCAGATTTCCGCAAGGGTCTCTGAGCAGGCCAATAGCTTTTACCTGTTCGAATATTGCACCCCGAAACGTGATGGTAGTGGTGAAAACAATTTGGTCATTCAACTCACCAATGGTGCATTGCAAGGGGCCGTACAAACCAAATTCAATGCTACTGGCTTTACAGGAGGCTGTGAATAAGGGGTTAGGCTCCAGCTTAACATCAAAGTAATATCACATGAATCATTGAATTCATTATCTTGTGTGTGATTTAAAACCGACGAGAAATGAGATCATTGATTTTTATATTAGGCATCTGTTTGTTTGCTACATCTTTAAATGCCCAGAATACCAAGGCCTTAGAAGGACGATGGGATATTGAAATGGAATTCGAGGGAAAAACGGTTCCGTCGTGGTTAGAAATCAAACATTCAGGTCATGCTACATTGATCGGTCGTTTTGTTTTCGCCTTGGGAAGCGCTAGACCTATTGCTGAAATCGTTGAAAATGAAGGTGTAATTACTTTTTCCATTCCAAGACAATGGGAACCTGAAGGCGGCCCAATGCAATTCAACGCTAAACTTGTTGGTGATGCCCTTATCGGTACGATGAAGTATGTCGATGGCAAACTTTACACTTGGAAGGGCACCAAAGCACCATCTTTGGTACGGAATACCCCACCCAAACCTAAGGATCCAATTGATTTGTTCAATGGCAAGGATTTATCGGGATGGCATGCCAATGGCGAAAATCAATGGGTTGTGCAAGATGGTATTTTAAAAAGCCCCAAATCAGGGGCAAATTTAATTAGTGATCAAGAATTTGCCGATTTTAAGGCAAGCATTGAATTTCGCTATCCGGAAGGTAGCAATAGCGGAATCTATTTAAGAGGACGGTATGAGGTTCAAATAGCCGATAATATTGGCCTGCCGCCTTCCGATATTTATTTTGGGGGTGTCTATGGCTTTCTAGAGCCCAATGAAAATGCAGCGAAAAGTGCCGGGGAATGGCAAACTTATGACATCACGTTGATCGGACGTCGCGTTACTATAGTAGCCAATGGAAAAACGATCATCAATGACCAGACGATACCTGGTATCACTGGTGGGGCAATCGATAGTAAAGAAGGGGAACCTGGGCCCTTCTTGATCCAAGGGGATCATGGCCCGATTGAGTTTAAAAAATTTACCGTAGTTCCTTTAGATTAAGTCCCGTAAAGTCCAAACCTGTTTATCACCTGACAAAGTTCTCGACTGCGCCTGTCTACCGACAAGGCAGGCTCGAATTAAAAGATGGTTTTTTAACCTATCACTATCCCTGATTGTATGGTTTTATTTTAACGTGGGTTCGACGTAACAGTAGATCCAAAAGAGAACAAATGCCGACAGTAATAGACAGTTGTCATCCCGAACGTGTCACACTGAGCGCAGTCGAAGTGCAGTCGAGGGCTTGAAAGAATGTACATTTAAAGAGAGGTTTCGACGGAGCCTGTCTTGAGCGAAGTCGAAAGGCTCAACCTGACATAAGTTTATAAATCGCGGGAAACCCAAATAAGTGACAGGTTTCTTACGTCAAACTCACGTTATTTTAGTATACCTACCACCACTTACTGCTATTCCACAGGTTTGAGCTTGATATTGCGCCACTTCACTTTTATACCTCCACCGTCATGTATTTGAAGGGCGATAGCTCCTTCACCATTTCCTATTTTCCCATCTTCCAATTGTACCATTTGAACCCCATTTAGATAAGTGGTGATTTTAGGGCCATTGGCCACGATTTTCATACTATTCCAAGCCCCCATTTTTAGGATATGGTCTTTATTAGGGTCGGGCTTGATCAACCAGCCCCTTCCATAAGATTCATAAATACCACCGGTATGTTTTGTTGGTGGGGCCACCTCTACTTGCCAACCGGTTACTTTAGTACCCTCAAAAGTAGACCTTAAGAAAACACCACTATTGCCGTCCGCTTCTTGTTTGAACTCTAAGGTCAACTCAAAGTTTTTATAGTTTTCTACGGTTGAAAGATATCCATAAGCTTCATCAGGGCCACTTTCACATATCAGTTCGCCATTTTCAACATACCATTTTTCGGTTCCGTGATTAATCCATCCTTCTAAATTTTTACCGTTAAAAAGTGGAATTTGTTCTTGACCAATGACATGGCATAAGGTGCTGACGGACAGTATGATTATAAGTGCTATGTGCTTCATTTCGCTATTTAAATGGATAGTTAAGGTACTGAAATTCCAAAACATGGCCCTCAACCCAACAAATCTGACAAAAAGTAGGGTATTTGACCCGCGGATTGTTTTAGTTATGAAAACGAACAACAACATCCTTAAGCTTAAATTATATGAATCTTAAATCAATATCATTATGGATGTTATCAGAGACATTTTAAAAAACGGCCCCATAGCCCCCTATTCCCTTTGGACCAAAAGTATTCTTCTTTCCGTTTTCTCCAGTATTGTTTGTACCCTCATAATCATGTTGGTGATACTCTTGGTAAACGGTTATAACACGAACATTCAATTTGGGTATTAACGATAAATCAGGGCATTTTTAAACTTTTGATTTTTCAAGGGTTCGTTTAAGTCCAATAAAAATCCATTGATTACGGCATGGGTAAGTTCACCATCCTTTTCCAGGAAAAAAGTAGGATTTATTCCTGGTTTTAGTCGAAAATCTTGAAGTTTATAGTTTGGGCCGACTACGTGCAGCGGCACACCGGAATGGTTAACCTCTTTCGGAATCGCCTTGGTTCGAATATAAGCTTGCCCAAGGTTCAAGAATCGTTCGCTTTCCGTAACGTCGGCCATCTTTTTTTCAGCACTTACGGTAGCACTCCCCATTTTTGGTGGAACAATGGTATAGCCCTTGGCATCAAAGGTTTCGTACCCATAATAGGTCGATAAATCCCCTTGATCTGCAATAAAACTACTATAGTAAAAATTCGAGTGTGTTTCATCGTCCACCTCATTTCGGTTTATACCTAAGTCCAGTATATAGTCCTTTCCTAATAATTGATAGGTGGCATTAGTGATTTTTAAATCAAAAAGGTTACGGTTGTTTCGAGGGATCTTTTCATATTCTTCGATAGGTATATCCACATAACTTTCTTTAGCGATGGTATATAAGGCAGAAAGGATGGACACATAGTTCAATTTTCGAATCTTTTGTTTTTCCACATCATTTTGAAAACCACCGGATTCAATCAATATGAGACTGGTACCCCATTTTGCGATATTATCCCCAAATGCCCTAGGTTCAAAATCATCATTGTACCTGCCCACTTGACCAGGAGCATATTTTTGAATGATATCGTTCATAAAAACAATTACCTTCATGGCATTGGCACGTACTTCATTAATGTCCTTTTCGTAATTATAGGCCGTGGCCAAATACGATATCGTTGCTGGCTTGGGGGTACGTTCCGCATTGTAATAGGTACTTTGGTCATGCAAATTAAATCCGAAATCGGCATTCAAACTGTCGCGAACCCGTTTCAAGGTTTGCCCTTCTGGGGATTGTAAACGCAACGCATCACGATTGATATCAATACCGAGGGCATTACGCCTTTGAAAGACCTCGGCCCCATCAGGGTTCAACATTGGAAGAAAATGCAATTTCAAATTGGATAAGATCGTAGCTTTCTCAGTTTTAAATTCTTCGGCGTTCAAAAAATTCAAAATATCAAAAATTGCTTGGGTCGCGGTTGGTTCGTTACCATGCATTTGAGACCATAAGAATATATTGGTTGGTCCGCTACCAATACTAATAAGATTTAAATCCCTTCCCTCGATGGACTGTCCCACCTTATGCACTTCAAACTTTGGATTCGTTTTGAGCTTTTCAATCAACGGAACAAGTTGATGGTACTTAACCCTACGCTTGTCTAAAGTAGCCTCCCTATGGCTTTCATAGGTTTCATACAACTGTTCGGTAAGCTCTTGAGAAACAATGGATTGTATGCTGCAAAAAACAAGAACTAAAAGAAGTTTGGTTCGCATAAAAGTTATTTTTCGGGAATTGATTTAAAATTATACTTTTTGGTGGCAGCTCGCACTTTTTTCATGAATTCATCCCCTGGATCTGTTTTCTCGGTGCGATAGCCTTCATCTACTTCCAACCATAGTGGATGGCCTTCAAACCGTTGGTATTCATGATGACCTATTACATAATCAATGTCATACTTTTCCGCTAAATAGCGTACCAAAAAGATATTGGCCCTCAACTGCTTTTTGGTCAGTGGCAAGGCCTCGGTTCCCCCTACGTTTTCGATACCAATAGCGCAATGGTTTAGCCCGATAACATGACGTGCCATCGTAGTTTCTGGCATTAAACGATGGATTTTACCATTTCTGTCCACCAAAAAATGCGCGGATACATTCAAACCACTAACACTTTCAATATCTGGGCGCCAATCTGGTAAAGTAGCGTTCTTAAATGCTTCAAATGATTTTTCAAGAGTGGGTATCACCGTCCAATGTAAAACGATCATCTTAGGCACTATTTCAGCTGATTCGCCTTGCAATCCATACCTATCCTGTAAATATGCCTTGGTCAATGCCATACGTTGTGCATCAAAGACTATGGGCTTTTCAACAATGCGGTTCGGCGTAGCACATGATAACAGGCATGTTAGTATAAGAACGGTAAGGTAATATTTTGTCATGGTCCTAATTTTTTGGGAGACTGTCCCGCTTTACGGCATAGCATATTTGCAATTTTCGTTTACCCCAATCCCTTGCTTTTTGAACATCTTTGCCCATGTAAATGTCAATTCGGTTCTTCCAGCGTTGATGCATTTTATCTTTCACATAAAAGGTATCTGAAAAAGTATCAATTCGTACCATCATGTTATGGTGAAAACCTAAAGCTAGTAAATCCCTAGATATGGCAATACATTTCATTCCCGGTTTTAGGGTATCTCCCCAAGCCGTTATGGACGGGGTATTATCCGTTTGGTAGCTTAATGAATTGTAGGCCGAAGCAGTCACTTCAAGACCGTACCAATCATGTTTATCGAATTGTTGTCGCTCAGGGTGACAGCCAAGACCCAACAAACATAAAACAACCAAATAGTGAACGTACCGCCTCAAAACAGCTTATTTTCTAGAATCAAAATATCCACATTTTCTTTCGCCCAACGTTTTGATAGGTTTTCGGGCACGGGGGTAAAAACATAGGTAAAAGAGCCCAACACAATGTCTTCATCGCCATCAGCATCAAAATCAGCGGTGTCCATCAAAAACCACCTACCCATGTTGGGATCCGGTAGTATTTTGGTGCCAAACTCGAAATCAGGGGCTTCTAAATTTTCCAAATAAACAAATGATTTTGAAGCTGCTTTTTCATAATCAGGAAAGGTACTGATCAACCCGAAATCCATATCGCCATCTTGATCAAAATCATTCGCAATAACCCGCGTGGCCCCATTTAATGGATAAAAATAGGCCTCATAAAAACTATTATCCCCCTTGTTCAAATAGATACGCATACCATGATAGGGTTTATGCACATAAGATTTATCCGCATTATCCCCATTTACGGTAACAATATCGTAATGGCCGTCTTTATTGTAATCGACAACCTCAAACCAACTGCTGCCATAAACGGGACTAAATTCAATTGGTCGTGCTGCGGAAAACTTTAAATCCCCGGTCTGATACAGAATGGTAATACCCTCATTACCCTGGGTAGTCATTAGGACTAAATCAAGATTACTATCGTGATTCATATCTTTAGCGATGGTTCGCACACACCCTGGTTGATTTAATAGTACCGTTTTTTCATATTGTAGCGAATCGATTTGTTCAATAAGAACCAATTGTCCCGTGTCATTCCCAAACTCACTGACCACAAATTCTGGGTTACCGTTACCGTTCAAATCCTCATATAGGGTGTGTACGGGTCTGTGCATAGCTTCTTCTATAGCAAATGCACTCGAATCTTGTCTAATGGAAAGCTTTCCCCTTTGCTGTTCTGAGGGATCTAAAATACCGACCTCGGTGAATACTTCATGCTGTTTGTATTGATTGTACCAGGTAAGTGCTGAAGATCCTTTATAAATCAACTTTTTCGCTTTGGTCATCAAATTCAAGGCCTCTAACTTACCATCAATGGCCCCATATAGCAATGTGGTATCACTATCCCTAAAATGTAAATACGTCAGTAACGCACCATTCGCTTTATCAATCGCCAATGGTCTCGATTCGAACAATTGCAAGGTTTCTTGTTTCGTCACAGCGTTCTCAGCTAGTTTTTCAGGAGCCAATTCAATAATGTAGTTCTGCAATGCAACCCAATCACGAAGCTTGATCTTTGGTCTGAAACCCGGCACTACGTCCTGTGGATCGTGGTATAGCTCTTCAATGTCCATTTTTGCGGCCATGTCTGGCAGTACGGCATTTTTCCAGATGTCCTTTGGTAGTTCATCAATTCTTGGGGCTACATGGCAGCTGGCACAATAGGTGTCAAATAGGGCTTGTTCTTTTCTAGGCTTATTTTGCTTACACGAAAGGCAAATGAGAATAAACATAAAAAATACGGTACGTGTCATAAGGTCACTATCGTTGGATTTGAAAACAAAGCAAGGTCAGGTTTTATGATCCTGGTAAGGGAACGTAAGAGTCATCGTGTTCCATCATCGGAAATGTTTTATCCTTCCAATCGCGTTTTGCCTTTTCAATTTTTTCCTTTGATGCCGAGACGAAATTCCAATGTATAAAGCGTTCTTCAGAAAAAGCATCCCCTCCAAAAAGTAGTATATGTGAATTCGCATCAAGTAGGATATCACAGGTGTCCTCGACCTTTGAGACCAAGATATTTCCCTTTTCAATAGTCTGTCCACAAGCAGTGATTCCACCTTCTACGATACAAATACCGATTTCACCCTTCAATTTACCCGAAACGTCCAGACTGTATGAATTTGAGTTCTTTACTTCTACCATGAACAATGGTGAATATACAGGTACAGGTGAAGTTCTATCATATCCTTGGCCGGCGACAAGGGTAAATTTTGCACCGTTATCTTCCCATTTAGGTAATTTATCTGCTGCTATATGATGAAAACTGGGCTCGATATCCTCAAGGTCTTTGGGGAGGGCAACCCAAATCTGATATCCATGGGCGACAAACTCTTTTCCATTTCGAAGGGCCGTTGGAGTGCGTTCTGTATGTGAAACGCCTTTTCCCGCGGTCATCCAGTTTACGGAACCGGGTTGTATCAGTTGTTTGGTGCCCAAACTGTCCTCATGCATGATTTCACCTTCAAGCATAAAGGTCAATGTAGAAAGGCCAATGTGTGGGTGTTGATCTACATCCATATAATGGTCAGGACCCAGCTTAGTAGGACCCATATGGTCGATAAAAATGAAGGGGCCTATCATCCTTTTTTTTCGGAAGGGAATCAACCTACCCACTAAAAAATCACCGATATCACGGCTTCTTTCCTCAATGATCAATCCAATATTCGACATACGGTAAATACTTATATTTAGACTCTGAAAGTTACGATAAAAACAATTGATTCATCCCTATGAAACGTTTCAAAAAAGTACTTCCAATCGTATTGGTAATCGTTGCCGTGGTAGTTTTTCTGAACTATCCCAAACTTAACATTATCAGTGGCTATGCCTCAAAATATCTTGCCTCAAGTGTTTTTATAGCTGGCCATCAACCTGAAATGATTCAAGAAACCGACCTGTCGATGCCCTTGATAGAACTGGCTACCACTACGATAGATCAAGAAAATACAAGTGCCTCGGCCAATGTCTACGGACTCATGACACGTAAGGCAATTGACCGACAGGGTTTAGGCACGGTGTTGGTAAATAGCGATTATGATGATGGCGAGCAGTATTTGCAACCCAATCGGAATTTTATAAAAATCAATGCCCCTTATCCGTACGGACATGAGGCACCGAAAGATTCTTTGTTTACCTCAATCGATTACGGGCAGTTGCAAAAAGCAGTACAAATGCCTTTCGCCAATAATGCGATTCAAAGGACCAGGACCCTTTTAGTACTCTACAAAGGACATCTTTTACACGAGGATTATATTGAGGGTTTTGATAAGAATACCCCCGTGCTGGGTTGGTCAATGACCAAAAGTATTTTGGCGACCTGTTTTGGTGTTTTATCACATCAACAAAAAATAGCTATGGACTGGCCTGCGCCTATTGCAGAATGGAAAGATGATGATAGAAAGAATATTACTTTGAACCATCTGATGCGTATGCAAAGTGGGTTGGAATGGAACGAAGATTATTCCGGCATTTCAGATGTTACCAAGATGTTGTTTTTAGACAGTGACATGACCAAGGCACAACGAGGAAAAAAGGCGACTGCCAAACCTACCGAGGTTTGGAACTACTCGTCAGGAACTACTAATCTCTTGTCAGGAATACTGCGACAACAGTTTCGATCGCACCAAGAATACCTTGATTTTCCGTACCAGGCCCTTATCGATAAAATTGGAGGTCACAGTATGCTTATCGAGGCTGATTTAAAAGGCAATTACGTGGGGTCATCATATGCATGGGCAAGTACACGTGATTGGGCACGCTTTGGGCAATTGTATCTGGATAAGGGAACTTGGAATGGGGAACAGCTTTTTTCTTCTGAATGGGTAGATTACGTGAAAACCCCCACTCAATTGTCTAACGGGGTTTACGGAGCTCACTTTTGGCTCAATGCAGAAGGCAAATATCCTGACGTTCCTAAAGACCTTTTCTCTATGAATGGATTTCAAGGGCAGTATGTCTTTATAATCCCCTCCAAAGATTTGGTGGTCGTCCGCACCGGTTTGGCTGAAACACCGGAATTTGATATCAATGGCTTTCTTGCCGCACTGTGCAAAGCCATTGAATAGCGTCTTTGAATGCGCCAAATAGTAGTGTTAGCCCTACTTGACCACAAAACGATACGCATTCACAACAATAATTTCGATTCGAGATACACTACCGCTACATTTACAACGTAATAATCAAGTAAACGATTTTTCATTTTCATATAGTGTTCTCGTAAAAGAGCCTTGTTCAAAAGACAGGGCTCTTTTTAGTTTACGGGTATCGCATTGATAGTCAATTTTTAAGACAAAAAAGTGAAACCGAACTTATAACATTGTTAAAACCTCGATTAGACCACAAAAGGGTTAAAGTTCACAACAATAATTTCGATTCGAGATACACTACAGCTACATTTACACTGTAATAATCAAGTAAATAATTTTTTCATTTTCATATAGTGTTCTCGTAAAAGAGCCTTGTTCAAAAGACAGGGCTCTTTTTAGTTTACGGATATTGTATTGACAGCCAATTTTTAAGGCAACAAAAGCGGAATTGAAATACAAAATTGTTAAAACCAAAACTAAACCACAAAAGGATTGAAGTTCACAACAATAATTTCCAATCGGGTGGTCATGGTAGTACTTTTACTATGTAATAAATCAGAAAGTAAATTTTTTCATTTTCATATAGTGTTCTCGTAAAAGGGCCTTTAGTCGAAAGACGGGGCTCTTTTTAGTTTAAATCCCTCAAGACCCAAATTAAAAGGAGGTGGATGTTCTGTTACGCAACCTTTGTTTCGGATTCAACAAGACGCCTATGCAATCAGCGGTTCTAGAATAGCATTTTTCTATTTTTAGGTTAGGATATTGTGACTTAAATGCAAAATGCGTTTCTTACGGATAAACAGGACAACATGAAAAAGCTGGTTATTTTACTTTTAATGGGTACTTTTTTCAATTTCACACTCCAGGCGCAGGATTCCACTGGGGTTTCAGATTCCGACAAAGTTCAAATGGAAAAGATTGCTAAATCAATCAAAAAAGCCAAGAAGGATGAAAAAGATGCGAAAAAAGCCAAAAAGGCGCTTAAAAAAAGTAGTGCCCTAGCCAACGATATTTCCAAAACCGAAGCTAACCTCGATTCAGAAAAAGCACGGTTAAGGAAATTGCAAACCAAGTTGACCAAAAAACAAGGCAAAATGGATGCCGTGGAACAGAAAAAGGCTGAACTCAAAATTGCCAAAACGGAGGAACGAATCGAAAAGTTGACCTCACGATTGCAAAAACTTCGAAAAAAGCTTTAAAAAATCACTAGGGTAACCATTTATCTTTACCAAAATCTGGTTTTCGCTTTTCTAAAAAGGCATTTCTCCCCTCTTTAGCTTCATCGGTCATATAGGCCAAACGGGTAGCTTCACCGGCAAAAACCTGTTGGCCGACCATACCGTCGTCGGTCAGGTTCATTGCGAATTTCAACATTTTGATGGAGGTCGGTGATTTTGCCAATACCTCTTGCGCCCATTGATAGGCGGTCGCCTCTAAATCATCATGGGGAATCACGGCATTCACCATGCCCATCTCAAAGGCCTCTTGGGCAGAATAATTACGCCCTAAAAAGAAGATTTCACGCGCCTTTTTCTGTCCGACCATTTTCGCTAGATAAGCCGATCCATAGCCTCCGTCAAAACTCGTGACGTCTGCATCGGTCTGTTTAAAAATCGCATGTTCTTTACTGGCCAAGGTCATATCGCAAACGACATGCAGACTATGTCCGCCGCCTACCGCCCAACCCGGTACGACCGCGATGACCACTTTTGGCATAAATCGAATCATACGCTGTACTTCAAGAATATTCAAGCGGTGTTGGCCATCTTGCCCCACGTAGCCTTGGTGCCCCCTAGCCTTTTGGTCGCCACCGCTACAAAAAGACCAGATACCATCTTTGGTCGAAGGGCCTTCAGCAGAAAGCAAGACCACCCCAATCGAAGTATCTTCTTGGGCATCGTAAAACGCCTTGATCAATTCGCTGGTCGTATTGGGGCGAAAGGCATTGCGCACATTAGGGCGATTAAAGGCGATACGCGCTACACCGTTACTTTTTTTATAGGTGATATCCTCAAATTCTATGGCAGTCTGCCAATTGGCTGTTGACATGTGGTATTTCTATTTGGTGAGTTACAAAATAACGGAAATTCCGTCGTATTGCCATTTTGAAATGACTACCCCTGTTAAAAACCTTTGAATAGGATGGATACGTTACACTTTATAACAATCGTTTTTTCTGTCAATTTCTTTATCAAACACAAAAAAGGGATTACCTGGCTTCTAGCCTTTTCGTACGACACATTTGAAACACATTCGTAAAAAAGTAAACCTTCTGTAAGATTTTGAACACTTCAGGCAACCTATAAAGCAAATGAAACTTAAATGGTTGTCTAATGAAAACTTCAAAATTACTCATTGTACTTATTATGATATTCGTACTAGGAAAGATAATGCAAGCCCAGTCGCCAAAATTCGACTCACGGACACTTGAAACCTACCTTAAGGTAATCCATCATAATAAGGGTTTTAACGGAGAGATACTGATTTCGAATGGACACGACATCATATTTCAAAAATCCATAGGGATGGCATCGTTTGAAAATGATATCCAATTGGAAAATGGAGCCAAATATCGAATAGCTTCAATAACTAAAACATTCACAGGTACTCTTATCGCTATCGCCCAGGAAGAACAAAAGCTAAATGTACATGATAGGGTAAACGACTATCTAATAGCATTGTCACCAAAGTTCAAAGACATTACCATTCTACAACTACTAAAACACAGTTCAGGATTACCACATAACGAGGGAATTAAAGACTACTGGCAGATAAAGTCAAAACTACAAATGACACCTGAACAAGTCATAAAAGAGATTAATGGCCTCGACCTTTTGTTTGAACCAGGTTCAAAAATGAAATATTCGAGTTTAGGCTACTATCTATTGGTATCAATTCTCGAAAACGTTTACAAAAGCAATTTTGAAGTTATTTTACAGGATAAAATCCTAAGCAAACTACAAATGAAGGAAACCAATGTTGCTGACAACTTAAAAATACTTCCTAAAATGACTTCGGGTTATCATTTAATTAAGGATGATAGTTTAGTAGTTGCGCCTTACAGAAATTACTCCTTACTTAAAGGTGCGGGAGACCTATATGCTACCTCTTATGATTTATTGAAATGGAATAACAGTTTTTACTCTAATACGCTTTTAACCCAAAAAACCCAAGATATTATATTTGAAAAATCCGACCATGCGATTGCAAAAAATGGTGACCACTATGGGTATGGTTGGTATCTGAATTCCGATACGCCTAAAAGTTACTATCACGGTGGTGGAACTTGGGGTTATTCCACTTTTACTTCTATGTATCCAGATAGCCAAACTAGTATCATCATCTTGAGTAATATATCCGCATTACCCATAAGTAGTATTGCATTGGACGTGGAGAAAATTGTATTTGGCAAACCATTTCGGCTTCCATCCATAAAAGAAGTTTCGAAAAAACCTGAATATATGTCGATGTATAGTGGTAAGTTCATCGCAGATGGAAACCAAATGATACTTTCCATAATCAACTTCGAAAATAGGCTCTATGCCAAACTTGGAAGAAATCCACCTTTTGAGATCTACCCAAAAACCAATCATCGGTTTTATGGTAAAAAAGTAGACGTTGAATTCACTTTTGAAATGAACGAAACCAATTTAGTTACAGGCTTGTTAGCCAATGGAATGGGTAAGTCGTTACAATTTAAAAAAGCGGATAACTAGATGGAAAAGGCTTTTCTGAAAAACATAGAAGCCCATCAAGGCATCATTTACAAAGTCTGCAAGATGTACCGAGATACCAAAGAAGACCAAGAAGACCTGTTTCAAGAAATCGTGCTTCAATTATGGAGGGCATTTCCACACTTTAGGGAAGAATCGAAAATAAGCAGTTGGATGTATCGAATTGCCCTAAATACCGGGATAGCCATTTTCAGAAAGAACACGATCAACATTGAGTTCAAAAAAGATCTTCTTAATAATAATGTTCAAAACAATACACGAGAAGCCTCAGAAAACGAGGAACGCTTATTTGAGGCAATCAGGACTTTGACAAAGGCCGATAGAGCAATAATTGCGCTGTATTTAGAGGATTATCCATACAAGGAAATCGCCGAAATGATTGGGATCACTGAAAATTATGTAGGCGTCAAAGTCAGCAGAATCAAAGAAAAACTAAAAACAATTTTAAAAAAATAGAAAAATGGACATGGAAAATATAAAATCTACTTGGAAAAATTCCCAACAAGGTGAAAAAAGCCAAACGGAGCTGCTCATGATGACCAAAATTAATAACCATCCAAAAATTCAAAAGATTAAAATCAAATTTTTGATTGAGGCTATTTTGCTATCCGTTTTTTTAACGGTATACTATACAGGGTTAGACGGTGCAACTAAACCGCTATGGGCGAATGCTTTTTTAATTGTTTGTACGGTGGCGTTTATCATTGTTCGCTTTGTTGGATGGCTTGTCTTGCAAAATCCCGTAAAAGATAGCAACTTAAAAAAGTCGCTTCGACAATTTCAAACTAATTTAAAAAAAGTGGCACTTTCAATTCTGTTTACCGCATTTTTATCTGGCTCAGCATTCATCATATTTTTCACATCATCAATTGATTTTACAAGAGAGAAATACTTCTTATTCGCCGGCATGATTTTGGGCCTATTGTGTGCAATATATTTAGCCAACAGGAATTGGATTAGTCGAATTAAGGCAATTAAAACTACCCTTGATGAACTAGATGATTCCAACTTTTAAAAAAGTTCCGTAACATAAGATAAAAATAAGGGTGGTTTTTGTGTTTACCCCATTGTCTTTGTTTTTACATGCTTACATATTGATGAAAGATAGTAGTATAGGATCCATTATTGCGCTTAGCCCAAACCATTAACAAAACTTCTATTTTTTTTTGTTCTTCTCCTCAATCCATTTTGCCATATACTTGGTACTTGCCATAGATTGTTGTTGAAGCAGTTGCCCTATAAAGTTTTTAGCGCGCTGTTCGACGATGTTGGTTCTTAGATTTTCCAAAACTTTAAAAAAAGCAGGCAGAAGCTTTTCCTTGCTATAAAGTCCGTTGATAATATCAAGGCCATTTTGCTGTTTTTTATGCCATTTTTGCTCGTTTTGGTATAAATCAATCGCCTTTTGAGCAAAATCATTAGGTTTTTCAGTTATTTCCCCCGCCCAATCCATAGCACCGTACATACCCTCAGCCCCGATTGCTGTGGTTACACTTGGGATGCCATTTTGCATGGCTCGCGTCAATTTGCCTTTGATACCTGCCCCAAAACGAAGTGGTGCTAAATTGATTCTTGTCTTTTGCAGTTCCGTATTCAGGTCCTCGACCCAACCATGAACAAAAAAACCTTTTTGTGGTCGATGTAATTCTTGTATTTGTTGTGGAAGGTATGCTCCATAGACATGGAGCTTGGCTTCAGGCAACTCTTTTCGAATCAAAGGCCAAATGGCATCGTTCAAATACTTTAGGGCATCAATATTTGGGGCATGCCTGCCATTGCCAAAACAGCTAAAATCTTTTCGTTTTTCAAAAACCGGAAATGCTTTTCGGTCTTTCTCCGTGATTGCTTCCAGTAGAAAAGGCAAATGGTATACCAGCACAGCGGGAATATGGAGTTCTTCCTCCAATAATTTTTTCTCATAATGTGAAACCAGCAGGGTCAAATCAGAACGATAGAGACTGGCGATTTCGCGTTTGGTCATGTCGTGCTGAAGCCAATGGCTAATTGTAAACTCCTCCCCTTTTCGGTGTACTAGCTGCCTCGTTTTACGCAGGGAGTGCAAATCTTCCGTATTCAAAATACGCAGGGCCTTTGGCACAAACTCGGCCACGCGCCAGCCAAACTGTTCTTCGACCATAAAACGGTCAAAGAGCACAACATCAGGGTTCAACCCTTGAACAAAAACATCAAAACTTGAATCATTCAACGCAATGGGTTGCTCTTGAATACCCAAGTGTACCAAATCTTCTGAGTATTGCGTCTTAGAGGCCGTAGTCGCAAAAACGATATGATAGTCATATTCAAGAAAGCCATGAAGCAGTTGCAGCATACGATTGCCCGCGGCCGTCGTCTTGGGTTCAGGCCAAACATAACCGATAACTAGGGCTTTTTTCACGTGTTAAGTTCAAGGATCAAGTTCAAACCCAAAATACAACAAACCAGTTCAATAATGATTGGTAATAGCAAGTGTAATTCATAACAATTTAAAAATCAGCACTTCAAACGTCCATCTTTTTACTTCTGACTTCGTACTTGAAACTTTCTACTTTTACCACTACATCATTTGGGCAAACTTTTTAGAGATGCTTGAGCGCAATTTACGCTCATAATCTTCTTCAAGCCATTCTTTGTAGTTCTTGGTATTGTTCATGATACAATACGAATACTGTCGCACACGGTAGGCAATTTCATCCTTAAGTTCCTTGGCCAAAATACGGGCATCAAATACATCTTCACTGTTCTCCACGCAAATGTTGGCATGCTGTTCGATACTGCGTTCCAATACCAATTTTGACTTACCACCCTCTGCAAAGACCTTTTTATATTCCGCTTTGATGTCGAAATGGATGTCCTTTGACTTACTGAACTTGGCTTTTAGTTCCTCGGGCATTTCATACACAAACTCCCGCTCAATCTCTTCATCATTTTTAATATTTTCCAAATAGAAATCCGGAAAATGAAAAATCTCCTGCCAATCTATGGGTTCATCCCAAGGACCAAAACGGGCGATATTGTTGCCCAGGTCGATTACGTTGAATTCGCTTTTATCGGGTAGCACCCTAGATCCACGACCGATCATTTGAAAGTACAGGGTCAATGAACGGGTGGCCCGATTCAGAATAATACTTTTTACTGAAGGCTCATCAAAACCTGTGGTTAAAATGCTAACGGATGAAAGAATGGCATCGGGTGTTTTTGAGAACCAATCCAAAATTTCCTTACGTTCGCTTATGGAGTTTCTATTATCAAGATGCCTTACATTGTAACCCGCCTTTTTGAAGGTCTCATAAACATAATGCGAGGTATTGATACCATTATTGAAAATCAGGGTTTTGGTACCTTTTGCCACTTCTTCATAGGCGCTCATCAACTTGCCCAACATACTTTGGTTACTGTAGAACTCGTCTGAGGACTTTACGGTATAGTCGCCATGGATACCCAATTTGAGGCTTTTAAGGCTCACATCGTAATTGTATAGGTTTGCACGGGCCAGAAAGTTTTTTTCAATAAGTGATTTGATGGACTTACCTACAATCAACTTTTTGTAGTGGTCCTTCATGGGCAATTTGATATTTGAACTCAACGGCGTGGCCGTTACCCCAAGTATCGTGGCCGCTTCAAAATACTTGAATAATTTTCTGAACGAGTTGTAATGGGCCTCATCTATAATGACCAAGCCAATATTATTGATTTTCACCTTATCTTCTTGCAACCTATTATTCAAGGTTTCGACCATAGCGACAAAACAGGTATACTCGTCTTGATCGTCCAACTCTTTGACGTCACTACTGATAATTTTGTTCGAGACCCCAAAACCGTTCAACATTTTAGAGGTTTGTCGACTTAACTCGATCCTATGGGTCAACACGACTACCTTTTTCTGGGTCTGCTCGATGTAACGTCTCGTAATTTCAGAGAAAACCACGGTTTTTCCGCCCCCCGTCGGTAATTGATACAGCAGGTTACTGCCCTTTGGGAGTTCATCCAATTGTTTGAAGATCGTGGTCAGATCTTCAAGCTGGTAGTCGTAAAGGTTTTTTTTAGCAACGTCTTTCTGTATCTCCAAAAGGGTATCGGTAATTTGAATTCGTAATTAGCAAACCTTACAAAATTATAAGATTTTTAAGCGTAAAGTTTATTCTTAAGCAGGAAATATTTCAAATACTATCAACAATTTTTATGTGCATTGGCGATAGGCCCCATTTGTATTGTTGATGATAAAAATTTTATAATAAAACCAATACCCATTTGGATTTTCGATTCTAAAAATGTATACTGAGGTCTTATATCCATTTAAACGAGAACAACGAATGAGGCAACTAAAAATCATTAAGCAGGTTACCAACCGCGAATCCAAATCTTTAGATAAGTACTTACAAGACATTAGTAAAATTGATTTAATAACTGCCCAAGAAGAAGTTGAATTAGCCCAAAGAATCAGGGAAGGAGACCAAATAGCCTTAGAGAAGCTGACCAATGCCAACTTAAGGTTCGTGGTCTCGGTCGCAAAACAATACCAAAACCAAGGTTTAAAATTACCTGATTTGATTAATGAGGGTAATGTCGGATTAGTAAAGGCCGCCAAACGATTTGATGAGACCCGTGGTTTCAAATTTATATCCTATGCGGTTTGGTGGATCCGCCAGTCCATACTACAAGCTTTGGCCGAGCAGTCAAGGGTCGTTCGACTGCCGTTGAATAAAATTGGTTCCATAAACAAGATCAAAAAGACTTTTTCCTATTTGGAACAGGCCCATGAACGCCCACCTTCAGCGGAGGAAATCGCAAAGGAATTGGATATGACCGTTACTGAGGTAAAACAATCCTTGAAAAATTCAGGACGTCACGTATCTATGGATGCCCCCCTAAAAGAAGGGGAAACTTCAAATCTTTATGATGTGATGCGGGCCGGTGAATCCCCTAAACCCGATTACGATTTGATGCACCAATCCCTGAATACCGAAATCAACCGTGCGCTTGATACGCTTTCCCCAAGGGAGGCGGATGTAGTGCGATTGTATTACGGTATTGGTGAACAACCTTCAATGACCTTGGAAGAGATAGGTTCTACATTCGATTTAACCCGAGAGCGTGTACGCCAAATTCGGGAAAAAGCGATTCGAAAGTTACGGCATAGTTCCAAAAGTAAAATATTGAAAACCTATTTAGGATAGTTTTTAAAACTGTGAACTCATTTAGACTTTTTCAATTAGCTAAAAAGTCTAAATGAGTTCTATAAAAAAAGGGCCTCTATTACTAGAAGCCCTTTTTTATTGATATACACTTAAAATTAAGAACAATTCAATTGACTAATATTGTAGTTTACTAGAATCTCATTCAAATTTTGAATAAAATTTACGTAAGCACTATTTTCCTGATTTTGGTTTTTCATGGTAACTCTTTTAAGTAGGTTTACAGATAATCTAACTCTGCCAATTCATTTAAACTCAATATTTCATTCAATTCTTGCAAGAAGGCCAAGTATTCTTCGCCATAGGTATCATACAACATGGTTAATAAATTTAAAAATTCGGGTCTGCTATTATGAACGTAAACTTATCATAAACATTATCACATGCCAATAATTTGTGGTGAACCTGCTAAAAGTTGTTGTGAAATTATTTGTAGGAATAGCCTGTCATTATTTACCCTGCAGCATTGATTATATTTCTGCAATAAGCCCTTTTCAGCAACGTTATCTAACAGTATACAAGTGTACTCTATTGTATAAATCAATGCTGTAAAACAAGAAAAATGCAATTGACCAAACCTTTACATACCTTATGGGCCATTTTGTTTCTTTTCGTTGGAGCCTTTCAAGAAAGTGATGCGAAAACAACTATCGAACCCTTAAATGAAACTATGCTTGTCATTCAGAGCCATGGGTTCAATGCCAAGAAACGAAGTAGTTTTAGCATTGGGGATATCGAAGAAGTCATTGAAAGGGGCTTGACCGTCATCCATTTCAATTCTTCAAGCGCATATGAATTCCGTGGTTTTGACACCTATGGTAGCGAAGATGCCTTTGCTGAATTTCTTGATCATATCACCAATATGCTTAGCAATAAAGCCAGTTTCATAATAATTGCCCATGATTCTGCGGTTAAGGGTTCATTTTCAAAATCACATGAACTTGCTGCCCTGGGGCTTGAACAGTTAAGTACCCTAAAAAGTAGGCAAGCTTATGTCATGCACAACTTGGTCAATGGTATAGTAGAATCCGTTGATACGGTTTCAGTCATTAAGTCCATCGCGATACCAAAAACAATATCCGATGCAACCGTTTACTTTCCGAAAATAACTTACGAGTTTGAGCCGAGCAACGACCGTTACATTGCACATGCAGGCGGAGAGGTAAATGGCATTAAATCAACCAACTCTAAAGAGGCCCTTGATGAAAATTATAAAAAAGGATTTCGTCTTTTTGAGTTGGATATCATCGAAACTTCAGACAATCAATTAGTAGCGGCACATGATTGGAAAATGTGGGCACGGTTCACGGATTATAAAGGGGAATTGCCCCCTTCCCTTAACGAATTCAAGAAACATAAGATTTATGGCGATTATACCACATTGGATATGAAGGGAATCAACGATTGGTTTGCAGCGCACCCTGATGCCATCTTGGTGACCGACAAGCTAAATGACCCTGTAGCCTTTGCCAAAAATTTTGTTGCCAAAGAGCGATTGTTAATGGAACTCTTCAGTTATATGGCTATGGATGAAGCTTCTAGAAATGGTATTCAAGTCATCATCTCGCAACAACCTTTGCTTGAATTGGTCGGTGACAAGGTCAATTATTTAAAAGTCAATAACATCAAATATGCGGCTGTTTCAAGAAGGATCATCCGAAGTCAAACCAAATTATTGAAACAACTTAGGGACAATGATATCAAGGTATATGTATACAACGTCAACTTCGACCCCGGAAAGGATGAACAATACGTTCAAGACAATGAGATTGGCCTTGTATATGGCATGTATGCCGATAAATGGGTATTTGATCCAGAATAGATTTTCAATACTAGAACTTTACCTCGTAGGTAAGTCCGGCAGAAATGGCCCAAAAGTAAGTACCCGCGGCAAACGCAAACTCTTGTCTACGTACGCCTAGATTGGCACGGTAAATATTAGGCGATTTCTTTGGCGTGAACTGATATTGCAGGTTCAATCGTTGCGACCCTACGAACAATACTGTTTCAGACAATAACTCCCCACCTGAAAAAAACTGCCTTAGCTCTGGTGAGAAACCTAACCCAACACTGATTCCCATAAAATTCTCGGCATCCCTTAAATACTTTCTAATGAGTAGGTTGCCAGATACGCTCAGTAAGTTATTCTCCCTTGGAGATACGAATGACCGTAACGAAAAGTAATAATTACCCTTGTAATACCCTAAAGAGTTTGTAATTGCCCTAATATCTTGGGTATTGGTACTGATATAACGCCCCCCTGCAGAAAATTCAATGGCATTGGGCAGGTTGACATAGATATCACCCCCAAACTTTTGTCTAGGAAATATCGTGGAGTTCGAATAACCATAATTGAGGTAGGCGTAAAATCGTTTCAAGAACTTTGGATAAAAGTCAATATCGTATTGAAGACCATGTTGCCCCGAACGATTACTGTAATTAACACGGGGTATAACACTGCCAATCTTGGTTTGGTGCCTAAAGGTTACGCTTGAGAAAACGACGGGTTCATACCGTTCACTAAAAACCGTGAATGCATTATTGACCCCAATTCGATTTTTGGGTTTTTCGGCTTCTTCCGTGGTCTTGCTTTCTTCTATTGGTGCTGATTTCTTAGATTTTGTTGTTTCGTTCCCATTTTTTTTGGCGTGCTTCTTAGCCGTCTTGTTATTGACTGGTGCCCCCTCTTGGTTGTACCATCCTTTTTCGCCATACTTTTGCTGGTTTATACCTTCTAAGGCTAAAGTTTTAAGTCGTCGAAGTTCTTCATCATTCTTGATATACAATGCTGCCTTGTTTGCCAGACCTAATGCGATTGCGTAGGTTTTCGCATAAAGTTCATTCTTTATAGCGGCAATCCAAAAATCCCCATTCTCTTTTTCACTTGAGGTAATTTTGTTGAACTCGTCTCGCGCTTTGTCATATTGACCACTCCAACTATAGGTGCGCGCGAGTAAGAATCGGGCATCCAAGTCGTTGTTGATCTCGTCGTTCACCGCTTGGGCCAAAATCCGTTTGGCGGATTGGTGTTTTCCTTGATAGGCCAGTTCGAAGGCCTCTTCATAAGATTCGTCTTCAAATTCAGTAGAGGCCATGTCTTGACAAAACCCATAAAAACTAAGTATTACGGTAACCAGGGTACAATATGTCTTACGATTCAATTTCATGACTAATTATGGGCTACGATTTGATTTTTTCTTGCTTCCCTTCGGGCCCTTTCGATCTTATCCGTGATTTCATTGACGCTTGAACTATTTTCCTCGACCTTTTTGATCAACGCTAAGGCTTCTCTATGGCGCCCATCCCAATAGTACACATCAAAAAGTGCGGCATATGAATCAATATAATTTGGGTTCATCTTAATACAGGCATTCAAAATCTCGATAGCCTTTGTTCGTGCTCCTCGCCAAGCGTTCACGCGGCCAGTTAATATTTTCGTGTCAATATGGCTCGGCGATTCTGATATGATGTACCTGCTTAACAACAAGGCTTTATCATATTCTTTATCAAACGCAAAATCACGCGCAATGAAGTACAGCTTATCAGAATCGTATTCATTCAAAAGACTGTTGATCCAGACCATCTCACTGTTTGCGAATTTTTCGGTCTTTACAGTGAAAATTGCTAAGCTATCTGGGATGATTTTATCACTTGTGGTCACGTAGGCATTCATGGATTTGAACGCAGTTAGTTTTTCTTCGACCCCAGCGCCACTAAATGAGCTTCCTAAATTCATATTACCATCAATCTCGAAGATGGCACCATCAGAATAGACCTTCGTACCACTGATGTATTCTTTCAATTCATTCTTATTTCGCATCAAGGGAATATTCTTCGTGGATCGGAATGCGATCTCCGTATCTAGGGCATCACCCATCCAGGCAACTTTTTTCGGCATTTTCATCTCATACTTATTATCCAACAGGGCCAATAACGTAGGGGTCACGTCAAAATGGGATGAAATGGAACTCATTTTACGTGTTGTCTTTAGTAAAGGACTGTATACAATAAGGGGAACATGAAATCGACTTATGGCATTACGTTGTGGAATCGGGATTAACCTGTGGTCACCAGTGATGATGAAAATGGTGTTGTCGTACCCTGGCTGTTTTTTATAGGCTTCCAATACAAATTTTAAGGTACTATCGGTATAGAGTAACGTAGCAAATACATTATCGTTCTTCTTGATGATCTTTTTGGTCCTGCTATCAAAACTGCCCTCTTGTAGTAGCTTTTTTACCATTTTAGTATAATGCTCTTGGTTCGGTGGAATGAAGGGTTCATGATTACTAATGGTCATATAGGCCTCCATTCTTGGTTGCCCCGTGTTTCTGGGCAGACTCATACTTTTTCTGAACAGCTCCTTATCGGGATAACCCCATGTGGAACCCGCAGCATCTTCAGCTTGTAGTTTGTATTTGTTGCCAAATCCGGATTTATCCAAAACAAAATCCAAATTTTCACTTAGTAGAAATCGATCCACACCATCGAAAGAACTATTGGTGCCTTGGTAAAACGAAGTATGGTAGCCGTTGTTCTTTAGGACACTGAAAAGGGTCAACTTGTTGGGATATTTTTCCAATTCCATAAAACCGCTTCTTCCGAAGGGTAAGGATCCAAGAAGGCCAGGTATAACCCCAAATGTTCGCCCCGTAGTGCTCAAACAATTTTCCCAATACAAAGATTTTGTGGTCAGTGAATCTAAAAAAGGCGTGAAACCACCATACTCGGCACCCTCACCGACAAAATCACGACCTAGTCCCTCAACGATCAAAAAGACGATATTGGGTTTTTCTTCTTTCAATTCAAAATATTCGCCAAGAACATCAGTGGTTTGTTGTGCTTTGATTAATGGATATTCAACATTGGCATCGTAGCTCGTGTCTTCCGTCGTTGAATTGTATAGGTTCAAGACCAAATATTGTGTTTTGTTCTGATTGATAGGTTTACCTTCCAAAAACAAGGTTGAGATAAAAAGACTGAAAAGAATGATGGTAAAGGGATACATTCTACCCAAATAATGATAGTATCTCGAGGTCAACTTATAGGTACCAAAAAAAAGGGCGATCATCGCCAAAGCGCCAATAATGGGCATTATGGAAATTCCACCTGAATTGGATATCGTTTCTTTAATATCCTTAAAACTATATCCTAACAGGTCAGACCCCAAGGGTACCAATGCCGTACAATAATAACTTACCAACATGGCTTCAATGAGCAGTAAGACAATGAGTATGGCAAATACCAGGTTTAAACCATATGCAGGTCTATAATTTTCCCAAAAATTAAAGGGAAAAACCAATAAAAGGGCAACTATTGATGCATACCCCAATTGATGTGCGACCGCAATAAAAAAACTAGTGCTCAAAATGGTGTCAACCACCCCCTTAAAGTAAAGTGTGGTGTATTGGTATAGTAACAATACCAAGAGTATCGCGAAGAACGCAATAATCACCCTTGTGTATTGTTTTAAAGTATACCTATCCCTTTTACTTGTATTCATGCATAGTATTTAAGTGGCCTTTACAAAACCTTTTCGTACTTGTGACCCCCATCCAGATTTTACCCGAAATAGTTTTTTATAGTTGCCCCGTACGGCAGACCATACCACTATGGGGTGAAAAACAAAGGGTTCTATCAGAGCGCATAACATAAGCGTCAAAATATCTTTGGTTCGCTTGTATTCGTTATAGGTATAGACATCCCAGAGAATGGCATAAAAGGAGAACATGACCGAGAACATGTAGATAGTGGCGGTGATTGCCACAAAAAATTCCCAATTCAAAATGCCGAGGTACCAGAACAATATGATCGTAAAAAAACCAAAGAATTCCATTAAGGGGGCCAGCCATTCGTAAAAAAACCAATAGGGGTAGCTCACTAGGCCAAGCCGACCAAATCGCGAATTGAAAAACATATCCTTGTGTTTGAATAGGGTCTCAAGGTTTCCCCTAGCCCAACGATCTCGTTGGTTGACAAATATCTTAAGGTCTTCGGGCACCTCGGTCCAACAAAGTGGATCCGGAATATACTCAATGGTATATGATTCTTTCAATTCATGCATATAACGGCGCATTCTAAAAATGATCTCCATATCCTCCCCTACAGTATTGGTATCATATCCACCTACCGCCAAGGCTATTTCACGATCAAAGAAACCAAACGCCCCAGAGATGATCAAAAGGCTATCGATCCTACCCCAAGCCATTCTGCCCAACAAGAAAGAGCGGGTATATTCCAACAACTGAAACTTGGCAAGCCAATTTTCGGGCAATCTGATTTCCTCCAAGGTCCCCCCTGAAATTCCACAAGAATTTGCAACCCGAATGACCCCACCAACTGCGATGACCCTTTTTTTACTCCGTTGATAAAAAGACTTCACAACGTGTAAAAGGGCATCTGGCCGTAAAAGACAATCTACGTCGATACAACCCACGTACTTACTTTCTGATAGGTATATACCGGTATTGATCGCATCTGATTTGCCCCCATTCTCTTTATCCACCACCGTTAATTTTGAAAATGAGGGTTGTTTTGATTTATATATACCACGTATGGGCTTTGAACGCCAGTTTGGGTCAATAAGGCGGTCTATCTTTTCAAGATGATACGCATTGATCATCTTTTCAAGTGTGTCATCTTTGCTACCGTCATTTACTACCATTACCTCATAGTTCACATATTTCAGCGATAACAGGGAACGAATATTCTCAACAATGGTAAGCCCTTCATTGTATGCAGGTGCAATAATGGTAATCGTTGGTGCCAATGGTGATGCCATTACTTTTGAAAGATCGCCAATGCTGTTCTTATTTCTATAATGAATGGCATTTCTAGTCGACAAATACCCCATTATGGTAAACATGGCGAACAGTATTACCGAAAACACCAAGAAAACGGTGTTGATGTATTCAATGATTATATCAAAAATCCCACCACTCATTGATCTTCTAAATTTTGGTTTTCAGTGGCTATCATAGCAAAGAATTCAGCTGACAATTCAAAATTCAAGCCTAGGTCTTCTTTCTTGTCTTCCTTATCATATGAAATTCCCAATTCGTCATAAAGAAAACAGAGCTCTAAGGGAATCCGTTCGTCTTCGATATCATCATCGGTCGTATTACTTGGTTCATTTTGTACAGGAATCTCAGCTAGCTGATCAGTGTCCGACGAGTTGGTTTGGTCGAGCGTCTCAGAATGAGCGGGGTCAGTGGTTTCATGCACTTCGGAACCTAATACTTTTTCTGGATATTTTTTAGTGAGATATGCAAGTGCCTTCCCTGCAAGCTGTTTGATCTTTCCTTGTTCAGTCTGCACCAAATTCCGTAGCAATGGAATCTCTTTTTCATCACCGATATCCATCATCTCATTGATCAAGATGGCCTTAGAATCCATATCAGAGGCATAACGATACAATTCGTAAAAAACACTGTATTCCGGAAGTTTGTCTTCGGGCTTTGATACTGCAGGTAGTTCTTCGATTTCTTCTTCCATCCCGATTTCGTTATCGAGATGTTTCAGTTTATTGAAAGCCCGAAAGCGCAACTCTGATTCTTCTTCATTTTCTACGATAAATTCCAAGACACTAATTGCTTCTTGATGCCCTGGTTTTTCAAAACTATCAAGAAAAAGGCTGCGCTCTTCTGAAGACATCCGTTGATAGCCTTCCTGTAGTTCGTCTAAATTATCTTTTGTGCCGGTTTGATCAAGGTTCACATCAATAAGACCTAACGACTGATTTAGCGATTGATCAAGCTCATACTCCAATTCAGTCAACAACGGACTTTCTTCGGTCTCAATGTTACTTACGGTCTCAGCCCCATCACCTGAAATTTTATCGGATAACAGTTGCGTCGTTTCTGGCGATTGCCCATCGGCAACCAAATCATAGACTTCCACTTCATCCACTTCAATTCCGATAGCTTTTTGAGTATAGGTAACTTCATCGCAATCAACATCTATTTGCAAGAAATCCGCATCCTCTAATCCGCTTTTATCCCTTACGATCGGTGTATTTAAATCTTCAATAATGTCTCGGGTCGGTAGTACCGTGTCAGGTGCTATGGTATTTATCGCCCCATTTGCCTTGCTCACTACCGCAAAATTATGCTCTACACTGCTGACCTCATGCAAGAACATCAGATCACCCTGATTCCCTATTTTGCCAACGGTATCCAAAATTTGGATCTTCACTTTGGTATTGCACTTCCAAAAGACTTTTTTGAGTATATCAACAGAGTCGAAAAAATTGAACTCTTGAATACAATCGATGGCCGCAATTTTAACTTCGTCATTCTTATGTTTGACAAGCTCGGCAATCGAAGCAGCCGCATCATTTTGGTTGAAGTGTCGTATCAAGCGTAAGCTAAAAAGCACCACATCTTTATTGTGGGAAACCAACCATGATTTGAACTTGGGTGGTTGATAGTCATTAATGGTACCAATGGCCTCGATAAGTTTTAGTTGCTGCCATTCACTTATTGCATATTTTGTAGTATCCAACAAATGCTCTATACCATGATCGTTTAAGGAAACAATAGCAATTTCAGCTTGCTTTCGTACAACACCTCGGCGATCATTGATGAATTTTGAGATTAACTGAAAAGAGTCTGCAACCTCCATTTGGGATAGTTCAAGAATACCTTGGGAAACGGTATTCCATCGCCAGCTCGATAATTTCTTAAAGGAATCATGATGTAAACCGAGTTCTATGAAGAGCTTAAACAGACGGTTTCTCGCATCCCCCGAAATATCCCTTTGCAAATCAAAAAGAATATTTGCCAATATTTTACGAAAGTTCTTATCCCCGAGATATTCACGTATCTCGATCTTTAACCTCACATATTCCTTTTGTTCCTCTTTTGGGTCTTGTGGGGTATAAAATAAAAAATTACTTATCACGGGTGCCAATTCGGCCCTTTTACTTTTTCTTTTTCGTGCGATACTTGAAAATCGATTTCTAAAAAAGAAAATGAATAAAAAGTAAAGCCCTCCCAATATTAGAAACAACACGGTAAGGTCCCATAAAATATCGGTATGGATCTTTGGGGAACTGATCAGTAAATAATGGCAATATGTAATTTTACTTATACTCAATAATATCTATTAAGTTCTCTTGCTACCCGAATCAACAATTCTGTGGGACTTACGGGTTTGGCTATAAAATCATTTGCCCCCAACTTTAGGGCACTTACAACATTTTCCTCATTAGAGGCTGCCGATATGAGAATGATGGGTATATCCGTTTTTAAATCATTTCTTAAATAATCGACCAACTCGATACCTGAAAAATAAGGCATCATGACATCACTGATTATGGCATCGGGCAATTGTTGAGTAATTGCCGTTTTCATTTGATGGCCATCATGCTTTACAGCGACCACATAACCGTCTTTTTCTAAACGGTATTTCAATAGTGATGCGAGCATGGTATCATCTTCTGCCAACAATAGTCTTTTTGGTTTCAATTTGGGACTGGTTTATTATTTTAACTTCTTGATTTCTAAGTCAATGAATTTTTCTACTTTGGGGTACTCCTCTAAAAATCGATGGTATAAGACCGTAAGGGCCTGCGTATCTTTACTTTCTTTACAGGTTTCCGATATCGTTTCACATATTTCGAACAGACTACTTGCCTCCATCATCTTCAACGATGATTTTATCTTATGGGCAGCAAAGCCAATGCCTTGCAGGTTGTTGTTTTGCAAGTGCATTTTGACCTTTCCGATAAACTCTAACATATTTTGCTTGAAAAGGCGTATCAATTCGTCTAAAAGTTCAATCTGCCCAAGGCACTCTTCAAGTATGGGAGCCAAGTTTGCAGGGTTCATTTTCGGTCCAGCTACCCAATTATTGGGGGTGCCGGTATTGCCCACCCTATTTTGGTTCAAATGGAACCCCATCATATTTTGCAGCTCATCAGAATTATACGGCTTTAATATAAAGTCGCTCACTCCGTATTCATGGCACTTGTCTTTGTCAGAAGCACTCATATCTGCCGATATTGCGATAATGGGTATGGTTTGAAGCATATAGTTACTATTGTTCCTTATTCGTCTTGTTATCTCAAAGCCATTCATGCCAGGCATTCGCAAATCCATCAGTACCATATCGAAATGATGGTTTTCCAAAAGTTTGAGTCCATATAGGCCATTGGCCGTTATAATGGTTTCACAACCCCAATTTTTCAACCGGTTCTCCATTAATTTCTGATTGAGCGTGTTGTCTTCAAAAACCAATACCTTGGTCCCTTCAAGGCCCTTCCCTTCCACTCTTTTGTTTTGCTTGGTCACTGTTTGCTGAACATCGTCAGTCGCGGCTTTTTCAAAGGGAAGTGTTACTTTGAATACCGTACCCCTGCCCAAAGTACTTTGCACCGTAATTTGGCCCTTCATTTTCCCTATCAATTCTTTAACTATGCTAAGACCCAGACCCGAGCCCCCATATTTCAATTGTGTATCGGGTTCAGCTTGTTGGTAAGTCTCAAAAATGTCATTTAATTTGTCATTGGCAATACCGATGCCGGTGTCAACCACGTCAAAGTCTAAAAACACCTCGTTATTTTCTTCTTTGATAAAATGGACTTTCAATTGAATCTTGCCTTTTTCAACAAATTTCACTGAATTCCCCATTAGGTTCAGTAGTATCTGGGAGAGCTTTGCAGGATCCCCTATCAAGGAATGTGGTATGCCTTCGTCCATTGTGACCTGAAGGGTGATATCTTTATTCGTAATCAGGGTCCTACATAAAAAACCAACTTCGTTAACGAGATTTCTTAGATTAAAGGGAACTTTGGCGAACTTCTCACGACCAGCGGCCAGTTTAGAAAACTCCAAAAGTTCGTTTACAATATCCATCAAGTTTTGTGAAGCCTTTGAAAGTGCATTGGTAAGCTCAAATTGCTTTTGGGTCAATGGGGTCTCCTTCAAAAGATCTACAAAACCAACGATCCCGTTCAAGGGAGTTCTAATTTCATGACTTACGTTGGCAATGACGGTGTGCTCTTTTGAATTATTTATGGAAGTTACCGTCAATGCATCAGCCTGTAAAGCGGCTACACTGTCGCCGCCAAACACCTTGGTCTCAAGTCCATTTTTAAAGGACTCAAATGACTTCTTCAATGCCTTGGCCTCAGTAGTATTCAACTCTGAAAATGAAAAGCTATCCAAGCCATTTTCCAGTTTCGATAAATGCGTTAGTAATTCTCGAGTGTTCAATTATAGTGGATTAAAGTGTATTGGGTCTCAATGGAAAAACCTAATAAACTGGTTTATATAAGATTAAAACTCTTCATTTCACCTACAGTGTCCAATTAATTGTTACCTAGTGGTACTAATTTGTTGTCAAAGCGCCTTATTTGTAGGTATAGCTATTGATAAAATGGGGAAACCGGTAGTATTGATGGCATGCCTGATAATGCGGTGGCAATGGAAAACGGAAAAGAATAGCATGGAATTCTTTTGACAAGAGGCGTACCCAATAGATGGGGAATTAGTTCGCATTTATCCTCAAGATAGTAATACAGGTAAAGAATCGAAACCCCTCTTTTTACAAACACAATATATTGGTTGTTAGACTTTTGAAACTCATTACCTAAAGTGTATTCAGATAGACTTATTTTGCAAGATATAGATGGACTATCTTAAGTTCTGTGAGCATTCAATTTATCCATAAAGTACTAATGCCCTTTACGGATTAAATAGTTTAGATAAATAAATATAAATATTTGAAAAATAGACTATTGTAAAAATTAAAGGATAATTGCATAATCTACTAGGTGATTGTTTCGCAATCGTTAGGCTGAGCTTGCCTTATCAGAAGACAAGGGCCATCTAGGCCTCTTCGGTACCGTTAAAAACACCAGGCATAGTATGGTATACGTTATTACCCGAAATCGAATTGCCCAAGTAGAATTTGGACTATGGGCTCAGAAATTAGGATGGAAAAAAAGGGTTTCGCCCTGAAGAACGTATCCGCTTTCTTCTTCGATTCATATGAAACTTACGGGGGAACGTTGACCTGGCATTTATCTTTAAGACCATACCAATTATTGAAGTGGCAAAAGGCACTTGGCCACTACCCTTTTGCTTCCAGTTTTTCTAGACGATCTTTCACGTACTCGATTTTTGTTTTACCGTGGGGCTTTGGTTTTCCCTTTTCATCTAGATTTACCAAAATCACGTTATCAACGGTCACAATGGTTTCATGATTCATCTTATTTCGCACCTCACAGTTCAGCGTTAAAGAACTTTTGCCAAACTTGGTGACCTCCATTCCGATTTCAATGATATCGCCTTGTTCGGCAGTGCTCATAAAATTCACCTCTGACATATATTTGGTTACAACCCTCTTATTTTCCAATTGGATAATACCATAGATTACGGCCTGCTCATCAAGCCACGCCAACACTTTGCCCGCGAACAAGGTGCCATTGGCATTTAGATCTTCTGGTTTTACCCATTTTCTGGTATGAAAACGCATGTCTTTTTTTTATAAAATTATGCTAGAAATACGATTAAAAAGGGATTTTGGGTTTTATCTACCATGTTAACAGGTCGATTTGATCAATTATAAAAATTGTTAAGCCTAAACTAAAGTTTTCTTAATCCGTTGGTCTCCTTATTGCGGAAAAAATAAATTTAAGGGCCAATTTATAAACAACGCCTATTTCTTAACGTGGAAACTACACCAGAGTATTATTCCGATCCTAGTTTTACCGTGTTTCAAGTTCCTTCTTGGAGGGCCTATTGCTATAAATTTTTGTCCGTGCAAGTTTGGGGAGGACTGCCCAGTACCTTACAAAGAAAACTATCGGCATGGTATGCTAGAATATATACCAAGTCGTTTTCCAAATACTTGATAAAACCCTATTTATGGTTAAATTATAAGGACAAAACCTATTTGCAAAAGTTTGATCCGCCGTTAGGCAAAGCCAATTTTGAGAGTTTTCAAGATTTTTTTACCCGCGAGTTCAAGTCAATTCCACATAATCAGGAGCCCGCTGTTTGGCCATGTGAAGGTCTTTTGTGTGAAGCAGGAAAAGTAGGGGAAATTAAGAAAAGTACCGTGAAATATGATTCGAGGTATATTGATACTATTTTTGGGCTTCAAGCCCAAGTTATTCCGAAAGCGCACTATTTTACCAATGTATTCTTACACAATAAAAATTACCATCGTATTCACACACCAATAGATGGAACAATTACCCGAATACAGCATATACCAGGTGACTTGATCGTATTAAGACCATGGATCTATAAACAAAACCCCTCATTACCGGCCTTTAGAAACGAACGGTATAATATCGATATCAAAGATAGTGATGGAGAAACCTGGTATTTGTCCATTGTTGGCGGACCTGCCGTAGGTACTATTGAATTGCACCCTGAGGTATGCATAGGTAGTGAGGTTAAAAAATTGGATGAACTAGCCCTTTTTTATTTAGGCTCTACCTGTTGCATGGCGAGTCCGGAAGCACCTCGATATCATTCAAAAAATACCTTTGTCGAGGTCGGTACCGCCTATTAAAATAACTCCTTTTGATTATTACCAAGGGTGGTTTTAGGAATCTGAAGCCCAACCCCGAGGTTTTTATTAAGGTTTTCAATAAAATATGCAGAGAGCAAAGGGGATTCCAACTCCATATTTTGATGTACGAAAAAGTGGATGTTCCTTAGCCCTTTCGCTTTCCAATACCCCAACTTTTCGACCCAATCGTCCAATCTCGGATAATCACTTTGATGATTTGCGCCAACATAACGAACAAATGCTTCATTGTTGGTCAATCTCATATGCATGATATCCCTACGACCCGCCGTATCAACCAAAATGTTGGCAATATTGTTCTCTTCGAGTAAATGGTACAATTCATTAGCAACTTTTTCATCATTAAACCAATCGGTATGCCTGAATTCCATCGCCAATGGAAATTCTTTGGGCCAATATTCCACAAAGCGTACTACCCTGTCCCAGTTTTTGGGTCCGAAATTATTGTGCATTTGTAAAAAAATGGTTCCCAATTTTTCTTTAAGTAGGGAGGTCACCTCAAGATAGCGGTCGGCGATTTCATATACCTTATCGTTCATTCGTCGCAAATGGCTTACCTCATTGGTCATTTTCGGAAAAAACTTAAATCCAACAGGCGTTTTATCATACCATTTTTGATACGTTTCCGCAGGAAAAATACGGTAAAAGGTAGCATTGAGCTCAATGGAATTGAATTGACCGGAGTAGTACGAAAGCTCATCTTTCGTACCCCTTGGATAAAAATTCTTCAAATCTTGTCTATTCCATTTTGCGCAGCCCACGAATATCTTGAAATCCCCGTCCTTATCATGTTTTTTCAATACGATTTCAGTTTCAGGGTGATCTTCGGGAAAAGAAAAATCAATGAGCTCAGGATGCTCGACCTTACCAAATTTCATTACAGTGCTATTTAAAATCAAAGGTATGGATTTGCTGTATTAGAAGCTAGCACCCCTAATAAAGCAAAACAATAAATAAAATATGCCCAATCTGTAACATTATTAGTAATTTTCACACCTATAGCTATTACAAATAAAATCTACTAAAATGAAAAAATTGAAATTCAGTATTGTCGCCCTATTTTTCGCAATGGCGATACCACTTCAGGCCCAAACGGCTGATGAGATCATTGCCAATTATTTTGAAAATACCGGAGGCATGGATAACTGGAAAAACATGACTGGTATGAAAATGACCGCTAAGGTAAATCAACAGGGGATGGAAATTCCATTGGAAATTTACCAACTTAAAGACGGGCGCCAAATGACCGTCATTACTTTTCAAGGTAAAGAGATCAAACAAGGGGTTTTTGATGGGGAGACCTTATGGAGTCATAATTTCATGACGATGAAAGCAGAGAAGAGCGATGCCGAGCAAACCGCTAATTTTAAGTTGAATACCAACGATTTCCCAGATTCTTTTATGGATTATAAAGAAAAGGGCTATACCGTAGAACTTATGGGTAAGGAAACCATTGACGGTGCCGAGACCTATAAGATAAAACTGGTCAAAGAACCTATTATGGTCGACGGAAATCAAGAAGAGGATATTTCTTTTTATTTTTTTGATACCGAAAACTTCGTACCCATTGCAGTACAATCAGAAATCAAATCAGGACCCGCGAAGGGCCAGACGTCTGAAACTACCATGAGCGACTATCAAGAGGTTGACGGAATGTACTTTCCATTTTCAATGACCCAAGGTGTCAAAGACGGCCAATCACAGCCTATTACAATAAGTGCAATTGAACTGAACCCCACCGTGGACGACAGTTCTTTTAGCTTTCCTGAGGAAGTCGGTGAAGAAAAAAAATAAATGCTACTAAATTTTGAGGGACCCCTATGTGGGTCTCTTTTTTTTAAACCTATCAATCATGAAAAAAATATTTATATCGGGTCTCGTACTGGGGTTAGCGTCTTTGACAACAGCTAACGCACAAGACTTGGGCTCCATTGATGGTAAAGCGCTTTTTGGCGATATGAACGCACGTCATATTGGGCCGGCCTTAATGAGTGGTCGTATTAACGACATGGAAAACCATCCTACGAACAGTAGGATAATTTATGCCGGAACGGCCGGTGGTGGCGTTTGGAAATCCAACGACGCAGGTACTACGTTCAATCCGATTTTTGATGACTATTGCCAGTCTATCGGGGCTGTCGAACTTGACCCCAACGACCCTGACAATACCATATACGTAGGTACGGGTGAAACCTGGACGCGCAATAGCGTATCCGTTGGTGATGGCCTATACAAATCTGTCGATGGCGGTGCCAACTGGACAAAACTAGGTTTTGAAAACTCTGACCGAATTGCCAATATCATTGTAAATCCAAAAAATTCAAATGAGGTTTATGTTGGTGTGCTAGGCGCACTTTGGGGCGATAGCGAAGAACGCGGTGTCTATAAATCAACTGATGCCGGAGCAACTTGGGAAAAATTGTTATATGTAGATCAAAAAACCGGATGTGCTGATTTGGCAATGGATCCCTCAGACCCAAATACCTTATATGCCAGTATGTGGGAGTTCAGAAGAACAGGATGGTCTTTCGAATCTGGCGGGGCCAATAGCGCCCTTTATAAGTCTACCGATGCGGGTAAAACCTGGAATAAGATCCATAATGGTTTCCCAGAAGGAAAACTAGGCCGTTTGGGCATAGCGATTGCCCCTTCCAATCCTAAAGTTCTTTATACGGTAATCGAAGCGGAAAAAAATGAACGTAAAGGTCTATATCGCAGTAATGATGCCGGTGCAAGCTGGGAGCAATTGAACAATGATTTCGGTATTACCGTACGTCCCTTTTATTTTTCGAGGATTGTCGTCGATCCCAAAAATGAGGATGTGGTAGTTAAAGGTGGTTTGAGCGGTTCCATATCGAGGGATGGTGGAAAAACCTTTAAGGCTTTAGGTAACATGCACTCTGACATTCATGATATCGTATTTAGCATTAAAGATTCCGATATCATGTATGTGGGAACCGATGGAGGGGTATATCGAACCTGGGATGGTGGCACAAATATGGAAATTGTGGAAAATCTTCCCTTATCGCAATTTTACCATATTAGCGTTGACAATGCCGAACCCTATAACATATATGGCGGATTACAAGATAATGGGTCTTGGTATGGACCTTCTTCATCACCGGGTGGTGTAGAGGCCCGTGACTGGAATTCCGTTGGTTATGGTGATGGATTTCGCGTATTGAAACATCCTACCAAAAATATTATTTATTCCGAGATGCAAGGTGCAGAGAATGTGTGGCGCTATGATGTCGAAAGAAATTTGACAAAGACCATTCAGCCTTTACAGGTTTCTGAAGACCAAAAACTACGTTGGAACTGGAATGCCCCAATGGCGATAAGCACACATCAGCCTGATCGCTTTTATATGGGAAGCCAATATTTGCACAAGTCAGAAGATATGGGTGATAGCTGGAAAATCATTTCCCCAGATCTTACCACCAATGATCCAACGAAACAGAATCAAGAAGATTCAGGTGGTCTTTCGATGGATAATTCGGGGGCTGAAAACCACACTACGATTTTCACTATTGCAGAATCATCCCTAGATGAAAATGTCATTTGGGTGGGTACCGATGACGGAAACGTTCAAGTAACCCAAGATGGGGGAAAAACATGGACCAATACCGTTGCTAATATTCCTGGGCTTCCGGCAAACACCTGGTGCTATCATATCGAGGCCAGTACTTTTGAAAAAGGCACTGCCTATGCCGTTTTTGATGGGCATACCGCGAATGACAAGAACCCGTATGCCTATAAGACGACCGACTTCGGAAAAACATGGAAAAATATCATTTCCGATGATGTGGTTGGTTTCGCTAGAAACATACAAGAAGACTATGTAAACCCCGATCTATTGTTTCTAGGTACCGAATTTGGATTGTACATTACCATGGACGGAGGTGAAAATTGGAAAAAATTCACCAATAACATGCCTTCTGTGGCGGTCCATTTCATTGACCTACAGAAAAAAACCAACGATTTGGTAATGGGCACCCATGGGCGTGGAATCATTATCATAGATGACATTTCACCCCTGCGTGATATCAACGATGAGGTCTTAGCGCAAAACGTTCATTTTTTCGATACCCCTAATACCATAATCAGTGAAACGGGCGGATTTTCTGGAAACTTTGGCGGCGAGACCCAATTCGTTGGTCCCAATAAGAGCAAAGACGTGCAGATCAAGTATTACTTGAAGAAACGACACACTTTTGGTAAAATGAAAATGGAAATCCAAGACATGGATGGAAATTTAATCGCTGAATTGGGGCCGGGCAAATCAAAAGGCATCAATATCGTGGACTGGAACTATACCAGAAAGCAACCAAAAGTGGCCAAGGGCAAGACCTTCAGTTTTGGCGGATTTACCTCGCCCCAAGTTCCTGCGGGAACCTATAAGGCGGTAATGACAAAAGGTAAGGAAACCTTTGAGCACACTTTCGATGTGGTATATGATCCCAAATCACCGTTGAGCGCTACCGATAGGGAACTGAAGAACTCGACCACGATGCAATTATATGACATGACCCAAGAACTGGCATACTTGGTTTACGAGGTCGATGAAATCTTGACCCATGCCGAGGCCAAAGGCGATTCCAAAACAGTTTCGAAGCTAAATTCGCTTAAAGAAACCTTGGTCATCACAACAGGGGATAATTATGTGGGTTCTGCCGAGCCGCAGTTACGCGAAAAAATGGCGGATTTGTATAGTAAACTCGCCTCGAGCTACGATAAACCCTCAAGCTCTGAGCTTGAAAACCTTAAGGTTATTTCCACTAGGTTTGTTGACGCAAAAGAAAGTTTTGCCAAGTTGAAATCGAAATACCTCAAGAAGCAACCTCTTGAAATGAAGTCATTTGAGGTTTTTCTAGAGAGTAAATAATATTTTCAAGGCTTACAGGCCGCGTTACAAGTGGGGGTACGACCCACCGGTAACACGGCCTTTTTGTTTATAAGAAGTTGAAAACTACCCAAGGGTATTCCGATTATCGAAGGTCACATCACGTAATTTTAACTAAACAAATGCCGTATGAAAGAGCGTTCGCAGAATTTGCTAAAGGTAAGGCCCGAGATAAAAACAACTCAAATCAACCCTATGATGAGTGATGGGGAACGTTTTCAAAATGAAACGTTGAGACCTATCTTAAAGATGCAAAATGATCTGTTCATCGAAGTGTTCAAAAACTACATCAAAAAACACAAGAACGCTTTTTATGAACTTTCGTTAGAGCAAAGACTGGACTATATCGCCAAGGCCATACAAAAAGATATCAAGCTTAGAAATTCTTTAAAAGGTATGGTAATCGGTCAATTTACCGTTGAGGAATACCGGATATACATCCAGAATTCCTCTGCATTGAACAAACGAATGATGAACATGGTCATCAAACGCTTAAAAGACCAAATCCAATTATTGGAAAGAATACAATTAGCCTATTAGCGATTCCCCATTCAAATTTGTAGTCAACACAGAACCCATAAAATCAAAATAGGGTCTTATGGCCCTGAACGAATCATCGACATGACTCAGAAAATCATCTGATAAGACTTCTTGATCGGAAAAATTTCTGACAAAGATGAATTGTTTATGGCGAATCAAATCAATATCAGGATGATCTTTGTCAAACCCTTTCGGTGCCGTTTTAACCGCATCACCCTTCAAATCACCCCAAATGGTTTGTAATGCTTCTTCATTAATGATTTCCCGAAATTCAGATGCATCTACTTCCAATTCTTTTCGTATACGTAGCAAGTCCTCTTTATTCGGGGCCCAAAAGCCCGTAGCTATAAAGGTTTCCCTTGGTTTTATACATAAATGGTATCCCCCACGCCGCTCCGCTCCTGCCCTTGAGAACGAAACTGAGAATTGGGTTTTGTAAGGCGTTTTATCCTTCGAAAAGCGAACATCACGATAAATACGAAACATTTTCATTTTTTCAATCTGATCGTGCTTATTCAAATGTTCTGTCAATGCGGTGAACAGACCTTTCATTTCAAGTTCATGGGTTTTGAACTCATCCTTATGTTCCGTGAACCACTCACGGTTATTGTTTTTTTCCAATCTCTTTAAAAAATCCAGCGCCTTGCTGTTCACCATTAGGTTAGCCATATCACAAATCGGTCTTATTTTAGGCTAAAGTTAACCATTTCAACAGTGATTGCTTTTTTGAGAATATTTAATTTTGAACTGTACAAGCCAATTTGCAATGGACAAACAAAAAATAATTGCCACGCTAAGGAAGCATAAAAAACAGCCCTACTTAGACTACCGATTGAAAAGCCATACCGAAATCTTTACGGATACCCTATTCTATACCCTGTTTGACATCAATACCGACATTGAAAGTAATCTTGAGGTGTTAGAGGGACAGTTCAATGAACTGGTCGATCTTGCCTGTTGGGAAACCCATAAACCCTGTACCAAGGTCTGGAACAATTATGTGCAGCAGCTGCCCGAAATTCTTGAAAAACTGAACTTGGATGCCGAGGCCATCTTAAATTGTGATCCCGCTTCATTGTCCATACAAGAAGTCTACATGGCCTACCCTGGTTTTTATGCGATTGCCATTTACCGCCTTGCCCACGTGCTCTATAACGAAGGTTTTCCTTTAGTACCCCGATTGATGACGGAATACGCGCACCGCCAGACGGGAGTGGATATCAATCCTGGTGCGACCATAGGTAAATCATTTTTTATTGACCATGCAACCGGTGTCGTCATTGGTGAGACCGCAATTATAAAAGATGATGTGAAGATTTATCAAGGGGTTACCCTAGGGGCCCTTTTCGTCAATAAATCCCTCCGTCAGACCAAAAGACACCCCACCATCGAATCAAACGTTACCATTTATGCAAACGCGACAATCCTAGGTGGTGAGACCGTTATCGGAGAAAACTCCGTGATAGGTGGTAATGCTTGGTTAACGGCATCAATTCCGCCGAATTCAAAAGTATTCCATACCCCAGAAATTAAAATCAAAACAAGTACTAATGTCTAATTCCATACTGAACCTGATTGGAAACACCCCATTGATCAAATCAAGGGTTCTGAACGATAACCCAAACGTAACGCTATACTTCAAGTTGGAAGGACACAACCCGGGAGGGAGCGTAAAAGACCGCCCAGCCTACCATATGATCAAAATGGGTTTGGAGCGTGGGGATTTCAATAAAGATTCAAAATTGATAGAGGCCACCAGTGGCAATACCGGTATTGGATTGGCTTTGGTCGCAAGTAGCTACGGACTGGACATTGAACTGGTAATGCCTGAAAATTCAACGTATGAAAGGGTGCAAACGATGCGTGCCTATGGGGCAAAAGTAACCTTGACCCCTGCCGATATCGGCATTGAAGGTGCTCGGGATTATGTGGAAAACAAGGTGAAAAATGAAGGTTTCACCATGCTCAACCAATTTGGGAATGATGATAACTGGAAGGCACATTATAAAACGACGGGGCCCGAACTATGGAAGGACACACAGGGTAGCATCACCCATTTTGTTTCTAGCATGGGCACTACCGGCACAATTACCGGAACTTCCACGTACCTCAAAGAACAAAATTCAAACGTTCAAATCATTGGCGTGCAACCTGAAGAAGGGGCTCGCATACCGGGTATACGCAAATGGTCACCCGAATATGTACCTAGTATCTTTGACCCCAAAAAAGTAGATGACATTTTATACGTCAATGAAAAAGATGCTATCACCATGGCCAAGCGACTTGCAAAAGAGGAAGGAATTTTTTCCGGTATGAGCAGCGGTGGGGCCGCCGTCGTTGCAATACGAATTGCCAAACGATTGACAAAAGGTGTCATTGTCTCCATCGTATGTGATCGTGGTGATCGGTACTTATCCTCGAACCTCTTTGATTGATTTTTTTGAATACTAACAGTTGATAAACATCTTTATCGAAAAAAATATCTTGGGATAATACTGATACAACTGTGTCAACAGGAACATGTTGTATTGAAATGGATAGGGCTTACTAATAAGTAACCATTTCAATCTAAAGCTTTGTCAATATGCCGGGTATAGGCCTCAAAGTTTATCAAATCATTGTGTCCACCACCGGGTATGGTAACGAATGTTTTTTTGCCAAAGGCCAGGTCATAAAGCTTTTTTCCCGATTCATAGGGTACCACGGCGTCCTCCGTACCGTGGAAAATGGTTATTGGGCATGTAATGTCAGTGATGTATTTATTGGATTCGAACTTATAGGTTAACAACCACTTAACGGGCAGTATGGGGAACCGCTTTTTAGCTACTTCCAATAAATTATAAAAAGGGGTTTCCAAGACCAGTTTCTTAGGGCTATTTTTCGAAGCCGTATAGGTCGCTATCGCACAGCCCAAAGAACGGCCATAAACTATAATTTGGTCTTCACTGTAGTTTTTTAGTGTATAATCATAAAAAAGCTGGGCATCTTTGAACAAGGCCTCTTCACTAAGCTTACCCATACTTTTGCCATAAGTCCGGTAATCCATGATGATTACACTATAATCTTTTTGTACAAAAAAGGTGGCAATTTCACCCCACCGTGATAAATCCCCGGCATTGCCATGAAAATAAAGGATGGTTCCTTTCGGATTTTCACGTTTGAAATGAAGTCCATTAAGTCTGGCACCATCATCGGCGGTCAAAAAAAATTCCTCAAAAGGTTCCGTAAATTGATAGGTATGTTCTTGTGATAAGGACGTAGGTAGAAAAATTAGTTTTTCCTGTAAAAAATAGAGCATAATGGAAATTAGAAGGAATGTGGAAAGGATTATTAGGGCTATCTTTTTAAACTTTCGCATTAGATGGTTTGGAACTGTGTTTGACATGGATACTTGAACCTTCTAAATTTACTTTACCAGGCTTTGAATTTACAATTTCGGAAAGCATTTTATGATAGGCCTCAAAAGTATTGAGGTTTTTATGGCCACCACCTATCACCGTGTGAAGTGTAGTGGTCTTTGGATTTATTCGAGATAGTCTAACACTGGTCTTATAAGGTATCAAACGGTCATCGGTTCCATGAATGATGTGAATAGGACACTTCACGTATTTCAACCATTTATAGGTTGGCATGGGAAATTTGATAAGTAACGACAGCGGCATAAAGGGAATATACTTCTTTGCTACTTTACTCAAACTGTAATAGGGAGCATCTAAAATCAACATCCGAGGGTTGTTCATTGAGGCCAACTTGGTGGCGAAACCAGAACCCAATGACCTACCGTATAGTATGATATATTTCTCAGAAACTTTTTCCTTGATTTTGTTGTAAATAACCTGCATATCACGTTTTACGGCTTTCTGGGTTCTACGCCCTGTACTTTTACCGAAACCGCGATAATCTACCATAATCACGTCAAAGCCATGACGGGTAAAATCGACGGCGAATTTACCCCAACCCTTTATGCTTTTTGAGTTTCCCTTTAAATAGAAGACGACACCCTTGGGGTCTTGGGCCTTAAAACGAAGTCCGTTAATGACGGCACCGTCCCTTGTTTCTATATTATATTCTTCAGTTTCTTGGTTTTCGTAATGAAACTGAAATTCTTTTGGAAGCTTTTCCGGTTTGAACAAAAAATAGTCTTGTAGAAAGTACAAGAGTATACTGATAACCACATAGATTAGAACAGTAACTCCTATAACATAGCCAATCTCTTGCACCACTTTAATTTTCTTGAAAATACAAAAAAACTAGGGCATTGGTTTTTTTGAATGAAAAAAGGGCGCTAAGTGCGCCCTCTTCAATGATTTAATTAAGCTCTATGGTTTTTGACAGTACCTTTCTTTTCTTTTTATACCTTTTCTCAATTGTCTATCCCATGCTTCAATAGTATTCTTGATTTTTTTTCAAGATTCATCAATCCTTCTGGTCATTTGCTAGTATAATAATTTAGAATACAATACTTAATACTAAAGTATTCTGCCTCTATGGCTCTAATTTTTGAAAGGAGTTTTTGATATAACTGATTAGAAAAAATACTAGAAAGAGGATGGCTAAACCTGCTGTGATGATGGATACCATGGTTACCTCTGTAACCATTAGGCTTACTATCCCGCTTCCTAGTGCTATAATCAGATAAGTAAGTGTGTTTTTAAACATGTCACACTATATTAGATTACTTGGATTCTGAACTGGAGTCCATTTTATTGAATGATTCCACCTTAAATTCAATCTCGTTTCCATCATCTAAAGTGAAAACATACGCCTTTTCAGGATTCATTTCATCGTCTAAATTAATCGTCCTATTTTCTAATATGCTTAAGTTTTCACCATCTTCTACCGCTACCATTAAATTATCGCGGCCAGATACCAAGGTAAAATCCGTCTTTGCATTGGTAGTATAACTGAACTTAACAACTTCATCATACTGATTATCGGCATCATTATCGATTTTCACGGTTTTGACTACCACGGTTGGTGGAATGACCCTGTCTTGATTCACATTGTCCTTATCTTCCTTTTCCAACATTACCGCTTGGTTTCTAGTGGTTTCTATGAGTACCGAGTTTTTAATAAGTTCCCCATTTTGGTACAACTTATACGTTTTTTTGGTACTCTCTTTTGAAACACCGGCCTGCGTTGCATCTTGCGCGAATGTGGTTGTACCAGTTAATAATGCCATTGATATTGCTATTGTCTTATATATTTTCATTTTTATGTTTTTAGTTTAATAAATTGTTTTCAAAAATTTTATGCGTTCAAGGATGTCTTTAATTTCTCATCCTTTCTTTTGCCCCATGCATTTAGCATCCAACTACTTTTTTCCAGCTCCCTGATGTAGGCACCAATTAAATCTACCGTTCCTTCATCGTTGATGCTTTCTGCCTTCTTTATGACTTTACTCATTTGCTTTAGTAAGATACCGTGGGCAAAAAGAATTTCTTCGACCATTTTCTGGTCATTTAAATCAGACCCGCTTTCATTAATGGATGACTTTTCCAAATAGTTGCTAAAATTGCTCATCGGATGGTAACGTAGGGTTAAAATACGTTCTGCGATCTCATCGATTTTTATTCTGGCATCGGTATATAGGGTTTCAAATTTCTCATGTAAATCAAAAAAGTTTTCCCCCGTAATGTTCCAATGGAAATTCCTTAATTTTTGGTAATACAAATGATAATCAGCCAGTAGTGTGTTCAATTCGTTGACTACTGGTAATACTTGCTCTTCTTCTAAATTTAAATAGTTCATTTTTAGGTGTTTTATAACGCTGGGGTTTCCCCAGGGCCTAGTTCAAAAAATATGTTATTGTTGGTAGTGAGGAAAATTTAACGTTGCTTATATAGTGCAACCACTTTTGGCGAATGCCTGTTTACTAGAACAGTAAACCAACACCTTTAATATAAGGGCATATGAAGATTTGTCAAGTGATTTAACAAGGTTTAACCCTTTGTGATGACCATTAACATAATAGTGTGTTAAAGCCAGTCTTTTTTCTTAAAGTAAATTAACAGTCCTAAGAAAATCAATATAAAAACGCCCCATAAATAATAGTATCCGTTTTCTGTGTGAAGTTCAGGCATGTTATCAAAATTCATCCCATAAATACCGGCAATAAAGGTCAGTGGAATAAAAATGGAAGCTATGACCGTGAGTACCTTCATTACCTCATTCATTTTATTGCTCATATTGGTCATGTACATTTCCATAAGGCTGGTCGACATTTCCCTATAGAGCATGATATCCTCATTGATTTCAGAGCAATGATCAAAAGTATCACGAAGAAAAAGTTTGGTCTCTTTTTTTATTAAAGGATGTTCAGAAATAATAAGCCTATTGATCAACTCCTTTACGGGGAAAATCCATTTTCGGATCCGTAAAATTTCTTTCTTCAACAATTGGATTTTATTGGCCACATCTTTTCTGGGATTATCATACACCTCTTCTTCAAGTAATTCCAACTTATTCTTGATATCCTCTAAAACCACGAAATAATTATCCACTATGGCATCCAACAATGCGAAGAACAGGTAATCGGCCCCTCGACTTCGAATTCTTCCAAATTTATTCTCAATCCTTTTGATTACCTCCCCAAATACGTCATCTTCCGTCTCTTGAAAAACCAATACGGAGTTTTCGACGAGGATCAGGGCTACGTGTTCAATGACCAATTGATAGTGTTCATCTAAATACAACATTTTAAAAACCCCAAAAACATAATCTTCATATTCATCGATTTTTGGCCGTTGCATGGTGTCGACCAAATCTTCAAGTAGTAGGTTGTTCAACTCAAACTTTCGTCCTATGGCCGCGATGGTTTCGACATCACTTATACCTACCACATCGATGAATGACGTTTGCTTGTTCTCAAAAATGGCGCCCAGCATGTCGACGGATACACCTTTGGTTTGATACGCTGATTCGCTATAATTGATGGCCGTGATCGCCGTAACCTGTTTTCTACGATTGCCTATGTAGGTAATCGCACCAGGTGCCTCACCTAATTTTGATTTAGAACGGAACGGTTTGATACCCTTCAACTTCGGTGACTTTATGATTTTTTTCGTCATGAATGCATTACCTTGTAGCTTACAATATACATTTAAAAAAAATTTGCTTGTGAAAACTGTAACAAAAAAGTAGCGGACATAGTCTTATCAACAACATCAAGCAACCACCACATGTCAACAACGGCCAAAAATCAATCCACCTTTCAAAGAATTGAAATTATAGATGCCCTACGGGGTTTTGCCTTAGCGGGAATTGTTTTCTGCCATATGCTCGAGAATTTCGTAGCCTCACCTTTACCGATTTCTGTGATGGAATCGATGAACCCATCGATTTTAGACCAAGTGGCAAATGGGTTCGTAAGTTTTCTTTTTAGGGGGAAATTCTTTGCTTTATTCTCTTTTCTTTTTGGTTTGAGTTTTTACATTCAAATGGACAATGGAAGTAAACGCGGCACCAACTTTAGTGGTCGTTTTCTCTGGCGATTGATCCTCTTATTCGCCATTGGTTTCATACATAGTATGTTCTATCGTGGTGATATCTTGACCCTTTATGCATTTTTGGGCGTTTTCTTAATCCCGTTTCATAAAATCAATAGTAAATGGATTCTGGGTCTAGCTGCGATACTTTTTCTAGGGTTAGGTCGCTTCATCGTGTTCTATTTTACGAATGGTGAAGGCTTGCTAATGAAAGAGGAGTTGACACCTGAGAGCCCCATGATTGCAGCGTATTTCGATGTATTACGGCATGGCTCGATCACAGAGGTATTTGCCTCAAATGCCATTGAGGGTAATCTAAGTAAATTCGAGTTTCAATTCGGAATCTTCTCAAGAGGCTATTTGACCTTTGGCTTTTTCTTATTAGGCCTCTATATAGGACGAATGGAATTTTTCAAAAACCATTTTACGGAGAAGAAGTTCATAAAACATCTTTGGATAGGTGCTTTGATCCTTTTAGGAATTTCCGTCGTGGCAATGATCGCAACTTTCGCCGCTATGGGGCCGAATGTACAATTCAAGTCATGGACCGCAATGTTGGGCCTTACCTTCTTTGACTTAATGAATGTGGCAATGACGGTTTTAATCGTAGCCGTTTTTGTAATTCTATATCAAAAGAACAAACCACAAAAGTTTTTGCAAAGGTTTATAGGCTATGGTAAAATGGCTTTGACCAACTACGTTTTTCAAAGTATCTTAGGGACCTTTATTTTCTTCGGATGGGGATTGGGCTATTTAACGAAAATACCCAATACCTATGTATTCTTGATGTCCATAATTGTAATTGCATTACAAATGTGGCTAAGCAACATATGGCTTAAATATTTCCATTATGGCCCATTGGAATGGATCTGGAGAAGCCTCACCTTCCTTAAATTAATGCCTTTAAGAAGAAAATCTTAGCTTAAAGTCCACTTATGTAACTTCCATACATATCCTTAAAGCGCACCCCATCAGACATTCGGTATTTACTCAGTTTTTTATGGGCGACCAGACCCCATAAAGCCAATTCCTTCATAAAATAACCGTCCTTTTTATCCAGATCGGGGTGATGCTCTTTTACCAGTTGATGTAAAGGAGTCACAGCGTCTAATTTAGATTTGTAGGTATTGTCATCATCCTCATCCAATAATTCCAATGCCTCTTTATCAAAAAACCATGAGATCAATTCATCATAGGGGGTTTCCGCGTTTTTATGCTCCAATTTATTGATTTTAGGAAACAGATTAGGAAACAGTGTTTTAATTGCGTCATCAATCAAATTTTCGGCTACGAACGCAGCGCCCTCTTGCTCTCCTTCATAGACCAATTCTATTTTACCGGTAATAGCAGGTACGACGCCCATAAAATCACTTAGGCGAATGATGGTATCGCTTTCTCCCGACTTTAAAATTCTTCGTTCTGCAGTGCTCAGTAGATTTTCAAAGGCGGTAATGCTCATTCGGGCACTAACACCACTCTTTGCATCTACATATTCACTATCCCTCGCTTCAAAACTAATCTGCTCTAACAGATCCATGGCCAATTCGGGCACATGAATCAAATCAGATTGTCTTGTATCTAAATTCGCCTCTTGTTTGGTAATTCGTTTTGCAGTAGCAATATCCTCTGGGTAATGCGTTAGAATTTGAGAACCGATCCTATCTTTTAACGGTGTAACAATGCTTCCCCTATTCGTATAGTCTTCAGGATTTGCCGTAAAGATAAATTGCAAATCCAAAGGCAAGCGGAGTTTAAACCCCCTAATCTGTATGTCACCTTCTTGCAGAATGTTAAATAACGATACTTGAATACGTGCCTGAAGATCAGGTAATTCATTGATTACGAAAATACAACGGTTCGCTCGGGGAATCATTCCGAAATGAATGACCCTATCATCGGCATAGCTTAATTTTAAGTTTGCGGCTTTAATGGGGTCTACATCACCTATCAAATCGGCCACGGTGACATCAGGGGTAGCCAGTTTTTCATAGAAACGGTCACCACGATGCAGCCACTCAATAGGGGTGTCATCCCCTTTTTCTTTAATCAGTTCAATAGCAAAACGAGATATTGGTTGCAGTGGGTCATCATGGATTTCAGAACCTTGCACTACGGGTATGTATTCATCCAATAAGTTAACCATTAACCTGGCCAAACGTGTTTTTGCCTGCCCCCTCAGCCCTAATAAATTGATATTATGCCTTGAAAGGATAGCCCTTTCCAATTCTGGAATAACCGAATTTTCATAACCCCAGACACCTTCGAAGATATTCTCGTTCTTTTGAATTTTTGCAATCAAGTTATCGCGAAGCTCATCTTTAATACGCTTTGATTGAAAGCCTGCCTTTTTAAGTTGCCCTAAGGTCTTTATTTGTTCTATTTTCATATTTTTCTTGAAACTGGAAGTATAGACAAGAATAAAAACGTCTTATACCTTACTTCTTTAGTCTGTTTTACTTTATTTTTTTTCTTCTGTTATTTTCGTAGTCCTCAAAAATCATTTCGCCTAACCCTTTTAAACCGGTATAAAATGCCTTTCCTTTATTGGCTTGCGTAAACTCTCGTATAAACTGCATTAAATACGGGTCTTGTGCTATCATAAACGTAGTAATGGGAATGTGTAATTTTCTGGCTTGGGATGCCATAGCATAGCACTTCTCCACAATATAATCGTCTAAGCCAACACTGTTTTTGTAATACGTGCCATCTGGCATTCGCAAGCAGCTCGGTTTGCCGTCGGTAATCATAAAAATCTGCTTATTGGTGTTTCGTTTTCTGCGCAACATATCCATTGCCAACTGCAGACCGGCAACCGTATTGGTATGATAGGGACCGACTTTTAGGTATGGCAGGTCTTTAATGGGTATAGGCCAAGCATCGTTGCCGAAAACCAAGATATCCAAAGTATCTTTCGGGTATCTTGTGGTAATCAATTCTGCCAAGGCCATGGCTACTTTTTTTGCAGGTGTAATACGATCTTCCCCATACAAAATCATACTATGACTAATATCTATCATCAGTACCGTACTCATTTGGGCCTTATATTGGGTATCTTCAACAACTAAATCACCTTCATCCAGCATAAAATTTCCAATACCATGGTTGATTTGGGCATTTTTAAGACTTTCAGTCATTGATATGCGGTCTAGACCATCACCATAACGGTATTCCCTAAACTCGCCTGTATGCTCATCTCCCCTGCCCGATTTACCTGTTTTATGATTGCCAGAGCCACTACGCTTGATTTTACCGAAAATTTGATCTAAAGCGCGTTGGCGAATCATTCGTTCCAATTTGGCAGTGATGGATATCGTGCCTTTGCCAGACCCTTCATCACCATCTTCACCGTCTTCCCCCATATTGCCACCACCATCTTCAAATTCTTCACGTATATATCCCTTGGCCTTTAAATCTTCAATAAAGTCATCAATGGTATACGCTTCTGTAGTAAGCTCATATTCCTTGTCCAGTTCCCGCAACCAATCGATTGCCTCATCAAAATCACCAGAGGTGTGCGTAATCAATTCTTGAAAAATCTCAAAAAGTTTTTCAAAGGGGGATAGATTCGGAGCTTCGTAAGATGTAAAGCGAAATCCTTTTCTCAAATTCATAGCCATCACATAAAATTAACACATTCTATATTCATGACCTTTGCTTTAAAGAAAACTTAACGGTTTCGTTTAAGTTTGCAGCTATGGAACGAGAATTATGTCTTGGCTTTTATAGGACACCTTCATTGTGGATAAATACACAATTCGGAATTTCCCAATTCAGGTTTCCAGAATTGGATTTTACCATTTTCAAGGCTTTACCGATTCCTGAACGCTTGCGAATAGGACATAAAATGGAACATGTTTTTGCGCAATTAATTCAGTTTTCAGAGGATTGGGACCTCATTGCCAAAAACCTCTTGGTAGACAAAAACAAAGAGCGTATCGGCGAACTTGACTTTTTGATTCGTCATAAACCCACTGCTACCAGTTATCATGTGGAATTAGCCTATAAATTCTACATTATCAATCCTCGGATTACCGAACCAATGCATCGTTTAATGGGGCCAAACAAGCGCGATATGTTCTATACCAAATTGGATAAACTAAAAGGGAAGCAATTTCCTTTACTTTTTAATGAAGAACTGAACCCAAAGCTTGAAAGTTTAGATTTGAATTTGAATGAAATTCGGCAAGAGGCCTGCTTTAAGGCTCAACTATTCAAACCCTATGGGGCAAATGCGACTAACATTAGACCTTTAAATAAAAATTGCATTCAAGGGAGTTGGATTCGGTTTGAGGATTTCAATACCCAAGAATTTAAAAACTTTGAATATTATATTCCCTACAAACAAGAATGGATTTTAGTGCCGTCAACAAAGCGAACATATGTTTCGCACTACGAGACTTTACTCGATATTAATCTTAGAATGTTGAAAGAAAATGCGCCTATGCTCTGGTTAAAAAGGCCTTCTGGAGAAATTGAAAAACTATTCGTTGTTTGGTGGTGAGGTGTTATAAATGATTTTCTTAATCTTTAAGACCCCTTCTTTCGAATCAAAAACAAAAAGGTTTTTTGTTTTAAATTCAACCGGGCGGGTCCCATCTTTAGGGTAAAAGGTTCCTGTGACTTCACCTTGCATTAATACCACATCTTCATAGACCTCCATTTCAACAATTTTGTGTTGCATTTCAGCACTACCGTATTGACGCTGCTCATTTAAATACACTCGCAATGCCTCCTTACCAAAGTTTACTTGGCTACCAGGAGCCATATGAACAACAGCATCATCGTATACCTCAAGTTGCTCTTCGACAGTTAGTGCATTGTTATCAAGAACGGCCAAAATTTTCTCAATCTGCATTCTTAATGGCATACTTTCATACTTTATCAATCGCACAAAAGTACCTTCATAAAAAAGTCCCGTTGGAAAATTGTCCAAGCTGTACTGAATCGATGTCATATGGTATGAATTTTTGGTAAGCCACTTGTAATTATAGATTCTGTAGGTATCTTTCGGTTCGCCTTCAAAACTGATTTTGAGTTTCACATCGCCCTTCTCAGAAACACTACCTTCTCCCACTCCCGCCCTAAGTTCACCAAAATTTGATAAATGGCGTACTTCTTTTGTAACTGGATTATATGACCAAAAAATATGTCCATTGGGTTCTGGCCCATCAATAATTGAAAGCAAACCGTTCTTTGTATTCAATGGTGAAGAAATGGTATGGTGTTTCGGTATAGTGATGATTTCGGTTGTACCACCCCAATTTTGAGTCCATTTATCATCTTTAAGGGTCCATTCCCCTATGAAATTCTGAAAAGGGTTTTCAGAACTGTTTACTTCATGTTTTCCATTAGTTTCGAACTCAATTTTACCCTTTTGACAAAAACTATTGAAAACAAATAGAAATATCAAGGCGGTAATACTATATTTCATAATCCTTTTTTTATTCTTTGGTTGATGGGGGCATGCTATGATTGATCATTTGTCTATAAATTTTAATCGTACCGTCTTGCATCCGTTTATATAGTGTCAATCCCTTACCTTTAATATAGGATGGCTTTCCTTCCCAGGTCCATTCCACATAATACTCCCCAAATTTTAGTGCATGATTACCCATATCAATCACTTTTACAATTTTGGTCATTAAGGAATCCATCGGAACACGTCCGTTATTATGAACTTCAAAGTATTCCGTGATTTTTTCTTTTCCAATAAATGGCGGGTCATAATAGGTCATATAGATAGCATCATCAGCATATGATTTTAATTGTGTTTTGGTGTCACCGGAAAATACAGCCTTGTGAGAAAACTTTCTAGCTTCTTCGATATCTTTTTTCCATTGGGTATTGGCTTTAATAGGTTCTAGATCTAGAACATCAATAGAAACGAAATTCAAATTTTCTGGCGCTGTATAACTTGACCCTCCCCAAATGTGTGCCATAATTTTTGGCACCCCATTACCATTAAATTTCCAATAGGTCATATACTTTCCAACATATTCAAAGTTTTTTTCTTTGGGCGTACTGTACTCATGGGTATAGGTACCAAGTTCGATGAAATGGTTTTTTAAATCAACTATCTCAAAAGGTTCTTTTGTAAATTTCGAGGTGTTGGCCTTTTCAAAAAACTGCATATAATACGCCCTGACTTTTGAATTGCCCCGAATCGACATATGATATTCTGGCATAAGGGTAGCTTCAACATCAAAAATGGAAAGGGTTTCTTCTAAAGATTCCCATTTTATTGATTTTGCCAACTTTTGACTTTGCTTTGTTATTAGTTCCGTTCTTTTATCGGCTTGTTGAAAAGCAAAAGCACTTTTAGCTAAGGTTAGTACTAAAATGGTGTAGCTTATTTTTTTCATCACTATTTGATTTTTAATCTTGATAGGGCTGAATAATCTCGTGAATGGTGGCCCAACCAGTCGGGCTTTCATCGTAGCGCTGTAAAATAATGAGGGTACGCCCCCTAAATACAAATGGGTCATCACCATTTTTGGAAATAAGTCGTAGCCCAAAAAGCATCTGTTTTATGACCAAATCTTCTTTAAGTAGAAATAGCTCTTCTTCCTTTTCATTCAAAAACTCAAGGTCAAAATTAGCCATGGTTTCCCTTAGTCCATCCAGAACAGCTTCACGGCCGACCCTAAGGTTATTGTAACCCAATGCCTTGACTACGTCTGGATGGTGGTACAATTTAATGGTTTCAACATCGCCCCTTTTAAAGGCTTCTCGCACGGCAAGTCCCGTTGCTGTAATTTGTTCAACAACTTCTTCTTTGTCTGGTTTTTTTTCTTCAATAATTTGACCTTTTTGATTGCAAGAAGTTACCCTAACAAGTACTAAAACGCTGAGTGCCACAATCCATTTTTTATTCATGACTTTTACTGGTTTCTGCCAAAGAAAATTGAAACATAACCCTATTGAAAATGAGATTGTCTAGTGGTAGCAACGAATTGACAAGAAGCAGAAAGTAAGCTATGTCAGGCGAAATTGATTAAAAACAGTCATTCGTCATCGATATGTTACCTCATGTCAATTTCAGAACATAAGTCATATCAACTCCTATCTTTTTAAGTATTTTTAAATAAAGTATGACCGTTTTGTTTGAAAAAGCGATATCATTTTTCGCGAGATACAAATTATACCATTTAGGATTTTGGTTTTTATACCACTATTTCTGGTGGGCACTCACTAGTGGGGCCTTAGAAGCTGTTAACAATATATTCTTCTCTAACTACTCCATCAAATTTGTTTTTTATGTGGTTATGCAGGCCTTGGGAGTCTATTTTAACCTCTACTATCTTATCCCGAAGTTTTTACAAAAAGGGAAACACCTCATTTATATTCCTGCACTTTTAGCAACAATTCTTGTGACCTCTTTTGGTATTATAGGGGGGTATTATGTAAATGCATTCATCGTAGGTATTCCTTTTCAAGAACTTTTTTATGTTGCCCCAACAGAATTTTTTCAACTCTTTAAAGCGAATGCCTTGCCCTCTACCCTTGCAAGTATGACCTTGGCCATGAGTATTAAATTGACCAAAAACTGGATAGCCTCAGAGAAAAAAAGAAATGCAGCAGAAAAAGAAAACCTGACTACCGAACTTAAATTTTTGCGTTCACAGTACAATCCACATTTCTTATTCAATACCATAAATTCCATTTTTGTCTTAATTCATAAAAATCAGGATATGGCCTCGGAGTCTTTGGCGAAATTTTCTGAATTACTCCGTTACCAATTGTATCAATGTAACGCGCCTGAAATAGATTTAGAACAAGAACTGAATTACCTAAAAAACTATATCGAACTTGAAACATTACGGCAAGATTTGTCAAATTTAGATTTGCAAGTAGCTTTAGATAGTTCAAATACCAATGGACTTCAAATAGCGCCGTTTTTATTGATGCCATTTATAGAGAATGCCTTTAAACATGTTTCACACCATATTGATTCAAGAAATTGGATTACCATTGATCTAAATGTGCATCATAATGGTTTGCAATTGGAGGTTTCTAATAGCAAACCTGAATTAACCATTACCAATACTGAGGAATCTTCTGGTATCGGATTGACAAACGTTAAGCGAAGGTTAGCGCTCTTATACCCAAACTCCCACAAGTTGGAAGTGCTAAAATCAAGCAAAGAATATGTGGTCTTTTTAGATATCACATTGAAAACACAAGTAGCTAAAAATAGTAAAACGGCCTAGTTGAGATGATGAATTGCCTAGTTATCGATGATGAACCATTAGCACGTGAATGCATTGTAGACTACATCCATAAAGTGGATTTTTTAGAATTTTGTGGCGAGGGTGCAAACCCAACGCAAATTGCTGCCCTAATAGAAAAAACTACCATTGACCTTATTTTTTTGGATATTCAAATGCCCTTAATGACCGGGTTGGAGTATTTAAAAAACACCGCTCATCGTCCTATGGTGATTTTAACGACGGCCTACCCCAATTATGCTCTTGAGGGGTATGAGCTAGACGTGTTGGATTATCTGGTAAAGCCTATTACCTTTAGTAGGTTCTATAAATCTATCTTAAAAGCAAAAGATTATTTTAAGCTTATTCCTGCATCTGGCTTTAAGTCTCAAAAAGACAACTCTTCTTCCTATTTCTTTATCAAGTGCGACAACGTTTATGAAAAAATAGCCGTGGCCGAAATAGAGTATGTGCAGGCACAACAAAATTATGTTGTTTTTTACACTACAGAACAGAAGTATATGACACTTATGCCCTTAAAAAGAATATGGGATATGCTACCATACTCTAACTTTGTTCAAGTCCATAAGTCTTTTGTAGTAGCAATTGATAAAATTCGGACGCTTGAAAAAACACAATTGCATTTAACGAAAGCTTGCGTTCCACTCAGTAGAAACTACAAAGAAAAGGTACGCGAAATCGTTATGGGGCAATCCCTTTTTAAAAAATGACCCTTTGCATAAAACAATTAATGCCTTGACTCTAAAACTTTAACGATATCATTCAACGTGAAGCCTTTGGCCTGAAGTAAGATCAGGTAGTGAAATAATAGATCCGCACTTTCATTCAGAAACAAATCGTCATTATCGTCTTTGGCCTCAATCACGGTCTCCACCGCCTCTTCACCGACTTTTTGGGCAATCTTGTTAATCCCTTTACGAAAAAGTGAGGCTACATAGCTATTCTCGTTTTCTTTATGCTCTTTACGCGAAGTGATGATTTCTTCAAGTTTAGAAAGAAAGCCAAAAGTTGACCTATTTTCTTCAGCCCAACAAGTGTCCGTACCGGTATGACAGGTAGGACCGACCGGATGTACGGAAATCAACAAGGCATCATTGTCACAATCATTTTTGATACTGACTAGATTTAGAAAATTACCGCTCTCTTCCCCTTTAGTCCATAATCGTTGTTTACTTCTACTAAAAAAAGTTACTTTTTTGGTTTCTTGGGTTCTCTTGACCGCTTCTTCATTCATATAACCTAGCATCAAGACATTTTTGGTCATTGCATCTTGAATAATAGCAGGTACCAGAGCCCCCTCTAACTCCCCCCAAGGGGGAGGATTAAAACCTATTTTATTATCATCCTTGCTCATCTACTTACTTTTTTATTCATTATTGATTCCCTTTTCAGCTTGGGCACTTGATATTCTTACTGGAATACCTTCTTTTTTTAAGGTATTCTTCAAATCTTTTATCTCGATTTCCTTGAAATGAAAAACACTTGCAGCCAATGCAGCATCTGACCTTCCTGTTTTAAAAGTTTCTGAAAAATGCGCTATTGTTCCGGCCCCACCAGAGGCAATAATGGGAATATTAAGTTCTTCTGATAATCGCGCTAGCGCCTTATTGGCAAACCCGTTCTTAGTACCATCATTATCCATTGAGGTAAATAAAATTTCCCCAGCCCCACGCTGCTCTACTTCTTTTGCCCATTCAAATAAATCCAATTCCGTAGGTACCTTACCTCCTACCAAGTGTACTTTCCAGTTTCCTTCGAGTTGTTTTGCATCAATCGCCACTACAATACACTGTGAACCAAACTTAGCAACCAATTCATTGATAAGTTCTGGCCTTTTAACCGCCGAGGAATTAATAGAAACTTTATCGGCACCATTTTTAAGCAAGATATCCACATCTTCCACCGAGGCTATTCCGCCACCTACAGTAAACGGAATATTCAGTTTTTCAGCAACGTGAAACACCAATTCTGCGAGGGTCTTACGCTTTTGCTCGGTCGCGGATATATCTAGAAAAACAAGCTCGTCTGCACCCTCATTGGCATAGCGTTGGGCCAATTCTACTGGATCACCGGCATCACGCAAGTCAACAAAGTTGACTCCTTTCACGGTTCTACCATCTTTTATATCTAAACAGGGAATGATTCTTTTTGTTAACATAAAGCCCCCTCTAGCTCCCCCAAAAGGGGAGGATTTATAACTGAGTTAAAAGTGTCTTTTACAAAACTATGCATAGTTAATTCTTTATTCCCCCTTTGGGGGTTAGGGGACTTTTAATGTTTAAATCATGCCCATCATAAAAACCGAGCTGCTTGTTTTTCAACTGTTTTGCCCAAAAGGCTATTTGACCCGTATGATAGCTATAATGTTCCACAACATGAAGAACTACGCCAATACCCGAAAAATAAAATCCTTGGACTTCCCGCTTTTTCAACCACTGTTCCAAAGTCATATTTTCAATGGTCGACTTTGCCGCGGAAACTGTATTCAAAAGTTTCTTTAACAACTCCTTTTTTGTTAAACCCAAAGTAGTTTTGAATTCACTATCCCTATCCCTTACATCCTCAACTTCCCCTAAAGAAGAGATTGCATATTGGGTAATATTACCACATAAATGCAAAATGAGGTTTCCGACGCTGTTGGAAGATTCATTTGGCCTTTGCCATATTTCTTCTTCATTAAGTGTATCAAAAGCAATAGAGATCATTCGGGTGCTTTCGTCCAAACGATAGATAGCATTTTCTACAAACTCTTTTATAACATCACTTTCCATGATTATTCCGCTACTATGAATTGTTCCAATTGTTTTAGACTGATCTTATTTTCATAAATGGCTTTGCCAATAATAACGCCCTCGCAACCAAGTTGCCTTAGTTTTGGCAGTTCATCGTAATCTGAGATACCACCACTTGCTATAAGATTGATACCAACTTCTTCAAAATCTTCCACACCGGCACCGGTAATGGATGTTTTATGTATTCTGGTTTCTTTCAGTAATTTTTCATACAACTTAAAAGAAGGGCCTTGCAACATACCATCTTTTGAAATATCGGTGCAAATGACATACTTGACCCCTATTTTTTGATACTCTTTGACAAAGGGAATCAGTTTTTCATTTGATTCTTCTTGCCAACCCGAGACCGCTACTTTTTCGTCTAGGGCATCGGCTCCAAGAACTATCTTATCGGCGCCGTAAACATTTAACCATCGCAAAAAAGTGGGCCTATCCTTTACGGCAATACTACCCCCTGTAATTTGGTTTGCCCCACTCTCAAAGGCTATGCGTAAATCGTCATCTGATTTGAGTCCACCCCCAAAGTCTATCTTCAAATTGGTTTTTGAAGCGATTTGCTCCAAAGCCTTGTAGTTTACGATATGTTTTGACTTGGCACCATCTAAATCGACCAAATGTAAATATTCAATTCCGTGGTCTTCAAAAGATTTGGCTACCTCTAAAGGGTTTTCATTGTAAATCTTCTTGGTACCATAATCCCCTTTTGAAAGACGTACACATTTCCCTTCTATAATATCAATAGCTGGTAATATTCTCATTCTCTTATTTTCTTTAGCATCCAGGTTTCCGCATCTCTAATTCTTTCAAAGCCAAACTTCTTGTAGAGCCCATGGGCGTCAATGGTTCTTAATCCAATTCCATTTACATCAGTAATTTCCGGCATTTGCAGTATATGATGCATCAGCTTTTTAGAAATTCCTTTTCCCCTATAATCCTTGTCTATAAAAACGTCCATTATCCAGGCAAATACTACTTGATCGGTAACTAATCTTGCAAAACCAATCTGTTTCCAATTTTTAGTATAAACACCAAGGCATGACGAGTTTTCAATTGACCTTTTGACAGCTTCAACAGACCTTCCTTTTGCCCAATACGATTCTTCAGAGAGATAGCTGTGGATGAAATCAATATCAAGTTTCAATTTATCTTCTGAAATAAAGAATGCCTCATCCATTTTAAATTGAAATAAAATTTTCTAAAATCGTAGCACCGTATTCCCCTGATTTCTCAGGATGGAACTGGGTACCGTAAAAATTGTCTTTCCGTAAAGCGGCACTATACTCCAAACCATACGTACTTGTTGCTATTGTCTCGGCACCTTTCGGAGCATAAAAACTATGTACCAAATAAATATAATCTTCATTTAGGCCTTGAAACAATGGGGATTTTAAATTCCCGATCTTGTTCCACCCTATTTGGGGCACTTTTACACCTGAATTAAATTTGACCACATCCACATCAAAAATACCCAAACCTTTGGTATTGCCCTCTTCTGATGAGTTGCACATTAACTGCATTCCCAAACAAATACCCAAAACCGGTTGCTTTAATTGAGGAATCAAATCGTTTAATCCGCTCTGGTTTAACTTTTTCATGGCGCTACTCGCTTCCCCCACCCCGGGGAATATAACCTTGTCCGCACTTTGAATGGTTTCAATGTCATTACTTAATTGCGCCTGAATACCCAATCTCTGAAAAGCAAACTTTATGCTCTGAATATTACCAGCACCGTAGTCGATTATTACAAGCCCCATATGATAAGATTAAAGGGTTGAAGTACGAGGTACAAAATATAATTAGGAATCAATTTCATTGGTATTGTGATTAAGTCCTTTTATTCTTTTTTGCTGTTTTTATCGATGCTACAATGATTGCCAACAGTTCAGTTGCTTCTTTATGTAAAATAGATGCATCTTCTTTATGATCGGCATATACTTCTTGAAACAACTCTAACCAATATGCTGATTCATCGACTTCTTCTTCAACTATTTTTAACTTATTTATAAAATCAGCAGTAGACTTTGCTCTTTGTGAAACTCTGTAATTTGCACCAACATAACTTGAGCTTCGAATTAACTGTCTTACCCAAGCATCAAACTCCCTAGAACGTGGAACCAGTTTACAAAACTTCCAAGAGTCTATTGCAAATTTTCGAGTTCTAAATTTTAAATCTTGCATTACTTTTTACCTTTCACTTCGTACCTCAAACCTCATAAAACTCCCTTAGTACTTGGTAACACCATTTTTTCAACATCACGCTTTACGGCCATTTTAATGGACTTTGCAAAGGCCTTGAAAATCGCCTCTATCTTATGATGTTCATTGGTGCCTTCTGCTTTGATATTTAAATTCGCCTTAGCGCCATCGGTAAATGATTTAAAGAAATGGTAAAACATCTCAGTTGGCATGTCCCCGACCATTTCACGTTTAAAGTCGGCTTCCCAAACCAACCAATTTCTTCCACCAAAGTCAATGGCCACTTGGGCTAAACAATCATCCATCGGCAAACAAAATCCGTAGCGTTCAATACCTAACTTATTCCCCAATGCTTTATGAAATACTTCCCCTAGGGCTATGGCCGTATCCTCGATTGTGTGGTGTTCGTCAACTTCTAAATCGCCATCAACATGTAACTGTAAATCCATTTGACCATGTCTGGCCAATTGGTCCAACATATGATCAAAAAAGGCAAGTCCGGTCTTAATATCGCTTTTACCCTTGCCATCTAGGTTTAGCGCAATTTGAATCGTTGTTTCATTTGTTTTTCGGTGCACTTCCGCATAACGTGATTGCATTTTCAGAAACTCATATATCTTTTCCCAGTCGTTTGATTGCATTGTGATATAATCGGATAGGTCATTCTCTGAAACGGTTATCTCATCCGTACCCAAAAGCGTTTTATCATCAATAAAGATTCCTTTCGCCCCCAAATTCTTGGCTAACTCCATATCGGTCAATCGATCTCCGATTACAAAAGAGTTTTCTAAATCATAGATGTCGGTAAAATACTCCGTCAAGAGACCTGTTTGTGGCTTTCGCGTAGCTGCATTCTCATGCGGAAAGGTCTTGTCAATATAAATTTCTTCAAAAACTACACCTTCATTTTCAAAAGACTTTAAAATAAAGTTGTGCACGGGCCAAAAGGTTTCTTCAGGAAACGCCTCAGTACCTAAACCATCTTGATTGGTTATCATTACCAACTTATAATCCAATTCTTTTGCAATTTTCCCTAAATACGTAAACACTTTAGGGTAAAAAACCATCTTTTCGAAAGCATCTATCTGTTCATCTACCGTTTCTTTGATGATGGTGCCATCCCTGTCAATAAATAGTACTTTCTGTGCCATTATTTCAATGCTTTTAATACTTCAAGTAATCTGTCATTTTCCAATTCGGTGCCAATGGTAAAGCGCAAGGTGTTGGTACACAGTGGTTGTGTACTTCTGTTACGAATCACAACGCCTTCATTCAATACTTGTTGATAGCGTTCGTCAGCCGCATCAACTTTTACCAAGACGAAATTGGCATCACTATGATATACTTTTGAGATAAAAGGAATATCGACCAAGGCTTCGGATAGCTTTTTGCGTTGCGCTATAATTGCATCAACCTGTTCTTGCACACCCAATCGGTCCATAATACCTTTCAATGCTTCTTTTTGCGTTAGTTCATTGACATTATATGGCGGTTTGATTTTTTTAAGGATAGTTATGATTTCTTCAGAAGCATAACAAATTCCAAGCCGTATGGCCGCCATTCCATAAGCTTTCGATAAAGTCTGGGTTACGACCAAATTCGGATAGTCATGCAATTTTTCTATCCAAGATTCCGAACCTGAAAAATCGATATAAGCCTCATCGATAATGACTAGTCCATTGAAACTACCTAAGAGCTTTTCAATCTTCTTATCATCAATTAAATTACCAGTAGGGTTGTTTGGGGAACACAGAAATAAGAGTTTGGTATTGCTATCGATTCTTGCGAAAATAGCCTCAATATCAGGTTGAAAATCTTCATTTAAAAGTACCTCCCGATTTTCGATCGCATTGGTGCCCGCCAATACCTTGTACATCCCATAGGTCGGGGGTAATGAAATAATATTATCCCTATTTGGTTCACAAAATGCTCGAAAAAGCAAATCCAAAACTTCATCGCTGCCATTCCCAAAAAGCACTTGACTTCCATTTACGCCTTTTTGTTCTGCCAACACGGCCTTCAAACTGCGTTGGTGGGGATCAGGGTATCGATTCACACCATTGTCAAAGGGATTTTCATTGGCATCTAAAAAGATCATCGTCTCCCCTTTCGAAACAAATTCATCCCTAGCTGAAGAATAAGGTCTTAAAACCCTTACATTTTCTCGAACCAGCTTATTTAAGTCAAATCTTTCCATATTAAGATTTTTCTCCTTCCAGTTGCTTTAACCTCAAGGTAACTGCATTTTTATGGGCATACAGACCTTCAGCTTCTGCCATTAATTGAATAGTGTGGCCAAGCTCTTTAATACCTTCTTTTGTAATTTTCTGAAAGGTCATGCTCTTCATAAAACTATCGAGATTCACGCCGCTATACTGTTTCGCATACCCGTTAGTGGGTAGTGTATGATTCGTTCCAGAGGCGTAATCCCCAGCACTCTCAGGCGTGTAGTTACCAATGAACACCGATCCGGCATTGACCGTATGACGTACATAGAAATCTTCATTCTTTACGCAGACGATGTAGTGCTCCGGACCATACTCATTTATCAATTCTACGGCCAATTGATCATTTTCGACATAAATCAACTTACTATTGGCAATCGCCTTTTGCGCGATTTTTTTTCTTGGGAGATGTACTAGCTGTTCCTGCACTTCTTCCGCTACTTTTTCAATCAATTGCTTTGAGGTCGATACCAAAATAACTTGACTATCAATACCATGTTCAGCTTGGCTCAATAAATCTGAAGCCACAAAGGCAGGATTCGCCGTGTCATCGGCAGCTACCAAAAGCTCACTCGGACCTGCTGGCATGTCAATAGCAACACCATATTTTGTAGCCCATTGTTTTGCTACGGTAACGTATTGATTGCCCGGGCCAAACAACTTATGAACCTTTGGCACACTATCCGTTCCATGGGTAAGTGCGGCTATGGCCTGTATTCCACCCATCTTGAAAACCTTTGTTACGCCACATAAGTTCGCCGTATACAAAATAGCAGGATGAAGTTCGCCATTTTCATCGGGTGGACTACACAAAATAATCTCTTGGCAACCCGCAATTTTTGCGGGAATGGCCAGCATCAGTATTGTGGAAAACAAAGGGGCCGTACCACCTGGTATATACAAGCCTACCTTTTGAATAGGCCGTTTTTCTTGCCAACAAGAGACCCCTGGCATGGTCTCAATTTCCACCCTTGCGGTCAATTGTGCCTTGTGGAAAGCGGTGATATTGTTCTTTGCGACCCAAATCGCATCCTTTAATTTCGTATCGACGGCTTTAATGGCCCTTTCAAATTCATCTGATGTCACTTGAAACCCATCCAATTCGACCCCGTCAAATTTCTGCGTATAACGGGCCACTGCCAAATCACCATTCGTTCTGACCTCATTGAATACGGTCGCAACGGTATCTTCAATTTGGTCAAAGGTCTGCGTAGGTCTTTTTAGTAGTTCAGGCCATTCTGATTTGCTGGGAGCAACTATTTTTTGCATTACAAAACCATTTTTTCGATTGGACAAACCAAAATACCCTCTGCACCTGCCGCCTTCAACTCATCAATAACTTCCCAGAACTTATCTTTGTTGATTACGGTATGAACAGAACTCCACCCCTCTTCTGCTAAAGGAAGTACCGTGGGGCTACGCATACCCGGTAGTAATTGAAGTATTCTATCTAAGTTCTCATTTGGCGCATTCAACAAAACATATTTTGATTGCCTTGCCCTTAAGACCGATTGAATCCTAAATTGCAGTTTCTTTAAAAGGATGCTTCTATCGTCGTCGATCAGCGGTGAAACCGCGATTACCGCTTCACTGGTCAGCATGACTTCCACCTCTTTCAAATTGTTTTTGAACAAGGTACTTCCACTTGATACAATATCACAGATTCCATCGGCCAACCCAATGTTGGGCGCTATTTCTACAGAACCATTGATAATATGCAATTCGGCATTTATCCCTTTTTCTTCTAGGTAATTTTTTACCGTATTTGGATAGGAGGTTGCAATACGCTTACCTTCAAAGTCTTTGACCGAGTTGTATTTCACCGATTTAGGTATGGCCAAGGAGACCTTGCATTTTGAAAAATTTAGACGTTCTGCAATGGTAATTCCAGCCCCTTTTTCAATAAGAACGTTTTCACCGATGATAGCGATATCAACGACCCCATCCCTCAAATATTGGGGAATATCCCCATTTCTTAAATAAAAGACCTCAAGGGGAAAATTTCGTGCGGTAGCTTTCAGTTGATCCTTGCCATTGTCGATGGAAATACCTGCCTCCTTTAAAATTTTTAGGGAATCCTCGTTCAGTCTTCCACTTTTTTGAATAGCGATCCTAATTTTTGTCATTCTTTCAATTTGTTGTCCAAACAATCAAAATGGGTAAAAAATAAAACCCGTTTGATTGCTCAAACGGGTTTTTAATTATTTTGTAACACACAAAATATCCTTACCTCGCCTGAGCGTGATATTGGATATGATGATGTGTATTTCCTTTTTTCATTATGGGTTAAAATTAAAATATAATTTCCATACAAAAAAGTAATTCTTAGTTATTTCCTAAGATGAGTGGTAAACCGTCACCACCAGAACCTACAACCACCACCTTTGCATTCGGTGATTTTGAAAGTTCAAGTGTTGCATCAATCCCTTTATCTTTCAAGATTTTATCGGTCAAGGAAGCACTTAATATTCTATTGGCATCGGCTTTACCCTGTGCCTCGATCCGTACTTTTTCGGCTTCTTTTGAAGCAGTCACCAAACGAAATTCATATTCCAATGATTCTTGCTCTTGCTTCAATTTTCGTTCGATAGCGTCTTTGATCGTTGGTGGTAAAGTAACGTCACGTACCAAGATTTCATTTAGTTGGATGTATTCATCCTCAACTATTTTTTTTGTTTCTTCAAAAATCTCCGCCTGAATGGCATCACGCTTACTTGAATACAGCTGTTCAGGGGTATAACGCCCTACCACTGATCTCGCCGCCGAACGTATAGTCGGCAATAGTACCCTTTGCACGTAGTCTTCGCCTTTTTCTTGATGTAATTTGCCCAGATCATTGAACTTCGGTTGAAACCATGCCGAGGCATCCAATTTGATATCAAGGCCATTACTTGAAAGTACGTTCATTTTTTCGAAGACTTCTTGCTGTCTCACCTCATAAATATAGACCTTGTTCCATGGGGCGACAAGATGAAAACCTTCACCCAATGGTGCCTTGTCGGTGACCACACCACCCCCGAACGTTCGATATAAAACCCCAGCCTCACCTGAACCAATGGTTACTGCAGATTTTGAAATTAAAATTATTACTAAAATGATTGCAAAAACTACAGGTAGCGCAATCTTGGGTAATCTATCCATAACTCAATTTTTATATTAAACCATTATATTTTCTCACTAACCATTCCGTCGCCAAACTTAATACTATAAGCCCTAAAAACCACCGAAAATCAATTAAAGGTACTACATTTTTAGAGCTTTTCTGTATTGGCACATACCGATTGTCGTCAAGCAACAATGTTGTCATTTTTTCGGTTTCTTCAGGATAAAAGAGTTCACTGTTGTTCCGTAGTGCAAATCGTTCTAATTTGCGGTAATCGGCAGCCAGAAATTGTTCTTCCAAATCAAATTCCAAAATTTGGAATTGCCCTTTCTTTGATAAACCTTCACCTTCGACCCGTACTGTGAAATCAAAGGTGCCAGCATCTAAATCGGATAAATCAGCCTTATACGTATTGTTCGAGAGAAGCATGGGCACTTCGCGTTCAAAATCAGTTCCGCGACTTTTTACCACCAACCGTAATGTGGCATTAGCATCGAAATTATAGCTTCTATCAAAGTAAGAAGCACTGATCCCTGCTTCAGCGGCACCTTCATATATGGCATTGTATTGTACCACCAAGCGTTCTTTCTTTTCTGAATCCGATAAGAACAACATCAATTTGCCCATGAAGGTATCAAAGTTTTCAAAGCTTCTATCATTTCGATAGGCCTGTACCCTCCATTTCCAAATATCCTCCCCTAAAAGAAATGCTTGTTTCCGGTTGTCGGTATTTGTGACAAAGAATAAGGGGTCGCTCAATGTTATTCCCTTCACGCCCTGATAGGCGATAATATCAACAGGTCTCGTGATGAGCAGATCCCCGAAACTGGATTGCAATGGTGGAAAATCAGTAAATGACATGGTGGCCAAATCAAACAGACCAAACGCGTTGTTTTTACTTGGAATTACATCTTCAGACTGATCTAGATCTTCTTTCGTGAATACCGTATTGAAAGTGTTGAGGGAATTCCAGTCCGTTTTCGTACCCGTTATGGTAAAACTGCCGATTCCCTTATTTTCAATAAAATCGTATATCCTTTTAAAGGAAGCGTCCGGTTGGTATAAAATCAATATATCCTTATCATCGAGTTCCTTTAAATCAACAGAGGGTCTAAGAATACCCACGGAACGTTGCTCGTTCGCTTCTATTGATTTTTTTAACATTCCAATATCCGGATGGTTCAGGTTCGAGACTATTGAAATCTGGGTCTTTTCATCAATGACCTCTATGGCGACTAGTTTCGTATTGTTCGCCTTGTTTCTTTCGTTGGTCAAGGCGGCTACCTCTAGTTTGATTCTTTTTACCCCGACACTAGAGGCCTTTAGCAAGGTCTTGATGGTCTTGGCACCGCCATCGCCTGCGAACTCCAAGGTCTCCCTATGTACCAAAGTATCGTCTAAATAGACCCTTACGGCTTTTTTTATCGGTTTCTTACCGTTATGGACAAATGTGGCCTCAACGGGAAATTCATTCTGTAAAAAAGCATATTTATTGACATTTATCCGCGTCACCCCGATATCTTCATATTGGGTAGTATCACCCAAGGCCACGGGTAAAACACTGGTATTGTCATTTACGGACTGAAATTCAAAATCATTGCCCAAGGTTTGATTGCCATCGGTCAATAATATGACTACGTTTTGCTCATTTCCGTAAACTTCATTGAGCGAACCCAATGCCTTTGAGATATTGGTAATCCTTTTATCAAATACGATACTATCCTGATTCAAGAGGCTCCCCCCGAACAAGTGGGTTTTAATGTTGAACCTGTCAGATAAGTCCGTATTGTTTTGCAATTTGGCAAGAACTTCCAGGGCTGCTTCACTTCCTTTTAAAAAATCAATGGATTTTGACCCATCCACTGCCAGAATAAGATTTTGTTTTTCCAACAAAATCCGCTCTTTCTCATATTTGGGATTGATGAGTAGTATAAAAAGTGAAAACAACGCAACAAAGCGCAATGCCGCCAACCAAATCTTGACGTTGCCCTTTGTCGTACTGTGAAAATATTGGAACCAAGTCAGTGCAACCGATAGTAGAAAGGCTATTATAAGAAGAATCAACTGAGTCGCTTGCATTACCCGATATCGTATCTAAAATTAGGTCAACATTCCGCCATCTACATTAAGTACTTGGCCGGTTACGTAACCAGATAGGTCAGAAGCTAAAAACAGACATGCATTGGCCACATCTTCGGGTGAACCTCCCCTTTTCAGAGGAATCGCATCACGCCAACCCTGAACGGTCTTTTCATCGAGCTTATCGGTCATTTCGGTCTCTATAAAACCCGGTGCAATGGCGTTACAACGAATATTTCTCGATCCAAGTTCTAAAGCCACCGATTTTGTAAAGCCTATCATACCCGCTTTTGAAGCGGCATAATTGGTTTGCCCAGCATTACCTTTGACACCGACCACACTGCTCATATTGATTATAGATCCCTTTCGTTGTTTAAGTAGTGTACGCTGTACGGCTTTGGTCATATTGAACACCGATTTCAAATTGATTTCAATAACACTATCGAAATCGGCCTCACCCATGCGCATCAATAAATTGTCTTTGGTGATACCTGCATTATTTATAAGCACGTCAATTCCACCAAAATCTTCCAAAACAGCTTGCACAAGTGCCTCAGAAGCCTCGAAACTAGCGGCATTACTTTTATAGGCCTTGGCCTTGACCCCTAATTCGGTCAATGTTTTTTCCAGGGCTAAGGCAGGGGCCTCACTTGAGCTATAGGTAAAGGCAACATTGGCCCCGTGTTCTGCAAAAACCGCTGCAATCCCTTTTCCAATTCCCCGGCTCGCACCTGTGATAATGACGTTTTTGTCTTGTAGTAATTTCATTTTGAAAATTTGTTGGTGGTTATTCAAATATACGTTTTGCGAATCTCAATTAAATGAAAAAATCCCGATAAAATCGGGATTTATAATAGTTTTAACGGAGTTTTACGCCATTACCTCTTTAACTTTCTTTCCTATTTCCGCAGGGGAATCCACAACATGTATTCCACATTCCGCCATGATTCTTTTCTTGGCCTGTGCGGTATCATCACTACCACCTACAATTGCCCCAGCATGCCCCATAGTTCTTCCTGCAGGTGCTGTTTCCCCGGCAATAAAACCAACAATTGGTTTTTTACTTCCACTTTCTTTATACCAATTGGCAGCATCAGCCTCTAACTGCCCCCCGATTTCACCGATCATTACGACACATTCCGTTTCCGGGTCATTGATCAACAGCTCTACCGCCTGTTTTGTCGTTGTTCCGATGATTGGATCCCCACCGATACCAATTGCCGTTGTGATACCTAATCCCTGTCTCACGACCTGATCCGCCGCCTCGTACGTCAAAGTACCTGATTTCGAAACGATACCGACATTGCCCTTTTTAAAGACAAAACCGGGCATGATTCCCACTTTAGCCTCTCCTGGAGTAATCACTCCCGGACAATTGGGTCCTACCAAAGTGCAGTCCATATCCTTAATATAGTTATTCGCCTTCACCATATCGGCTACTGGTATACCTTCGGTAATGGTAATGATTACCTTGATACCGGCGTTGGCTGCTTCCATAATGGCATCAGCGGCAAAAGCCGGTGGAACGAAAATAATGGAGGTATCTGCCCCGACCTTTTGAACTGCCTCTTCAACGGTGTTGAAAACAGGTTTTTCTAAATGCTCTTGACCTCCTTTGCCCGGCGTAACGCCCCCAACAATGTTGGTACCATAGGCAATCATTTGCTCTGCATGGAACGTGCCTTCACTGCCAGTAAAACCTTGTACTATAATTTTAGAATCTTTATTTACTAAAACACTCATCGTTATTTTTTTATATCGGATAACAAAAATAGCTTTTTGAATAGCAACTGAAAAGTAAACAACAAGCTATTTATTTTCTAATTTTTTAAGTATGGAAGGCATATTTTTAATTGTAGCGAGTTCGCGCATTTTATGTCTTGCCTCAACAGCCGGACTTCCAAAATAGGTTTTACCGCCTTCCAATGAATTGCCTATACCAGACTGCGCATACACTACAGCACCTTTGCCTATGGTAATACCGCTGATCACACCGACTTGCCCCCATAGGGTCACCTCATCTTCAATTACCACGCAACCGGCAATACCTGTGTGGGAAGCAATCAAACACTTTTCGCCTAAAACCGTATCATGGCCTATTTGTATTTGATTATCCAATTTAGAACCTTTACCAATGGTAGTGTCACCAGTGACCCCCCTATCAATGGTACAGTTGGCCCCAATATCAACATCATCTTCAACGACTACCCTTCCGCCCGATACTAATTTATCATAGCCTTCGGGACGTTTTTTGTAATAGAAGGCGTCGGCACCCAATATCGTTCCAGAATGAATGGTCACATTATTACCGATGACACAGTTGTCATAAATGGAAACATTCGCGTGTATCACACAGTCGGTACCGATTTTCACATTGTTCCCGATAAAGGCATTTGGCTGAACAATGGTTCCATGACCTATTGTTGCTGATTCGGAAACGGATGCAGCTGCGGATTCAAAAGGTTTGAAGTACCGGGTCAATGTATTAAAATCCCTAAAAGGATCCTCTGATATCAACAAGGCTTTTCCCTCTGGGCACGCAACCTCTTTATTGATCAAGACTACGGTAGCCTTGGAATTCAAGGCTTTGTCATAGTACTTCGGATGGTCTACAAATACAATATCACCAGGTTCAACTACATGGATCTCGTTCATGCCCGATACGGGGAAATCATCTGAGCCCACGAAAGGGGTATCAATGAGCGCCGCTATTTCTTTTAAGGAATACGTTCTTGGAAATTTCATCCTTTACTACTCCTTTACCCTTTCGATATACGCCCCTTTCTCAGTATCAATCTTGATTTTATCCCCCTCATTGATGAAGAGTGGCACATTGATACGGGCCCCGGTCTCTACCGTAGCGGGTTTAGTGGCATTCGTGGCCGTATTGCCCTTTACCCCAGGTTCTGAATGGGTTACCTCTAAAGTTACACTTGCCGGCATTTCTACTGAAAGCGGCATACTATCCTCGGTATTGAACAATATCTTGACCACTTCACCTTCTTTCAGCAAATCAGGGGCGTCAAGGGTTTCTTTTTGAAGTGTGATTTGGTTGTAGTCATCGGTATTCATAAAATGAAAGGTGTCGCCTTCAGGATATAAATATTGATACGATCTCGTCTCTACACGAACATCTTCAATCTTATGACCCGCTGAAAAGGTATTATCGACCACTTTGCCCGTGGTTACACTTTTCAACTTCGTTCTAACGAATGCCGGCCCTTTGCCCGGTTTCACGTGTAGAAACTCAATAATCTTGTAAATATCATTGTTGTACTTGATGCACAATCCCTTTCTAATATCTGATGTACTTGCCATAATTAATTTGAGCTAAAATATCCTTTCATGATCCCACGTTGAGAATCCCTAATAAATTGTAGAATTTCATCACGTTCAGGAGTAGCCTCCATTTCAGCTTCTATGATAGAGGCTGCCTGTGAGTTATTGTAATTTCTTTGATATAATATCCTATAAATATTCTGTATTTCACGAATCTTATGTGATTCGAATCCGCGTCTTCTTAATCCGATGGAATTAATACCGACATAAGAAAGGGGTTCGCGCGCCGCTTTCACAAAAGGCGGTACATCCTTTCGTACCAAGGATCCCCCCGTTACAAAGGCATGTTTGCCAATGGATACAAATTGATGCACTGCTACCATACCGGCCAAAACCACATTTTCACCGATTGTTACATGACCGGCAAGTGTGGAATCATTGCTGAAAATGCATCCGTCACTGACCAAGCAATCATGTGCGATATGGCAATACGCCATAATCAGGCAATTATTACCAATTACCGTTTTCATGCGGTCGGCAGTACCCTTATTAATAGTGGCACACTCTCGAATAGTGGTATTATCACCTATATGAACGGTAGTCTCTTCACCTTGATACTTCAAATCTTGTGGCGGTGCTGAGATAACCGCACCCGGAAAAATATTGCAATTTTTTCCGATACGGGCACCTTCCATAATGGTGACATTCGAGCCTATCCATGTACCTTCACCAATAATCACGTTATTATGGATTACGGTAAAGGGTTCAATAACAACGTTTTTCGCGATTTTAGCGCCTGGGTGCACATAGGCAAGGGGCTGATTCATGCTTATTCTCTTTTAACTTTTATTATTTGTGCCATAATCTCAGCTTCAGAAACTAATTTTCCGTTCGCATAGGCCCGGGCCTGCATCTGACATATACCACGTCGTATCGGTGTCATCAAATCCAATTTGAATATCAAAGTATCACCGGGTACCACTTGTTGTTTATACCGAACATTATCTATTTTCAAGAGATAGGTCAAATAGTTTTCAGGATCTGGTACCGTACTCAATACCAAGATACCCCCCGTTTGTGCCATAGCCTCAAGTTGTAATACCCCAGGCATAACCGGCGCCCCAGGAAAATGGCCCACAAAAAATGGCTCGTTCATCGTCACATTTTTGATACCGATGACATGTTGGTCGGAAAGCTCCATGATTTTATCCACCAACAAGAAAGGGGGTCTGTGGGGGAGCATTTTCATGATTTCCGTGATATCCTTTAAAGGTTTTGCATGCAAATCAACTTCTGGAACATAGTTTCTACGTTCTTGTTTTATGATCTTATGCAATTTTTTGGCAAACTGGGTATTCACGTAATGGCCTGGTTTGTTGGCGATCACTTTTCCTTGAATACGAGTACCCGCCAAGGCTAGGTCACCTATAACATCCAATAACTTATGTCTTGCGGCTTCATTAGGTTGGTGCAAGGTCAGGTTATCCAAAATCCCATTTGGCTTTACCGAAAGTTTCTTTTTGTTGAATGCCTTTTCCAATTTCTTCATTGTGGATTCTGAAATTTCCTTATCCACATATACAATGGCATTGTTCAAATCGCCCCCTTTGATCAATCCATGTTCCAATAACATTTCAAGTTCATGTAAAAAACTAAAGGTACGGGCATTGGCAATCTCTGTTTTAAATTGAGAAAGGTCTTCTAGGGTGGCGTTTTGTGTACCCAATACCTTCGTTCCGAAATCGACCATGGTGGTGATTTGATACGTTTCGGCCGGTATCACTGTTATTTCACTACCGGTTGCCTCATCTTTGTAGGCAATAACATCTTTGACCACATAGACTTCACGGGGCTCTTCTTGCTCTACAATACCAGCCTCTTCCAATGCTTCAATGAAGTATTTTGAAGAACCGTCCATAATCGGTGGTTCTGGGGCATTGAGTTCGATCATTACATTATCGATATCCATACCGACCAAAGCGGCAAGTACATGTTCAGAAGTCTGTATCTTGACCCCGTTCTTCTCTAAATTCGTACCCCTTTGGGTATTTACCACGTAATTCGCATCGGCTTCAATGATAGGCTCCCCTTCAAGGTCGACCCTTTTAAAGGAAAAACCGTGATTCGCAGGTGCGGGAACAAAAGTCATCGTGACTTCTTCACCAGTATGCAACCCTACTCCCTGGAGCATGACCTGTTTTGCTATGGTACGTTGTTTACTTTCTGTCTTCAATGTGAATGTTCTTTTCTATTTCAGAGATTCGGTTAACTAGTTTCGGTAGATTCTTAAAATGAACATATGATTTGTTATAATCCCCATAGTTCAATGCAGGGGACCCTTGTAATACTTCATCATCTTTGACATTTCGACCAATACCTGACTGTGCCTGAATGCGAACCCGGTCACCGATGGTGATATGCCCTACGATACCCACTTGCCCACCAATTAAACAATATTTTCCGATTTTGGTCGATCCGGCAACCCCCGTTTGGGCCGCTATGGCGGTATGTTCACCAATCTCCACATTATGGGCGATTTGTATCTGATTGTCCAGTTTAACGCCTTTTCTAAGAATCGTCGAGCCAAGGGTCGCACGGTCAATCGTCGTACCGGCACCAACATCGACGTTGTTTTCTAAAATTACATTACCTGTTTGCGGAACCTTGGTATATTCCCCTTTTTCATTAGGTGTAAAACCAAAACCATCAGCACCTATGATTGCACCGCTATGAATCACACATCCGTCACCAATAATGGACTCGGAATAAATTTTTGCTCCTGCAAAAATCGTCACGTTATCCCCTATGGTCACGTTATCCCCAATATAGACATTGGGATATACTTTAACTTGACTGCCTATATCCACATTTTCCCCCAAATACGAAAAAGCCCCTAAATAAAAGCCCTCCCCATATGTCGCGGATTCAGAGACGAAAACGGGATCTTCAATACCGGTCTTATTGTTTTTGACCTGATTGTAATACTCCAATAATTTTGAAAAGGACTTGTAGGCGTCATCAACTTTTATCAAAGTAGTCGATAGTGATTGTTCAGGTACAAAGTCTTTGTTGACTATGGTAATGGAAGCTTTGGTGGAATAAATGTAGGCGGTATATTTAGGATTGGCCAAAAATGTAAGCGAACCCGTTTCACCCTCTTCGATTTTGGAAAGTTTATGGACGGCTGTTTCAGGATTGCCCTCAATCTCTCCTTCTAAAATTCCGGCAATTTGGGTGGCTGTAAATTTCAAACGTGTAATGTTTTAATACCTTAGAACGATTGTATTGGCTTCAGGAAGCTTACCAATGTAGGCAACCTTCTTGTACTGAACCGGAATAGGATTTTATTGTTTGAGCGTCGAAATGGACCTCCCTATCTTCGTTCATTTTTGGCAAAAGTAAGAAAATTTGTCAAACGCTTTCCTTCGGATAGCAAACATAATACTTGGTCACTTTTTTTGACAATGCTTTTAAATTCAAATGATCTGAGGCATTGGCGACATCGGTCAGCTTTCCTGACTTTCTAGCGATATTTATATTTTGATAGTCCGCATTATAGGCACGATTACTTATTTCACCGGAGAAAACGAAATAATCAGCTTCCCCATCACGCAAACCATATGATGATTTCACCCAGTTGCGCTTTTTCCGCATCTTTTCGTCGGCTATCGGATTGTTCTTGATGCGTATCTCCAATAGGTTGCGGTTCAATAGCATACCGCTTAGCTTAGAAAGCACGAAATCGTCATGGAATTGCCAGGTTTTTAATGCTGAAATGATATCTACATCATCCAATAGCACAAATTGCAGCAACGTGCTCTCGTCAAATCGATCTGCCCCATTTCGGGTCAAAAAGTACTTCAGCGCAGCCGCACATTCCAATTCATGCCCCTCTTGCAACAACAGTTTCGAGCGTTTGATCAGTTTAAGGAGCAATTGTTCCGCCACCAAGCTGGTTTTGTGCAGATACACCTGCCAATACATGAAACGGCGGGCCATTAAAAACTTTTCTACCGAATAGATGCCTTTTTCCTCGACCACCAATTCGTCGTCTTGTACGTTCAGCATGGTGATAATGCGTTCAGAGCTGATATTGCCCTCCGTCACCCCGGTGTAAAAACTGTCGCGTTTTAAATAATCCAAACGATCGGTATCCAATTGGCTCGAAACCAACTGATTCAAGAACCTTTTGGGGTGCTCGCCTTTGAAAATGGCTATTGCCATGGTCAATGCACCATCAAATTCTTCATTCAATTTTTCAATTAATCGAAGTGATAGCGACTCATGACTTACATTCTCGACCAAAGAAAACTCCAAAGCATGCGAGAATGGGCCATGCCCAATATCGTGAAGTAGAATGGCGACCAAGAGCCCCATTTCTTCCTCTTCAGTGATTTCCACTTTTTTAAATCGAAGTACCCTAATCGCCTGCACCATTAAGTGCATACTGCCCAAGGCATGATGAAAGCGGGTATGATGGGCCCCAGGGTAAACGATATACGACAGGCCCATTTGAGAAATTCGCCGTAACCGTTGAAAAAAGGGGTGCCCTATAAGATTGTAAATAAGTTCATTGGGAGTGCCAATAAAACCGTAGATTGGATCGTTAAATATTTTAAGCTTGTTGCGCTGCGCCAAGTGTACTATATTTTCAGGACAAAGATATACTATATGAGCACGATTACAATTCTTTGGGTCGATGATGAGATTGACTTATTGAAACCCCATATTCTTTTTCTTCAAAACAAAGGCTATCAAGTAGTTACTTGCCCAAGTGGTCAAGATGCACTTGATGAATTGAACCATACGAATTTTGACATCATCTTTTTGGATGAAAATATGCCGGGCCTTTCAGGGCTCGAAACCTTGGCGGAAATCAAAAAAATAGATCCCTCGTTACCCGTGGTCATGATTACGAAAAGTGAAGAGGAATTCATTATGGATGAGGCTATCGGCAGTAAAATTGCCGATTATTTGATCAAACCCGTCAATCCCAATCAAATCTTGTTATCACTCAAAAAGAGTTTGGACAATTCGAGATTGGTATCAGAGCGTACAACGGCGAACTACCAGCAAGAGTTTCGACAAATAGCCATGGACCTTTCGATGGTAAAGACACATGAAGAATGGGCAGAATTGTATAAAAAACTGATTTATTGGGAACTACAGCTCGAGGGGATAGAAGACTCTGGGATGTTCGAAATATTGGAATCTCAAAAAATGGAAGCGAACAGTCAGTTCAGCAAGTTTGTCGATAAAAACTACCGCGATTGGTTTTCAACCGATGATGGTCCAACCCTATCGCATGAATTGTTTCAAAAGAAGGTCGTATCTGAATTGAAAGATAGTTCCACCTTACTTGTGGTCATCGATAACCTACGCTATGACCAATGGCTTTCTTTTGAGGATGTGGTCTCTAATTTCTATAAGAAAAAGACGGAAACACATTATTATAGTATTCTACCGACGGCTACCCAATATGCGCGAAATGCCATTTTTTCTGGACTCACCCCACTGGAAATGGAAAAACAACACCCCGATTGGTGGAAAAATGATACGGATGAAGGGGGTAAAAATCTATTCGAGGCTGAGTTTTTAGGTGCCCAGTTGCGACGGTTGCAAATGGATATTAAATGGGACTATCACAAAATAAGCAGCTTAAAGCAGGGGAAACAACTGGCCCAAAATTTCAAATCGCAAAAAGGTAATGATTTGACGGTCATTGTGTACAATTTTGTCGACATGCTCTCCCACTCCAAGACCGAAATGGAAGTCATTAAAGAATTGGCCAGCAATGACAAGGCCTACCGTTCCCTTACCCTTAGTTGGTTCAAAAACTCACCATTGTTGGATATTATTCAAAAAGCACAGCAACTCGGCAAGAAATTGATATTAACCACGGATCACGGTACCATCAATGTAAAACATCCTTCAAAGGTCATTGGTGACCGCGATACCAGTCTCAACCTTCGGTATAAAACTGGGCGAAGCTTGACCTATCAAGAAAAGGAAGTATTGGCCGCAAAAGACCCCAAACAGATCCATCTGCCGAATATCAATGTCAGCAGTTCGTTCATATTCGCCAAAAACGATCTCTTTTTTGCCTACCCCAACAACTACAACCACTATGTCAGCTATTATCGAAATACCTACCAACATGGCGGCATTTCGTTAGAGGAAATGATCATTCCTTTTGTGGTTTTAGAGGCTAAGTGATATTGTAGTCCTCAGATGAGCAAGCCTAAGTAAATGAACCCCGACAAGATTTTATGACATCTTTGCGTGATTTTATTATTTGGTCCGTATACCTTTTTGAGTACCCTTATGGGGGTATAAAACCTTAAGGAATTTGATTTTTTGAATTGCTTTTTGAGAGGAATAAACATAGGAATAATGACGTTAGACTAAAAAATATATCCCTAACGTCAAATTTTGAATTTTCAAAATAAACATCGTGCAACTCAAAGAGCACTACCAAAAGCAACGAAAAGGAGAACGTTTTCACTTTAGAATATTTTAAAAAATAAAAGAAAAAGAAAAACATCATTAAAGCACCTATGAAATTAGGAATACTGTATAGAATATCCTCGCATATCGAACAAGAGTAGTTGGCTATTACATAAGGCCTGATAAATTCCCTGACCAACATATAAGTCATTGCTAGTATGACTAATGTTATACCATGGCGTATGTATTGGGTTTTCATTTATCCCTATTTTCTATGGATAGAAGAATGTAAAACCAATTAAGTAATTAATTCAGGGGTTTATTAGGTGATATCATCTTTCTTGGTTGGCATATTCCATTTATAATATAAGTATTGAAAAATTCTTTGGAATATTTCTGAATTGAGAACAACAAGTCCATGTAAACAATACAAAAGATTCTTAATCGCTCTTTTGAAAGGTTAAAAAGAAACGGCTATCTGCCCTCACTGACCTTAATGATGTCATTATGTTCATTACCATCTTTTTTGCCAAAATAATATATGGTAGCTAATAATAGTAATGATATGACTAGGCTTACAATAAAATAATTTTTTTTCTTCATAAGTAAATTTAAAAAATTAGCGCATAAGAAGCAATTTCTTATGCGCTTTAAACATAATCACTCTGATCCCACCAAGTGGCCTAAGTCATATAATCCTCCTAAACCCGGGGCAAGTGCATTCAACAAGAATGAAGTTAAATTGTGCTTCTCGCTACCACAATAAGGCAATCCAGCATTTATTTTTTTTACCTCTTCTTTAGTCAATTCTTCTACTTTCATATCTATTTATTTATGTTCCGCCCCATGGGCTTTTCCTAATTCATATACTCCTTGTAAACCTATGGCGATGACCGCTGTAACTACACCTTCAAATATGCCAAAAAGGCCACCATCGGTTTTTTTTAATTCTTTTTCATGTAATTCAATTACATGAAAGTGGTTTAAATCTTTCATTTTAAAAATTTAATTAAACATTTGTTTTTTGCAATCAAAACCAGAATTTCCGTTGCGCGCTGTTTTGATCACTTGGTAAAGATGGGCAAGGGCACTCTCATTTATTGAGAGTCAACAAGATAAAATGTTAAAATTTCAACAACCGTCCAATGTTTTTAAACCCGAACCCACCTGTTAAATTACGCTGTGTGTCTTTATCCAAATCTTCCATAAAAAACCCACATCTGAAGCTAGTGGGCTTTGAATATGCATAACTTTGGTTAGCCAAATCATAATAAACCGGGGCGTTTAGTTCCTTCATGGTATCTATCATCCTGAACACCGTAGCTTCAGAAACTTCTAACCGTTCGGCCAATTTCTTGGGCCTTCCTGTGGCCTTCAAACGTATTAATCGATCTACGCGCTCCAATAATGCTATTTGTCTTGTCAACTGTTTCATATCATTCCATTTTTACATTGCAGGTTTTAGTTTATAGGTGATCCTAGGTAATTGTTGCCGCCATAAGTTGTGGTATAGGCCCTTTTTGGCATAGAGCAGTTCATGAGGCCCCTGTTCGACTACTTTTCCTTTGTCCAACACCACAATAGTATCGGCATTGACGACGGTACTCAGACGGTGCGCAATGATGATAATCGTTTTGTGCTGCTCTCGAAGTTGTTGTACCACTTTTTGCACGAAGGTCTCCGAACCACTATCCAATGAACTGGTTGCTTCATCCAAAACCAATATTTCGGGTTGTTTGTACAGGGCCCGTGCAATAGCAATCCGCTGTTTCTGACCGCCAGAAAGGCTTGCCCCATTCTCCCCCAGATAAGTACCAAAACCATTGGGTAAGCCCTCAATGAATTCCATAATACCGATTCGGGTGCAGATTTCTAGTATAAATTCCATGTTAGGCTCCATTTCACCAACGGCTATGTTCTCAACAACATTACCGGCAAACAGGTCTATTTTTTGCGGTACTACCGCTACTAGCCTACGAAGGCTCTCGTTTTCAATGTACCGCAGATTGGTGTTGCCGATATGGATACTCCCATTACTAATGGGATAGATGTTCTGTAGTAAGGAGACCAAGGTTGATTTACCATAGCCACTTTCACCTACGAAGGCCGTAATCTCCCCCTTCTTTATTTCAAGTTCAAAAGCTTTGAATACTTCTACCCTAGTACCATAGCTGAAGTCCACTTTTTCAAATTTGATATTACCTATTTTATCCGGTGACAGTTCCATTCTCTTACGGCCCTCCTCCTGTTCAAGGTCCAATATCTCAAACAGACGATCGGCAGCGATCAAGGCATTCTGGATTTCTTTGTTCGCACCGATCAAGCTAACCAAGGGGCCGGTAAAATACCCCACTATCGCGTAAAAGGACAACAGCTCACCCGGGGTGATCTCTTTTTGGATCACAAAAATAGATCCTGTCCATATAAGGACGATAACGAACAGTTGTGAGATGGTATTGGACGAGGTGCCTGAAAAAACGGCGTTGAGGGCCGATTGATATCCTGTGTTCAATAACTTGATAAACCGGGTCTCTGTTTTGAGATTGGCATAACCCTCTAGACCAAAACGTTTTATCGTTCCGACCGAATTCAATGATTCCACCAATTGGCTTTCTAAATCGGCAGCGTCTTCCATGACCTTTCGCTCCACTTTTTTATTAAGCTGGTTCACGACGACATAGATCAATAGGTAAATGGGGATGATCGTGGCCATGATAAGGGCCAGCTTCCAATAGTAGGTGAACATCAGCCCAAATGAAAAAGCCACGATCAAGATGTTCACGGTCAGGGTCAACGCGACCCCATTGATAAAATTCCTGATCTTTACGGCATCGCCAATCCTTGAAATGATTTCGCCTACCCGCATGGTATCAAAAAACTGCTGGGGCAATTTTAAAAGGTGTTTGTAGTAGCCGAGTATCAGCCTTGCATCGATCTGTTGCCCCGTTTTGATCAAGAAAACATCCTTAAAAACACCGATCAGCACCTTCCCCAATAATAGGGCTATCATTATCAGGCCCAATAGGTTCAACAGTTTGGTATTGCCATCGACCAGAACATGGTCCGTGATCTTTTGGATATAGATGGACGTGGAGAAGCCAAGCAAGGTGTAGACAACGGCCCCAAAAAAGGCTTGCACCAATACCGTGCCATGGGGCTTTAACAAAAACCAGAACCTTTTGAGATTGGACACCTTTTCATTACCCTTTTTAAACCCCTGGTTCGGAACGAGCAGTACCAGCACCCCTGTCCATTCTTTTTTGAAGGCTTCATGCGACCGTTTTTCCATTTTGCCTGAACCGGGGTCCATGACCAGTACGTGGGTTTTCGTGACCCCATAGATGACTACATAATGATGTAGTTTTTCCTTAACGATGATGTGGGCAATAGACGGCTTTGGTATCTTGAACAGGCTCTCAAAATCACCACGGACCCCCTTGGCATCGAAACTGAGTTTTTCCGCTGCTTTGATCAAGCCAAATACATTGGTCCCTTTTTTATCGGTCCCCGCATATTGCCGAATACGTGCAATGGGGTATTTTAATTTGTAATGGGCGGATATCGATGCCAGACAAGCTGCCCCACAATCGGTAATATCATGTTGTTTTATCGTTCTTTTTGCCATTCTTTGATACTATGAAAATGAAAATGAATGCTTGTGGATAAGCTGGCCGGTAGAGGTCGTATAGGGTATCTTCATGTTATCGCTTACCGTAGCGATGGTAATATCAACTTTCGAATGAAAACCGTATATGTACGAAAAGGTCTGGACACGCGCATCGTAACGAATGGGTTGGCCAAACTGCTCTAGTTGTTCCAATAATCTATGGGCACATGAAATACTGATGCCCAGCTTTCTGGCAATGACATCGATAGGCCCCGTAGCCCTTTTTTTGACCATTTGGTGCAAACGTTCCATTTTCTTTAATTCTTGAATAAATTCCATAACATCTGTAGTTAATATTGGGCCAGCGCTTTTTTCGATGGATTGACCCAATCGTCCACTTTATCATATAATAATTGGTAGAGTGTTCGTTCGGCCAGTTGAAATCTTGCGTTCAAGGTCATTCCCTTGCCCAGTTGCCCCTTATACCCATTTTTAAGGCTTAGGGTTCGTGTATTCAGTTTGCACTGGATTTTATACACGGGCCGCTCTTCGATGAGGACCACGTCATCGGCGACCCCTATTATGCTACCGTAGGCAAAGCCCCACTGGTTGTAGTTAAAGGCATCGATTTGAAATTTGACCTCTTTTCCGGTATCGATCAGACCGATATCACTGGTAGCGACATAGCACTCGGCAATCAGTTCGGTATCCGGGGTAATCTCACCTAGTACGGCACCGGTATTTACGAAACTGCCTTTGTGCAGGCCCTGTGTATTCATCAGTACCCCTTTCACAGGGGCCTTTAATACATAGCTGTTCTTATCACCAAGTACTTGTTTGATATTGTTTTCCAATTCTTCAAGCACGATAAGGGATTCTGAGAGGTCGGTTTGCCAGATATTCAATTGTCTTTTCTTTATCTGGTATAATGCATTTTCGGCAAGGTCGTAGTTGAGCTTGATCTCGTCGAATTCCACCTGTGCAATAACCCCTTTTGACAATAGTTTCTTATTTCTTTTAAAATCCTCTTTGAGCTTTCTGATTTTGGTATGATGTTCTGCCAATAGAGATCGGTGTTCAATCAATTGCCGCCGGTATTTTGGGGTCTTCAAGTGTGTACTGCTCGGGGACTGAGCTACAATAAGGTTTTTCAGGTCGTTCACCTCTTTTTCCAAGGTTGTGATTTTCTTCGTACTGAGTTGAAGCTTTTCGTCAAGTACTGTGGTTTCCAATACGAGCAGGGTATCACCGGGGGAGACTGTAGTATTATTATGTAGGTTTGAGAAGGTGACCCTACCTTGGTTGATACTTGTGATGGACACCCTTTCGATATTTGGCCTAATCAGGCCTCGGGCAGCGGTGAAGATGGGAATCTTTATAAATGGTAGGCTTACAAAGCCCCCAATCAACAAGGTGAGTATCAAACCGTAAATGACCTTACTACCGACAGAATTCTTGGGAATAAAATGCTGTACGGTATATACGATGATTTCTTTCGGAAAAACTTGTTTCATGGATTTCTAGCTGAATTTCAAATATAGTAAATATTCTATATTATCGTAATTATTCTCAAAATTTAATTCTTTATCCTTACTTCAAAGCTTTTATATAGAAAATAGTATATTTGTAATACCGCATAAAAATTCACTATGTTCAAGACCGTAGACCGCTTAATGGAGTTTATACAACACGCGGGGCTAAGTGCACGACAATTTGACCTTTCTATAGGGGCCAGCAATGGCTATACCCTGCGGATGAAAAAGAATAATGCCTCTATCGGCAGTGATGTCATTGAGACGATTATAAGTACCTATCCGCAATTAAATTTGATTTGGTTGATTACCGGTGAGGGTGAAATGCTCAAGCCAGACCCCGAAATCTTAAAAACAGGGGAACTGCCCTTAAGCGAGCAAAAACGACTTGAAAAGATCATCGAGGCAAAAATCAAGGAACGCCACGAGAAAGAGCTTAAGGAATTGCTGAACGAGGTGACCGCTGAAATTGAAAAACGCAATAAGAAATCAGGCGACTAGACGCCAACTTTTGCAGGGTATCATGCCAAGGTATCCATCATTCATTAGGTATTCCTTAGTTTATTTTCCAAGGTTTTCTTTAGTGATTTTAAAGCATCGATTTCCGTAGTAGACCGCTCCCCTTTCAATTTATGGAACATACGTTTCACTTCCTCAATGTCATCGGCCTCTTTTTGGCTTTGATGCAATACCATTTTTTCGATACGCCTCTTGGTCCCTTCATAAATCGTGCTACCTATATACTGATCCTTGGCATTTTTTGATAGGGCAATCAATAGTAACCCAATCAGGGTCAACAAGGGTAAGGCTTGAAGAATCTCATATTGATCCATGATGTGCGTCTCTGTATTAAAAATAGACCTTATTTGATATACCGTTACTAAAATTGGACTTAACAAGGCATAATGCCACCATTTCTTTTCATAGAAAAACCAAGCTATAAGAGGTAACAATAAACCTAATTTAAAGCCCAAACCCCATAGAAAAAGTTCAAAACTTGGAAACCCAAAGCTACCGACAACCATAAACCCCAAATCCACTTCGAGCCATGTTTTAGGGATAAATTCATTACTGACGCGAATGAAAAATGCCAAAACTATGATCAAGGCACAAATCACATTTTTCGACAAACTTGTTGAATGATATTGATTCGAGTCCGAAATTCCCCCTCTTAATACTTGCATTATCCACCATACTATAACACCGCTTAGAGTTACCAGAACTACATGGGGTTGATCAAAAAATTCAGGTATGGATGGAAAAAATGAACTTAAAAAATTATAGAAGAGGTACCATATAAAGGGTTGGATAACCAGTTTTACCAACCCTTTCGAGCTTTGGTAAAAAAGAAACAAATAGACTAACGACAGAAATGTGGTCAAGGCAATCCAACTAAATACTTCATCGCTAACAAAGCCATGGGTCCATCTAAAACCAAAAATATCCAAAGTTGCGGCACTATCGTCATCAAATAACAAGTGTAACAGAATCAACACAGGCAGACAAAACAGCAGTGCTGCCATCGCAACTTCCTTGGTAAAACCTTTTTTTGATATTTTCTTAAATCTTGACATTATTGGTTGCTATACCTATTAAAAACAAAAAACTAGGCCCGTTCCCTCAATTCATGTTCCAATCGCTTCTTGATTTCCATCAAATCGTTGATATTGACGGTTGTTTTTTGTTCTTTTAAGTCGGTCAATCGTCTTTTGGTATCCGAAATCGTATTTATGTGATTTTGATTTTTTTGTTCCAATAACTTTTCAATTCGAGAGCTGGTTTTTTGGTAGACTGATTTTACAATATACTGGTCTTTTGCATTTTTTGATAAGGCCACCAATATCACTGCAATCAGCACCAAAAATGGTAAGGCTTGAAAAATTTCAGTATCATCCAGGCTATCAGTCTCCGTGTTAAAAATTGCAATATGTTGATATACCGTAACTAAGATTGGGCTCAAAAGGGCATATTTCCACCATTTCTTTTCCATAAAGAACCAAACTAAAAGGGGCAACAATAGACCTAGTTTAAAGCCCAAGGCCCATAGAAAAAGTTCCGTACTTTCAAATCCAAAACTACCGACAACCATAAAACCCAAATCCATTTCAATCCATGTCTGAGGGATAAACTCATTACTGATGTGAATGAAAAATGCCAAAACTATGACCAAGGCATAAATCACATTTTTCGACAAACTTGTTGTATGATATTCATTCGACTTCAAAATTCCACTTCTAAATACTTGCGCTATCCACCATAGCAGAACACTGCTTAGAATCACCAGAACAACACGGGGTTGATCAAAAAATTCGGGTATGGATGGAAAAAATGAACTTAAAAAATTATAGAACAGGTACCATATAAAGGGTTGTATAACCAGTTTTACCAAACCTTTCGAGTTTTGGTAAAAAAGAAACAAATACATTAAGGACATTGCTGTGGTCAAGGCAACCCAACCGAAAGCTTGGTCGGCAGAAAAGCCATGAGTCCATGTAATACCAAAGAAGTCAAAAGTAATTGTATTGTATTCAGCAAATAACAAGTGTAAGGAAATTAACAAAGGCAGACAAAACAGCAGTGCTGCCATCGCGACTTCCTTAGTAAACCCTTTTTTCGATATTTCTCTAGATTTTGTCATTTATGCTTACTATAGCTATTAAAAAGGAAAAAACTAGGTCCGTTCCCCCAATTCATGTTCCAGTTGCTTCTTGATTTCCATCAAATCGTTGATATGGGCGGTCGCCTTTTGTTCTTTTAGGTCGGTCAATCGTCTTTTGGTATCCAAAATCGCATTTACGTGTTCCTGATTTCTTTGTTCCAATAACTTTTCAATTTGCGAGCTGGTTTTCCGGTAGACTGACTGTACAACGTATTGGTCTTTGGCATTTTTTGATAAGGCTACCAATAGCACTGCAATCAACACTAAAAAAGGGAATCCCCTTATAATTTCATATTCATCAAGAATGTCGGTCTCCGTGTTAAAGAAGGTGCTTAGTTGGTAAATCGTTATTAAGATTGGACTTAACAAGGCATATTTCCACCATTTTTTTTCAGTGAAATACCATGTTAATAACAATAACAACATACTAAGCTTAATTCCCAATAAGTAAAATAATACTTGAAAAGATCGATAAAGGAAGCTATCAATTTTTATATCACCTATAAAGAAGACATTCAAATCATCAGGAATCAAATTATAACAATACAAAAGACAAAATATCCCTATCGGAACCAAAGAACTTAGGTTTTTTGATGCTCTTTTGAGATTTATTAGTTTTTTGAAAGTCAACAAATTTGGAACAAATGATTTCAATAAAAAATACAATGCTATCAAGGCCAAACAGAAAGAAAGCGTTTTTCCATAAGCATTGATAGGTTCCATCATGTAAAAAATACTCAGGCTTTGATCATAAACGGTCCACAAAATCGGTAGCAATAATGTTAACCTCATTATACCTTTAGCATGAAAAAAGAAGAACACCATATACATAAAAGGAATCAGCGACAATAAAAAGATATAGGCCATTACCTGATCATCATATAGGGTGTTTTTAAATGTAAGACCAAAGAAAACAAGTTCACTGGCGATGTCTTCTTGAAAAAATTTATGTGCTAAAATCAATGCTGGCAAACAGAAGAGTATGACCGCTAGCAATAGTTCTTTTAAATAATTGTCCTTAAATTCCCCTGGGAATACAACCATGGCAAAAAGATACAATTCTTATGAATATAATCTATAACAAGAAGGATATTTTCGATATAGCCGCTGCAGTTTTAACAAAAACAACGAAAAAAGTTTTTTGTTTTTACGGCGAAATGGGTGTCGGTAAAACCACGTTAATTAAAGTGATGTTACAACATATAGGAGCAGTAGACTGTGGCAATAGTCCTACATTTGGTATCGTCAACGAATATCACGATGATTCAGGGGAACTACTTGCTTATCATTTTGATTTCTATCGCTTAAGCTCTGAAGAAGAAGCTTATGATTTGGGCTTGGACGACTACTTTGAGAAAGATGCCTATATCTTTATCGAATGGCCAGAAAAGATACCCAATCTGCTACCAGAAGGTATCTTACCCCTAAAATTGCTGTTTATCGACGAAACGACCCGTCGTATCGAATATTGATTCTTACAAATAGCTTCTTAAAATTCTTTTGCTAAATTTCCATTGAGAGAATTCAGGTCGATGAAATGTTGTAAATCTCAGTTGAAATGCATTTTTTTTCGTTGAAATGCATTTATGACTGTATTTTTTCCTACATTTGCATTTAATGAATTCATTTATTAATCCAAAAATTTAGTACGATGAACACTAAAAGAATGATTTTTGGAATCTTGGCCGTTGTAATGTTGGCGACCACCGCGGTTTCTACGATTACTATCGACGACCAAGATACTGGTATTAAGAAAAGTGAAGTTGTTATGAAGAAAAGATAACTTCTACTTTTTAAATTATCTTAAAGGGGGCAATACTAATATTGCCCCTTTTTCGTTGTCCTATTTGTAACTTTAAGTTAATGAAGCGGAAAACTAAATTTAACCAACTAGCAAAAAAAAGAATTCTTATTGAATCTTTGGTGGCTTTCCTTATTATGCTTTCCCCTTTTGTGTTTAAAACACATGAATACATGCCAGGTGCTGGGGAGGGAGATACTTTTAATATTTTAGGTTTAACCATAGGTTTAAACGGGTACCCAAGTGTGGAATCACATGTTTGGTTTCTAGTATCAAAGTTAGTTCCTTTTTACCTATTAGTAATTTGGTTCCTTACTTGTAGACATTGGTGGCACCATATTATATTGATTCCGATTTTAATGTATAGTTTTCAGTTATTTGAACTTTATTTTTCTGAAGATGAAGTTATTGACAGTGAGAACTTAATGTGGTTATTACCCGTTTGTATTGTAATAATCCCCTTTGTTTATTTTATCCGTTTAAAGCTTTATGACAAACATGTACATGGTATCGATCTCGACGCCATGGACGAAGAATTGAATGTTCTTAAAGCAAAGGAAGAATTGCGTAAAGAACGGGAAAAGTTGGAGCAACGCAAAGAGACCCTTGAGAAAAAAATGTAAATTTGAATCACCTAGAGCCACCATTATGGGTCTGACCGTTCTAAAAAAGCGGTAACCAAGTTAATAAACTAGGCATAGGGGTTTGCCCTATTTGATTAGATTTACATTACATGAACCAACCTTCCTCTCCTTTTAGCAAACAACAATTACTGCCCCAAGAAGAGACCCTTGAGATCTTAAAACAAAAAGGGGAGCTTTTTATTGGCCTCCCTAAAGAGAACCAATACCAAGAAAAGCGTATTTGTTTGACGCCAGATGCGGTTAATGCCATTACGGCCAATGGGCATCGGGTCATGATCGAGGCCGGGGCCGGTGAAGGGGCCAACTATTCTGATAAAGATTATACCGAGGCGGGTGCCGAGATTTGCAACGATACCAAAAAGGTGTTTTCATGTCCGTTATTGTTAAAAGTAGAGCCCCCTACCCTTGCTGAAATTGAATTGATCAATCCGCAGACCATAATCATTTCAGCCTTGCAGATCAAAACACAATCAAAGGAATATTTTGAGCACCTCGCCAAAAAACGGATTACGGCCATCGCCTTTGAATATATTCGTGATGAAGATGGCAAGTACCCCGCCGTACGGTCGTTAAGCGAAATTGCAGGTATCTCTTCCATTTTGATTGCATCAGAATTGATGGCTACGACCGGCAACGGTAATGGCTTGATGTTTGGCAACATTAGCGGAGTGCCCCCTGTTGAGGTGGTTATCATAGGCGCCGGGACCGTAGGGGAATTTGCGGCACGTTCGGCACTCGGGCTTGGCGCCAATGTGAAAATATTCGATAATTCCATTACCAAACTGCGCAATATACAGACAAACCTGAAGCAAACGGTTTACACCTCGACCATACAACCCAAAAATTTGTTGAAGTCCTTAAAACGTTGTGACGTGGCCATCGGGGCGACCCGTGGCAAAGATCGCTCCCCTGTGGTTGTTTCGAGTGCCATGGTCGAAAATATGAAAAAAGGTGCCGTAGTCATCGATGTAAGCATTGATATGGGTGGGTGTTTCGAGACTTCTGAGATTACGACCCATAAAAAGCCTACTGTCGAAAAGTTCGGGGTAGTCCATTATGGGGTCCCGAATATTCCGTCGCGTTATCCGCGTACCTCCTCTATCTCAATTAGTAATATCTTTACACCTTATTTATTGAAAATCGGTGAAGACGGTGGTCTTGAAAATTCATTGCGATTTGACAAAGGGCTTCGCAACGGACTTTACCTCTATCATGGCATTTTGACCAACAAATCGGTTGGTGATTGGTTCGGACTCCCCTATAACGATATCAACTTTTTAATTTTTTAATGGCATTTATAAAACGTTTGGGCTGGTATTTGGTAGGTCTTTCGATTGGAATCGTGTTTCTGGCCTTTTTCCTAAAAAAGAAATCGGCGGATAGTGGTACGGAATTTTGTTACTTCCCGAATTGTCGGGTTTTAAAAGACCTAAGATCTAAACCCATCGCCTATGCGCCAGAATTGGAAGCCCAGTTCACCCAAGACTCCGTGCTCTGGAAGTCTTTTTTTAAGGATGGCACCATTGATTTCGGACAAAGTGATACCAAAGCCAAACCTTGTAAAGTGTATCATATCTCAAACGGCCCTAAAGCTATTCAAGTGCGAAATTGCCCAGAAAAGGTCGAGGTAGTGCGCTTAGACCAAACGCCACGCGACTAAGAACTTTTCAAAACCAATCTTCGTTGTTATTCCTGCGAAAGCAGAAATTCATTTGGGCTCATCGTCAGGTGGATTCCAAAACAAGTTTGGAATGACATTGTGGGACCCTTTCACTCATACCCAATCACTATTGTCATTCCTGCGAAGGCAGGAATCCATTCAAAACCAATCACCGAGAGGTAAAAAAACCATCCAAACCCAATTCGTTATTGTCATTCCTGCGAAGGCAGGAACCCATACGGTACATATTATTTAACTAACTTATCGTTTTGCTTAAAAAACGGGTCCAAATTCGAATGTACAAGACCATACATCAATATTATGTTTACATCCTAACCAATAAAAAGAATGGAACGCTTTACACTGGAATGACAAATAACCTGGAACGTAGAATATTCGAACATAAAAGAGGATTGCTCGAAGGTTTCTCAAAAAGATACGGACTCCATAAATTGGTTTATTTCGAGATTTTTACAGATGTCAATGAAGCCATACTTAGGGAGAAAAGAATAAAAGCATGGAAACGTCAATGGAAGATAAACCTCATTATCAAAGGGAATCCACAATGGAAAGATTTGGCTGGTGATTGGTATGATTAAAGTAGCCACTTCCGTGATGTCGTTGCTGCGAAGGCAAAAAACCATCAAAACCCGATTCGTTATTGTCATTCCTGCGAAAGCAGGAATCCATACAAAATCATCGTCAGGTGGATTCCAAAATGAATTTGGAATGACAGTACGTAGTCCTTTCATCCAGAAACAATCACCGTTGTCATTCCTGCAAAGGCAGGAATCCATTTGGGTCACAAGTAAGTTCAACTACAGTTTTCTACGGGCTTTCTCCTTCTTCAACAATTCGAGCTCTCGAGAAGTTTGCCCCGCTACCGAGGTATTTTCTTCAGCCCTTCTGATAAGATAAGGCATGACATCCCGCACCGGTCCATAGGGCAAGTACTTGGCCACATTGTATCCTGCTTTGGCCAGATTATAACTGATATGATCACTCATTCCATACAATTGCCCAAACCAGATATGATCATTATCGTTTGTAATACCTTTTTGCTTCATCTGTTCCATTAACTGATAGCTACTGGACTCGTTATGGGTCCCTGAAAAAATTGAAAACACATCCAAATTATCCAACATAAAGGTAACGGCAGCGTCAAAGTTGTTATCCGTAGCACCTTTCGTCGCACAAATCGGACTCTTTTGACCGGCATCCTCAGCGCGACCGTTCTCTTTCTCCATATAGGCACCACGGACCACCTTAATGCCTACCTTGAAACCTTCATTCCGGGCCTTGCTGCAAACTTCTTCCAAATAAGACATTCTATCCCAACGGTATAGCTGTGCGGTATTGAAAACAACGACCTTCCTTTTGTTGTATTTGCACATCATATCATAGGCCAAATCATCGGCAGCATCTTGAATCCAGCTTTCTTCAGCATCAATCAACAACGCAACATCGAGGTCATAGGCCTTTTTACAGACCTTATCGTATCGATTGACCACACGCTGCCATTCCTCAGCTTCAGAAACGGATAAACCTTTTTTTGAATTCACTTTTTCAAACAATTCAAAACGACCAAAGGCAGAGGGTTTGAAAACGGCAAAAGGTATGGCTTGTTTTTCTTTCACGAAGTCCAATACCCCCAATACTTTCTGCAAGGCACTATCCAATTGGTTTTCAACATGCTTTCCTTCCACGGAATAATCTAAAATTGCGGCAACCCCCTCTTCGTACATTTTATCTATGATCGGCATGCAATCGGCTTCATTCACCCCCCCGCAGAAATGGTCAAATACGGTCGCCCGAATCAGGCCTTCTACCGGTAGGTGCGCATTTATTGCAAAATTGGTGACGGCAGTACCAATTTTCACCAAAGGTTGGTTGGATATCAGTTTAAATAAAAAATAGGCCCGTTCGAGTTCGGAATCGCTTTTCAACTTGAAAGCAATTGAAGTATCTTCAAAAATACGCTTCATAAATGTCAAATTCATAAAGAAACAAATATAAGGTGCCCCCTAATATACTTTTCAATAAAATATGTGTTTATTTTACAGCTCATACGATGGCTATGCATACCGGTTCAACCACCACACATGATATTTATTTTAATGAGGTCGCAGAAGCTGGTCTCAACCAGTTTTTGACTCAAAACGACTATTCCCATATTTTTATATTGGTCGACAAAAACACCGAAGAGTATTGTCTAGGCCCCTTTTTGAACTTATTGGCCATGGAGCCCTCAGCTACGTTCACCATCAAGCCAGGTGAAGAAAACAAGACCATTGAAGCTTGTGTCAAAGTTTGGAACGACTTATCACAGAACGGCGGGGACCGCAAAAGTATTTTAATCAATCTGGGCGGAGGAGTCGTGACGGATTTAGGTGGGTTCGTTGCTTCTACCTTTAAAAGGGGAATCGATTTTATCAACATCCCCACTACCCTTTTGGCGATGGTGGATGCCTCGGTCGGAGGTAAGACCGGAGTAGACCTCGGCGTGTTAAAAAATCAAGTCGGGGTAATCAATCAGCCTCGAATGGTACTACTATTTCCAGAGTTTTTGAAGACCTTACCCGAAAACCAGTTGCGCAGTGGTTTCGCCGAAATGCTCAAGCACGGCCTTATTGCTGACAAAACCTATTGGAAGGCACTTTCAGGCCCCATCAATCTATTTGATGAAGAAAACATTCGCAAGTCCATTAAAATAAAGGACACCATCGTCTCAAAAGACCCTACTGAAAAAGGTGTTCGCAAAGCGTTGAACTTTGGTCACACCTTGGGGCACGCCATAGAGTCGTATTTTCTAGAAAACAGTAAATTGAAAACCTTGCTGCACGGTGAAGCCATCGCAATCGGAATGATCCTTGAAGGATATCTTTCACACAAATTGACCGGACTTTCAAAAATGGAATTGGACGATATCAAGCAGGAATTCGGAAAGCACTTTAAAAAAGTGAATTTCACTAAAAAAGATATTGCCATTATCATCGATTTATTGAAACATGATAAAAAGAATACGCACGGCAACATCAATTTTGTCTTATTGGCAGAATTGGGTCAGGCCGTTATCGATATTAAGGTACCTACCCATCTTTTCAATGAGGCATTTGCATACTACAAAGAACCCTAAATACATATACTAAAAATCGTGTTTGACAACTCTTTGCCCCAATAGGATGAAAAATTATTTAGTTTAGGTAACGTAAACCTAAATAAACCTACGATGAGAAGAGTTATTATCGATTACAAGAAATTGGACCACTCACTCGCTGCGCAATTAATAGACCTTTATCCACATGGCTATGGCGATGAAGACATTATCGTGCTCAAAAAAGCCAATGGCGAATTAATAGAGGCAGTTGAAATCAAAACCCATGACACGATCTATCTGGTGAAAATCAGCAAAAGCTTGTCTAATTTCATTGCCAATTTTGAGGAAAATATAGAGAAACAATTCGATAAGGCCCCAAAGGAATCCCATTTGGAAAGCGAAAATTTAGGGCTCGAATTTAGCGATGAATAAAACGAGATGACAACTTTACCCATTTTAAGCTAAAGATAGCGTTCGCGAAGTATTCGAAGGTGATGTTTTTGGTGGCCACATATCAAAAACCCCAATGCCCGAACGCTCATTTCGGCATCACTGGCGATACCCATCTGACGTAACTCGTCAGTATCGAACATTTCATACAAACTGATAGTGGCCTGACGTACCGCCAAGAAATCTTTAAGTATAACCTCTTTCCCTTTTTTATTGGCCTTACTTGCCATAACATACCTATTTTGATCAAAACTTGTCAAAGGTGTTTTATCACCCCTAGCAAAACGTAAGGCCCTGTATTGAAAAATACGTTCTGTATCGATCAGGTGCACCAGTACTTCCCCTATTGTCCATTTATCGGTATCATAGGCATAATCCATATGCTCTTGATCGATGCCATTGACAAGATGTACCATTTCATCGATTCCAGATGTTAGGCATTGCGATAAATCGGATTCCCCTACCATCTGAATGTACGGTTCATAGTAGGGATGGTATTCTGAAGGTGAGAGTTCGTCGACTTTTAACCCAACCACTACAATTCATTGAATATGGTGTGCATCAATCTCTTTTTATCATTGATGCTTTCTTCGAGGGAAATCATGGTTTCCGTTCGGCTGATACCCTCAATATCATCAATTTTAAAAATAATGTTCTTAGCATGTGTGGTATCCTTAGCCCTTATTTTGCAAAAGATATTGAACTTACCAGTAGTGATATGGGCCACGGTGACATAGGGTATTTGATTGAGTCGTTCTAAAACGAACTTCGTTTGATGTGTTTTCTCCAAGAAAATACCAACATAGGCAATAAAGGAATATCCTAATTTTACGTAATCCAAGGTCAATGAAGATCCTTTGATGATTCCGGCTTCCTCCATTTTTTTGACCCTAACATGTACCGTACCCGCAGATATCAGCAATTTTTTTGCAATATCAGTAAAAGGGGTTCGGGTATTGTCAATTAACATATCCAATATTTGATGATCAATTTCATCAAGCTTTACTTTGCTCATAACACTATTATTTTCAACAAAATTAATCAATTAAGAAATATTACGTAAAGAAAACCATGTTTTTTTGAAAATTATGTAAGAAAATAGCTATTGATTCTAATTTTCACCTTAAAAAGTCATCTGAAACATGACCTGACCACGTAAACGCTTTAAAATCCTCCATCTACTCTTCAATTAACCTAGATAGTTTACAAAAGTGAATTGTTTTATTGCAAATTCGTAAGGTCCCTCACAGGCGAATCCCTTAAAAAGTAACAATTGTAAAATCAATTTCATAATCAAAATTGTAAAACTTTTAATTATTTTTAAATCAATTATTTAAATTCTATTATTGAAATCATTAATTTAATAATTACGTTGTTTTTAGGTGCCCTCACGCAGACTTTACATCGGAATATTATCGTAATTTTGATGAAAACAATTTACAATTGTGAGCAATGACTTTATTTTACGGTTAAAGCAGCTTTTGCGCCATTTTGAGTTGACCCCCTCAGGTTTCGCAGACCAGGTTGGGGTGCCACGATCCAGCATGTCACATTTACTATCGGGTAGAAATAAACCCAGTCTGGATTTCACGTTAAAGGTCATCGATAAATTTCCTGAAGTGAACTTATACTGGTTGCTCAACGGAAAAGGTAACTTCCCCACGGTTTCAACCTCAAAGGCCACCCCTACTCCAAATGGAAATCCAAAAGAACAACAAACCCACATTGCAAAAGAAAGCACTTTCAATACACTTGAAAAGCAGGAAAGTACCTCTAAAAAAGTACAACGCGTCATCATTTTCTATACAGATGGCACCTTCGAATCTTATAATCCTGAAAAATAAGCGCTCATGAATAACAGGTATTCCGTTAATTTGTAATCATGAAAACACCCCTTCACATTTTAGGCCTTGTTTTTTTGTGCATGGCATGTCAGACACCCCCCAAAAGGGCCTGTAACGATTTTAAAACCGGAAACTTCAAGTTTACCTCGACAATCGATGGCGAAGAAGTAACCACTAATTTTAGCCGTACCGAAACCCTTGAAATAGACTATTTTCAAGGAAATCAAGATTCTTCGACCGTGAAATGGGTCAACGATTGTGAATATGTTTTAAGACGTATCAATCCTAATAACCGGGCTGAAGAAAAACCGATCTTAATAAAAATTTTGACTACTACGGATAGTTCTTATACATTTGAATTCGGTACGGTTGGCGATTCGAAGCGATTGCGGGGTACCGCTTATAAAATAAACTGACCATGTTTGAAATTTTTGCGAGCCCCGATGCCTGGGTAGCCCTTTTAACACTTACTTTTCTTGAGATTGTTTTAGGCATCGACAACATCATTTTCATATCTATTGCCGCCGGAAAACTCGAACAAAAAAATCGGAAGAAAGCGACCAATATCGGGTTGGTGCTCGCCATGGTCATGCGGATCGTGCTTTTGTTCGGTATTACATGGTTGACCTCACTAAAAAAACCTTTTCTGGTCTTGAATGAGTCTTGGATTCATGGTGGCATCAGTTGGCAAGCGTTAATTTTGTTTTTGGGAGGATTGTTTCTACTCTATAAGAGCACTAAGGAGATTCATGAAAAAGTTGAGGACAGAGGGCATGATGAACGTGAGGTAAAAAAGGGACGTTCTTCATCACTGACCAATGCCATCATTCAAATTACGGTCATAAATATCGTATTTTCCTTTGATTCCATTCTAACCGCCATCGGTATGACCAACGGTATTTCACCAAATCCGGACGATGCCCTTATTTTAATGATCGTTGCCGTTGTGGTATCGGTCATTATCATGATGCTGTTCGCCAATCCCGTTGGCGAATTTGTGGGCAAACACCCTTCGATACAGGTTCTCGGTCTTTCGTTTTTGATCTTGATCGGATTTATGTTGATTGCAGAAGCCGCCCACTTGTCCCATCTCGTAGTGTTCAACAACGAAGTAGGAACCATACCAAAAGGATACCTCTACTTCGCCATTGCATTTTCACTCATGGTAGAGTTTTTGGATATGCGCATGCGGAAAAACAAAAAACCTATAACTAAAACTTCTGACGATTAATCGTTTGAAGATTATCCAAAAAACAATGCCGTTGCTGCAGGGAACACCAAAAAAGCTATGTTAGCGTGTCTAATTGGGCCTACTAAAGGCCATCTTCGGATTGCCCTCCTTTTGTTTCTTAAATAAAGCTTGCTGTTGCTTTACGGTCATGGTACTGCCGTCATGACTCCACCCTGGAGGACCGAAGACATACATCAATTTGTGGGATAGTTTTGGTGATTTCTTCATGTCGTTCCAAATATCCTTGAACTCATGTGTCAAAATCACCATAGGATTGTATGATTCAGGTGCATGGATTACCCCGTACTTTACATCAATGGTATCATCAAGTTCTTTCCAAGTACCGAAAAGCTTATCAAAAATGTTCAGAAAACCCCCATGGTTCTTATCCAAATATTCCACGTTCTGGGCATGGTGTACTTGATGCATGGTATGGGTGTTGAAAATCTTTTCTAAAAACCCCAGTTTAGGCACATAGACCGAATGCAGTTGAAATTGCCATAATGCCTCGATACCCAAACAGACCACCACCATTTCAGGAGGAAAACCGATAGCGGTCATCCACACATAAAATAGGGGTTTGTACAGTATGGTAAACCAGCCGTTTCTAATGGCCGTGCCCAAATTGAAATTGTCAGAGGAATGGTGTACGATATGCGCCGCCCACAACAATCGAATCTCATGGTTGGCCCTATGAAACCAATAATAGGTAAAATCATCGGCCAACATACAGAGCAGCCATACGTACCAGACATACCCAAAAGACTCGTAGCCCAGAAAATTTTGACGCACCCCGTTTACAAGCGGATTGCACAATTCGTAGACCCCATTAAAAAGAACGATTGCAAAGATAACCTTAAACAAAGGACCCAAAAGTGCAGAGCCCACTCCCATGAATCCACTAGCCGCTAAATCTTTCCAATCATATAAATCATCATCACCATGTGTTTTGCTATACGTTAACTCAAATAGGATAAACGCAATAAAAACGGGCACTCCGTACACCAACGGGTTAGTAAAATCCATAAAAAATCAAGTATTTAAATAAGGTTTGTATCAATAGATAACGCATAAAATAGCTAGAATAATGTTCTAAAACAAAGTTGTTTGATCTAAACCTTTAGTATCAGAATCCGTGCCAGTTTCCCCATTGAAAACATTTTCTTCATCCACAACTTCAATTTCATGCGCTGTTTGTGTTTCAGGTTCTTCAAAAGGAAGGGATTCTAACGAATTTACATTCCTCACCTTTTCTGAAGTCAGTTGATTGCCCATGGCACGAATTCCTTTTACCGAAATAAAATCCTCTACATCCACTTTTAAATTTGGTTTGGCATCTTTGCCCCTGGGTTTTACAAATTCCAATTCGACCACAGGTCTCCAATCCGTAGAAATCAATTCTAATTGTGACTTAGGGTGTTCGCTTATAATAAGTTCTTCTTTATTGGTGTTTTCAATTAAAAAGCGCTTGATGTAATACCGCTCTTTTTCACCATCAAAGTAGATTGCCGAAATCGGTTTTTTGGATTTCCATTTCTCAAGGATGATCATATCATCGTCGAATCGGGTATTCAAATCGGGTAAAATGGTCTTGACGAAACCCTTTTGGTTCGCCACCAACAACATGTCATCTGGTCTAAATTCCCCCAAAAGTTCCCCGCGCTCATCGACATTTAGACGCTGTACGATATCATCAAACCATATTTTTCGGGGTTTTAAGGTCGAAAGCCCCTTTTCTTTCAATTCAATGCGTTTCACCGGGTATTTGGTCACAATATTCCCTTTCGAGCCCCGCCCCTTGATCAAAACATCGGCAAAATCAATATCCCATTTCAACTTTTTAATGCTTCCAGACTGCCGCAAATGCACGGTCACCACCTCAGCCTCACCATTAGGGTTTGCAGTGAAATAAAGCACCTCAGAATTGGCTTTTCCAGTGGTCAAAGGGTACAGCTTATCACGTGTAATGCTAGTTACGTTAAAGCGTTTGATATAACTCGGTCCGCCACGACCATCTTTATAAATCATATTATAGGTGGTGCGCTTGTCCTTTTTCTTGAAGACAGCGACATGAATGATGTTCTTGTCCACAAAAGTCTTGGCGTCGACTTTGGTCACCATCATCTCCCCTTTTTTAGTAAAGACAATGATGTCATCGATATCACTGCAATCGGTAACATATTCATCACGACGCAAAGACGTGCCCACGAAGCCCTCTTCACGATTTACATAAAGTTTTGTATTACGAATAACGACCTTTGTCGCCTCGATATCATCAAAAATGCGTATTTCAGATTTGCGCTCCCGACCCTTGCCATATTTCTTTTTCAGGTCTTGAAAATAATCAATGGCGAAATCAACAAGGTGGGTCAAATGGTTCTTGGTCTCCGCAATGCGCTCCTCTAAATTATCCAGATGCTGTTTTGCCTTGTCCAAATCAAATTTCGAGATACGTTTGATACGGATTTCGGTCAACCGCACGATATCATCCTCAGTGACCGGCCTTCGCAAATGTTCGATGTGAGGCTTAAGCCCTTTATCGATAGCTTGAATGACCCCTTCCCAAGTCTCTTCTTCCTCTATTTCTCGATAGATGCGATTTTCGATGAAAATCCGTTCCAAAGAAGCAAAATGCCATTGCTCTTCCAGTTCGTGCAATTGAATCTCAAGCTCTGCCTTTAAAAGTTCCACGGTATTATCGGTTGACCTTCGAAGCATTTCGCCCATACCCATAAAAATGGGCTTATTATCTTCAATAATACATCCCAATGGGGAAATCGACGATTCGCAGGCCGTAAATGCATAAAGGGCATCTATCGTTTTATCAGGGGATATTCCAGAGGGAAGATGGACCAAAATCTCGACCTCCGCAGCTGTATTATCCTCGATTTTCTTGATTTTTATCTTACCCTTGTCATTCGCCTTAAGTATGGAATCTATCAAAGAAGAGGTATTGGTTCCATAAGGTATCTCCTTAATAACCAAGGTGTTCTTATCAAAAGTATCTATTCGTGCCCGAACACGGATCTTACCGCCTCTTAAGCCATCATTGTAATTGGTGACATCTATGATCCCAGCCGTTGGAAAATCGGGAAACAGTTTAAACCCCTTTCCTTTTAAATGTTTTATGGAGGCATCAATGAGCTCATTGAAATTGTGGGGCAACACTTTTGTTGACAAACCAACCGCAATCCCCTCCGCACCCTGTGCAAGAAGCAATGGAAACTTTACTGGGAGATTGACCGGCTCTTTTTTTCTACCATCATAAGAAAGTTGCCATTCGGTGATTTTCGGGCTGAAAATAACGTCTAAGGCAAACTTTGATAATCGGGCCTCTATGTATCGTGAAGCTGCAGCCCTGTCGCCGGTCAAGATATTTCCCCAGTTACCCTGTGTATCAATAAGCAGGTCTTTCTGACCTATCTGAACCATGGCATCAGCGATACTGGCGTCACCATGGGGGTGATATTGCATCGTATGCCCAACTACATTAGCTACTTTATTATACCTGCCATCATCCAACTCTTTCAACGAGTGCATGATACGACGCTGCACGGGCTTGAACCCATCTTCTATTGCCGGTACCGCCCGTTCAAGAATGACGTAAGAAGCATAGTCTAAAAACCAATCTTTATACATGCCCGTTACCCGGGTCAGCGCATTGTCAGAAGCTTCTTCTTGATTTGAAAACCCCTCTGTCAACTCTTCGTTCTCTTCCATGTATTACAAATCGCTTATAAATATGATTTACAGTTGATTTTCTTCAACTAAATCAAGTTCTACTTTAAGATTTTTAATGATGAATTCTTGCCTATCAGGCGTATTTTTCCCCATGTAGAACTTCAATAATTCCTCTATGGACATGGCCTTATCCAACATTACCGGTTCTAAACGAATATCATCGCCGATAAAATATTTGAACTCGTCGGGGGAAATCTCGCCCAAACCCTTAAATCGGGTAATCTCGGGTTTACCCGTTAATTTTTCGATTGCATTTCGCCGTTCTTCTTCGCTATAGCAGTAAATCGTTTCCTTTTTATTTCGAACCCTGAACAGTGGTGTTTGCAGAATGTACAAATGGTTCTCTTTTATCAATTCTGGAAAAAACTGGAGAAAAAAAGTAATCAATAGTAATCGAATATGCATACCGTCAACATCGGCATCCGTAGCAATGACGATATTATTGTATCGCAGGTCTTCCATCGAATCCTCAATATTCAAGGCTGCCTGAAGCAAATTGAACTCTTCGTTTTCATAAACGATTTTTTTAGACATTCCGTAAGAGTTCAGTGGCTTTCCCCTGAGACTGAATACCGCCTGGGTATTGACATCCCTTGATTTGGTTATGGAGCCCGATGCGGAATCCCCTTCGGTAATGAACAATGTGCTCTCTAACCGCCTGTCTTTCTTCATGTCTTGAAGGTGTACCCTACAATCACGAAGTTTCTTATTGTGAAGACTTGCTTTTTTCGCCCTATCACGTGCCAATTTTCGAATTCCGGACAGTTCTTTTCGTTCTTTTTCCGCTTGAACGATTTTTTTTTGAAGTGCCTCAGCGGCGGCGGGATTCTTATGTAGGTAGTTATCCAAATACCTGCCGATAAAGTCGTTGATATAGGTGCGTACCGTGGGCAGATCCCCTCCCATATCCGTAGAGCCCAATTTTGTCTTGGTCTGACTTTCAAATACCGGTTCCATTACTTTGATCGCAATGGCGGAAATGATTGATTTTCTGATATCGGAAGCATCGTAGTTCTTTCCATAAAAATCACGGACCGTCCGCACGATAGCTTCTCGAAAAGCTGCTTGGTGGGTACCGCCCTGGGTGGTATGCTGCCCGTTGACAAAAGAATGGTACTCTTCACTGTACTGGGTCTTACTATGGGTTATCGCCACTTCAATATCATCGCCTTTGAGGTGGATGATCGGATACAAAAAATCTTCTTGGTTGTTATTATCCTCCAAAAGGTCTTTCAGGCCGTTTTCAGAATGAAACTTTTCACCGTTAAAAACTATGGTCAGTCCTGGATTTAAGTATACATAATTCTTGAGCATGCGTTCTACATACTCATTACGGTACTTGTATTTTTTGAAGATGGTCTCATCTGGCACAAAGGTTACTTTGGTGCCCCGACGTTTTGTGGAATCGACCAAATCTTCTTGAACAAGATTGCCTGCTTTAAACGATGCGGCCTTTGATTGTCCATCGCGTATGGATTCTACCTTGAAAAAATTTGACAGCGCATTGACAGCTTTCGTACCTACCCCATTCAGCCCCACTGATTTTTTAAAGGCCCTTGAATCATACTTTCCGCCCGTGTTCATTTTTGAGACCACATCGACCACTTTCCCTAATGGAATGCCACGCCCATAATCACGAACACGCACTTCACTATCTTTGATATTGATCTCGATGGTCTTTCCGGCCCCCATAACAAACTCATCAATACAGTTGTCAATGACCTCCTTCAAAAGGATATAGATGCCATCATCGGCAGACGACCCATCGCCCAATTTACCGATATACATACCCGGACGCATGCGAATATGCTCTTTCCAGTCAAGGGAGCGTATGTTATCTTCGGTATATTGGGTATTTGCCATCTTTATACTTTTTGTAGGTTATCAATCGTCAAAATGGTTTTTGAATTTTATGGGAGTTCCCCGGTCAACAACTTCTACATCGCACTAATATAGAATTTAGGGGCAAAAATCAAAATGCCTGCTGCGGAAAGTAATCAACAAAAAATACGGGTAATTGTTGATAGAAGAAATAAAACACTATCGATTTTTCATCAATATTGCTGCGTAGGTGTGCATCAACGATTTTAAGAAACTAAACATTGAACCTAAAGTGCATCACATCGCCGTCTTTAACGATATACTCCTTCCCTTCGACCCGCATCTTACCGGCTTCTTTTACCTTGGCCTCACTGCCATAGCTTATATAATCGTCATATGAAATCACTTCAGCGCGAATAAACCCTTTTTCGAAATCGGTGTGGATCACCCCAGCAGCTTGCGGAGCGGTCGCCCCAATAGGTATCGTCCACGCCCGTACTTCTTTGGGTCCCGCTGTGAAATACGTTTCAAGATTCAACAGTTTATAGGCACCCCGAATCAATTTTGCTGAACCCGGCTCAGAAAGTCCCAAATCTTCTAAAAATAGCTGCCGTTCTTCAAACGTTTCCAATTCGGTGATGTCCGCTTCCGTACCCACGGCCAAAAAAATGACCTCGGCATTCTCATTGGCGACCGTTGCTTTTACCTTTTCAACATAGTCATTGCCATTTGCTGCACCATCTTCATCAACATTACAGACATAGAGCACCGGCTTATCGGTGATCAATTGTAAAGGCTTAACGTAATCCATTCGTTCATCATCGGTCAACGCAATAGCACGCACTGATATCCCAGCTTCAAGGCCCTCTTTGAGTTTTATGAGTACCGCTTCTTCTTTTTGCGCCTCTTTATTCCCCGTTTTTGCAGCGCGTTTTACCTTGTCAAGCTTCTTTTCCACACTTTCCAAATCTCGAAGCTGTAATTCGATATCAATGGTTTCCTTATCCCGTGTAGGGTCTACGGAACCATCGACATGCACGATATTATCGTTATCGAAACAGCGTAAAACATGAAGAATCGCATCGGTCTCACGAATATTGCCCAAGAACTGGTTACCCAGTCCCTCGCCCTTACTGGCACCTTTTACCAGACCGGCAATGTCAACGATTTCTACCGTCGCAGGGATAACCTTTTCTGGATTGACCAGTGATTCCAGTTTTTCCAATCTGGTATCGGGCACATTGACCACCCCAATATTAGGCTCGATGGTACAAAAAGGAAAGTTAGCGCTTTGTGCTTTTGCATTGGACAAACAATTAAAAAGGGTCGATTTCCCCACATTTGGCAATCCTACGATTCCGGCTTTCATAAAAAAGAAATTAGATTCTAGACATTAGACTAAAATAGCGTGCAAAAATATGACTTTAAGTTTAAACCTTTTGATGGGGGTAGAGATGGAACATAATTAAAATGTAAAAAGGTTTAAGTCTCACCAAGCAAAGCGATTTAGCCTCTATTATTCTTAAAGTTTTCCATTAAACCGAGAGACTTTTTGAAAATGGATTCCGTGAAAATAACAGTGAAATTTCCAAACAGTCCCGTCGCTAAAGACCGCTGAACAATTGATATGCCATAATACCGATAAAAGCTAGAATACCAAAAATCGCGATGGCAGAGAGTATGCATCCAATATTCTTCCAGATTCCACTATATTCTTGCTCTTTTTCCATAAAAAACCCGAATCATTAAAATTCGGGACTGTTTAAATTTAGATAGTGCTATCCATCGGGATGCATAAACTTCTGCTTCCCTAAAAGTTCTTCTTCGGTTTCTTCCCTATCTTCATCGGGAACACAGCAATCTACTGGACACACGGCAGCACACTGCGGTTCTTCATGAAAACCCATACATTCAGTACACTTATCTGGTGAAATATAATAGATCTCATCGCTTATGGGCTCTTGTACCTCATCGGCGTTCACCGCTTTTCCATCAGGCAACACGACATCTCCCGTTAGGGATGTTCCATCACTGTAACGCCACTCATCAGCACCTTCATAAATTGCGGTATTCGGACATTCAGGTTCACAAGCCCCACAATTGATGCACTCATCGGTAATAATAATCGCCATAATCTTCTTTTTTCATGCCAGAGTGACCCAGCATTGCTATTTTTACACAAAAATAAACCCCAAAACATTACCTTACAAATATAATGGAGGCACAACCGGGTATTTTAAGCGCTTTTAGTAATCTAGGAAAATTTTTAAGGGATTTTTGTGATACCCAAACGCAAAAAACGGATAAATGGTCGATTGAATTAGAAGAAATAATAAAAAGGGGCAAACAAAGTAACGGATGGTTCACAAGGGAAAACGTCATATTCGCTTTGACCCAATGGGGTGAAGTGCTGACCAAAGAGAATCTTGAAAATTGGCTGAGGGCTTATAGCTTCAAGCCAAACAGCGAACCAAAAACCATAGCCATTATTATGGCAGGCAATATCCCTTTGGTCGGTTTTCATGATTTTATCTGTGTATTGGTTACCGGCCATAAAGTATTGGCAAAACTATCCTCAAACGATAATCTGCTCTTACCTTTTATCGCGAGGTATCTAACTTTCGAAAATGCATCTTTAGAAGGCAAAATTCGTTTTACCGAAACTAAATTAGAGGCCTTTGATGCCGTAATTGCGACCGGAAGTACCAATACAGGGCGTTATTTTGAATATTATTTTGGCAAATACCCCAATATCATCCGTAAAAACCGAAATTCCATAGCCGTGCTCAGCGGGGATGAATCCCAAGAGGCATTGAAGGCCTTGGGGCAGGATATTTTTCAATATTTTGGCTTGGGCTGCAGAAGTGTATCCAAATTATTCGTTCCTGAAGATTATGATTTCAAGATTTTCTTTGAGGCCATATTCGAATACCAATCCATAATCGATAACCATAAATATGCCAACAATTACGACTACAACAAAGCCGTCTTTTTAATGTCAGATTTTAAGGTTTTAGACAATAACTTCTTGCTCTTAAAAGAAGATGAAAATTATGGGTCTCCAATCGGTACTTTATATTTTGAGCGCTATTCAAAAATCGAGGAGTTGACAAAAAAACTAAAAACTGAAACAGAAAAGTTGCAATGTGTAGTGGGCAATTCAAATGTCCTAAATGGTATCGCTTTTGGTACTACCCAGAAGCCCGGTTTAATGGATTATGCCGATAATATCGATACCATTCAATTCTTATTGACCCTGAACCCGTCTTAAGTCAACTATAAAAATCGTTGTTTTCCATTCGCTAAAATTTTAAGACCTTTGCCCCTTATTGTAATATCCATATAATATAGCACCATGCAAAAACACAATTTCAGTGCCGGTCCATGTATTCTTCCGAAAACAGTAATGCAAAAGGCAGCAGAAGCCGTCATAGAGTTAGATGGAAGCGGACTTTCCCTTATTGAAATATCGCATCGAAGCGCGGCATTTGTTGAAATCATGGAAACTGCACGTTCGTTGGCGTTGGAACTTCTTGGTTTAGAAGGTAAAGGATATACCGCTTTATTTTTGCAAGGTGGGGCGAGCACCCAATTTTTGACCGCTGCCTTCAACCTGTTGGAAACAAAAGCAGGCTACGTGAATACGGGAACTTGGAGCTTGAAAGCCATTAAAGAAGCACGTTTGTTCGGTGAGGTGGTAGAGGTAGCATCCTCACAAGAACAAAACTTCAATTATATCCCAAAAGGATATACTATTCCCAAGGGGTTGGATTATTTGCATTTAACATCGAACAATACCATTTTTGGTACCCAAATCAAAGAATTTCCGAAAACGGATTGTCCGTTAGTCTGTGATATGAGTTCCGATATTTTCTCACGCCAATTAGACTTTTCCCAATTTGATTTGATCTATGCAGGTGCGCAGAAGAATATGGGCCCTGCCGGTACCACTTTAATAGTAGTCAAAGAGTCCGTTCTCGGAAAGGTTTCCAGAAAAATTCCTTCCATGTTGGATTATAAGACCCATATCGCAAAAGATAGTATGTTCAATACACCGCCCGTTTTTGCGGTATATGTATCGATGTTGACCCTACAATGGCTAAAAGACTTGGGGGGCATCGCTGCGATCGAAGAACTCAACGAAAAAAAGGCCAACCTTATCTATTCAGAAATTGACTTGAATCCGGTTTTCTCTGGATTTGCGGCCAAAGAAGATCGTTCTCATATGAACGCAACCTTCAATATTACCGACGACACCCTAAAAGAAGTCTTTGATTCCAAATGCAAAGAGGCCGGAATCAATGGAATCAATGGTCATCGTTCGGTAGGTGGTTATCGCGCTTCAATGTACAATGCCCTATCATTAGAGAGTGTAGGTACTTTAGTCGACATCATGAGTGAACTGGAACGTAAAGGATGATTTTTAATTTTAAGTCTTAAATTTCAAGCTTTAAATGACTAGTATCTTAGAGAATAAAAGCTTTGAATTTTCATTAAGTATCATTTCACTTGTAAAATTGCTTAGGGATCAACACGAATTTATTTTTGCCAATCAGCTATTGCGCTCAGCAACCAGTATTGGTGCAAATAAATATTAGTGAAGCTGGGGCGGGGCAAACAAAAAAAGATTTTATTGCAAAAATGGCCATTGCCTCTAAAGAGGCTGGGGAAACAAGATATTGGTTAAGGCTCATAAAAGAAGCAAAAATAGTTGAATCGCCTGTAAATTCTTATTTAGAGGATACGGAAGAATTGATTAAAATCCTGACAAAAATTGTAAAAACAAGCCAACTTAAAACTTAGCATTTAACATTGACAAATGAGAGTACTTGCAAACGACGGAATTTCACCACCCGCAATTAAAGAGTTGCAGAAAGCCAACTTTGAGGTTATCACCACTAGGGTCGCCCAAGAACAATTGAAGAAGTTCATCAACGAAAATCAGGTTGACGCCCTTTTGGTACGAAGCGCTACCGAAGTTCGAAAAGATTTGATTGATGCTTGCCCTACTTTAAAACTTATTGGACGTGGCGGTGTTGGTATGGACAATATCGATGGTGATCATGCAAAAGAAAAAGGCATCCACGTCATCAATACCCCAGGGGCCTCATCCCAATCAGTTTCCGAGTTGGTCTTCGCCCATTTGTTCGGTGGGGTGCGTTACTTATATGATGCCAACCGTAATATGCCCTTAGAAGGCGATAGTGGATTCAAAAAATTAAAAAAATCATACGCCAACGGTGGTGAACTGCGCGGTAAGACACTTGGTATTGTCGGTTTTGGAAGAATAGGGCAAGAAGTGGCCAAGATTGCATTGGGCATTGGCATGAAGGTATTGTTCACAGATCATCACAACGAAACACAAGAGGTAGAAATCAATTTCTTTGATGGCCAAAAAGTGCTATTTACACTTCAAAACAACAAATTGGAAGAAGTTTTGAAGGTTTCTGATTTCATCACACTTCATGTTCCGGCACAAAAAGGGTATGTCATTGGAAAAGCTGAAATCGACCAGATGAAAAACGGGGTTGGTATTATCAATGCATCAAGGGGAGGAACCTTGGATGAAGTCGCCTTGGTAGATGCATTGGAATCCGGTAAAGTCTCGTTTGCCGGTCTTGATGTATTCGAGTCAGAGCCTAATCCGGAAATTCGAATCCTGATGCATCCGAATATCTCGTTAACGCCCCATATCGGCGCAGCGACCAAAGAAGCGCAAGAAAGGATCGGAATGGAATTAGCTACCCAAATAATCAATTTATTGCAATAGACTTATAACCAATACTATGTGCATCGAGTTCTTTTTTGTACATTAACGCATTAACATTAAACAGTACTATAAAATGTCAGGATTATTGGATTTATTAAATAGCCCTATCGGCAAACAATTGATCAGCGGTGTTTCAGGTCAAACCGGGCAACCAGAGAACAAAACGGCAGATGTATTGGCCATGGCCATGCCGTTGCTCATGGGAGCGATGAAAAAAAATGCTTCGACACCAGGTGGCGCCCAAGGCCTGATGAGTGCCTTGTCGTCTAAGCACGATGGCAGTATATTGGATAACCTGGGCGGCCTTTTTGGTGGCGGGGTCGACCAAAACGTAATGGACGATGGTGCTGGTATTCTTGGTCATGTATTCGGTTCAAAACAACCTCAAGTAGAAAACGCCCTCAGTAACAAATCGGGTATTGATGCCGGTTCGGTCGGTCAAATACTTAAGATAGCTGCACCTATTCTTTTAGGATATCTAGGTAAACAGACCCGACAACAGAACGTCAACAGTCCCGATGCCTTAAGTGGATTGTTGGGTGGCCTTATGGGCGGCACCCGAACTGCCAATAAACAACAGAGTTTGATTGAGAGCTTTTTAGATTCTGACGGTGATGGCAGCGTTATCGATGATTTGGCCGGCATGGTACTTTCTGGAAATGGCCAAAAGAAAGGTGGACTCGGTGGATTACTAGGGGGCCTATTCGGAAAATAATGATTATTCAAATGGATTTAACAAGCCGTTTAGCTATTCTAAACGGCTTTTTTCGTATTTTATGAATATGAAAAAGATACAAGTATACCTTACCCTTATCCTCCTCTTATGCTATTCAATGTCATCATTGGGCCAAGACGATTACGTTGAATTGACCGAAAAAGAAAAAGAACTGTTCGTCCAACAAGATGACCCTGACGAAGAAGTCGGGGAAACAGATTTGGAATACGATATCATTATCATGGATATCGGCTTCAATAGGTGGTTGAATCAAATTGCACAACCTAAAGGTTATTATTCCCAAAGCTTTTTAGAACAACGGAACTATTTTTATGTATTGGAGTGGAATCGCAGGGTTCTTGAACCTAGGGTTTTTGACCCATTGCTCTACGAATTGCAAATCAATTACGAACATGGCATCGACTATGGTTATGATGTCAATTACCAGCTTTATAATTATTTCATCTATTTTCAACGACGCTTTAATCAACGATTGGGGCCTTTTCTTCCCAGAATATAAGTTTTACATTTGCGCTGCAAATTTATTCAATGGAAAAGCTAAAGCAACGATGGGGCATTGACTCCAATTTTCAGATCATAATCATATTTATAGTTTTTGCGATTACGGGCAGTGCTTCAGCGAAATTGGCCGCTCCATTGACCAATTTTATTGGTTTGGAAAAGGAAATGGTTTCTGGTTGGATCTACTGGCCTGTTCGTATTCTGCTTATTTTCCCCATCTACCAAGTTTTATTGGTTTTCTTCGGATGGCTATTCGGCCAGTTTACGTTCTTTTGGGCTTTTGAAAAGAAAATGCTGAAACGCTTAGGCTTGGGCTTTTTATTTAAATAGAATTATGATTTTATTAACATTGGCGGTTTGGGCAAAAAACTTAGATTTGTAGCTTATGGTAACCAAAAAGCAGTTGTATACACTTTTATTGTTTGCGCTGATTGCCTTAAAGGTATCTGCTTTACCTATCTACTCCCATTATTCCGACGATACCCATGTTGATGATTGCGAGCTCTGCGAGCACGCCATTGCGAACCAGGTCGTTGAATTTTTTACTCCCGATCAAATTGTTCATCCAGAGGCTGATGAGGTTCCTGTTTTTTCAAAACAGGTAGCTACCTATGAAGGCATTCAGCTCAAATCACATTTTGATGACGCTCGTTTCGGTCGTCCCCCTCCTACCTTAATATAAGGTCTTTCCTCAATTCAATTCACTTTAATCCTAAATTAAACAAGGGTTTCCAAAGTATTTAAGAACAATTAAATGTCATGCTCTAATGAAGCTTAAGCTTTTATTAGCATCTTTTTTCATTACCTATGTAGTATCGATCAATGGTCAGGATCGACCTTGCAGCTTTTCAGCGAGCGGCCAGGTTCTTGACGTCGATACCGAAGAACCCGTACCCAATGCGGTTGTTAAGGTCGAGGGTACGAAAAAATACACTACTACCGATAGCAAAGGTTACTTCGAGATCAATGGGCTATGTTCCAAACAAAATACGCTCATTATTTCTTGTATTGGGTATGCCGATTCAACCAAAGACCATGAACATGATTCTGCGATGCATTTTTACTTGACCGAAGAGGTGACGGATTTAGAGGAGGTAATCATTCAAGCGAAACGAAACAAGGAAGAAGGTACGGAGACCATTGCCCAGGTCACCGTAGGAAAGGCCGAGATTGTCAGTAACCCGACACGATCACTTGCGGCGGTTCTTGCAAAAGAGCAAGGTTTGACCTTCATCTCTACGGGTAACAATGTTCAATTACCGGTCATTCATGGCTTGTTCGGTAATCGAATCTTAATCTTAAATAATGGCGTGAAACATGGTTTTCAAAATTGGGGCACGGATCATGCCCCTGAAATCGATATCGCCTCTGCCAATAGCATTACGGTAATAAAAGGTGCCGCTGGGGTGCGCTATGGGCCAGAGGCCCTCGGGGGGGCCATTGTCGTAGAATCCAATCCGCTTTTATTGAACAATCCCTTGTATGCGAATATCGGTACCGGGTACCAAACCAACGGACGCGGATACCATACCACCTTTGAAATCGGACACGGCACGGAAAAGTGGAGCTATTATGCCAATGGCAACTACACTAGAATAGGCGATCGTAAAGCCCCAGACTATAATCTCACCAACACCGGAAAAGAAGAAAGTGCCTTTGGGTTGGGCGTATTGTACCATAAAGATGAATGGGACTTCAAAGTACAGTATAGCTATATCGACCAAAACCTGGGGGTACTAAGGGCCTCTTTTGTAAATAGCCCCGAAGCATTGATCCAAGCATTCAATGCCAGCACCCCTGAACCGGCCGACCCTTTTTCTTATGACATTACCGCACCGAATCAAACTACACAACACCATCTGGCAAAAGCAGAAGTCAATTGGTGGTATTCAGATACAGGAAAACTTACACTTATCGGCGGAATACAATTGAATCAACGAGATGAATTTGATGTACGCAGAAATATTGAACTGCCCATCATCGACCTTGATTTATTGACCTACGATTACCAGTTGGCGTGGAAACATCCTAAATGGCATGGATTGGACGGCCTACTCGGTGTTCAATATTTTAGTCAGAACAATGACAATAACCCGGGTACCCAGACCACTCCTTTTATTCCCAACTACAACACGGATCGGTTTAGCGCTTTTGGGGTAGAGAGCATTACTTTTGGAAAAAACACCTTTGAAGCCGGCCTTCGTTTTGATTTTGAGACCAACGATGTACGAGGTCGAGAGACCAATCAAGATATCTTTAGGGACAACTATAGTTTTACGAACTTCACGGCATCATTGGGTTATGTAAGGCGTTTTTCTGAAAATAGTGTTTTCAGGACAAATATCGGTTCGGCATGGCGTACCCCCAATGTGGCAGAACTTTTCAGCTTTGGGCAAGAAGGTTTTAGACTGATTTATGGCTTACTGCGATTTACGGACAGTGATGGTGATTTCCCCATTGACACGAGTGAGGTAATTGCACTGGATGATAGTAATGTCGAGCCCGAACGGGGTTTTAAGTTCATTAACGAATTTGAGACCAATAAGAACGGTAACTCCCACAAGCTTACCGTCTATTCCCATTTTATAGACAACTATATTTTTGATAGACCCATAACAGTCTCGGGAAGCGTAAGGGGACCGACGACAGCTTTTATTTATAATCAAGTGGATGCCTTGTTCTTAGGTGCCGATTACAGTTGGAAAAGGCAATGGACCAATCAAATTTCAGGAACTTTTGGCATCAATTACTTGTGGTCGAGAAACATAGGCGAGAATGAGGCCTTGATCAACCAACCCCCTATCTCGACCAGTTATGGATTGGAATGGAACCAAGGTAAAATCTGGAAGTTTGATTCCTCGAAATGGACCATACGCCCAAGCTACACTTTTAGACAATTTCAAGCGCCACGTACAGTTTCGATTGAAAGTTTGGTAGATGGGTCCGAAATGATAACGAGCGATTCTGAAATCTTTGATTTCACCGATGCCCCCGAAGGTTATTTTTTATTGGATCTTTCCTGGACCTTTGGTTGGAAAAACCTGAGTGCAAGTGTTACGGCACAAAACCTATTGAATTCCCGTTATCGGGATTATTTGAATGAACTGCGGTTTTTTGCCGATGAACCCGGAAGAAACATCCTATTCACCTTGAATTATAAATTTAACTCAAAGTAAATGCGGTATCAAAATATCCCTATATATATCCATGACGGCTAGAGCACCTTAACAATTTAAAAAGATAGTACCACAATAGTAACTTAGAATTAGTAAAACAATTAAATCCTTAAAAAAAAGAAAAAATGAAAACGATCGATCAATTGAAAAATTTGCGTTTAATGGCCCTTTTGTTTGCCGCTATTGCCATAGTAGGTTGTAGTGATGATGATGATGCCGCACCAGAAGAAGAAGAAGAAGTAGAGGTCATTACCAATGTTTCGTTGGTATTTACCAACACTACAGACCCGACTGATGTGGTAACCGCATCTGCCGTAGATCCAGATGGGGAAGGCGTTCAAGATTTAATCGTAGATCCTGCTGGCATTACCCTAAGTGTGAATACGACTTACGTCTTAACATTTGTAATTCAGAACGCTTTAAATCCAAACGATGTCGAAGATATCGGTGAAGAGATTGAAGACGAAGATGATGAACATCAGATTTTCTTCAGTTTCACTGATGGCGCATTTGCTGACCCTACTGGTGATGGTAATATCGATATGGCATCCAACCCAATAAATTATGAAGATGAGGATTCTGACAACCAAGATGGATCAGGAAACCCCGTTGGGCTAGAGACTACGTGGACTACCGGAGCTGCCCCCTTAGCTGGAGGCAATTTCACCGCAAGGTTACAGCACCAGCCAGATATTAAGACGGCCACCACTGGTGCTACCGATGGCGATACTGATTTCAACTTATCATTTTTGTTGAACATTCAGTAAATACAAGTACCCAAAGAATTCGATTAATTAGTAGTAATATTGGGAGTAGTGTACTGCTACTCCCTTCTTTTCAATGAGAAGCGAGAAAACAAATAGGTATATTGTAATGCTACTGGCAGCCGTATTGCTGCTGCAGTTGACATTCCATACCATTCATGTTTTTATCGCCCATGGTTTTGAGGCCCATAGCACTGATATGGGTATCCATTCCCAAATTGACGAAACCAATATTGCCTGTGAGCTATGCGCCCAATTTTTGGGGCAATCTTTTGGTATATGGTCCAACACGTTGGTTTTGGTCTTCACTGCCTTACTTGGTATTTTAATTTCCACCCATAAGGATGTTTTCTTAGAAAGAAGACTTAAGGTCCTTTCAATGAGGGGTCCACCCTTTTCTTCCCGGTAGATTATTTTTTCTTAAAAGCCTTTGAATAGACATTGTATTTGACGGCCTATGATATTGCTAGTAAAAATGGTGGGGAGTCTTATTAAACTAAAGCGATTTATCCTAAAAATAGTTTAAGACTTAGGTTAAACCTAAAAGTATAATTATCAACATTTTATCAGCACAAGAGTTTTGGTTACTAAGGAAGATGGAATATTAGGTTCAGTTAGAAGTATCAAACGTTTTCATTTGCATATTTAGTTGAGCAATACACAAACCAATGTTTTCCACCTTGTACAATGTAGTGCACAAACCATTAGTAAAATTACTTTTTTAAACAGTTCTAAATTCCATATGAGAACATTAAAAACAGCATTGTCACATAATCTAATCGGAGCGCTAGCCAGTGGCCTGTGCTTGATACATTACATTACGACTCCTTTTCTATTCGTTGCGCAGGCAGGTTTAAGTATACATTATGATTCTCATCCACAATGGTGGGATTTTCTCGATATCCTCTTTTTCGTGGTTTCATTGGTCGCAGTATGGTGGTCGGGTAAAACTAGCTCAAAACCACAGGTTCGATTGGCGCTTTGGATAAGTTGGATACTTTTGGCAACAGTAATCTTGAATGAAAAGTTTTCTTTCTTTTCATTGCTGGAAGAGGCTATATATGTACCATCCGTAAGCCTCATATTTTTGCACTTGTATAACAGAAAGTATTGCAAATGTGCGGGTGACGAATGTTGTACACACAGTTAGTGAACTGATACTTGAGGTCCGTGATGTACCTACTCGTTTTCTTTTAAATACGAGCTCAAACACATCACGGTGTCACCTATATTGACGGGTGGTGTTTTAAGCATGTATAAAATGATACCGGTTTTTGAGGCTTTATATTCCTCGATTACCGTGCCGAATTCATCAGTAGTATATCCAATAAGCTCACCTTCTGTAACGAAGTCACCAGCTTTGTATGAACTATAAAATATACCTTGAACTTTCGAGCTGATATACACTTGATCATTAAGTTTTGTAAAATTAGGGCTATGCAATGTACTGTGGCCATACATGTTCATTTCAGCAAGTATATTGTACACCCCATTCTTTATTAACGCAACCGCTTCTTCATGTACATTCCCTAATTTTCCACTTTCCATACTTAAGCCAACCTTACCATCTTGAACCGCCTGCTTAAAAGTATATTTTGCTGGCTCATTGTCAGCTATGGTGTAGGGGTAAGATACCACGTATTCAAATCCACTTTTTTCTGAAAGCTCCCTAGCCTTTTTGGTTTGCTTAGGTCTGTTTTTGTTATCGTAGTAACATATGAATGATAATAGATCTTCTGGGGCATCCCCACCATGAATATCTAAAAGAACATCGGTTACCGGAATAATATTTTTGGTAATCACATTGGCCAAACGTTGGGTAATCGTCCCTGTTGAATTACCCGGAAAAGCACTGTTCAAATTGACATTGTCTTGCGGGTTCATGAAGGGTGTGCGGGAATAAAATGAACCCCTATTGGCTATGGGAATAAAAATTAGGGTGCCTTTGAGCTTGGCTGTATCTATTTCTTGTAGTAATTGCTGTGTTGCAATTATTGGAGGATATTCAAAACCATGGACTCCAGCGATTATTGTAAAAATAGGTCCCTTAGTACTGCCTTTCACAATGGAAACCGGTAAATACCCTGTATTCCCTAAATCATCGGAAACATCGATACGTATCTGTTCCTTTGAGGGCCTTATGCTATTTTCAAAACTAGCTTTGAACGTGTTTTGAGCCAATGAAAGCTGAAATACAATAAGTAATAACGCTTGAAGGATTTTTTTCATTTCAAACTGAATTGATTAGGCCCGCAAAACACTTTAAGATTCCTTTTTTTTTGTTTTAAGCAAGTAGGTGTAAATCCACATGATAGTGAAGGTGGGTACAACGTCCAACCCAGGTACGAGCTCTTCAACAAAAGTGACCACACCTGCCGCTTGGCCTAATTTTCCCTTATACATTCGGGTCATCAACCAACCTGCTATTGGGGCCCAGATGACATCGGTAAACTCACCAATACCCGGTATTGCAAATGAAAGCATGCCCAAGGCGTCAAACAATAAACTGAGAAACAGGTTTTGAAATTTCGTGTCCTTTAATTTTGACATGCTGAAAAGTACTACTTCCGTTTGGAATACAACAAATTGAAGACCGGTTAATTTAAGACAAATTTGAGCTGATCAATTTTAAAAATTCGTTTCGGGTCTCAATTTTTTCAAATTGCCCCCTAAAACCGGAAGTCGTCGTTACCGAGTTCTGTTTTTGGACACCACGCATCATCATACACATATGTGAAGCTTCAATGACCACTGCTACACCCTTGGGCCTTAGGGTATTGTTCAAACATTCTAGAATATCATGGGTAAGCCGTTCTTGAACTTGTAACCTTCTTGCAAACACATCCACGATTCTCGGGATCTTGCTCAAACCGACAATATGGCCATTAGGTATGTATGCGATATGGGCTTTACCGAAAAATGGCAACATGTGGTGCTCACACAACGAGTATAGTTCAATATCTTTTATGATGACCATATCATCATAATCTTCTTTGAACATGGCGCCTTTCAAAATCTCTTCAGCATCTTGTTTGTACCCCTGGGTTAAAAACAGCATTGCTTTTGCTGCCCGCTCTGGTGTTTTTACAAGGCCTTCACGATCAACGTCCTCCCCTATTTCGTCTATGATCTTCGCGAAACGATCTTTGACTTCATTGGTAATGTTGATATTGTATTCTTCTAGGTTTTTATACGGTGCCATATTATTGGGAAACTGATTTTAATTTATTTGCGTGGTATTTTTGGATCTTCTTGATTTTAGGGTCAATAACTAACTGACAATAGGGTTGTTCGGTATTCGCATTGTAATAATTATGATGCACTTCCTCAGCTTTATAAAACGGTTGGGCCTCAGAAATTACAGTTACTATCGGAGTATCAAAAATACGTTGCTTTTCTAAAAAGGAGATAAACTTTTCAGAAGCCTCTTTTTGTGCTGCGGAAGTATAAAATATTTCGCTTCGATATCGGGTACCCACATCATTGCCCTGTCGGTTCAACGTTGTGGGATCATGTGTGGCAAAAAACACCTCTAAAAGCGCCTCATAGGCAATCACCGAAGGGTCAAAAAGCACTTGAACAGCTTCTGCATGACCCGTTCTTTCCGTGCAGACTTCTCTGTAAGGGGGATTTTTTATGTGTCCACCGGTAAATCCTGGAAAAACCTCCGATACGCCTTCAAGTCTTTGAAAAACCGCTTCCGTACACCAAAAACATCCATTGGCAAAAATCGCGGTTTCCAAATTTTGATATTTTTGTTTACTCATTTTATGTAAATGTTAAACAATTAATCCGATAAAACAATAGAACCAATATATTTAACTTTTGCTTAGTAATTTGGTCGAAAGACCCGAATCCCATTTTTGTGCAATGCCCACTAATGCTTACTTTCACCATCAATTTAAGAAGCTATGATCAAAGCGGCCACTATTCAAAAGTATTACGGGGACCTAGAGGTACTTAAAGGTGTTGATATACAAATCGATACTGGTGAAATCGTCTCTATCGTAGGGCCTTCGGGTGCAGGAAAAACCACCCTGCTTCAAATTTTAGGTACCTTGGATACCCCCACGAATAAGCCGGTTAGCCGTATTGAGATAAAAGGTATTGATGTCACCAAACTCAACGACAAAAAATTGGCTAAGTTTAGAAATGAACATATTGGTTTCATTTTTCAGTTTCACCAACTATTACCTGAGTTTACCGCTTTGGAAAATGTTTGTATTCCGGCCTTTATCAAAAAAACACCAAAGGCCGAAGCTGAAAAAAGGGGAAAAGAGCTATTGGATTTTCTGGGCCTGTCGCACCGCCATGGCCATCGCCCCAAAGAATTATCGGGCGGCGAGCAACAGCGTGTCGCCGTTGCCCGTTCACTGATCAACGCACCCTCGGTTATTTTTGCCGATGAACCCAGTGGTAATCTAGATTCGGAAAGCGCGGAAAACCTGCATCAGCTATTTTTTAAATTACGGGAAGAATTCGGCCAAACTTTTGTTATCGTAACGCATAACAAAGAACTGGCCGATATGGCAGATCGTAAACTGACCATGGTCGATGGTTTGATCGTAAACCCGGGGGCATGACCAAAGGGGAATTAAAACGCTTTTTAGATGAAAAAGCGGCAGAATACGAGCACCCCAAATTTTTAGAGGCCGATCCCCTACAGATTCCGCATCGGTTTTCGAAAAAGGAAGATATTGAGATCAGCGGTTTTTTAACGGCGACCATTTCCTGGGGCAACCGCAAAAGTATTATAAATAATGCCTCTCGATTAATGGGACTGTTGGACAATAGTCCTTATGATTTCGTACTGAACCACCATAAAAATGATTTGGATGCATTGAACCCTTTTGTGCACCGAACCTTCAATGGCCAAGATCTGGGTTATTTCATTACCGCATTGCGACATATCTATAACCATTATGGTGGCCTTGAACCGATATTTTCATTAGGGCAAGGGCAGAAATCACTGCAAGGGGCCATTTCAACATTTAAACAACTTTTTTTTGAACTGCCCCATGAAGTCCGTACCCAAAAACACGTTTCAGATCCCTTAAAGGGTTCAGCGGCAAAACGTATCAATATGTTTTTACGTTGGATGGTACGTTCTTCCATGAAAGGGGTCGATTTTAATCTTTGGAAAGAAATTCCGACCGCTAAACTTTCTTGCCCCCTTGATGTGCACTCGGGCAATGTGGCTCGAAAGCTAAAACTGCTCAAACGAAAGCAAAACGATGCCAAAGCTTTAGCCGAATTGGATGATAATTTAAGAAAATTGGACCCGAACGATCCGGTCAAATATGATTTTGCGCTTTTCGGATTGGGCGTGTTCGAAAAGTTTTAATAAATCAATCTAGGGGCAAATCCCTTGCCTTTAGTCGAAAACTTCGATATTTTTCCTTACAATCTTTCTTTCGCTTTGCACAAGACGTAAAGCCATTGGCGGTAACTAATAGTTCTTTAATCGCCTTTGGACGAAACCCAAACCTATTGGTCTTTAGTCATGGTGGTTCAGTTCGATGTTCCATACGCCTTGTCGGTCAATGTGTTCATAAAAGCGATAATGGCCTCGGTCTCTTTTGTTGTGAGACCAAGGGAATCTGGAGGTAACGTTTGATACGGAACCTCAAGGCCCATACCTTGACCACCACCCACATTATAAAAATTCATGACCTCATCGAGGGTTTGGTAGACCCCATTATGCATATAGGGCGCAGTAAGTGCTATATTTCGTACCGTTGAAGTCTTAAAGAAAGATTTTCTTTCCGCCACCTTATAAGGAAAATATTGTCCTAAATCCCCATCAAGTATGGGATGTTCAAAACTCGCGTTTTTCGGAACACCCAAATTTTCAAACTCGGTTTCCATGTACTTGGGGGGTACGGTGCCGTTAAAAGCCGGCGGAAAATGACAAGTAGCACAGGCCGCCTTGCCCATGAACAGATTAAAGCCAAGTTTTTCTTTAGAGGTTAACGATTCTTCTTTGCCCTGCATGTTTTTATCAAACTTAGAATCAAATGGTGCCAAACTTCGTATGTAAGTGGCCATGGCATGTCGTACGTTACGATTGGTGACCCCATCGGGGTACAACGAATCAAATTGCGATTGATACATGGTATTGTTCTTGACCCTTTCTTCCATCGTGTTCAAGTCTACATGGAATTCATTTTCGTTATTGGCCACACTGACGATTTGGGCCTCTAAGCCATCGCCCCTACCATCATAGAACATGGTGGTCTGATAAACGGCGTACGACAATGTGGGGGTATTTCGCAACAAAGGCCTGCCATCGTTGCCCAAAGCCTTGGGATAACCGTCTGTAAATGCCTTTGCTTTGATATGACAGGTGGCACAGCTCATCAAGCCATCTTTTGACAGTGCCTTATCGTTGAATAAGGTTTGCCCAAGGGAAACCCTTTCTTCAGTAATGGGCGGGGAACCGGGTAACGAAAACATTTTAAGGTTAAAAAAATCCTTTGCAAAAAGATTTTCAGAAGTAGGGTTTAAGGCTCTTGATGTATTTAATTTGATATTCAAATCTTTCGCAGTGCGGTTGACAAGTTTTAATTGTTTGTTCGTGTGGTCTTTTATAAATATATAACGATCAAAAGAATCAAAATCCGAGGCTAGTAAAAATCGTATGGAGGCGTCTATTGCCGCGACCCAATCAGACCGTATTGATTTATCGGTATAGGCATCTTTAAAAATGTCCATCACCTGTTTGAGGGTGATGTAATTTTGAACGGCCTCCTCCAATGAATTCGAGAGCATTGGGGAGTCAAATCCCGTTATTCCCTTAGTAGCGATGTTAACAATGGCATCCCTCACCATTTTCAAATGATGCCGGTTTGTTTGTCTATATATGATATGGTTTCTTCGTATGTAGGGTATCCTGACTTGAAGATAGTTGATGACCCTATGCATTTCTTCATGCTTGACGTCATCTTCCCCAAAAAGCATTTCCTCCAGAACTTGATAGCTTTTTGGTTTTACCACTTTAATGTCTTGATAGTCATCTATCTCAACTTTTAAAAGATTTGGGGCGTTCATAGAAAGGTAATTCTGATAGTCATAGGCCATGAGCAAGGGTTCTACCCTTTTGTACCATTTTCTGCTGTTGAGAAAAGCTGTTCTGTTTTTACTTAATGGGTTCAAGGTATCCAATTGTTGCATGTAAAAAGCGGCACTGTCCAATGTTTTGAAATAATATTGCCTAATAGCTTCGTTATACGGTGAAACACCATTGGCCACCACCTCTTTTGAAACTGTTTTATTTTTGCAGGATAAGACTAAAAAAAATAATATGAATACATTAAAAAATACGCGATGGATATGCATAAGGGAAACGTGTTTTAATCATAAAAGGTTCCCACTTTTCAGCGGGAACCTTTTGTTTAAGTTATTTCAAAAAAACTATCTTGGTAAGCCTGTAATCTTAAACAAGAAGGAACCTTCCAACCTTGCCGATCCTTCATCAATAGCCGTGGGATCATAGAACTTGAGTCCATCGGCCCTTACCGCAGTTGCAGGTGTTGTGCTAAAATTCCACCCGTGCACTTGTGCACCGCCTAGAAAGGTCGGTTCACTGGCCCCAATGATATCGGTGACATCGATAAGACCCGTAATTTCCCAGTAATTGGTCAATGTGCCATACCCCAATTCCGTCGCAGCGGTCTGGTTACACTCCATGACCTCAGTAACAGCGCCTGTGGCAATTTCATACTGCCATAGCTTGGCATAGCCTTGAATATCAGGATTCAAATCTTGGTACCCATTAGGGTCTTCTTGAATGTAAACATAGTTCTGGGTAACCAAAATATTGTCTGGGGAATGCATTCCGTCACCATTACCGCCTTCGCGGTCACCGTCGATGACCACTGTAATCTTGGCATCACCAGTCGGATCATCAGGATTTAGCTCCAATTTGTATACCCTGCCAAAAGTAGTACCCCTATTGGCCAAATCTGGGTTATCAGAACGGTATCTTCCCGTGGCATTGAAATAAATGTTTCTATTGTTGTCCGCAGAACCTCGTTGCCAATCAATATCCTCGATACGTTGAAACCCAATGGCAACGGAATCAATAGCCTCTTGGTTCAATTCATCAATGGTCCTTTCGGTCATCCTTACCCATTCCACCTCATATTCGGCATCTTCAACCATACCCATCTCAAATTTCAGGCCACCACCGCCGATAGCGGTTTCCGTAGTGTCTTTTCCGCGAAGAACGTAAAGTTCCCCTCCGCTTAAATCGCCGCGACTACCCACATACATGGCAAAGTGTGATTCTGGATAGGAGTTGTTACTGTCATCATCGCCCATAAAAACCACTGTTTGGCTTGGATAGGCATCTTTTCCAATAACAACGGCATTTTCAGTCGACCACTCCCCAAGGGCTGGCAACCTCTCTGCTTCTACACGATCATCAGGACTTCTGAATGGATTTACCCGGTAGACGCCTTTGGCATTGCCGCCCCATTCCCCACCAGAAAGGTACAAGGGTCCGAAACCGTGCTCTTCGGGGGTAATTGAAGAACCGGAGCATTGTGCGGTGAAAGCGGTGGCCGTTGCGCTAACGATATAATCCCCTTCCATAGGTTGAAGTTCACCATTCATTCGAATGCGGGCTATTGAAAAATCGGATTCCAAATTGTTGATAAACGCATAGGTGCCATCATTGTTTCGATATAAGGCCGCTCCGTCCATAAAAGAACCGTAAACAAAGGTAGAATCAGAGGGAAGAATGTCGGCGGATGACAAGACCATCTCAAGATTGGCACTGCCTGCGAAACCACCTTTGAGTTCGAATACCTCATCAGGAACCACAGAAGATTCCAAGGGCACCAGATCATCTACGGTCAAATCTTGTCCGTCTTCCCCATCTGCGCCGTCAACACCATCTTGACCATCGACCCCATCGATGCCGTCACGGCCATCTAGACCATCTTCTCCTTCACAACCAACGAACCCAACGGAAAGGGAAGTCAGAAATAAAAGGGTTACTACAATTTTTTTCATGTGCATGATTTAAAGTTTTTAGGATTATGTTGGCATCAAAATTAGAAGAGGTAATTAAGGCCCTCGTTAATCCCATATTTACTTTAAGTCATGCGTTTTTTAATAAATCGTTAACATGTTAAGTTATGGTCACCTAGTTGTAATTTAAAATAAAAATTAATGTTAAGTCATTGATTTTTAGAATTTTAAAAGTTCACTAGGATGGATTTGCAATAAAAATAAAGGCTAGTTTAATTCAGGGTGGTAATTTTTTTGATTTGGGATGACCCGCATCCATACTCTTTTAAATGTATAAATTGATAGTTCTATTCCTGTTTTTCGATTTGAGCGGCTTACTTCCCTATTCTTGGAAAGCTCCAAATAGGGAAACCAACGTATGAAATCATAACTTTTATTAACTAACGTGGGTTCGACGTAAGAAACCTGTCACTTATTAGGTTTCTCGTGATTTATAGACTTATGTCAGGTTGGGCCTTTCGACTTCGCTCAAGACAAGCTCCGTCGAAACCGCTCTTAACATGGACATTCTTTCAAGCCCTCGACTGCGCTCGGGGTGACAACTGTCTATTTTTGTTGACTTTTGTTCCCTTTTGGATCTGCTGTTACGTCGAACCCACGTTAATTAGTATCCAAGTGACGGATTACGTAAGAAATCCGTCCCGACCTGCATCCGAAACTTTTGTGCCCAAAGCACAGGAACTTATCGCTATATGACTTCTATCAGTTGTCTTTTGTAAATAGGACTATTGATAAGTCAGCATCAGGCCTTCAAACAGGACTTTAAAGTACAAAATTGGTCGAATAAATTTAAGCAAGGGCATCATGTGGATAACGCATATTAACGAAAAAACAAGGCGAACATTACAATGCAGACGAAAACACATTTAACCCATCTGTCGTAATTGCGAAAAAATAGCATTCAAATATTCATTTCGAAAATCCGTACTCAGGTTCAAAATGCAATTCCTGTTTTTTCCCTCCCTCGGCTATCGATCTATAAATGGCCTCTACAATCATCATATCTCGCTTTCCCATTTCACCAGGGGCTAGATTTGGGGCATTAAAAAGAATGTGTTTGGCAAAATCATCCATTTGCAATTTTTGTTGGCTTTCATGTGGAAAACTTATTTTGGTCCCCTCAGAGGTCCTGCCCTTCAAAGGCCCATAATTGTTGGCCGGATTCAGCTCGAACCAACCTTGATCGCAAGAAGCATACAGCTTGTTCACGTTGGCATTATGAGAGGTCATGATATTGCCTACGGCACCACTCTCAAACTCAAATTGGGCCGTAATCGTTTCATCGGTATCCTTAAAATAATCGGGCCTCGTACTATATTCTTGTGCGGAAACCGAAATGGGGTTCTCACCCGTTCCGTAAATCACACTTTGTATGGCATAGACCCCCATATTGACCAAGGCACCACCCCCTGACAACGATTTGTTCAAACGCCACTGGTCAGGATCGGTCGTGGAATGATATGCGGCATCAGCAGAAATGTATTTGACATTGCCGAACGTTTTTTCCCTTACGAAGCGTTTTACTTCTTGGGTATAGGGCTCAGAGTGCAATCGATAACCCATTCCCAATTTGACCCCCTCCTTCTTGCACGCGGCCATAATGGCATCACACTCCTCGACATTCATGGCCATCGGTTTTTCACATATCACATGCTTTCCGGCCCTGGCGGCACGTATTGAAAAATCAGCATGCATACTATTCGGTAAGACCACGTAGACAATATCTATGGCATCGTTATCTTTAATGGTATCAAAATTGTCATAGTCATAAATATTCGCTTTGGGCAAATTGTATTTGTCGGCCCAGATTTGTTCTTTTTCAGGGGTCCCCGTAACCACTCCGGCCAAATAGCAATGCTCGGTATCTTGTAACGCCGGTGCCAACTGGTAGGTACTATACTGGCCCAAACCTACAAGGGCGATACCCAATTTTTTTTTGTTCTGTTTGGTATCAATGGCACAGGCCATGGGTATGTTCGAGGTCAATGCGATTCCACTGGAACCCAAAGCCAGTGTTGCGTTGAATTTTCTTCTTTTCATTTGATATTTACATGATAAAGTTCTTTTAAAGATAAAAAACAATCACTTCGAAAACCTAGTATTCACAATTTCTTGAACAAAATCATTACTTTTAAAACAGACTAATTGAACCAAAAATGAAAAAAACAACTCTTTCGTTGGCTGCATTATTTGCAGTGTTTGCCTTGTATTCGCAATCCCGTAAACTTCCTATTGACACTACGGTAACCACACAACATAGCGTCACCATAAACGGTGCATCCATCAATTATACGGCAACGACCGGCACACAACCTGTTTGGGACGAAATGGGGGAACCCATTGCATCGTTACATTATACCTATTACACTAGAAACAATGTAAAGGATAGAACAAAGCGGCCCTTATTGATTTCCTTTAACGGTGGTCCTGGCTCAGGCTCCGTATGGATGCATTTGGCCTACACCGGACCTCGTATACTCAAAATCGATGATGAGGGATATCCCGTACAGCCTTATGGGGTTAAGGAAAATCCTTTCTCTGTGCTTGACGTTACCGATATCGTCTATGTCAACCCGGCAAATACCGGCTATTCAAGAACCATTCCTGAAAGTGGTAAGGAAGTAGATCGTGAAAAGTTTTTTGGTATCAACGCCGATATCAAATACCTGGCCGAGTGGTTGAATACTTTTGTGACCCGAAATAATAGGTGGCGCTCCCCAAAATATATTGTTGGGGAAAGTTATGGTGGCACCCGTGTTATGGGGCTTTCACTGGCCTTGCAAAACCAACAATGGATGTATTTGAATGGGGTAATTATGGTCTCACCTGCTGATTATAAATTATACAATACCGGTGGTGCCGTCGAAAATGCCATCAGTCTACCGTATTTTACCGCCGCCGCTTGGCACCACAAGGCTTTACCACCAGAATTACAACAAAAAGACCTTTTAGAGGTGTTGCCAGAATCTGAAGGTTATGCTGTGAACACCCTGATTCCGGCATTGGCCAAAGGAGGATTCATCGGTGAGACGGAAAAGAATACCGTAGCAGAAAAAATGGCGTATTATTCGGGACTTTCAAAAAAGGAAATATTGGATCAAAACCTTGTAGTACCCGTTCAATATTTTTGGAAAAACCTTTTAAAAGACCGCGGTTATACCGTAGGCAGGTTAGATTCCCGTTACTTGGGGATCGATCGGCAATTGGCCGGTATGCGCCCCGATTATAGTTCGGAACTCACCTCATGGCTCCATAGTTTTACCCCGGCCATCAATTACTATCTACAAGAGGAACTCAACTTCAAAACGGATATTAAGTACAATATGTTCGGCCCTGTTCGGCCATGGAACAATGATGATGACAATACGAGGGATAACCTTAGGCAGGCAATGGCCCAGAACCCTTATCTCAATGTTTTGATACAATCAGGCTACTACGACGGTGCTACAACCTATTTTCAGGCCAAATATACCATGTGGCAGGTTGATCCAAGTGGCAGCATGAAAGACCGATTTGATTTTAAAGGGTACCGTTCGGGCCATATGATGTACCTAAGGCGAGAAGATCTACAAAAAGCCAATGACGACATCCGCGCGTTTATCAAAAGGACTTCGAATACGGGCAAAAGCGCCAAATACTAAATCGTAAAAAATGAAAAGAGCCGTATTCATTGTATTGGGAATTTGTTTGGTTCTACCCAGTTTTTCACAAGACGTGCCTTCAGCAGCATGGCAAATCAAAACCGCACTGATGGCCGTTCCGCAAGATTATAAAGAAGGGGCAAAAGTATACGGCTATGACACATCGGGCAACTTTGTGACCTTACGGGAAGGAAACAATGATTATATCGCCATAGCATCCGATCCCAAAAAAGAAACTTTCTCCACTGCGGCCTATCATAAAGACCTCGATGGATTTATGGCGCGGGGGCGTCAACTAAAGCAAGAAGGAAAAGCATTCCAAGAAATCTTTGATATACGCGAACAAGAAGTGAAATCAGGCAAATTAAAAATGCCTGACAAGACCACCCTTTGTGTTTTTACTGGTGAGGTAAATGCCAAAACCAACGCAATTGAGAACGGATATGTGCGCTATGTATTTTATGTTCCCTTTGCTACAGGTGAAAGCACGGGGCTGCCCACAACCCCTACCCCACCTGGCCATGCCTGGTTGATGAATCCGGGTACACACCGCGCCCATATTATGATAACACCCCCAAAAAGCGAAAAACTAAAGCAATGACCAAAACCAAAATCATTTTGTTAGTCCTCATATCAATTTTTACGGCTTCACAAAAAATAAAAGCCCAAGATTGGCCCAACTTGGAAAAGTACAAAAGCGCCAATGAAAAACTAGAGTCGCCAAAAAGCGATGAAAATAGGGTTGTTTTTATGGGTAATTCCATCACGGAAAGTTGGCCACAAACATTCTTTCATGGAAAACCGTACGTAAATCGGGGCATTAGCGGACAAACAACACCGCAGATGTTGCTTCGTTTTCGGCAAGATGTCATCAACCTGCAGCCAAAAGTGGTGCTGATTTTAGCTGGTACCAATGATATTGCCAAAAACACGGGGCCGATTACCCTTGAAGAAATTCGGGATAATATTTTGTCTATGGTAGAATTGGCAAGGGCTAATAATATTACCCCTGTAGTTTGTTCCGTTTTACCGGCATACGACTACCCCTGGCGGGAAGAAAAATTACAGCCCAATATCAAAATCCCAAAATTGAACGGGATGCTGAAATCCATGGCAGCAAACCAAAAGGTACCTTATTTGGATTATTTTTCTGAAATGGCCGACGATAGAAATGGTTTGCCCAAAGAATTGACCACTGATGAGGTACACCTCACCCCAAAAGGGTATGCGATTCTTGGTAAAATGGCGGAAGCCCAAATCGCCAAGGTTTTAAAAAGATAAACCTGATTTGGTCAGTATTCTTATTCCCTTTAAAAATACGGCACATTTTCTGCCGGAATGCTTAGGTTCTATTTGCGCACAGTCTTATCAAGATTGGGAGGTCATTGCCATTGATGACCATTCAGACGATGCCAGTCGCCAAGTGGCGGAAGGTTTCGCACAAAAAGACCCTCGGATCAAAGTGCATGCCAATGAGGGCAGAGGAATTATCCCTGCCTTACGAACTGCATATCGATTGAGCACTGGAAACTATATCACCCGAATGGATTCTGACGATATCATGAAACCTCACCGCCTTGAAGTAATGCGAACAGCTCTATTCAAGTTTGGTAAGGGTCATATCGCCGTGGGTCAAGTACGGTATTTTTCAGCTACGGGCATTAGTAACGGATACCAACGGTATGAAGCATGGCTCAACGATTTGACCAAAAAAGGGAGCAACTACTCAGAGATTTACAAAGAATGTGTCATACCCTCACCCTGCTGGCTCATTCATAGAGACGATTTTGAACTATGTAAGGGTTTTGAACCCAATCGCTATCCTGAAGACTATGACCTTACCTTTCGATTTTATGAAAGGGGGATAAAGGTGATTCCATGCGATGAAGTGCTCCACTTATGGCGCGATTATGACACCCGCACCTCAAGAACCCATGAACATTATGCCCAAAATTATTTTCTGGATATTAAAATCCACTATTTTCTAAGGCTCGATTACGATAGAAAAAGACCTTTGGTGGTCTGGGGGGCAGGTTTTAAGGGCAAAACCATTGCCAAAGTGCTCCTAGAGCGCGAAATCCCCTTTTTATGGTTATGTGACAATCCCAAAAAAATCAATAAAAAAATATATGGTAAATGCCTGTATCATTTTTCAGAACTTGAAAACCTTGATAATCCGCAAAGTATTGTAACCGTGGCCAATGAAGATGCGCAAAAAGACATCAAGGATTACTTTAGAAATCGGAACCAACACCCCATGCAAGATTTCTATTTCTTTTGCTGAACTATAAAACAGTACCAACATCCCTTACCCTTGACCCTTGACCCTTGACCCTTGACCCTTGAACAAAATTACCATTCCCTTAACAACAAAAGCTAAAAAGGTCAACCGTTTAAAGCCGTATATTTACAAAATCAATTTGAAGAATGCAGTTTAAACATCCAGAAATTCTTTGGGCCCTACTCCTACTGTTGATTCCGATTTTTATCCATCTATTTCAACTACGAAAATTTAAAAAAACACCATTTACCAATGTAGCTATGCTGCAAAAGGTAGTCGCCGAGTCACGTAAGAGCAACACCCTCAAAAAGTGGTTGTTGTTGTGTACACGATTACTCTTACTGGCTTGTTTAGTGTTGGCCTTTGCGCAACCCTTTTTTGCCAAGGAAACGGTATTACAAGAAAAAGAAACCGTTATCTATTTAGATGATAGTTTTAGTATGCAGGCCAAAATAGATGGACTCAGTCTTTTGGATAAGGCCGTTCAAGATTTGATCAAGTCGGTTCCGCAAGAAAGTGACATAAGCCTCTTTACCAACCGAAAGACTTTCAAAAACACCTCCTTCGACGCCATACAAAATCAATTGCTGACGTTGAATACCGGCCCAGGTCAGTTGACATACGAAGCCGTTCTGCTCAAGGCCAACAGCTTATTTTCAGATAATACCAATAGTCAAAAAAACCTGATTGTGGTTTCTGATTTTCAAGATTCTTTTTTAAAAGAGCGCAGTGTGGATTCCACAAAAAACCTCAAGGTACACCTGGCCCAAATGACCCCTGAAAATACCACCAATATCGCTATTGATTCTGTGTATTTCGGGGAGGAAAAAGACAACCAAATAGAATTGATCGCGGTACTGAGTGGACTGGCAGAAGATCAAAATCTACCCATTTCTCTTTTTGATGGCAATACCCTAATTGCGAAGACCGCCGTTGAACCAAAGGGGAAATCAACTTCAGAGGTTTTGTTTTCGTTACCTATTGGTAACGAGATCAAGGCAAGACTTGCAATTGAGGATAATAGCTTACGGTACGATAATCAATTTTATTTTACTATCGCGAAAAAAGACCCTATTAAAGTACTGGCGATAAATGGGCAAAATGATAACTATCTAACTCGTTTATTCACGCCAGATGAATTCGATTTTCTTTCCTTTTCACTTCAAGAACTCAACTATAGTAAAATCTCAACGCAGAACCTGGTGGTTCTAAATGGACTTAAATCCGTACCGACCAGCCTTCAAAACATATTGATTTCCTATTACAACGATGGCGGCCATCTTGTTGTCGTTCCTGGGGTTGACATTGACTTTTCTTCTTACAATACCTTTCTATCGGCATTGGCGGGTATCAAATTCATGGGTAAGACAGCTTCCCAACAGTCGATTACCCAAATTTCATTTGACCATCCCCTATACAAAAATGTATTTGAAAAAAAAGTCACCAATTTTGATTATCCTGAAGTGCAAACGTCTTTTCAAATCGATTACAACGCACCCAGGGCCTTATCTTATGCCAACGGCAGTGGTTTTTTGGTCGGTGATGATCAATTGCATGTGTTTACGGCATCTTTAGCTGGTGAAAACTCCAATTTTACCGGTTCCCCACTAATCGTTCCCACATTTTATAATCTAGCCCAAAACAGTTTGAAAACTGCACAATTATATCAAAACTTGGGTACTAAAACCTCATTGGATATCGCAGTTGATCTTGACCGGGATCATATTATCAAATTACGGAAAGAAGGGAAGGAATATGTGCCGATGCAGCAAAGATTCAATGATCGTGTACAACTAAGCTTTTCAGAATACCTTGACGAAGATGGAATTTATGCGGCCCTGAACGGTAGTGATACCGTTCAGCACATTGCATTCAACCATGCAAGAACGGAGGGTATTTTAAATTATAGGAATACACAGGACTTGAATGCGGAAAAGGTAGGAAGTTCCATTTCTGACTTGTTTCAACAACTTCAAGAAGATAATACAATAACCGACTATTGGAAATGGTTTGTTATTTTTGCCTTGCTTTTTGCATTAACGGAAGTATTGCTACAAAAATTTCTTTCATGAACCTACTTCTTAAGTCTGCCAAAATATACGCTCCCGCTACTGCTGCACTCCACCATAAGACTAGGGACATATTGATTGCCAATGGTACGATAACCAAAATAGCTGCGAAAATAGCCTTACCAAAAAACACCACGGAAATAAAACTGGACAATCTCTGTGTCTCTGTGGGTTGGTTTGACAGTAGTGTCAGTTTTGGGGAACCCGGTTATGAAGAACGTGAGACCATTGCCAATGGCCTTGAGGTGGCCGGTAAAAGCGGTTTTACCGATGTTTTGCTCAATGCCAATACCAAACCTTTGCCGAATACGGGGTCTGACATAGTTTTTTTAAAGGAAAGTTCTCGAAGTAGTAGTACGACCCTGCATCCTTTGGGGGCATTGACCCTTGATGGAAAAGGTGATGCACTGGCTGAGCTGTTCAACATGCACACCATGGGCGCAGTAGCATTCTATGACTATAAACGTGCTATCAACAACAGTAATCTATTAAAAATCGCACTGCTCTATGCACAGAATTTTGATGGGCTTGTTTGTTCTTTTCCTGAGGATGTGGCCATAAAGGGCAGAGGAATCGTTAATGAAGGGGAAATATCCACAAAATTAGGTCTCAAGGGTATTCCGAGTCTTAGCGAAGAACTTCAAATAGCCCGAGACCTTTATATTCTGGAATATACCGGGGGCAAGCTTCACATTCCGACGATTTCAACGGCAGCGTCGGTCAAGCTCATTGCCAATGCCAAGAAAAAAGGATTGAACGTTACCACCAGTGTCGCCATTCATAATCTGGTACTTTGCGATGAGGAATTGGAAAGTTTCGACACCAATTTTAAGGTCAAACCCCCACTTCGAACAAAGCGGGATACGATATTCTTGGCCAAAGGGGTACAAAATGGAACGATAGACTTTGTGACCTCAGATCACAGACCCATGACCATTGAAGAAAAACGAGTGGAGTTTGACAACGCAGGTTTTGGCACTATAGGTTTAGAAAGTGCTTTTGGCGCCTTGAACAATCTCTATGGCGTTGATGGGGCCATTACCTATTTGACAAAAGGCCGGGAACGTTTCGGAATGGATACCCCTAAAATCGAAGAAGGCCAAAAAGCATGCCTGACACTTTTCGACCCAGAGGTAAAATATGTTTTTGAAGGGAAGGATATCCATTCAAAATCGAAAAACGCCATTTTCTTGGGGAAAGAATTGAAAGGGAAGGTCTACGGCAGTATCAACAACGGAAAATCCATTTTTAAGTAATGTCCCCAAAAGAAATCACTGAAGGAAAAAATGCGGCTTTAATCGCCTATTTCACCATCGTTGGCAGTTTAATCGCCATGACCATGAACATGGAACCTAAAAATGCATACGCCCGATTTCATATTAGACAGGCATTCGGTATACATCTACTATTCCATGCCCTGGCGATTGTGGTATCTTTTACGGGTATTGCCTACGTCTCCCCAATATTGTTTGTAGGGTATCTTATACTCTGGGGATATGGTTTTTCACAGGCCATAAAGGGAAAAACAAAGCTGCTACCGTATCTAGGGGGGTATTTTCAAAAATGGTTTACTTTTATTCCCTAAATCACATTAATGGACACTCCCCCACTTTCAATGACATATCTGGTACGCCCGGCTACACCACAAAAAAAGAACGCACCGGTCTTGATAATGCTGCATGGCTATGGTAGTAATGAAGAAGACCTATTCTCATTCGCAAGCGAACTACCACAAGAACTATGCGTGCTTTCGGTACGTGCCCCATACGATTTAGACCCTTACGGGCACGCATGGTACGCCATTAATTTTGACGCGGAACAAGGGAAATGGAGCGATGACCAACAGGCCATTGCATCGCGCGAAAAAATCGTGGCCTTTATTGAAGGGGCCTGCAAGGCCTTTGATCTTGATGAATCAAACATTACCTTACTTGGTTTTAGCCAAGGAACGATACTAAGTTATGCCGTGGCACTATCCTATCCTGAAAAAATCAAGAATGTCATCGCGCTCAGTGGCTACATCAATGAAGGGATTTTAGATAGCGCTTATGCTTCAAAAGACCATTCTAAGTTAAGTTTTTATATTTCCCATGGGCAAGTCGATCAGGTGATTCCAATAGAATGGGCGCAGAAAGCATCGCCTTTTTTAAACCAAATGGGTATCACGCATCAATATGAGGAGTTTCCCGTTGGCCATGGGGTTGCGCCCCAGAATTTCCACTCGTTTAAAAGTTGGCTCGAAAAACAATTGGCTTTCAGGTAGCAAGATACTTTCAAAAAAGAATACGCTTTAAAAACGATTCCAGAGGCCAGCTCATGGTTTTACCCTTGTTTTGCACCTAACTTGTTATGGCTTTTGCATACCTAACACCACAACAGCTGCCGCATCATTGGTTTCATCTGGCACTATTTCATAAAATTGCGGTATCTTGTAGGTAAGCTTTAGTACCTTACGTAATAACCAAAATTTCCTATTCGATGAAAAAAAGAGACTTCCTGAAAAAGTCAGCTATTTTAGCTTCTTCGACAGCTGTAATGCCTTCCATTTTATTGGCGTGTAAAACGGAGGCCAAAAATAATCCCAAACCACCTACCAATACAAAACGCTTACGCACCGCCCACATTGGTGTGGGCAATATGGGTGCCGAAGATTTAAGGGATATCGCTTCACACCAAAAGGTTGATGTAATGGCATTGTGTGATGTGGATGCCAATAATTTGGCAGCAGCAAAAAAATTACACCCTAAAGCAAATACCTACACCGATTATCGCGTGATGCTCAACGAAATGGCCCTAGAAATAGATGCCGTTATCGTCTCTACCCCGGATCACACCCATGCACCCGCCTCTTTAATGGCCATGAATATGGACAAAGCCGTTTATTGTCAAAAGCCCCTTACGCACTATGTCTCTGAGGCAAGGGAAATGAAAAAAATAGCAGAAGAGAGAGGATTGGTCACCCAAATGGGGATTCAAGTCCACTCCTTTTATGACTATAAATTGGCAACCCTATTGATCCAGTCGGGTATTATCGGTAAGGTACATACCGTACGGGCCTGGTCTCCAAAAAATTGGGGGTATGACGGGGCGGAACCAGTGGGACAAGACCCAGTACCGGAAACCTTGGACTGGAACCTATGGTTAGGGACTTCTTCTGAACGACCGTACAAAGAAAACGTCTATCATCCCGGTAATTGGAGAAAGTTAATGGATTACGGTTGTGGCACCTTGGGCGATATGGGCGTACATATTTTTGATACGCCCTACAATGCCTTGGCGCTAGATGTACCGATGACCATTAAAAATGAATGCAGGGCACCGAATGGCTTCGGATATCCTGAAAACAATGTGGTAACCTATGAATTTCCGGGTACGGCATATACCGCCGACACCCTAAAATGGGTTTGGTATGATGGTCCGGGAGCCCCTCAACTGCATGAAGACCTTAGATTACCAGGGGCAATGGAAAACAGTGGTACGAAAAATCAAGATGACACTGGTGACAAAGATGATCTAAAGGATAAGATCTCTTTAGAGACCAAACAAACCGAACAGGGGCAACTGCCTGAACAAGGCGCGATGTTCATCGGTGAAAAGGGGCGCCTGTTATTACCGCACTTTATGGAGCTCCCAAAAAAAATAGTGAATGGTGAATATGTGGATATCTCGGCTGAAATCGCGGAAATAGAAAAAATCCACAACATGGGAAAACCCATTCGCAATTACGCCTCAGAAGGTCCAAAGCATTACCATCAATTTGTGGACGCCTGTTTGGGAACAGATGAATGTACAGCACCATTTTCGTATGCGTCACGCCTGACGGAAACCATTTTATTAGGTGTTATCGCAGGTCGCTTTCCGAATGAGACCCTACATTGGGACAGTGCGAATGCCAAATTCGCCGAAGCGGAAGCGAACCAATATTTAGGGGGCGATTACAGAACGTTTTGAATCAACCATCAGTGACCTTTATGTTAAAATGGTTTTTAGCCTTTTTCGGAATCGTACTGCTCTTCAATTCTTGTGATACAAAAGACCATCAAGCCTTAACAGCTTTTGGGGTGTATTGTGAAATGGTCGCCAACGATGCCAAACCCGTCGCTTTTCATTATCCGATGCAAACCGACGAAGTGAATGCCCTGTGGAATGATTTTGAGGGTATTGCCCAAGACTATGATGTAGCGTTGTACCGCGAGGAAAACCTTCCGAATTCACTATTATTTCCCGATGATATCGCTAAGGGCAAAGAAGTAGTACTGATTTATAAGGGAAACCGATTGCACCAATATCTGCAGTGGAAAGAGGATGCATTGGTCATCGAAAGTAAAGATTTCAAAGCCTTAGAGGCCAACTCAAGGCGCTTAGGCCGTCTATTGGGGTATAGCCCAAAAGGAATCAACGAATTACTTCGTAAAAACTCAGCATACCGCGACCTCACCTCTTTTAAGGTCAAAGAACAAACGACACATTTGTATTATGCTGATTTAGAGGGGGCCATTTCCTTTTACAAAAACACTTTGGGCCTTCATCAAAAGGATAGTAGTACATTTCAAATCAGTAGCAAGGGGTATATTCAATTGCATCCCTTTGATGAAAAGCATACCATCAAAGACCCAAAGTCAACGGCAATTGCCTTGTTGACCGACGAATTAGCGTCATGGTATGCCCATGTACAGCGTGAGGACATACCTATAAAATACACCTACAAACCTCGGGTAGGCGGCCCTCATGATGGTTTCGTAGCTATTGACCCAGGAGGCTATTTATTGGAATTTGAACAGTTTAAACAGCACCCTGAAAATGAACTTTTCATGGCTGTCCTTTCCACGGTAAGGCCCGTAAAGACCAAAATAGCTGATTTGGACTTCTACGGTACCATTACCTGGACCTATCACAATGATATGCTCAAAATGCAACGGTTCTATGAACAAAGGCTGGGTTATGAACTTGTCGCCGATCAAGGTTGGACCAAGATTTATCAAACGACCAACACTACATTCATTGGCTTGGTCGACGAAAAAAGGGGAATGGAAGATTATGCGGACCAAAAAGCCGTGGAACTCGAATGGAAAGTCTCAAACTTCGTTGGGTTCCGCGATTATGCCAAAAAGTACCTTATCCCTTTTATACAAAACGATAGTATACTAGTGGGACCTGAGCGCTATACCTATCGCATCTCCCCAGAAAACCAAGATGAATAAAGGAAATAGCCTAATTACTGCGAGTATACAACAAGTGGTCAAGTAGGGTGAAATCGACGCTTAAATCGTCTTTTAACTCATACTTGATGATCAAATCGCCCCAATATTGGCCGTCTGAAAAATCAGCAACGATCCATTTATGGTTCATTACCTTTATTTTGTTGATCTTAAAATCACTTTCCATACCCTCATACGGTATCAACGGATTATCGCCCCGGCGCTCGTTGGTTTCCAAAAGCTTATCCTCGATATAACGTGTGGGCTGCTTCAAACTCAAATGGTCATAGTAGGCCAGGGCATCGTCGTTGTTTTCCAATGAGAAGTACTGCATATCCAAAACCCGCAGTTTTTCTTGCTGTACCGAATCTTTTAGTGCCGATACCTCATCCTGTAGTTTTTCGATTTCCATTTGATTGGCGTTTTGTATTTTGTTACCATTGACAATCATATACAACGCAATCAACGACACGAAGACAAAGAGGTACAGAAAAATATTCTTTTTCATTTTAAATCGTAATTTTCAAATTATCATAGGCCAAAAATACACCTTCGGGCAGTTCTTTTTGAACTTCTTCGTGAAATCCCAAAAGATGGCTAATATGTGTGAAATAAGTACGCTCAGCCCCTACGCTGTTGGCGAACTCCAACGCCTCTTCCAAATTAAAATGGGAATGGTGCGGTTCGATTCGCAAAGCATTCACCACTAACACCTTACAGTTTTCAAGTTTTGAAAGTTCTTCTTCTTCAACGCGCTTCACATCGGTCAAATACACAAAATCCCCAATACGATAGCCAAGTACCGGTAATCGATTGTGCAGTACTTCAATGGGCGTCACTTTAAGACCTGAAAGTTCGAAAGGCGTATGCTTATCGACCAAATTTATAGCTACTGCCGGAGCTCCCGGGTACCTGTCGGCATCGGCAAAAATATAATCAAACCGTCTTTTTAAGGCTTTCACCACCCGCTCATGGGCATATATGGGAATGTCACCTTGTCGAAAGAAAAAAGGTCGTATATCATCGATACCCGCGGTATGGTCTGAATGCTCATGGGTAAATAAAATACCATTCAATTGATCGATAGGATTTCGCAAGAGCTGCTGTCTAAAATCGGGGCCGCAATCAATGACATAATTACAATCGGCCCATGAGACCAGAACGGAAACCCGCAGTCGCTTATCCTTTTCATCGGCACTTAAACAAACGGGATGTCGGCTCCCCAAAATCGGAATTCCCTGAGATGTTCCCGTACCCAAAAAAGTGATTTTCAAACTGCAATCCATTTAAGTCAAAATTATAACATATTTGTCTAAAAGATTTTTCTAACTTCTTAACTTTGTTAACAACAAAGACATATACATGGCTCCCTTAGGTACTAAAGTTGGTGGTTTTGAAAACGTACCATCCATAAAAGCAAAAACCCTTCGTATCAATTTGAATCCGGATATCTACGGAACCTTTGCCGAAATAGGTGCCGGCCAAGAAACGGCCAGGCATTTCTTTAGGTCAGGGGGGGCCTCTGGCACCATTGCCAAAGCGATGAGCGCCTACGACAAATCGTTCAGTGATGCCATTTATGGGATTGAGGAGGATGGACGCTATGTGACCCAAGCCCGATTGAAAACAATGTTGCGCCATGAAATGGATTTGGTGGAAAAGCGAATCGACAGAAACAGCAATCCTGATTATTTGTTCTTTTCTTATGCCAATACCGTGGCCACCATAGATTTCTCAAAGCGTTACAAAGGGCACGGATGGATAGGCCTACGGTTTCAATTGGATCCGAAACAGAAAGAATACGATGAGATCATACTTCATGTTCGCTTTAAACAAAATGAGGCACGGTTACAGCAAGAAACCCTGGGTATACTTGGTGTTAACCTGATTTACGGGGCCTATTTCAAACACGATAGACCGCGAAAGCTCTTGAAATACCTCTATGATCATATCGACAAGGACACCCTTGAGATTGACATGATCAACTTTACCGGGCCCAGTTTTAAAGGTGTCGATAACCGTTTAATGAGCCTACAACTTATTAAAAATGACATGACCGATGCCGTGATGTTTGGTCCTGATGGTAATAACCTTTTGCCAGCATCCATTTTATACAAGAAGAATATTTTAGCCCTAAGAGGGAGTTTCAGGCCGGTTACCAAGGTAAATATGGACATGTTTCAAAAATCATACGATATTTTCGTGCGCGAACAAACCGTAGATTACGACAATACCATCGTCATTTTTGAGATTACACTATCAAATCTGCGGGCATCAGGTGAAATCGATGAACAGGACTTTATGGACAGGGCCGAGTTACTATGCTCCCTGGGTCATACCGTAATGATCTCGAAATTTCAAGAATATTACAAGCTGGTAGAGTACCTGAACAATTACACCAAGGCACGTATCGGCTTGACTATGGGGGTCAATAATTTGGTCGATGTCTTTGATGAAAAATACTATCGCCATTTAAGTGGTGGTATTCTAGAGGCCTTTGGTAAACTGTTCTTTAAAGATTTAAAAGTGTACCTCTACCCCATGAAAGACTCAAATACGGGGCAGATAATGACCAGCAACAATGTTAAGGTGCACCCCCGTATGAAAGAACTGTACAAATTCTTTAAGTACAATAATAAGGTCATGGATATCATTGATTACGACCCCGATATCATGGATATCTTCTCTAGGGAAGTATTAAAGCGCATTACCAATGGCGAAGAAGGTTGGGAAGAAATGTTGCCCGAAGGTATTGCCGAAGTCATTAAAGAAAAAAAGCTGTTTGTTCGCAAGCAAATTGAGGCAGAAGAAGTTGAAGAGGAGTAAAGGAAAAATAGGACCAAATAATTTTGTATTTGATCCTATTAGGGTGATTTTTTGAGACTACGCCTCAAGAATCTGCGCAGCATGGTCTTTGGTCTTTACTTTTGAAATAACCCGCTCAACGACACCTTCTCCATTCACGATAAACGTAGTACGATGCAAGCCGTCATAGCTCTTGCCCATGAATTTTTTTGGTCCCCAGACACCAAAGGCATCAATGACCGTATGGTCTTCATCGGCCAATAGCGGAAACTGGAACTCGTATTTATTTTTAAAATTAGTCTGTTTTTTTTCAGAATCTTCGCTAACGCCCAAAATATGGTACCCCTGCGCTTGCAGCTCGGCATAATTATCACGTAGATTACATGCTTCGGCCGTACAACCCGGAGTATTGGCACGTGGATAGAAAAAAACAACAAGCTTTTTACCACGATAATCAGATAAATTTATAGTGTTTCCATCTTGGTCTTTTGATGAAAATTCAGGTACTTTATCGCCTTCTTTTAAAGTATTCATATCAAAATTATTTTTGTTTAAAATATTTTTGATAAAATTAAACAAAAAAATGACAAAACAGGATAAGGTTGCCTTTACGATTCAAACTTTACAAGAACTTTATCCGACTATTCCAGTTCCTCTAGACCACCAAGACCCCTACACCTTATTGATAGCGGTATTGTTATCCGCACAAAGTACCGATGTAAGGGTAAACAAAATAACCCCCCTACTTTTTGAACGGGCCGATAATCCTTACGACATGGTCAAATTGACTGTTGAAGAAATCAGGGAAATTATAAAACCCGTTGGCTTATCGCCCATGAAATCAAAAGGAATACACGGTCTTTCTAAAATTTTGATTGAAAAATATAATGGAGTGGTCCCTCAAGAGATGGAACTGTTGGAAGAACTACCTGCCGTCGGACATAAAACGGCCAGTGTGGTAGTTTCACAGGCGTTTGGAATTCCGGCGTTTCCTGTAGATACCCATATTCACCGGTTATTGTACCGATGGGGTTTTAGTAATGGAAAAAATGTGGTACAAACTGAAAAAGATGCCAAACGACTCTTTCCGAAAGCACTTTGGAATGATTTGCATCTTCAAATCATTTGGTATGGCAGGGAATATTCACCGGCCCGGGGATGGAATTTGGAAAAAGACATCATCACGAAGACTATTGGCAGAAAATCGGTATTGAACGACTATTATAAAACTAAAAAAACCGCTAAATAGCGGTTTTTTTAATTCATTGAATCCGAGGTTTAGTTCAAAACCGTTTCGAATTTCATGTTGTTACAATCAATGACCTTCATTGACTTAGAGAATGCGAGCAAAAACGAGACTGTCTCAGGTCTAGCCTTTGTGATTCTACAAATTTTTTGTTCTTCAGAGTAAATTTCTTCCATATTCTAGCATTAATGTTATGATAGGATAACGCCAGTAAAATGGAAATATTGCTCCGTTCGACCTAATGCAGATTAATTCGTTAAAACGATATTATGTTTGTCAACGATTTTTCTTAGGTTGATCAAAGCGTAGCGCATACGGCCTAGGGCAGTATTGATGCTGACACCGGTGTTTTCAGATATTTCTTTAAAGCTCATATCCTTATAGATACGCATCATCAAAACTTCACGCTGGTCATCTGGTAGTTCGTCAATCAATAAGGTCAAATCACTATCGATTTGGTCTTTGATCAGCTGCTTTTCGGCATTCAACTTATCATCTTTGATAACCGAAAAAATATTGAAGTCATCATTACCTTCGAACTTTGGCATTCTTTTGTTCTTACGAAAATGGTCGATAATCAAGTTGTGCGCAATTCGCATGACCCAAGGTAAAAATTTGCCCTCTTCATTGTAAGAACCCCTTTTTAGGGTCTTGATGACCTTGATAAAAGTATCTTGAAAAATATCTTCGGTAATATCCCGATCCAGAACTTTGGAATAAATAAAGCTGGTAATTCTTTGGTTGTGTCGGTTAATTAAGACTTCAAGGGCTTTTTCGTCTCCTGCAACATAATTGCTTACCAATATCGAGTCGTCGATTTGTAGTTCCATACAAATTACTTTTTGGTTAAAATTAGCGCCAGACCACCAAGGGTTTGGACTTTGAGTTATTAGTATAATTTTAAAAAAGTAATTATTTCTGTATAGGCCTATCAGGATTTTAATTACACACCAAATATAGTTACAAGGGGCTCCTCATGAAAAACTATGTTGTGATATGCGTTATTTTAGATGTCAAAGTTAACAATATAGACATTAAGTACAATCAATTGTATCTTTGTTGCTTAAATATACGCAAATGCCCACTGTTTTAGACGTTGACCCCAAGAAAAACATCATCATAAAGGGTGCCAAACTTCATAATCTCAAAAATATTGACGTCGTTATACCCCGAAACAAGTTGGTCGTCATCACCGGATTATCCGGATCCGGAAAGTCGAGCCTTGCTTTTGACACCCTATATGCAGAAGGTCAACGTAGGTATGTGGAAAGCCTCTCGTCTTACGCGCGACAATTTCTAGGGAAGCTCGATAAACCTAAAGTAGACTATATCAAGGGCATTGCCCCTGCCATTGCCATTGAGCAAAAGGTAAATTCCACAAATCCCCGTTCGACTGTTGGCACGACTACTGAGGTTTACGATTACCTCAAGTTGTTGTTCGCCCGTATTGGCAAGACCATCTCCCCCATTTCGGGCGAAGAGGTCAAAAAGAACACGGTCACCGATGTGGTCAATTATGTAAAGAACTTTAAAGAAGGTACAAAATTGCTCTTACTGGCCCCTATACATATAAAAGAAGATAGGGATGCCCTAAAATCGTTACAACTATTCTCAAAACAAGGTTACGCACGTATCAAATATAACGGGGAGATCATGCGTATCGATCAAGTACCCGAGACTATCGGAAAGCAATTTGATTTGGTGGTGGATAGGATCGTAGTTAAAACGGACGAAGATTTTTTGAACCGATTGGGTAATGCGGTCGACAATGCCTTTTTCGAGGGAAAGGGAAATTGTGCCATTGAGGAATTGGATACGAAAACGCAACGGCTATTCAGCAATCAGTTTGAATTGGATGGTATGAAGTTTCTAGAACCCAACGTACACCTTTTCAGTTTCAATAACCCCTATGGCGCTTGCCCGAAATGTGAAGGTTATGGGGATGTCATCGGTATCGACCCCGATTTGGTCGTGCCCAATACGGCACTTTCGGTGTATGAAGAGGCCATATTCCCATGGCGTGGCGAAAGTATGGGCTGGTATCGCGAACAACTGGTGAACTCCGCCTATAAATTTGATTTCCCCATACACAAGCCTTGGTTCGAACTTTCTGAAGACCAAAAATCGGTGGTTTGGAATGGTAATGACCATTTTATAGGTATCCATAAGTTCTTTGAACAGTTAGAAGAGAAAAGTTATAAAATCCAAAATCGGGTAATGCTTTCGCGTTATCGCGGTAAGACCAAATGTTCCCTTTGCAATGGAAAAAGGTTACGAAAGGAAGCTGATTACGTAAAAGTAAATGGTAAGTCCATTTCTGATATTATTGAATTGCCGATAAAAGATTTGGTCGTCTTCTTTGCAGAAATGCAACTATCAGAACATGACACCCACATTGCAAAACGCTTGCTAAAGGAAATCAACACGCGATTGGATTTTTTGAATAAGGTAGGGTTGAACTATCTCACTTTGAACCGTAAATCAAATACCCTATCAGGTGGGGAAAGCCAGCGTATCAACTTGGCGACATCACTGGGCAGTAGTTTGGTCGGTTCGATGTACATCTTGGATGAACCGAGTATCGGCCTACACCCCAAGGATACGGAAAACTTGATCGAAGTGTTAAAATCGTTACGGGACCTGGGCAATACCGTTATTGTAGTGGAACACGATGAAGATATTATGAAAGCGGCAGACGAAGTTATCGACATTGGCCCAGAGGCGGGCACCCTAGGGGGCAAGGTCGTCGCGACGGGGCCAATGAAAGCCATACTACAATCAGATTCGTTGACCGCATCTTATTTGAACGGAGCGATGGAGATAGCGGTACCGAAAGAAAGGCGTAATTCTAAAAACTATATTCAAATTGTCGGTGCCCGTGAAAACAACTTGAAAAATATTGATGTTACTTTTCCTTTGAACATGCTGACCGTGGTTACTGGGGTTTCCGGTAGCGGTAAGAGTACTTTGGTCAAAAAAATACTCTATCCTTCGATATTAAAGGAAGTGGGCGGTTATGGTGAAAAGGCTGGCCAATTCACAAAAGTAGATGGCAAGTATGCCCAAATCAAGCATGTGGAATTTGTGGACCAGAACCCGATTGGCCGGTCCTCTCGTTCCAATCCCGTAACCTATATCAAGGCCTATGATGATATTCGGGCCTTGTTTGCGACCCAAAAGCTAAGTAAACTTCGTGGCTACCAGGCCAAACACTTTTCATTCAATGTCGATGGTGGGCGCTGTGAAAAGTGTAAGGGTGAAGGTGAAATCACTGTAGAAATGCAATTTATGGCCGATGTACACCTCGAATGTGATGTTTGTGATGGCAGACGCTTTAAAAGAGAGGTTTTGGAAGTAAAGTTTGAGGGTAAAAGTATCAATGATATTCTCAATTTGACCATTGATGAGGCCATTGCCCACTTTGAAACCCACAAACAAAATAAGATCGTAAACAAGTTACAACCCTTGCAAGATGTCGGCCTAGGCTATGTAACCTTGGGGCAAAGCTCTTCGACACTCTCTGGTGGTGAGGCACAACGTATTAAACTAGCTTCTTTTTTGGTCAAAGGAAATACCAAGGAAAAAGCCCTGTTTATCTTTGATGAACCCACTACAGGACTTCATTTTCACGACATCAAGAAACTCTTGAAGTCTTTTGACGAATTATTGGCCAAAGGGCACTCCATTGTTGTCATCGAACACAATATTGAACTGATCAAATGTGCGGATTATATCATTGACCTTGGCCCTGAAGGTGGTGTAAATGGGGGTTATCTACTAGCGGAAGGTACTCCTGAAGAAATCGTAAAAAGTAAGGAGTCATTTACGGCGAAGTATTTAGCGGAGAAGATTTAGCTGCGATGGGCAAAGAATTCCGTATTATAAACATTTTTTTAGCAATATTCATTGTTTTATCCAACATCTTCTTTTTTATACCTGGGACATTACAAATAATGAATGAGTTTGGTTGTTGCTGGGGATTTGGAACGATGATTTTACCAATTACCTTAATTGGAAACTTATATCTCATACCAAGTACTTTATCAATTTTTAATAAGTACAATAAGAATAAAACACTATTGTTTTTTAATGTAACTGGAGCTGTTGGTTGTTTTTTTTTGGATTTGGCTTTTTTACAATTCTAAAAATTAAAATTTTATGCGAACAGTCGTGATTTTATAGCAGAAAGTACTTCAGCAATGGTGCATAGTAATGCGTCGTTTACGGCGAAGTATTTGGGGGATAAGAATTAATTGATTCTATAAATGACTATTATAAAATTTTCCAAGCTCATTAAAGTTATTCTCGCAATAGCTTTGACGTTTGTGGTCTTGACAGCTGCGTTTTATTTTTGGCAACGAAAAGAATATTTCGATTTAAAAGATAATTTCCCTGGAAATACCTACGATGTTTATGTCCAGAAGATTGAGAATGAAGAGGATTCTTCATGGGAAATGATTTATGATGCACAAGACTCCATACTAATTGATGTTAACTTGCACAGTAAGTTTGACTACCAACTTGGTAAAAACATCTACCCATTAATTAGAATAGGAATAAATCATTTTTACTTTACCAAGATTCAATTAGATCGTTTTGAAGCACGCCTATATAGCCCATTTAACGAAAACCACACAATTACATTTGTCAAAAGAAAGATGTTTTTAAATAAGCGAACTATTACTGGAAAATGGATTTCTGAGTTTTGGCAGAAGAACTATGAAATCAATTTTAAACCACCTCCCTCCCCTTTTCCAATTGACTCACTTTGGCCATGCATCTATGAAATCAATTCAAATGAAATTAAATTCAATTGTTTAGAAACCAATACATCAGAACTAGTTTACAGTAGCAATAATGAATTTTTGAAAATGAAATTATATAGTATGGTGCCTTCTATTCCTCACCGAAGTTGGAAAATCCTTGAATTAAAAGATAGCATTATGAGGGCAAAAGTAAACTATAAAAGTGAAATTGAATCAAAATATCATACTGATACTTTAGTGCTGAAAAGATTTTTTGAATGAAATCCGAACAATCGTTTTTCAACTAGATAAATACTATAAGCTTTCATTTCACAAGTAGCGTTATTAAACTACAAATTTCTTAGTCTGTTTTTCTTGGTAAGATCCCTTTCTTAAATTCAAACCGATCAACTAATGCTAAACATATTTTCGATATGAAAAGCGAAATATCGATTAAAAATACCAACGTCATTTAATAGTCATAATTTCGTAGCTTGTCTCCTAGAAAAAACTGCTTCCATGTACACCAAAAAAACCTATTCCGCCTTTCATATGGCGGTTTGGACCCGTTTTGAGACCCTATTGTTTATCATCATCATTTTGGGCGTCGTCGCCACATATTATTTTCTTGACTTGGCCTGGCTAAAAATTCCTTGGACGCCCTTGGCCTTAATAGGTACCGCCGTGGCCTTTGTCATCGGTTTTCAAAACAACTCCGCCTATGGTAGAATTTGGGAGGCCCGAAAAATTTGGGGTGGGGTGGTCAATACCTCACGAACCTTCGGGATGTTCGTGCAAGACATGGTCACCAATGAAAAAGCTGAAAACCCGCTACAGAACGAAGAACTACAAAAGGAAATTGAGGTATTGACCTATCGCCATATTGCCTGGATGACGGCCCTAAGACATGCTATGAGGGCACAACGATCATGGGAGACTACTGCAAAACACAGAACCAATCAAGATTGGGATGCCAGACCACCAGAACATGAATTTGAGCTGACCAGTGACTTAGAACCCTATCTTTCAGAAGGGGATTTAGAAGACGTACTAAAAAAGAACAACAAACAAACTGCTATTTTATACCAACAATCACATCATTTGAGGCAACTTAAGGAGCGAGGTCTCATTTGGGAGTTTGCCTTTTTAAAATTGGAAGGTGTTTTAGAAGAGTTGTTTACGTTACAGGGCAAAAGCGAACGTATCAAAAATTTTCCCTATCCCAGGCATTTTGCCACGCTGAACCATTTCTTTATGTGGATATTCGTGTTATTGCTTCCGTTTGCATTGGTGCCGCAATTTGGTGAAATAGGACGGGATATTGCTGAACACCACCCTCTCGTGGGGGACTTGTTTATTTGGCTTAGCGTACCTTTTTATATTATTGTCGCGTGGATATTCCATACGATGGAACGCATCGGGCGTACCGGTGAAAATCCTTTTGAGGGTACGGCCAACGATGTTCCGATATCCACCATTTCCAGGGGAATTGAAATTGACCTTAGGCAAAATCTCGGGGAAGAAAACAATACCATTCCAGAACAGTTTCCTATGAGACACAATGTACAATTCTGACCATAACAATACACGGTATTTGAACCATATGTAAGCTAGAAATCAAGAACATCCTATCTGCGAATTCGGTTTAGGGTAGGTCGAAATACAACGCAAACACCCGAATTAGTGAAAATAGTGTTCTCAAAACCTTTTTTGAGATACATGTGTTCCCTATATCAAAGACTTACTGTCGTAGTTTTGACACCATGATACGACTAAACGACATTTACAAATTGATTTTATGCGGAATAGTAGTAACCTTTGGTTCTTGTTCCGATTCAGACGATTCTGAACCCATGGAAGAACCATCTGTTGAACTTACGACTGCCCTAAGTGGTTTTTATGTGGGTTCGATAGCTGCCGACCAAGGTTTGGCCGATACGTCGGTCATTATCAGGCCGAATGGCACAGATCGGTTCAACGGGGAATATTTTGGTACCAGCAACTTTACACCATGCTGTAACGTTGAGGGCAATGATGGCACCCTGAACTTTCAAGTAGAAGGTCTGCAATTATTGAATATGGCCGTACGACTTGATTCAGAATTGCCGCCCTGTACGGCCAATATTGACGGTAATGGCGAAGCGACTTTGTCGGAAGAAGGGAATAGATTGGTCTTCAATTTAATACAAGACGGATGCGGCGTCCAAAACTTTCCAGTGACATTAACGGTGGTCAAGGTCAGAAATCTAGAGTAAAATCAGCCTACTTTCGTTGCTGGTATTGCAAAGGGGTCATACCGGTGTACTTTTTAAAAATCCGATAAAAGGTCGCCGGTGATTTAAAGCCCACCGTATTGGCCATACCGATCAAAGAATAGGCTTTCCATTCTTCATTATGCAACATCCTTTTAAGTTCCTCAACCCGTTTTTGGTTGATATAATCCTTGAAACCCATGTTGAACTTATGGCGCAGATAATGCCTAATGCTCTGGGGCGGAATCCCGAATAACTTAGACAGGTAACTGATACTTATTTCCGTATCGGTGTATAGCTTTTCTTCACCAAAATACTTTTGAAACAGAGCATCCAATTTTTCACTATTCTTCAATGCCCCGCGGGTATCATGCCGTCCTTTCCCAAATAAAACAGGTCTGACCCATTTCATTTCAAGTACCGTATAGACTATCAACGACCCATTCACAAAAATCACCATTGGCATGAAAAAGTATCGGTTGATACTTAAAAAGGCCGTTGACCAAAATGGGGATGCAAACATAATAGAAGCCACGTCATATGTTTTACCGCTCAAGAAATAAAAAAGTAGCAGGTAAAGCAGCAGTTTGATTCTATTGGTCTTAACACTAGTACCATTTTGTTTTTGCAGTGTGGCCAACAGCTTTACCGACAGAACCGAATAGAAGACCAATAGTAACGACTCGATAATGAGCAACATGGTGGCAATGGTAACATAATGAAGTGCATAATACTCCGGAAATATGAATTTTACGCCATAATACGTGAAATGTAACATCACGGGAAGCATCATATGTGTTAGGGTACTATGTTGAACGTTCTTTGGCCCGGGTCGCCATGTAGAAAGGTATAGAAAAATAAGGGGGCCAATAAATACATTCTTGCCCGATCCCAGAAGCAAAGACAACAACCAGTCTTTTTTTACCACGGGCCAAAAAATATTATTGACCAGTGTAACCCCCATCAGAAAGCAAAGTAGACCCAATAAAATGAATCGACTTCTATTTGAAAAAAAGTTGACCACGGCCAAAACAATCAGGTAAATGCTCGTACAGAGCAGCACGCCATTGTATAAAACATCTGGAAAGGCATCATTCATGACCTAATAGAATCGTGTTCTTACTATATATGAAAACCAGTTGTAAGATACATATTGCTATCATTTAACCCCAATCTTAGAAATGGTAATTCAAAACAAATTAGCGATAACACCATGTCGTCCCCCTTGACGGAATCACTATATAAAACACACTTTTATAAGCCAATACGAATTCGAAACACCATGCTTTATAATGATTAAGGTGCATATCTAAAATATAAGTAATTGAAATTCAGTTATATAAAACCATTAATGAATTTTTGGCACGCTGTTTGGTATAAGTTAACCGGAATGTAAATAGTTACTTCCAGAACTTAAAACCTTATAGTATGAAAAAGTTAATACTTTTAATCGCAGCGGTCTTTTTTGGTACAACCATGACCAAAGCTGAAACACTTGAAGATAAGGTTGTTGTTAATACTTTTCGTAATAGTAACTCCTTCATCTTCGCAGAAAACGGAGTAACCTTCTCAGTGTATCCCGATGGAGAATTTGACTTCTTCATTGACAGTCAAGTAAATCTTGGTGTTGGTGCAAGGGTCGGTAATGTTGGTATAACATTTAATTCTGGATTCAATTACAATCCTTTTGTACAGTATGATGATTACGGTGCCATCGTTCAAGTTGAAAATGTACCCGTATTCTATGACTACTACGGTCGTGTATCACAAATAGGTGGGGTAAATGTTTGGTATAGAAATGGGTTGGTCAGACGAATCGGCGGATTAAATGTCTTTTACAATGGTGGGGTATTCAGTCATCACACCGGATTTGTAAATGTGTATAATAGAAACTTCGTCTTTAGACCCCACTTTAGGTGGTTTGCCAGACCGGCAATCGGTTTCTGCAATGTATGGACCACTCCCTATAGAAGATTCTATAACCCTATTCGGTATACTTGGCACAGACCTTACAGAAATAATTTTAGGCGTGCTTATGTGAACAGGGGTCGTGAATACCGATTCAACCGATCACGAAGGGCAAATATCTATAGAAATGATAGACGGGTAGCTGTTCGTGAAAACAGGGTAAGACGTAATAATGTAGTGAGAAACGGACGAAACAATGTCAACAGGGCTACTAATCGAGTGGCTTCTAGAAATACCGTTGGTCGTAACCGTAATACGGTAAGAAGAAATACCGTAGGTAACACTTCAACGAATAGAAATACGGAGTTGAGAAGAAGTAATACGCGAAGAAATACTACGGTTGCTTCACGTTCAAACCGTGGCAATACGGTTACACAACGAACAGTGACCCGTACACCGCGAAGCACTTCGGTCACAAAAAGACAAGTAGCGCGAACGCCTCAAAAGCGAACGGTAAGCAGGTCTACCAAGACGTTTAAAAAGCCGAATAGCAGAAACGTTGTCAGTAATAGAAGTTCACAGTCAAGAACGCCACGGGTACAGCGAAGCAGCACCCCACAACGGAAAACCGTAAGTAGAAGTGCGTCATCAAACCGAAGTCGTTCCACTGCCTCAAGAACCTCAAGAAGTTCTAGAAGACAGTAAAAACATAGATTGGTGCTTAGAGAAGCCATAACTGCTTCGGCTTCGCTCAGCATTTGTCAAACCAACAGTTTTTGTTTCTTGCCCATGCAATTACAAAACAAGGTTTAAACGAAGTTTTTAGGTTGGTTAGTTGTTTGCCCCGTAGTTGGATTTATCCGCTACGGGGTTTTTTATGAAGTACCTAACTACTTTTGAACGGCCATGTCCGTTACCATTTGCCACTTGTCCTCAGTATTCTTGATCAAGAGTATTGTCACCAATTGGCTGCCTTTTTCAGCTTTAAAATGGGCAACGACGACGGCAGAGTGATCCATGACTTCGACATGCTTAAACTCAACATTGAATTTGGTACCCCCTATGACCTCTTTAGCGAGCAATCCGATATAGTTTTCTGCCGGTATGATAGAGGTCTTGTCTGGGGTAGGGTACCTATTGGCGATTACGCGAAAGTCACTATGTAAGATATCGTCATACGCTTGTATGTTACGTTCTTCACCTGCCTTTGCAAAGGCATAAACAACATCCTTTATTTCATTTTTCATAGATTCCAAGTTTTCATTTGTTTGTGATTTACAAGCTACACTGCCCAAAAGAAGTGATAACATCAGGGTAAAAAGGGATTTTTTCATCATTTTGACTTTATTGATTTCTCGTCAAAACTATGCTGCATAAAGAAGAAAAAGTGTGCGTGAAATCACATAATACACGCTTGAAGACTACATTTTCTTTCTGATCCTGCTTAAGGTTTCCCTCGCAAGTCCTAAATAAGAAGCAAGGTATTTTAGGGGTACTTGTTGTAGTAATTGAGGCCTCTTTTCTTTAATAAATGCATATTTTTCTTGTGGGGAAAGGTTTTTCAAGATGGCCGCAAATTGATGTTGTGAAGCTACCAAATGCTCCAACATTTTTCTTCCTAACCGTTCATAACTCGGGGACACTTCATAAAGCTCCAATAACTTGGCCCTGGGTATATAAAGCACCGAACAATCAGACATGGCCATAAGATTTTTCTTGGAGGTTGTTTGCGTACTCAAACTTTCCAAATCACAGGCAAAACTTCCCAGAAGAAAAAACTCCAGGTAATCTTCCCTCCCATCGGTCACTTCAAACAACCCTATGGTGCCATCAACCACAAAATAGAGGCCCTTATGATAGTTGCCTTGAGATAATAAGAATTCCTTTTTTTTTAAAATCCCTTAATTGTGAAATTGCCCGCAATTGTTCAAATTCATCATCATTCAATTTATAAAAACTACCTAATATGGTTCTGAAGAATTCATCTACTGGGTTCACAGGAATCCGTTTAATTTGTAAAATCTTAAAGTCTTTCTTATCAAAATTTCAATAGTTTTTTTATCAAATCGGATAGGTCTTCTGAGACTTGAAAACGATACAATAGCCCAAAATAGGGTACCACTATCAAAATCGTTTTTAGAACGATATTTAGAATTGGATGAAAATGGAAGGTAATTTGCCCAAACAACACCCCAAACAAAACCAAGAGCACAAAAACCTTAAACGTTGAATTGGTATACGGTACAATGCCAAACTTGAGCTTCACGAAAATCATTTTGATCAAGTTAAATATAAAGATCGAACTGAAACTGGCCAAGGCCGCACCCTCAATACCAAACAATGGAATCAACCACAGATTCAATAGAATGGTCAATAGGGCCAAAAAGACCCCAAAAACCAAAACTGTCCGGTAAAATCTGGAATAATAGAGTATGGCGTTGATATTGCCTAAGAAAGCATCGAAGACCTTCGCCATGCCTATCATAAACACGATTACGAAGCCATTTCTATAGGCTTCGGGAATCATAAGGTACAATGCCTCTATATTGGTTATGATCAGAATGAACAACAGACCCGAAGCGATAAAAGAGGTCAAAGCGGTCTTTTTGTAAAGGTGTTCCAATTCAAAATGATTACCTTGATTGAGGTATTCGGCCGTCATCGGATAGGTAATCTGATTCATGGCTCGATTAGGAACACTTATCACAGTGGCAATATATACCGCAACGCCATAATAAGCCACATTATCGATAGCTATATACTGATTGATCATGAACTTATCGATCTCTATTAAGATAAGCGCCACGGATCCCCCCAAAACCATCAGCATACCGTATTGTAAGATGACCTTATACGATTTGGGGAAATCAAAATCCAATTTAAGCCTTCGTAGACGATACGCATATACCTTCATGATCGCGGTACGTAAAAGATACACGGCGACAATCCCCTTCAGAAATAAAGGCAGCGAAATCATTTGTAAATACAGAAGTACCAATAGTATCGAAATACAGACCCTACCAAAAACCTCTTTCATAAAGTTACCGAAAACGGATTTCAGGTGTACTTTGCTCCAGGCATAAAACACTTCAAAATAAGCCATTGCCAAACCTACCAAAAAGAAATACCAAACATAATCAACTACAATCCCATTCTTTCGAGATAGGAATGCGGCAATACTATCGTAAAAAACCCAAGTAAGCCCAGCTGCTGGAATCAAGATCAGTAATGGCGACAGCACCACCAATGTCAAGAATGAGTTTTTGGTACCCTCATCTTGCGCACTATAGAATTTAACAAGCGTATTGTGGGCGCCAAAAGCAAATAAGGGCATCAAAATCGCGCCCGTAGCCAAAATAAAGGTCACCAACCCGTAATATGACGGTCGTAAAATATTAGTGTAGAGAAAAAGGGTGTTTACAGCACCAAAAGCGAAGCCTATAAAAGTGATGATAGTGTTTCGAAAAGACTGCTTTAAGACGATTCCCATTTGATGGTATTGGCAAGTTTTCTAGTCAATTCACGACGACTGTACTTTTCAATTGCTTCTGAACCTGAAGTCAATTTCCCTTTTTGAAAAGCTGTAAACCACTCTAAAAGTACATTTTTTAAGTCTAATTTATCTTTTGGGGTAAAGCGCTTTCCTGAATTCGTCTCAAGCACTATCATGCCAGCTTCCCAGTTTTCTGGCCCCAGTGCCAATATCGGTCGCCGTGCATTCAAATATTCAAATAATTTGCCAGGTATTATTCCTTTGGTTTCTTCTGAATCAATTTCCAGCAACAACAATATTTGCGATTTTGCTTGCAGTTCCAAGACCTTTGAATGCTGAACATAACCGAATTCGGTCGTGCAATCGTTCAATTGATGTTGGGCCAATGATTCTTTTACCCCATCGCCGACCACCCCGATCAATTGAATTCTTAATTGCACCTTGAAATCCGCATTTTCACGACAGAGTTCTTGTAAAACCTGCCAAAGGACAATCGGATTTCTTGCCGTAAGCAATGAACCGATATGTGACAGTGTGAATTTGCCATCTAAGGGGGCAATTATTTTTTTCCCATCATACCCATTAGTAATGACATCGATTTTTTTTGGTGTAATCTCTTCAAATTCCCGCTTGGTCGTTTTGCTGGTCACTACAATTTTATCAGCGGTAGTCAAAACTTGCCGTTCTAATAGTTTATGCTTGCGCTTGGATGGGGTTGTGAGTTTCAATTTTTTATGATACCCGATACCGGTCCACGGATCCCTAAAATCAGCAATCCACCTAATAGCAAAACGAGATTTTAAAGCCAATCCTATTAAGTGGACACTATGCGGGGGGCCTGTAGTGATAATGGTTTTGATTTTTTCATCCCTCACTAGTTTTGAAATGGTCTTTACCGAAGGTCTCACCCAATGTTTTCTAGCATCAGGAATAAAAAAATTACCACGAATCCATAAAAACAAGCGCTCCATTGGTGATTGTTTATGGTGTTTTTGAATAATACCTGAACTGATCCGTTTTGTTTTTTTCTTTGAAAATAGGGCTGCTAGGCCATGGGGTTCGAAGATAGGTTCTTTGATGATCCGCACACCTTCTGGAATTTCTTTCAACAAAGAGGCATCTACAATGGGATAATTTGGATTCTCAGGAACGAATACAATGGGTTCGACACCAAAATCAGGCAAATACTTTACGAATTTGAGCCATCGCTGTACACCAGGGCCACCAGCTGGGGGCCAATAATAGGCGACGATGAGCACTTTCTGCATTAGTCTTCTGCTTTTCGCTTTGTTCCAATGAAGGAAAAAACCATTCCTGCCAAAATCAATAATCCCAATAAAACAGAACTGGCCAAGGTAATGGTACTCCCCGTTTTTACCACTTCAGGTTCAAAAGAAAAAACGATTTCGTGCTGACCCGCAGGAACCTTCATTCCCCGCAACGCATAATTCACCTCGTAATGTTGCACTTCATTACCATCAAGGGCCACTTTCCATCCCTTTGGATAGTACATTTCTGAAAAGACCGCAAAACCGTCCTTCGTATTGGTACTGGTATACTTCAAGAAATTTGGGCGATAATCCACTAAATCAATACGAGCCAAAGAATCAACCGTGAACGACATGTCAGTGATCCCAGGAAATTTGCGCCCGTTGATAACCGCCGAATTCTTGGTGTTCAAAGAATCCAAAGTTTTTATGGCCACGTCTTCACTATTTACGGTCTTGATTTGTTTCACGAACCAGGCATTACCGTTCGCATCAGGGTTTATGGCAGGAAAACTTGCCCCCTCTTCGTCTTGTTGAACAATGTACTTTACGTTCAACATGTTCAATACCTGCAGGTTATTCTGATACAAATGGAATTCCACCAAATCTTGCATTTTTCTGGGTTTGGCGGCATGGTATCCTCCCAATGACTTATGGAAATAGGAATAGCGGGATCCGTTCAAGCCTTCCTGTGGATCGAAAACCCGAAATATCGATTGGTCTTTTAAAATCGCTTGATCGACGGCCGTGGGTTGAAAAGGTTGTTCAACGGCACGTTGTCGCACAAAGTCTTCCCCATTTACATATCGTAGGTTGACACCAACCAAATCAAGCACTATAAAGGTTCCGATTAAGATGGCAAAGAGGTTTTTTTTGATTTTATCCTTTAAAAATAGGAAGGTGATCAAACCAACCAACAAGACATATACTAATGAACGAATGGTATCACTGATGTAAACCGCTTCCCTATCGCGTTGAATCATCGCCATCAGTTCTTTTCCGAAATATTGTTCGTACCTGGCATCAGCAAGTCCCTCAAAATCAAAAAATCCTTTTATTAGAAAAATACCAATGGCCAGTCCGCCAGTTATCACTGCGCTCCATTTCAACGCTTGGAGTTTTTCTTTTCCAGCAACAGAAGATTTGAACAATTCTTTAAGACCTAATATGGCGAGAATGGGAACACATAATTCTAAAATGACCTGAATCGATGACACCGCCCTAAATTTGTCATATAGCGGAAAATAATCGATCATGAGGTTGGTCAATATTGAAAAGTTCTTTCCCCATGAAAGCAGCAGTGAAAGAACGATACCGCCCAATAACCACCATTTTCGTTTCCCTTTTACTAAAAACAGGGACAGTACGAATAAAAAGAATATCACCGCACCAATATAGGCGGGACCTGCTACTATAGGTTGGTCACCCCAATACAAAGGCATACTTTCCGTAAATTCAAAGGCCCTACTGGGGGGGAGTCCCTGTCCGGTTAGGAATTCATAGGCCTTTGAGTCTTTTCCTAATTTTTCACCGTTCGAACCGCCAAACATCCGTGGCACGAATAGATTCAATGATTCGGCTATACCATAGCTATACTGGGTGATATAATCCTTATCCAATCCGGTACTTACCTCTTTTGCCGAACCATCGGCATTAATGGTCAATTCTGATTTACCGCGCGTACTCCAATCGGCATATTCCTTTGTCGCCAGCAATCCTGTAGCATTCGTGGCAATACCCAGTAGAACGGCGGCCAACAAAATACCGACCGAACTAAAAAAATGTCGTAATTGCTGTTTTTTGATCGCATTGACCAAATACACCATACCCAAAATCAGTACCAACAGCATAAAATAATAGGTCATTTGGTAATGATTGGCACTGATTTCCAATGCCATGGCAATTGCGGTAAGTAAAAACCCTAGTACGTACTTTTTTCGAAAGACCAAAATAATCCCCCCCAATAGCATGGGTAAATAGCCCAAGGCATGTGCTTTGGCATTATGACCGACACCCAAGATGATGATGAGATAGGTAGAAAAACCAAAGGCCAATGCGCCCAATACGGCCAGACGATATTCGACTTTCATACATAACATGAGAATGTAGAAACCAACAAAGTACAAAAACAAATAGTCGGCCGGTCGTGGTAAAAACCGAATCAAACGGTCTAGTTTCTTCACATAATCATGGGGGTAATTGGCACCCAATTGGTAAGTAGGCATTCCGCCAAAGGCACTATTGGTCCAATACGACTCAATGCCCGTAGTCTCTTTATAGTCATTGCGCTCTTTGGCCATACCCTTGTATTGGGCAATATCGGATTGGTAAATGGCCTTACCCTGTAAGACCGGATAAAAATAAGCCAATGCAGCCACGATGAAGAAACCAATGATGATTGCGTTTGTGAGAATTGCCTTTGCAGAAAGCTTCATGAATATCTATTGAAAGCCTAAAGATCAGTCAATTTCTTCAAAATCTATATATTCTCCAACTTTTTTTGAGGGATTGGATTTTCGAAAAGGTCGTTTATTGACCGTGGTCTGTCCTTCTTTTGTGGTATTTTGATTGAAATCTTCGTAGTTACCGAACTGCTGACCAAACTTTTCTTGGGTCTTCTTAGCTGCATAATGCAGTAATCTAGGGGCCAGCCATTTTAAAAGTAATTTAATACCATAGTATACGAATATGAGTATTAAAATCGTTTGTAATAAAACCATCTTGCTGTTTGCTATTGATTCAAAATTACACTGTAAGTCCCATATTCTTTTAATAAGTTTCATAAAATAGTATTAAAATCAGTCCATGGCGCGTATTATCCGAATTCTTTTTTTGACAATTTTTGTTCCCTCAATGGTAATGGCACAGTATACCGATGTCATCAATTCGAATCGACCGGGACAATCGGTCAGCGCCTACGCCGTAGGAAAAAATGTGGTACAAGCAGAGTTCGGAATATTATATGAACAACGAGACCGTAGTGATTTGAATACCGAATCGAGTATTCTTGGTAGCGATCTTTCGTTACGTTATGGTTTTTTATTTGAAAATCTAGAAATCAATTATGAGGGTACGTTCATCAATCAAAATATCAATTTCAACAATTTCAACTTAGAGGAAACCCGTACCGATTTTACTAGAAATCGATTGGGTATCAAGTATTTGGTATTTGACCCTTTTAAAAATCCTGAAGCGAACAAACCCAATCTGTACAGCTGGCGAGCCAACCATAAGTTTCAGTTCAAAAACCTATTACCCGCGATTTCATTGTATGGTGGGACTACTTTTAATTTAGGGGACAATCCCTTTTTTCGTGAGGATGCGACCCTTTCATACCGAGGTATGATTGCCACCCAGAGTCGATTGACCCCAAGATGGGTATTGATCACCAATATTGCCTATGATCGTATTACGACCGATTTTCCCGAGTTGAGTTATATAATTTCACTATCACACGCGTTCAGAAATCCGAAATGGAGTGTTTTTGGGGAACACCAAGGGATCAATAGCGACCGCTTCTCTGATTCTTTGATTCGAGGTGGTATCGCCCATTTATTCAGCCCTAATTTTCAGGCAGACCTAAGCGCAGGGGCCAGTTTCAAGAATACTCCCTCCCGATTTTTCATCACGACCGGACTATCGTATCGATTGGATTTTCATAAAGACCAGCTTATCCCTATCGAAGACCAAAAAAGTGTTGGTAAAATCAAGAAAAGTGATATGAAAAAGAAAAAGCCGAAGAAAAAGAAAAAACGAGGCAAAAAGAAAGATAAAATCGATTTCTAAGTTTTTCTACCGCTTAGAATATTGCTAATATTGACCAACCAAAATACGGGCAATGGTCACAGTAAAAGAAGCTACTTCAAAAAAGGATTTAAAGGCGTTCGTCAAATTTCCCTTTACACTTTATAAAAACAACGACTACTGGGTACCCCCTATTATCAAAGATGAACTTGAGACCTTTGATAAAGATAAAAATCCCGCCTTTAAGACCGCAGAGGCCCGTTTTTTCTTAGCGGTAAAAAATGGAGAAATCGTTGGCCGTGTCGCAGCCATTGTCAATTGGATCGAGGTAAAGGAGCAGAAACTCAAGAAAATGCGCTTCGGTTGGTTTGATTTTGTAGATGACATTGCCGTATCACAAGCCCTATTGGATAAAGTAGAGGAAATCGGCAAAACGCATGATTTGGAATATATGGAAGGCCCCGTGGGGTTCTCAAACCTCGATAAGGTCGGGGTACTTATCGAAGGCTTTGACCACATTGGTACCATGATTACCTGGTACAACCATCCATATTACCAGAAACACTTTGAGCACCATGGTTTTGTCAAGGAAAAAGAATATTTAGAGAATAAGTTCAAGGCAGCAGCGGCCGATCCCAAACTTTTTGCCAAGGCAAATATGCTTATCAAAAAACGATTTCAGCTTCGGGAAATGAATTTCACCGAAAGTGCGGAAATCATGCCCTATGTAGACCAGATGTTCGATCTTTTTAACGAGAGTTATTCAAAATTGGCTTCTTTTGTAAAGATTACCGAAGTGCAAAAGGCCTATTTTAAAAAGAAGTACATCAGTTTCATCAATCCGGAGTATATCAAGTTCGTAGTGGATAAAGACGATAAGCTTGTTGCCTTCGCGATTGTCATGCCCTCTTTTTCAAAAGCATTGCAAAAAGCCAAGGGCAAATTGTTTCCGTTTGGGGTGTTCCATCTATTACATGCCAAAAAACATAGCAAGGATGTTATTTTTTATTTGATCGGTATTCACCCTGATTATCAAAATAAAGGGGTCACGGCAATCATTTTCAACGAGTTCTACAAAACCTTTACCGAAAAAGGGATTATCAACTGCATTCGCACCCCAGAATTGGAAGAGAATACGGCCATACGCCAGATGTGGAAGCACTTTGATCCGGTAACCCATAAAAGAAGACGCACGTACCGCAGGGCGTTATAGCATTTGAAACCGTTTCTGTTTTTGCTATACGTATTTTGTATCTCATTTTAATGATGATATATTTTTATATACCGATTACCTAAGTTTTAAAAGGTTGTTTTTCCGTATTGGCGTGGACTTCAGAGGGTTCTTACTATATTTAGATAAGTTAACGAGAACTACACCAATTTGTTTGTTGTATACAATTTTGACAAAACAAATGAAAAGCTACATTTACATCTCTGAATCGAAATTAAAACATCTTTTTCAACAATTACCTGATAATTTTAAAGGGATAGATGCTGAGATTAAAGCCAAATTTTTAGTTATCGAAGCAGCTATTAAAACTGGAAACATTGAAAATACTACGATTTCAATGCTTGATGAAGTAACAAAATATTTAGAGAAAAAAACTCAAATTGGAACAATAGAATATCCTGGTGAATGGGTAAAAGAAAAAGTAATTGTAAGGCCAATAAAGTCTTCTTTAAATCCTAGTCTATTTGGATTGGTAGGAAAATTACCTGAAATAGAACATTATTTTCTGCTAGGAGGTTCGAAAAGAAACGTAATTGGAAATTTAGAAAGTGGAGAATACTCTACCGCAAATTCATATTGGCCGTACTTGGTTGAAGCAATAGTAGAGAGTTATGAAAATATAGAAAAAAATAGTGGACATCTAATGAATGACAAAAGGTATAAGATTAATCATTCGAATATAGCTGCTGGAGTTAATGGTTCCGAATTAGCTAGTACCATTAGAGATTTCTACAGGATGGTTACTTATCCAGAATTTGAAGTGGAATTTTTAGGTAAACATTTAGCAACAGAATATTTTCAAGACTGGAGTATGGAAGCATACAAAGAATTAGGAATTGAAAATCCGGATAAGAGCTCATTTTTCACGCCTCTATATGTACGATATTGCTAAAAAACCGTATACAACATTGTATAAAAATAATAGCAGTTTAACCGAAAAGTTAGTGTTTGTTAATACGCTACTATTCTTACACAAAGCCGTCGGCAATTAGAAAAACGAACCGTAACAATTTTAAGATAGAATCGTCTTTCTCATACAATCAATCAAAATCAATGATGCGAAGACTTATTCTAATTTCATTTCTATCACTTTTCACTTTACAATTAAATGCTCAAAACGAACATCAAATTCAAATCAATTCGTTATTAGATATCTGCCATAAACGAGACATATTTAATGGTAATGCTTTGGTAATCAAAAAGGATAAAATCATTTACAGAGCCGAAAAAGGCTTTGTAGATGGTAATAAAACAAAACTGTTGACTAAAAATTCGCTATTTGATATTGGCTCAATTTCTAAAGAATTCAATGCTGTTGGAATTATGATGCTTAAGGAGAAAGGACTACTTCAATTGGGTGATAAGCTGTCAAAATTTGGATTAGACCTGCCGGAATGGTCTAACAAAATCACCATTAAAAACCTATTACAATATACCAGTGGCCTGCCTTCAATAGATTGGAAAAACACACATAGCGACAGTGATATATACAACAGTTTAAAAAACCTAAAAGCACTAGAATTTGAACCAGGAACTGCTTACTCGTATAGCAATAACAATATATTTTTACAAAGGCGAATTATTGAAAAAGTAACAGGAAAAACATTTAATCAGTTTTTAGAACAAGATATTTTTAAACCATTAAAAATCAAAAATTCAATTATAGACCATCAATACAATAACCCTCTTTTTGTAAGAGCATTTAATAGTAACGGTGTAAATGATGAAAAGATGGAATTAAAGATGTCTGGTTCAGTATGTCCAACCATTGATGATCTAGCAACTTGGGTACATCATTTATTGTCAAATCAGTTAATCTCAAAAGAATCATTACACACACTTTTTGAAAGCTTCTCTAAGCAAAGTCAATCGGCTTTAGGCGAAGGTAAATTCACCGATAATGAGCTGAATAGTTATATACATCACGGTTCTTCCCTTAATTATGAATCCATTGTTTTTTCTGATTTAAAGGAACAAACAACGATAATTTTAATGACCAATAATAAGAGTTTAAAAATATACGAAATAGCCGAAGCGATTAGCCAAATCACTAAAAATGAAACCTATACCATTCCCCAAAAATCGGTGTATTTAACTATTCGTGAAAAAGCATATAAAAATGTTGATGATGGGATTGCGTATTACAAAAAATTAAAGCAATCGGATTTTGATACCTATAATTTTTCAAACCAATGGGAATTAGCCCGTTTGTCTTATAAATTGTTTGAGAAAAATAAAAATATACAGGCTATAAAAATACTCAAACTATTAGTATCTGAATTACCAAATAAATCAGAAGAAACACTTGAATATTTAGGCGCAAGAATTTTGAGTGAAAATCAGATTTACAAATCAATTTCCGTATACCAACTTTTAACAGAAAAGTTTCCGTCAGAAAAATCATATAATGGATTAGGGGAAGCGTATTACAACAACAAACAATATGATTTAGCAATGGAGAATTACAAAAAATCTTTAGAACTAAACCCAGAAAATGAAAATTCTAAAGCAATGATTGAGAAGATAAAAACGAAATAACTGACTACAACAAAGAACTGAGTAAAAAAAGTTCTTTTAGTTCAATTTCGAGGCGTGACTTTCATCATAGGGCTGGCCTTATTTTACAATGGCAAACGCTTGTTTCAATAGTCTGCTCAACATCGCAATCAATATCAGTTTCTTGCTTTTCATCTTTTGCCGTTGTCCATTCATAAATTTCCCTACACCATCATATCGCTCATGGTTTTCTTATATTTCAGTAAAATTTGCCACTAGCGCTCAAACCCGTACACTGCTTTGCAGCTGTCCTACGCCAGGTAAAGCTGTGTTCTCTATGTAAACCAAGATAACCAATGATAAAATTCTTTAGAAAATTTAGACAAAACTTACTTGTACAAAACAAGTTTAAAAAGTACTTGATTTATGCATTCGGGGAAATAACGCTGGTTGTCGTTGGAATTTTAATCGCATTGCAAATTAACAACTGGAATGAAAGGGAACAGTTGAAAAATACCGAGTTAAAAACACTAAAAAGTTTAAATGAGTCAATTAAAATCAATCTAGATGAGCTAAACCATATTCTTAATGCCCAAATAAATAGAAATAGAAGTCTGCAAGAAGTTCTATTTGTTGATGTATCGAACCGACCGCTTGTCTACCTAGATTCATTGATAACGGAAAATGTTGAAAACTACACATTTGATCCTTCCACGGGTATATACAATTCCATAATAAATTCAGGTAAAATTGAAATTATAACAAATGATTCTTTAAAGAATAGAATTTCGAAGCTTTATGATAGTGTATCGGATTACCAAGAAAGCGAAGACGAAATGACCGAGTTCACAAAGGTACACTTAGAGGAAAGTTTTATTGCTAATCTAAATATTAATCCAAAAGTTTTAGCCAAACTTAGGAAACGAACCGAAGAAGAAAAACAAAACGACAAAGCCCTTTATATAAAAACCTTTAACTCGCAAAAGCTTAAGAATATGTATATTTTACTTCTTAAGAAGATGGGTAAAGTTATCGCAAAAGGCCAGAATCTGGAGTCGGAATATCGGATTTTGATATCTGATTTGGAGAATGAAATCGAAAGAAAAGAATGATAAAGTACAGCAAGATGTAACCTTCCTTGTTTTTCGAGCAAATTAAACATCTATGAATTAGCCATACCTAAAGAGTCCACGATTTCTTGCCAAATGAATAATTTCAATAAATCGTTGAAATACGTATAGAAGTTAACCAAACAACAAACGAAACTATTAACTTAAGGGCTTCACGGTTAAATCACTTAATTGCAACAAATCAGAGATTTATGTAAAAGGCTTTAAACAATATTTATAGGTATTCGTTGAACACACCTGGGTACTTTTTTATTTGCTTATATACCGGTCAAGATAGTTCTGACAATGCCGCTAACCTCTACTAGGATTGGAAAAAATTGAAATACGAACGTTACAAAACGCAGACAAATCGAAATTTACAAGAATTGTCAAGAACAATAACATTTTGGGCAAAAATCACTTTCATAGGTTATGGGATAACCCCATCCCTAAAAACAAGTTTCAATTTTTTCTTGGTCACAGTACAGCAGTTATTCAAGGGAATGACTAAGTAGAAATACAATTATGCTGTAGCATGTAAAAGTCGACTACTCTCCCATAGCAGCAGCGACCGCAGCTGAAAGTCGTTTATATGTACCATTCTCAAGTCGCTCTCGAATCGCTGAAAAAGCGTCTAATGTTTCGGTAACATCTTGTAACGTGTGTGTAGCTGTGGGTATCATTCTCAATAAGATCAACCCTTTCGGTATTACCGGATAAACCACTATAGAACAGAATATTCCGTAATTTTCACGCAAATCTTTTACCAAGGCCATCGCTTCAGGGATACTTCCATTTAAATAGACCGGGGTCACGCAACTTGTAGTCGTACCGATATTAAAACCGCGCTCTTTAAGACCGTTCTGCAAAGCATTTACGTTCTCCCAAAGTTTGTTCTTTAACTCTGGCATCGTACGTAACATATCCAAACGCTTCAACGCCCCCTTTACATAGATCATGGGTAATGATTTAGCGAACATCTGCGAACGTAGATTATACTTTAGAAAATCAATGATTTCTTTATCGGCAGCCAAAAAAGCACCGATACCCGCCATTGATTTTGCGAACGTGGCAAAATAAACATCAATATCGTCTTGAACGCCTTGCTCCTCCCCTGCTCCAGCACCTGTTTTACCGAGGGTGCCAAAACCATGGGCATCATCTACCAAAAGCCTAAACTTGTATTTTTTCTTAAGGGCAACGATTTCTTTTAAGATACCCTGCTCCCCACGCATGCCAAAAACCCCTTCCGAAATTACAAGGATACCGCCTCCCGTTTCTTGGGCTAATTTTGTGGCACGCTCTAAGTTCTTTTCAAGACTTTCAACATTGTTATGCTTGAATGTAAAGCGTTTGCCAACGTGTAACCGCACACCATCTATGATACAGGCATGACAATCCACATCATAAACAATAATATCATCTTTTGCAACCAAGGCATCAATGGCCGACATGATTCCCTGATACCCAAAATTCAATAAGTAAGAGGATTCCTTGTTCACAAAAGCAGCCAATTCTTGTTCCAATTGTTCGTGGTAATCGGTATGGCCACTCATCATTCTAGCACCCATGGGGTAGGCAGAACCGTGCTCATATGCGGCGTCACCATCCACTTTCTTGATTTCAGGTAAATTTGCCAGGCCCAGATAGTCATTGACACTCCATGTGATGACTTCCTTACCTTGAAATTTCATTCTATTTGAAATCGGTCCTTCTAGTTTTGGGAACACAAAATAACCTTCAGCCTGCGATGCCCATTTCCCTAAAGGTCCCTTATTCTCAATAATCCTATCAAATAAATCTCTCATCTACCTAAAATATTTCAACTGCAAAAATATGTATTTTATTGATCCTTGCAATGATATGTTCACAAACAAAAAAGCAACGGACATAAAGCCGTTGCTTTTTCAATTAGTTATTCTTAATCCTTACTTCACGTACTGTATTTCTTTAGGGACTTCTGCATTTTTTGCATCAAAGAAGCCTTGGTTTTCCATCCACTCATCACTGTAGATCTTACTCATATATCGCGATCCGTGATCCGGGAATATGACGACCACATTACTATCTTTGGTAAATTCCCCTTCGGTATGGTACTGCATTACAGCCTGCATGGCCGCCCCACTGGTGTATCCAACGAACATACCCTCGGTATGGGCAATCTTTCTCGCCATATGGGCACTCTCGGCATCAGTAACTTTGATATAGCGGTCGATGGTGTTGAAATCAGTAGCCTTGGGAATCAAATTTTTACCCAAACCTTCGATGCGATAGGGATAAATTTCATCGTGATCAAACTCACCCGTTTCATGATATTTCTTTAAAACAGAACCATAGGCGTCTACCGCGAGTACTTTGATATCTGGATTCTGCTCTTTTAGAAAACGAGCTGTTCCTGAAATGGTACCACCAGTGCCACTACAGGCTATCAAATGGGTGATCTGGCCACCCGTTTGTTCCCATATCTCAGGGCCAGTGGTCTGATAGTGGGCCTCAATATTCAATGCGTTGAAATACTGGTTGATATAAATGGATCCCGGTGTCTCTTGATGTACCCGCTTGGCTACCTCATAATACGAGCGGGGATCATCCGCACTAACGTGGGCAGGGCATACATACACCTCTGCACCCATAGAACGTAACATATCAATCTTATCAGGTGAAGATTTTGAACTTACGGCCAAAATACATTTGTACCCTTTTACCATACTGGCCATCGCCAAACTAAAGCCCGTATTGCCAGAGGTAGTTTCTATAATGGTACTACCGGCTTTTAAAAGTCCTTTCTTTTCAGCTTGCTCAATAATATAAGTGGCTATTCTATCTTTCGCGGAATGACCAGGATTGAAACATTCCAATTTAGCATAAAAATTACCGGCCAAGGGCTCGACTATTTTGTTCAGTTTGATCAACGGTGTGTTGCCAACTAAATCTAAAATGCTATCGTAGGCTTTGATGGTATTATCCATAGTATAAGTTAGGTCTTGCAAAATAGTTTGCACTATTGTAAACAAGTGCAAAAATAATAATTTTAATTTTATGCGATTTTTCCTTCTAAATCAAGGATAAAGGCGTATTCCTTGGCAGTCTCCTTTAAGGCTTCAAAGCGTCCTGAAGCCCCTCCATGCCCTGCTTCCATATTGGTATCTAAAAACAATTGGTTGTCATCCGTTTTCAACTCCCGCAATTTGGCGACCCATTTAGCAGGCTCCCAATATTGCACCTGGGAATCATGTAGCCCTGTGGTCACCAACATATGAGGATACGCTTTTGCTTCGACATTATCGTAAGGCGAATATGATTTCATGTATTCATAGTAAATGCTATCATTCGGATTGCCCCATTCATCATACTCTCCTGTTGTCAATGGTATGGAATCATCTAACATCGTAGTAACCACATCGACAAAAGGCACCTGTGCCACTACCCCATTATAAAGTTCTGAAGCCATATTGATTACTGCGCCCATCAGCAAGCCCCCAGCGGATCCCCCCATGGCATACAAATGCTTGGCAGCCGTATATCCGTTTGCAATCAAATGTTTGGATACGTCGATAAAATCGGTAAAGGTATTTTTCTTCTGCAATAATTTTCCATTTTCATACCAGGGCCTACCTAAATATTCCCCACCCCTGATATGGGCTATGGCATACACAAAGCCCCTGTCCAACAAACTCAAACGTACTGTCGAAAAGTACGGGTCAATTGTTGAACCATAAGATCCATAGGCATATTGCAATAAAGGGGTCTCTCCGTTACGTTCGGTATTTTTATGATACACCAATGATACGGGTATCGCCGTACCGTCCTCCGCCTTTGCCCATATACGTTCTGAACGGTAATTTTCTTTTCGGAACGTTCCCCCCAATACCTCTTGCTCCTTTAAAATCCGTTTTTCCTTGGTCCGCATATTGAATTCGACAATAGCGTAAGGCGAAGTCATGGCATTATAGAAATACCGCACGATCTCAGTGTCAAAATCAATATTCGTAGTGGTTCCGGCCACATAGGTCTCACTTTGAAAAGGAAGGTAATAACTAGCGGTACCATCCCACCTGACCACTTTCATCTTATTGAGGCCCGTTTCACGCTCTGATAATAGGTAATAGTCCTTGAAAATATCGATATCCTCTAAAAGTACCTCTTTTCGATGAGCAATAAATTCTTGCCAATTATCATGGGTAGTATGACCCACGGTGGTACGCATCAATTTGAAATTGGTCGCACCATCTTTATTGGTCAATACGTAAAAATTATCTTGATAATGGAAAATCGAGTATTCCAAACCCCGTATTCGCGGTGAGAATAGTTTAAAATCACCGTCAGGTTCACTTGCGGGTAAAATCTGATATTCTGAGGTCAGGGTACTTACGGAGCCTATTACAATGTATTTTTTTGACTTGGTTTTATATACGAAGGTATTGAAAGTGTCATCCTTTTCATGAAATACAAGTTCGTCTTGATCGGTATGAGTGCCCAACACATGTCTATAGATTTTATCGGAACGAAGCGTGACCGGGTCTTTCTTAGTATAAAAAATCGTCTTATTGTCCGCGGCCCAAACCGAACTGCCTGTCGTGTTCTCAATTTTATCGGGATACAGCTCCCCGGTCCCCAGATTTTTAATTTGAATATCGTATTGGCGTCTTGAAACCGTATCCACCCCAAAGGCAGCCAGCGTGTTATCAGGACTTATGGCAGCACCGCGTAAATTAAAATAATCATGGCCTTTTGCCAGCTCATTACAGTCAAAGAGCATTTCTTCCTTTGCATCTAAACTACCGTTTTTTCGAGCATAAATAGGATACTCTTTACCCTTTTCAAATCGTGTAAGGTAAAAATAGCCGTTCATCTTGTAGGGAACCGAAGTGTCATCTTCTTTAATCCGTGATTTCATCTCTTTGAACAGCGATTCTTGAAAGGTCTTCGTATGCGCCGTACTTTGCCCGTAATACTCATTTTCCGCATTTAGATAATCGATGACCGCCTTATCTTCACGTTGGTTCAACCAGTAATAATCATCTATTCTACAATCACCATGGATTTCGAGTTTTTTGGATATTTTTTTTGCTTTCGGGGCTTTCAATGCCATAAGAATACGTTTGTTCTGTTCAATAGCTGACAAAAATAAGATAGAAAAGAGATACGGATGGCATCAAGGATGATATTTGATTCTTAGAATCTTGGAACGATTTCCTAAATTTGAAAACCAAAACTAAAAAACACGATTATGTTCGGAGATTTAATGGGTATGATGGGAAAATTGAAGGAGACCCAGACCAAAGTAGAGGAAACTAAAAAACGGCTAAGTACCGTAATCGTTGATGAGAGTTCTTCTGATGCGCTTTTGAAAATTAGCTTAACGGCGAATCGGGAAATCAAGTCCATTTCAATCGATGATACGCTTCTGGGCGATAAAGAACAGTTGGAAGATTATCTTATACTTACCTTGAACAAGGCTATTGAAAAAGCTACCGCCGTTAACGAAGCTGAACTGGCCGCAGTTGCCAAAGATGGTATGCCCAATATTCCGGGAATGGATTCCCTCTTTAAATAAACTGGAAAACATCGTACATGTTTTCTTGGGTTTCTTGTTTTTCGTATCTTATGGAGATGTCTCAAGAGAAGAAAATAGAAGTACTGAAAGATGATACCAACCACTACCGATTTCAGCTAAAGTCGAATACTGGAAACACCCTTTTTCAAAGTATCCCTTTTGACAAAGAAGGCGATATTCAAAAAACCGTAGGGCTACTCCATCAAGATATTCAAAGACACTTTCGTTTTGAGCGTAAGACCAATTATGCCGGAAAATTTCAATTTCATTTAAAAAACAACTCTGGGGAAACCATAGGTCAAAGCAACCCCTACACCTCGGAAGCAGGCATGGAAAACGGTATCAAAAACTTAATCAAAAGTATTACGGAAACTAAATGGCCTTAAGAATTCGTATGGTCTTTTCATGCATTTCACTGGTATAATCCAAATGGGTGACCATGCGCAACTTTCCTTGGCCCATGCCGATAATCGCAATTTGGTTTTCATTGAGTTTTGCGAGAAAATCATCTGTGCTAAGTTGCTTTTCGTCTATCTCGAAAATAATGATGTTGGTCTCGATTGGCTCCACTTTCTTAATGAAATCTAGGCTTTCGAGTACCGTTCCCAGTTCTTTTGCCTTTTGATGATCTTCTGTAAGACGTTCTATATGATGTTCTAACGCATAGATTGCCGCTGCCGCCAAAAATCCTGCTTGTCTCATGCCACCACCCAGCACTTTTCGAACCCGCAACGCATTATGGATCAATTCTTCATTACCTACCAAAACCGACCCTACTGGACACCCCAGGCCTTTACTCAGACAGACACTAATCGAATCAAAGCGTTCGCCATATTGCTTTGGCGATTCTTTCTTGGCGACCAAGGCATTCCACAACCGGGCACCATCCAAATGATATTTTAAACCGTGTTTTTTACAGACCGTAGCTATTTTCAGAAGTTCCTGAAAATCCCAACAAGCGCCCCCTCCCTTATTCGTCGTGTTTTCGATGCATACCAGTGAAGTCAAGGGGCTATGGTAAAAATCTGGAGGGTTTATTGCCGCTTCCACTTGCTCAGCGGTCATCATACCGCGATGACCGTTTACCAACTTGCAAGACACCCCGCTATTGAAACTGACCCCGCCCCCTTCATAATTAAAGACATGGGCATATTTATCACAGATCAATTGTTCCCCTGGTTGGGTATGCAGTTTAATGGCCGTTTGATTCGTCATGGTACCGCTAGGGAAATAGAGTGCGGCATCCATACCGAATAGCTCAGCCACTTTTGCCTCAAGTGCATTGATGGTAGGGTCATTTTTGAAGACATCATCCCCTACCTTCGCGTTCATCATAGCATTCAACATGCCTTTGGTAGGTCGCGTAACCGTATCACTGATCAGATTTATTTCCATCCCGAAAAACTCCTTCAAATCTTAATTAAAACAAGCCATGCCAATTGGGGATCCATCAGGGATCTTCGGAGCGTCAATCTTCTTCTTATACCCCTTAGGATTTTTGATAAAGCCCTCTACTTCCGTCTTCATCAAAATTGAAGTAGGGTCGGTGGCTTTTCCGCCAAGATAGGTCTTCAATCGCATCATCTCAAAAAGTACGGTCTCCGTTACTTGTGGAAAACTGTTATCATGACTTGCAACATACATCAATTCTTGAAGCACCTGCCAATTCACTATTTTTTGAATTTCACCCAAATACCCTTTTTGGGGCTTTGACTTAATGGTCGTCTCAATGACGGTATTTACCACATCTGAAAAACTTAGCTGTTTATCATCCAAAGCTTTTTGTTGCACCAACCTGTTCGCCCTTTCGTGATGGAACAATAACCCAAGGGTGCCATTACTGGCTGTCTCTGCCGCACCGAACGGATCAAAGGCCACCCCTGTTTTTCCTTTAAAGGATTCCCTGGTCTTTGAATAGCCTATGCTTCGTGGAGGAAAAAGGGATAGTTTTGATTTTGGTATGGCCAAGACCTCAGGGTTCAGGGTCTTCATCATAGATTTCAAGGCAGCTTTCTGAATTTCTTTGGGTATGGTAATTACCGAAAGCTGACCATCACCCTTAATTTTATAATTGTAATCCAAGCCACCTATAACCTTCGACACCGCTTCCATTTGATAACGGTGCAAAAAATACAAAGGCACGAAAACATCTTCCAAGACCGAATAGGGTTCGTTTGATCGTATGTTGTCAGGTGAAAAGTTATTGATGGCGATATCCCTGATTTTTAAAATAGCGTCCAGTTCCTCATTCGTGCTGGTACCATTATCCCATAGATGTGCCAAGGCATGCGCTCCGCCAATAGGTCTGGCATCTTGATCTGAGATATACCGCAATCCTTTCTGCTGGGCATTTTTCAAGATATCGTTCAATGCCTCTTTCTCATTGACCCCTTTCTCAAAGTCTGAATACGTGTAGGCCACCGTGACCTTGTCCCAAGCCCCAATGCCGGTATCATATGCGTTGGAGAAATCGATTTGATTTCCTTTAAGCTCAAACTGTGGATGTGGGTAATCCATCACGGAGGCCCTGCCATTCGTACTTGCTGCGAAGTTATGGGCAAAACCTAAGGTATGTCCGATTTCATGTGCGGAGAGCTGGCGAATTCGGGCAAGGGCCAAATCCAACATGGGTTGGTAATTATCGTCACGCTGAGCAAAGGGTTTGTTCATCAAGGCCTGCGCGATTAAAAAATCTTGACGAATGCGCAGACTTCCTAAACTAACATGACCTTTCATTATCTCACCGGTTCTAGGGTCCGTTATACTACTTCCATAGCTCCAGCCCCTAGTGGAACGGTGTACCCATTGTATCACATTATAGCGTACATCCATTGGGTCGGCATCATCGGGTAATATTTTTAACTGAAAGGCATCTTTATACCCAATGGCCTCAAAAGCTTGGTTCCACCATTTACCGCCATCTAAAAGCGCAGACCTAACCGGTTCAGGGGTACCATTGTCCAAATAATAAATTATGGGTTCCACTGCTTCGCTTACCGCGGCGGAGGGATCTTTTTTCTTCAAACGATGCCTAGTGACAAAACGTTTTAAAATAGGTTCTTGTACCGGGGTAGCGTAATCGTAGTACGAAAGTGGGTAAGAACCACAGCGAGGGTCAAATTCCCTTTTTTCATAATCATCATCAGGCAGTGCTATCAACGAATGATGTTGCGCCACCGTCACCAGGCTAGAGTTTGGGGCCACCGACCTGATGTACCCTCCTTTTGCATTACCCTTAAAGGTAAGCGTAATATCGAACTCCACATTTTCAGGGAAAGCTTTGGTCCTTTCAAAAGCAAAAGCACTTTTCGATTTATCCAAACTATACGAACCTTGATTCGTGCGTTGTAGGCGATTTGAAACACCATGGGCGTCGCGCATCAAGAAATCGGTAAAATCGATCAGATAGCTTCCTTTATTTTCCGCTTCAATCTTAAAGCCATGCAAAACCGACTTTGCAAAGGCCTGTTCTACCGATTTTCGTTCCAATTCGTTGTCCGTCAGCGCTCGAAATTTAAGATTTGGTTGCACCAAGAGTAGTTTCTGTCCCGCCTTTTTGAAAAATACGACTTGTTCATTGCCAAGTTGCCCGCGGTCCAATCCGATGTCATTACTTCCAATACCACTACTTAAAGAATACACATAGAGAAACTCCTTCTCCAATTCATCTACTTGAAGGTACATTTTGTCTTCGGCATCGTCATAGTAGAAATTAAAATGGCCATTGAACTTTTGAAAATCCTTGGTCATCTCAAAAGATTGGGTTCTCCCTAAAAGACCACAAAACATGAATACCATCAAAAGTGTATTGTTTTTCATAACGATATTGATTTGGTTTTAAAAATAGCTAAAATCAACTACTATCACTATTTGAATTGAACTTTCGTTCCATATTACAATTTTATTAATTTTTACACTTAAACATTGGCATATCTATAAATATTTCGCTCTTTTTTACTGAATCCACATGGTGGGTCATTGTTAAAATGTTATATTAAGAAAAACTAGTTATGGGTGTACGTCACGATAATTCACTGTTCAAATCTTACCTAAAAAAAGAGGGACTATTAGACGAGGTCTTTGACAACACCGGAGAAGCCAAGGCTATTTATCAAGAACTTTTTAGACTTTACGGAGCGCATTCCATCTCAGACTATGTCCATTTAAACAATAAAGCCAAAAATTCGTTTTTTAACCAAGGGATTACCTTTCAAGTTTACGGCGAGAACGAGGCGAAAGAAAAGATTTTTCCTTTTGATCTGTTCCCAAGGATCATAGATTCAAGTGAGTGGGAAATTATTGAATCGGGGTCTATTCAGCGTAGTAAGGCCCTTAATCTATTTTTATGGGATATCTATCATGAAAAGAGGATTATTAAGGACAACGTTGTTCCGCTGGACTTGTTAAGTTCTTCTTCAAATTACTTGCATCAAATGATGGGTGTTGACCCACCCAATGGCATATACAACCACATTTCAGGAATAGATATTGTCAAGCATTCAGACGGTAATTACTATGTTTTGGAAGATAATATAAGGTGCCCCTCGGGAGTAAGTTACGTGGTTTGCAACCGAACGGCGCTGAAAAGGGCCCTCTTTGGGGTTTTCAATCATTATCAAGCCCATACCGTGACCGATTATGCCGAAAATCTTTTGGATATTCTGGAGAGTGTAAAACCGAAAGGTGTCGACAACCCGACTTGTGTAGTGATCACCCCAGGAATGTTCAATTCAGCATATTACGAACATTCCTACCTAGCGAAGGCCATGGGAGTGGAACTTGTGGAAGGCCAAGATCTTTTCGTTGAAAATGATTTCGTTTATATGAAGACCATAAACGGTCCTGAAAGAGTCGATGTGATCTATAGACGTATTGATGACCTTTTTATTGATCCCCTAGAGTTTAAACCGGACTCCGCATTAGGGGTACCCGGCCTCTTTGCCGCCTATAGAAAAGGAAATGTTTGCTTGGCAAATGCCCCTGGCACAGGAGTTGCAGATGACAAGGCCATTTACACCTACATGCCCCAGATCATAAAATATTATTTAAACGAAGAGCCTATTTTGAATAATGTGCAAACCTATCATTGTTCAATACCTGACGAATTGAATTTTGTTCTTGAAAACATAGATAAATTGGTGGTCAAACCTGTTGATGAGGCGGGTGGTTATGGTATATCAATTGGCAACCGACTCACTAAATCAGAGATCAAGGCGGTTCAAAATCAAATTAAGGAAAATCCTAGAAAATATGTGGCCCAGCCTATTTTATCACTTTCCGTACATCCTACATACATTGACAAAAAAGAATCGTTCGAACAAAGGCACATCGACCTTCGAACGTTTACCCTTTTGGGCAAGGATAAAGAATTTGTCTTGAAGGGAGGCCTTACCAGAGTTGCCCTAAAAGAAGGTAATTTGGTGGTAAACTCTTCACAAGGTGGAGGTTCAAAAGATACATGGGTACTTAAAAAATAATTATGCTTTCAAGAGTAGCAAACAATCTTTTTTGGATGGGTAGGTATATTGAACGGTCAGAACACATCGCTCGCTACCTCAACGTCAACTATTTTTCATCCCTGGATGCCCCTAATGAAAAATCACAGTCAAGACAGTTTGTCTTGAAATCGATGTTGTTCATGCTAGGGGAACCCAGTGAAGATCATACCGTATTGAATGAAGAGAAGGTACTTTTTAACATCGGTTTGAACACTGATTCCTACTTTTCGATAATCAACAATGTAAAGGCTGCAAGGGAAAATGCCAATAGTGCCCGGGATTTGATATCAACTGAAATCTACGAAGCCATCAATAAGTTCTATCATTTTATCCTAAACTATGACAAAGAGGTTTTTGTCAAGAAGGGACTCTATGATTTTACCGTTAATGTCATAGAACAATGCATGATCTTAAGGGGCAAGATAAGGGCCACACTGCTTCATGACCAAGTATATGCCATTATCATGATGGGCATCAATATCGAAAGGGCCACCCAAATCATACGGATCATTAATGCCAAGTACCATGATGCCACCATTGCCAAGGGAAGTTATGGCGATACGGTAGCCAATAGCTTTGAATGGATAACGCTATTGAAATGCGCAGAGGCCTACGACATGATGCGTCGGTTTTATAAAAAAACGCCTACCAGTATCTCCACGTTGGAATTTTTGGTATTAAACGGGGATTGCCCCCGATCGGTGATGAACAGTTTGAATCAAATTTGTGACCATATCAATGTTTTGGACCGATCGAAACACCCTGCCAAAGACTCCACCGCATTTTTGGTCGGTAAATTAAGGGCGGAGTTCCAGTTTAAAAAAGTAGAGGAAATAGAAGAGGATATACAACGGTTCATCGAACAAATACTCCAGAAATTGTTTGGGATCAGCCAAAAAATGGAAGAGGAATTTTTTAAATTTTAGATATCTTCACTCAATTATCCAGCGATTCTAAATGCCACTAAAATACTCATTGACCTACAAGGCCGAGAATACGTATCAAGCTCCAATCACAAGGGCTTTTTGGCAGTTTTTAATACTGCCTGAAGCGAATGAAACGCAAGAATTGATCCAATGGCATTTCAGCAATGATTTGGATGAGTCCAGTGGGCTTTCCATAAATGGATTAGGTTTTTCCGTAATACGGGTACATTCAAGAAAAAAAATCTCAAAAATTTCTTTTACCGCCAAATTCATGCTTATCAAAAAAGAGGTAAATCCATTTAATTTTACAATTGACGATACCCCTTACGAAAAGCATAAAGTACTTCATAGTATCGACTTCAGGGCAGAACATGAGGTCTATTTAAGAAAAACAGTGTTTACATCGTTACCGAAGAAGCATGTTGGAATATATTCGTTTGACCGATCCGTATCCATATTCGAGAACTTGAAATTTTTAAACAGCTGGGTTTTCGAGCATCTTTATTTTCAAAGTGGAGTGACCGATGTCTATACGGACTTAGAGCAAATTATTGAAAACCGTCATGGTGTATGCCAAGATTTCACCCATCTTTTTTGCGCAGTATGTCGAGAACATGGTATTCCCGTACGTTATGTATCTGGTTACCTACATCAGGGAAATGGTTATTTTGGTGATTCGCAAATGCATGCGTGGGCAGAGGCCCATGTGCCCGAAATAGGTTGGGTAGGTTTTGATCCGACCAATAACATCTTGGCCAGCTTAAACCATATTAAGGTGGCCCACGGTAAAGACTACCAAGATTGCGCGCCCATCAAAGGTGTCGTCTATGGTACGGGTACGAATGAAACAAATCATTCCGTAGAGGTCTATGCCTCACAGCAATAAAGCATACCAAAAAGAAGTGTATTTTTGCCCCAAATAGTAATTATGGTAACGACAGATCAACATAAAGGTCTTATTGATCGCCTTGGTGCGTTAAGGAGGTATCTTTGACATTGATGCCAAGCTAATTGAAATAGAAAACGAGGAGGAGAAAACACTTGCCCCTGGTTTTTGGGATAATCCGCAAGAGGCACAACTACAGATGCAAGCCATCAAGTCGAAAAAAAGATGGGTGCAAGACTACAATTCGGCACAGACTTTGGTAAATGACCTAGAGGTATTGTTAGAGTTTCAGCAAGCCGGTGAGGTAAGTGAGGAAGAAGTGACCCAAAAATATGACCAAGCGGTGGAAATCATTGAAAACCTTGAATTTAGAAACATGCTTTCGGATGAAGGTGATGAGCTTACCGCAGTGCTTCAAATTACTGCAGGAGCCGGTGGTACCGAGAGCTGCGATTGGGCGGCAATGTTGATGCGAATGTATTTAATGTGGAGCGAAAAAAATGGTTTTAAGGTAAAAGAACTCAACTATCAAGAAGGAGATGTCGCTGGAATAAAAACGGTTACCCTAGAAATTGATGGAGAGTACGCTTTCGGCTGGTTAAAAGGCGAGAATGGCGTTCATCGTCTTGTACGTATTTCCCCTTTCGACAGTAATGCCAAAAGACATACCAGTTTCGCATCAGTCTATGTGTATCCTTTGGTGGACGATACCATCGAGATTGAGGTAAATCCTTCTGACATTGAAATTACCACCGCTAGATCAAGTGGTGCGGGTGGGCAGAATGTGAACAAAGTTGAAACCAAGGTACAATTGGTACATAAGCCTACGGGCATACAAATATCGTGTTCAGACTCTAGATCACAACATGACAATCGTGCCACTGCAATGAAAATGCTGAAATCACAATTATACGAAATTGAGCTTCGAAAGAAACAGGAAGCACGACAAGAAATAGAATCCTCAAAAATGAAAATAGAGTGGGGATCCCAGATTAGAAATTACGTGATGCATCCCTATAAATTGGTGAAAGATGTTCGAACTTCTCAAGAAACAGGTAATGTAGACGCCGTAATGGATGGGGATATCAATCAATTTTTAAAAGCGTTTTTGATGATGATGGGGCAAAAAGAAGCATAAAAGTTAAGCTATTCCTAATTTGTTTAACGTTTAATTGAATTTAACAAACAATTAACCAAGCTCTTTTAAACCTTGGTTTAATTTCGAAATCGAATAAAAAAATGAAAAAACAAGTCAAGTTTACCACGCTACTCCTCCTCCTCTTGGGTACCCAAATCATTTCGGCCCAGTTTCGTAACAACAATAGATTCGGCAGACAACAACGAACGGCAATCCCCCAAGCCCAGACACCACCACCTGAACCAGAAGCGAAAACCGCTGATGAGTTGGTTGATGAACAAATGCCGAAGATTACCGAGACCCTAGAATTGGATCCTTTTGAAGAAGCCGTGGTTCGCGCTACGTTGGTCAAATATGTTCAAAAACGTCTCGAACTTCAAATTTTAAAACTAGAGCCGAAAAAAATGAAGGAAGAGTATGATAAGCTGGCTGAACTACAGAAAGAAGAGTTACGGGCCGGTTTACCAGAAGATAAATATCTGGCATACATCGATTTAGAGGAAAGACGCTTTCAAGGCAAACGAAAAAAGAAAAAGAAGAAGAAGAAAAACAAAGAATAATGAAAAGACTGTTCCTGGTCGTGTTTTTATGCACGACCACCTTGTTATTAGCCCAAAGGCCACAAAATACTTCACCGATTAAAATCAAGGGAACAGTCATCGACAAAGACACCGGGCAACCTTTGGAATACGCGACCTTTATCTTGGAAAGTGTTCGTGATACCAAAAACATTACTGGTGGAATCACGGATTTGGATGGAAAATTTGAGGTTGAGGCCATGCCGGGCATGTACAATCTTTCGGTGGAGTACATTTCTTACACCACCTTTCAACAAGAACGACAGCTCATGCGCAATGATACCGATTTGGGTATTATTGGGCTTTCGATTGATGTTGCCCAACTAGATGAAGTGGCCGTCGTCGCAGAACGCACCACGGTAGAACTGCGTCTCGATAAAAAAATATATAATGTCGGCTCTGATTTGACCGTGAGTGGCGGCACCGTAAGTGATGTTTTAGACAATGTGCCCTCCGTTTCCGTTGATGTTGAAGGCAACGTGCAATTACGTGGCAATGATGACGTGCGTATTTTAATCAATGGCAAACCTTCTGCCATAACGGGATTGAACAGTACGGATGCACTCAGACAGTTACCGGCAGAGTCAATAGAAAAAGTTGAGGTCATCACATCGCCGTCGGCACGTTACGATGCAGAAGGTTCGGGCGGAATCATCAATATTATTTTGCGCAGAAGCAAGCTACAAGGGCTCAATGGTGCTTTAACCACTAATTTCGGGTACCCTACCCAAGCGGGAATCAATGGAAACCTCAATTATAGAATGGGCAACCTCAACATCTTTACGAATACGGGGTATAACTATCGTGAAAATCCCGGTAACTCCCTCAACGACACCGACTTTTTTGATGACATGGGTGTATTTACCAATGCGATTCGTGAGGAGCGTGACTTTGAACGAATTCGTAAGGGATTCAATATGAACCTAGGCGTGGAATGGTATGTTAACAAAACGGCATCCATAACACAATCCATTTTTATACGCGATTCTGATAATAGTAGCAATACCACCAACGATTTTACGCAGTTGAATGCTGACGGTGGTACTTCCTCGGGATTTCGGTTTGACCCTGAGACCGAAGATGATAAAACCTTTCAATACGCATTCAATTACGACAAGCAGTTCAATGGGGACTCCAACCATAAATTGACCTTCGCATTCCAATACGAGACAACCGATGAAGTAGAGGAATCCCTAATCATCCAGAACGGATTCGATAGCGAAAGTGTGCGGACCGCTGAAGATCAGCAACGTGTTTTCATGCAAACGGATTACGTGGTCCCCATCGGAAAAGCAGGACAGTTCGAAATAGGCTATCGAGGCGACTTCAACCAATTGGAAACCGATTATGACGTCGTTTTTATTGAACCCACACTAGATGAACTCGGCATCACGGACCCTAGCAACCTGCTTGATTATAGGGAGACCATAAATGCGGTCTATAGCCAATATGGTAGCAAAATAAAAAAATTCTCATTTTTGGGCGGTTTGCGATACGAAGCCACCCGATTGATCATCAACCAGCTTGAAACCAATGATTTTAACCGCAACAACTTTGATGGGTTCTTTCCTACGTTCAACCTAAATTATGAGGTGAATGAAAGAGAGAATTTTCAGTTGGGCTATAATAGGCGTATCAGAAGGCCAAGATCTCGATTTCTGAATCCATTTCCTTCAAGGTCGAGTCCTACAAACCTTTTTCAGGGTAACCCAAACTTGACGCCTTCCTTTTCAAATCAAGTCGACCTGGGGTATTTAAAACGTTTTGATAAGCTTACCATAAATAGTTCAGTGTACTTTCAAAGGGCTACCGACGTTATCACATTTATAACCGAAGATTCTGGAGAAACTACTTTTTTTGATGGGGAAGAAGTACGCATTATTAGAAGAACGCCTGTCAACCTAGCCCGCAATGATCGGTATGGCTTCGAATTCAACACGAATTATAGACCAACAAGAAAATGGAACATTAATGGTAATATCAACATATTCAACCTAATCACTAGGGGTGATTTTAATGGACAGAATTTTGACGCCGAAAATCTGAGTTGGTTCATTCGTTTGAACAATAAAGTAACGCTTCCTGGTAATGTCGATTGGCAAAGCCGTCTGTTTTATAGGGGCCCTACAGAAAATGCGCAAACCACGACCGAAGGAATCTTCTCTTTAAGCCTTGCTTTCAGCAAGGACCTATTTAAAGAGAAAGCCTCTTTGGCCTTTAATGTCAGTGATGTTTTCAATAGTAGGAAAAGAAGAAGCGAAACAATAACCCCTTCGTTTGTAAACAATAGTGAGTTTCAGTGGCGGGAACGTAGTTTCAATTTGACTTTTACGTACAGATTCAACCAAAAGAAGGATAGAAACGGTAATAGAAATCGTGATGATGATGGCGGTGGGGAAGAATATGGGGCATAAAACTAAAAAAGGAGCTTTAAAAGCTCCTTTTTTTATTCGTTTCGCGCAGCCCTTTTGGCTTCACGCCGTTCTTTCCACATTTCAAGTAAATTCCCCCCTAACCAGTAGGGAACGACAAAAGTCAATAAAAAAATCATCAACCAAAATCCAATGGTCAAGATGGTCAAAAATGCTAAAAATCCGAGATATTGGTCAAATTCTACCATGAAATCTTATTTTACACGACAAAGATACCCTGAAAAGGTCAGAAATTACAAATGAATTATGAAAAAATATTGGAAACCTTCAAAAATCAGAAATATAAAACCTTGAAACTTTAACTTTACACTAATAAATCGATACTATGGAATACCGGATAGAAAAAGATACCATGGGCGAGGTAAAAGTACCTTCAAATAAATATTGGGGAGCCCAAACAGAGCGTTCGCGTAATAATTTCAAAATTGGCCCGGCAGCCTCTATGCCGTTAGAGATTATATACGGCTTTGCTTATTTAAAAAAAGCGGCTGCGTATACCAATCACGAACTCGGGGTGTTGGCAAAGGAAAAAAGGGATTTGATTGCAACCGTCTGCGATGAAATCCTGGCTGGAAAACATGACCATCAGTTTCCTTTGGTGATTTGGCAAACGGGTTCAGGTACCCAAAGTAATATGAATGTAAATGAAGTCGTGGCCAATAGGGCGCATGAACTTGCCGGAAAAACTATTGGTGAAGGTGAAAAGACCATTCAACCCAACGACGATGTAAACAAATCACAATCTTCAAACGATACCTTCCCTACCGGAATGCATATCGCAGCGTATAAAAAAATTGTTGATGTGACCATTCCCGGCATTGAACAGCTTAGGGATACTTTGCTGGAAAAATCAGAAAAGTTCAAAGATGTCGTCAAAATAGGCCGTACCCATTTAATGGATGCCACCCCCCTAACCCTGGGCCAAGAGTTTTCGGGTTATGTCGCACAGTTAGACCATGGCTTGGCTGCCTTGAAAAACACCTTGCCACACTTAAGCCAACTAGCTCTTGGGGGTACTGCAGTGGGTACGGGATTGAACACACCGAAAGGCTATGACGTTTTAGTCGCAAAATACATAGCCGAATTTACCGGGCTACCATTTGTGACCGCAAAGAACAAATTTGAAGCCTTGGCCGCACATGACGCCATTGTTGAAAGTCACGGAGCTTTAAAACAATTGGCCGTCTCATTGAATAAGATTGCGAATGATATACGCATGATGGCCTCAGGGCCCCGTTCAGGTATTGGTGAGATCATTATCCCTGCCAACGAACCGGGCAGCTCCATAATGCCGGGCAAGGTAAACCCGACACAATGCGAAGCGATAACCATGGTATGTGCCCAAGTTATTGGCAATGACGTTGCCATATCGGTCGGGGGAACCCAGGGACACTATGAATTGAACGTATTCAAGCCGGTGATGGCTTCCAATATTTTGGCCTCTGCACAGCTTTTGGGTGATGCAAGTGTGAGTTTTGAAACCAATTGTGTAGCTGGTATTGAGCCTAATCATGAAACGATCAAAACATTATTGAACAACTCTTTGATGTTGGTCACCGCCTTGAATACCAAAATTGGCTATTATAAAGCTGCCGAAATTGCCAATACGGCACATAAAAATGGAACGACCTTAAAAGAAGAAGCTATTAATCTAGGGCATGTTACGGCCGAAGAATATGATGAATGGGTGAAACCGGAAGCTATGGTCGGTAGTTTGAAATAACGTTTTGAATTGTAAAACCATTGAAATAAAAATGGGCAATCCAAATCGGATTGCCCATTTTCGTTTTATAATATGGATAGTGTTCCCTACTTAAGTACGAACTTAGATGTTCCTAATAATTTTAAACCATCGTCATAAACATTGACCATATAATTTCCTTTCTGGAAGTTGTCGGCAGGTTTATTGATATAATCACATACATCTAAAGAACTATTCTCATAATAGAAGCTAGTACCCTTAGTGTACGAAATAGAACCACCATTTTCATTGGTCATGGTAAGCCCTTCACCCAACGTGTTGCCTTGTGGGTCTAAAACCTCGATAAAGAATTCCCTATCACCGGCTTGTGCGATTTGATTGGAAGCAACGGTAAAGCAAACCTTGAATTTATCGGTAGCCTTAGCCCTTGAAGTAGAAACCAATTTACCACTATTCCTTTCTTTTACGGCATCAATACTTTGACTTGAAAGATTCAAGGCAGATCCCCTCTCAACGGCATCGGCCAACTGCGTATTCGACACCACTAAAGAATCATTAAAAACGGTCTGCTTCTCCAACTCGACAAAAGTACTATCACGTTGCATCGCCAATAAAGAGTTTGACTGTGTCAAAGAATCTACTTGTTTCAACAATTCTTCACGCTCAGCTTTTAAAACACTTACTTGCCTTCTATATCTCGATAAAGAAGCGATATCCGCTTTCATACCTTGAACGGAATCAATGTACTTTGCGATATTATCACGCGCTGCAACCAATTCTTCATTGGTAGCGTTACTTTCCAAAATCGCTTTATCATACTCTGACTTTAAGCTGTTTAAATCCTCAACTACCAATTCTTTCTCTTGCGTAAGCGCATCTGTTGTTTTTTTCTTGTCTTGGTAAAGACTAACGGTATAAATAATAGTGCCTAAAAGAATAACGCCTAAAAGGCCTGCTATAACTTTTAACCCGTTGTTACTTTTTGTCTCTGTCATAATTTTAAATTTTAATAAACTCTTCTTTTAAAAAGTTTTTTTAAGTATTATGGTATATCTACGTTACGGTTTTCATTTTAGATGTTTTAGCACTTTCAATTTTGTGAAATATATAGGTAAGCCTAATAAATACTTAACTTTAAGACAAAAAATTTTTTTTCCATGAAATCGTATTCCCTATTTATAATACTCGCTGTATCCTTATTGATGGCATGTAAAAATCGAAAAACGAATTCAGCAGAAATAGTAGCGTCAAAAACTGAATACCCTGAATTACGGATTGTCCCGATTGAACATGCCACTGCGGTCTTAACATGGGGTGATATCACCATTTATATTGATCCCGTTGGTGGAAAAGAAGCCTTTGATGGTCATAAGGAACCCGATCTCATATTAATCACGGACATACATGGTGATCATTTCAGCCTAGAAACATTAGAAGCCCTAAACACGCAGAAAGCCAAAATTATAGTACCGCAAGCCGTTGCCAACAAAATACCCGAAAAATTCACTCCCCAATTGGATGTGTTGGACAATGGTGATCGTAAAACGCGTTTTGGAATCAAGGTTGAAGCTATACCAATGTATAATCTGCGGGACGAAGCTTTGCAATTCCATACCAAAGGACGAGGCAATGGTTATGTCTTAAATTTGGGTGATGAACGCATCTATTTTTCTGGAGATACGGAGGATGTTCCAGAAATGAGGGCATTGGAAAATATTGACAAGGCTTTTATTTGCATGAATTTACCGTATACAATGACCGTAGAAAGTGCTGCCGATGCCGTTTTGGAATTTCAACCTGCACAAGTATATCCCTATCATTACAGGGGAAGACCAGACGTGAGTGATGTGAAGAAATTTCAAGAAATAGTACATCGTACGAACCCTGACATTAAAGTGGTACAGCTGGACTGGTATCCGAAAATGGATTATTAGCGAAGACCTGTAACAATGCTACAATAATTAGGTCTTACTAAAAACAATGATTTTTGATTAACTTAAAAACAACGCAATGAAATTAATTTCCAAATGGTTTTTTCTTTCCACTGTAGCAGTGTTACTGATGAGCTGCAATGAGAAAAAAGAAACAAAAGAAGAAGTAGCTGAGTTTAAGGTTCCGGTAGAATATTATAAACTGGACAATGGGCTTAAAGTCATCTTATCTCAAGACAAAACTTCACCGACTGCTATTATCGCCGCCTATTATAATATAGGATTTCGAATTGAACCCAAAGACCGCACCGGTTTTGCCCATTTGTTTGAACATATGATGTTTCAAGGTTCTGAAAATCTCGGAAAAATGGAATTCATAAAATTAGTTCAAAAAAACGGTGGGGTACTAAATGGTTCCACACGATTTGATTTCACCAATTACTTCGAAATTGTGCCTTCCCACAAACTGGAAACCATGTTATGGGCAGAAGCTGATAGAATGAGGGGTTTGTCGATTACACAAGACAATTTAACGAACCAACAGGGTGTGGTGAAGAATGAGGTCAAGGTAAACGTACTCAACCAACCCTATGGAGGGTTCCCATGGTTGGACATGCCCCAGTATGCAAACGAAAATTGGTACAACGCCCATAATTTTTATGGAGACCTCGAAGATTTGGATGCAGCAAAATTAGAGGATGTTGCGAGCTTCTTTAAAACGTATTATGCACCCAATAATGCAGCCTTATCGGTAGTCGGGGATTTTGAAATTGAGGAAGCAAAAGCCTGGATAGAAAAATACTTTGGGGACATACCCTCAGCCGAATTACCCGAACAACCTGACATTTCAGAACCTAAACAGACTGCGCAAAAAGAGTTTGTAAAAGTTGATTCCTTGGCAAATAAACCCGCAATCGCATTGGCCTATCATATGCCAGAACGAAATACTGAAGCATATTATGCCATGGGCCTCTTAGATCAAATTTTGGTCCAAGGTGATAATGGGCTTTTAGTGCAAAAACTAGAAAAGGAAAAAGGGTTCTCTTCAAATGTGGGAGGCGGAATCAATTATCTCGGAAATATGTTCAATTACAAAGGCCCCATGCTTTGGATGTATAACCTGACTTATGACGAGAAATCACAAAGGGAAGAGATCCTTACTTCAATTTCAGAAGTGATGACCGATTTAAAAACCAATATTGATCAAGAGATGATTGACAAAGCGATTGTGAAGCTAAGGTCACAACTTTATGACAATATCGGAGGTACATTTGGCCTTGGAAGAGCTGATTTACTATGCAGTTTTGCGCTCTTTGATGACAATCCACAACGCATCAATACCCTTGAGGACGAGTTCAAAAAAATAACCCCTAAAATTATGAAGCGTACCATAGACGAATACTTGGTCGATTCTAACAGAACAATACTAACTGTTGAGGCCGTATTGGCCAACAACGAAAAACAATAAGGTGATGAAAAATATAGTTATATACTTTTTGGTAACTGCTTTTACAGTAAATCTCGTTACCGCCCAAAAAGAAACAAAAGAGCAACCACCAAAGGGCGGAGAACCCAAAAACTTCACCTTACCAGAAAAGGAAGTGGTACAATTAGACAACGGATTGACCATCGTAATGGTCCCATATGGATCCATTCCAAAAGCCACGATTCGAATCAGCATAAAGACGGGTAATATTGATGAGAATGAAAACCAAGTTTGGTTGTGCGATTTATTGGCCGATTTATTGGAAGAGGGAAGTGTAAGTAAAAATTCAAAACAAATCGCCGATGAAATGGCCGGGATGGGTGGTAACTTAAATATTGGGGTTGGGTTGCATACCTCTTCATTAAGTAGTTCCGTACTCTACGAGTTTACCCCTAATGCCATAGCACTAATGGCCGATGTTTTGAGAAATCCTAAATGGCCAACCGAAGAATTGACGCGACTGAAGAACGACATGAAGCGAGACCTTGCAGTTAGGTTATCTAGGCCTAGCGCCCAGGCAAACAGGGATTTCATGGCCACTATTTATCCAGACCATCCTTACGGTCGCGTATATCCGACAGATGAGATGGTAGATTCTTATTCCGTTGAGGCTATCAAACAGTTTTATGATACTAATTTTGGGGCTTTGAGAACTACCGTTTATGTGGCTGGAAACTTCGACGCGGAGGCTGTTCAAGAAGCTGTGCAAAATGCCCTAGGTGATTGGCGCAAAGGAACCGAATCAAATTACAATGTAGCGCAACCGGTTACCGCTAACGAAGTGAAAATAATCGATAGACCAAACGCTCCCCAAACTACAATTTACTATGGGCTACCGGTCATTGACCCTTCTCATGAAGACTATATCGCCTTAGATGTTACCAATTCAATTTTAGGCGGGTCTTTTGCTTCGAGGATTACAAGTAATATTAGAGAGGACAAAGGGTATACCTATTCACCCTTTAGTGCTTTGCAAACAAACTATAAGTCAGGTGTTTGGTACGAATCGGCCGATGTTACCACAGAACATACGGGAGCTTCTCTAACGGAAATCATGAAGGAAATTGAAAAGCTCCAGAACGAGCCACCGACCCAAGAAGAACTTGATGGAATCATTAATTATGAATCAGGAATCTATGTGCTTCAAAATTCCACACCTAGCGGAATTATCGGTCAAATGATATTTTTGGATACGCATGATCTGGACGAATCTTTCTTAACCAACAAAGTACGGAATATGCATGCTGTAACCCCTGAAAAAGTTCAAGAAATGACCCAGAAATATATCAAACCTGAAAATATGACCTTCATTGCCGTTGGTGATAAGGCCAAAATCAGTGATCAAATACAAGAAACCATAAAAACGCCCTTGAAACAATAGGGAAAAGATCCGTTGAATAAAAAATGGCGAAATCAAGTTTTGATTTCGCCATTTTTTATAGCACTATATAAGGTCAGTACCTATCATAAGCTAACGAATCAACTTCTTGTACTTAATTCGTTTTGGCATGATATCAGCCCCTAAGCGTTTCTTTTTGTTTTCTTCATAATCTGAGAAAGACCCTTCAAAGAAGTATACTTGTGAATCACCTTCAAAGGCCAATATGTGCGTACAGATACGATCTAAGAACCACCTATCATGTGATATGATTACCGCACAGCCCGCAAAATTCTCCAGACCTTCTTCCAAAGCCCGTAAGGTATTTACGTCGAGATCATTGGTAGGCTCATCAAGCAGTAGCACGTTGCCCTCTTCTTTTAAGGTCATCGCCAAATGAAGTCGGTTTCGCTCACCTCCTGATAGCATGTTGACTTTCTTGTTCTGTTCACTTCCTGAAAAATTAAATCGACTTAAATAGGCCCTTGAGTTTACCTGCTTACCCCCCATCATTACCAATTCTTGTCCGTCACTGAAGTTTTCCCATATTGACTTGTCTGGATCTATATTACCATGACTTTGGTCAACATAGGCCAGTTTTGCAGTTTCGCCAACTGCAAATTCTCCTTTATTCGGGGTTTCTTCACCCATGATCATTTTGAAAATAGTGGTCTTACCCGCACCGTTAGGTCCTATGATGCCTACAATTCCTGCTTGTGGTAGGTTAAAATTCAGAGCTTCATAGAGTAATTTATCGCCGTAGGCCTTGCTTACTCCTTTTGCTTCAATAACGTTGGTACCTAAACGGGGGCCATTGGGAATATAAATCTCCAATTTTTCCTCAAGTTGTTTCTGGTCTTGGCTAATGAGCTTATCATAATTTTTCAAACGAGCCTTCTGTTTTGTCTGTCTCCCTTTAGCCCCTTGTCGCACCCATTCCAGCTCCCGCTCTAAGGTTTTTTGCCTTTTTGAAGCTTGCTTACTTTCTTGGGCGAGTCTTTTGGATTTCTGGTCCAACCAACTTGAATAATTCCCTTTCCATGGTATACCTTCCCCTCTATCCAATTCCAATATCCAGCCAGCCACATTATCCAAAAAGTAACGGTCGTGTGTCACGGCAATCACAGTGCCTTTGTATTGGGCCAAATGGTGTTCTAACCAATGTACCGATTCCGCATCCAAATGGTTGGTGGGTTCATCTAAAAGTAATACCTCGGGTTCTTGAAGCAGAAGGCGACACAAGGCTACCCTTCTTCGTTCCCCTCCAGAAAGCACCCCTATTTTTTTATCGGAATCAGGCGTACGCAAGGCATCCATTGCGATTTCAAGCTTGGTATCCAACTCCCAAGCATTCGAGGCATCAATCTTGTCTTGAAGCGTCGCTTGCTTGTCCATTAGTTTTTGCATCTTTTCAGCATCTTCATAAACTTCTGGCAAACCAAACATATCGTTGATTTTATTGTACTCATCAAGAATTGCAACTGTTTCGGCTACGCCCTCTTTGACCACCTCCAAAACCGTTTTACTTTCATCGAGTTGGGGCTCTTGTTCTAAATAGCCTACGGAATAACCTGGGGAAAAAACAACGTCCCCTTGAAAATTTTTATCCACACCGGCAATGATTTTCAACAAGGTTGACTTACCTGAGCCGTTAAGACCTAATATCCCGATTTTGGCACCATAGAAAAAGCTTAGGTAAATGTTCTTTAAAACAGGTGTATTGGCATTTTTATAGGTCTTGGTGACCCCTGACATTGAAAAGATGACCTTTTTGTCGTCTGACATATGTTATGGTTAATGGTTAATGGTTAATGGTTAATGGTTAATGGTTAATGGTTAATGGTTAATGGTTAATGGAAGCAACTAGATTCAATGAATACATCAAGTAGTTGCGAAAGTTTCACAAATAAACTAGAGTGCAGCATCATAATTCTAAATCGTCATTAAAAAATTGGACTTGTAATTGACTATGGATTTGAATTGGTCAAACCCGTCCTTTTAAGGCATTAAATACCCATGCCACAGCAAAAAAACCGATACCGACCGCAGCAAAACCCCATCCTGCCACTTCATCATATTTAAAAGCGCCAAGCGCAATCATGCCAACGCCCACAAAAATCATTATAAAGGTTGCCCAGGCCAAAACCGTATTTTTATTCATCCCCATAGGTTAATTTTATGTAAACTCAAATATCGTAAAAATTGGTGATTGCCCACAATCTTTTAGGATTCAAATGGAAATCGAACACCAGTTTTATTTCTTATGGCATCCAACAAAGAAATTAAATCAAGACTATTCTGGTGTGACCATAAGTTACTTTCCAATTGTCCTTTTTTTATGCACTTGTGAACTTCCACTATTTCGTACGTGTACCCCCTACCCTCCGTTGGCAGGTTTACCTCTTTTATACCCGTTAAAGTCTTTATGGTGTACCCTTGGGATTCATGCCATCTTGGATGCAAAAAGATACTTCCATCGGTTCCCGCTAATTCCGCATTCATTCTAGTTTCGTTTGCAAAACTACTGTTCAAAATTGCCTGTCCGCCATCATATTTAAAGATAACTGACGTCTGCACTTCAGTGCCTTGTTCATTGAAATTGGAAAAAGCAGCAATGTCTTTTGGCTTGCCCATCATTAGGTACGAAAGAAATACGGGGTAAATCCCAATATCCAAAAGTGTCCCACCTGCCAAATCCAAGTTGAACAATCTTGAATCCAATGGTCTATCCATGGCATAAAATCCGAAATCAGCGTTGATATATTTCAGCTTACCGATGGTTCCATTCTCAACCAACCCCAAGGCTTTCTTTATGGTCGGATTAAATCTAGACCAAAGTGCTTCCATTAAAAAGACCTTATTTTCTTTTGCGACCTTTAGTAGTTCTTCAACCTCTATCCGATGAATACCCAGGGGCTTTTCGCAAAGTACATGTTTGCCCGATTCCATAGCTTTGATTGCGACAGTTTTATGGAATGTATGTGGCGTAGCAATGTAGACCACATCCACTTCATCACTTTTGAATAAAGTTTCATAATCCGCGAAATGGTGGGCTGCTCCATTTTTATGGGCAAACTCTTTTGCTTTAGCCTCACTTCTGGAAGCGACTGCAGCCAAAACTGCATCTTCGACCAATTTCAAATCATTGGCAAAATGTTGGGCAATTTTACCCAGGCCTACGATACCCCATCTTATTTTACGCTGCATACTAGGCTAAACTAATCGTTATTAGTGCTTATCTTTAGGGTCTAAATGATTTAAGCACGCTGTTGATGGACCTAAAGTTCAATAAAAACGAAGACCAAAACAAATTAAAAGTATCAGAACTTCGAAACCGTCTCGCTAAAGTAAAATTCGGGGGAGGTAAAAGTAGGATCGAAAAACTACATGCCAAGGGTAAAATGACGGCAAGGGAACGCATAGCCTATCTTTTGGACGATGACGATGCCAGTATCGAAATTGGGGCATTCGCCGGTGATGGCATGTACGAGACACATGGCGGCTGCCCTTCTGGGGGTGTAGTAATTAAAATTGGTCATGTACAAGGGAAGCAGTGCATTGTGGTGGCAAATGATGCAACCGTAAAGGCCGGTGCTTGGTTTCCGATAACTGGAAAGAAAAATTTAAGGGCCCAAGAGCTGGCCATTGAAAATAAGTTACCCATTATTTATTTGGTGGATAGCGCAGGTGTTTACCTACCGATGCAAGATGAGATATTTCCTGACAAAGAACATTTCGGGCGCATATTTCGAAACAATGCCGTTATGAGCAGTATGGGAATTACCCAGATTTCTGCCGTCATGGGTAGTTGTGTTGCAGGGGGTGCTTATTTGCCGATAATGAGTGATGAGGCCTTGATTGTAGATAAAACGGGAAGTATCTTTTTGGCAGGTAGTTATTTGGTAAAAGCCGCCATAGGGGAAAGTATTGATAATGAAACCCTTGGTGGTGCAACCACGCATTGTGAGATTAGCGGTGTGACCGATTATAAGGCCAAAGACGATAAAGACGCCCTTGATACCATCAAAAATATTATGGCCAAGATCGGCGACTTTGATAAAGCGGGTTTTAATAGAATTAAAGCATCACTACCTAAAGAAAAACAAGAAGATATCTACGGCATACTGCCCTCATCACGTGCAGACCAGTACGACATGCTTGAAATTATAAAACGCCTTGTTGACGATTCTGATTTCAAACAGTATAAAGAAGACTACGGAAAAACGATTTTAACCGGGTATGCGCGTATTGATGGTTGGGCAGTGGGCATTGTTGCCAACCAACGAAAAGTGGTTAAAAACGGTAAAGGTGAAATGCAATTCGGTGGGGTCATTTATTCTGATTCAGCGGATAAGGCCACACGTTTTATCGCCAATTGCAACCAAAAGAAAATACCCTTGGTCTTTTTGCAAGATGTCACTGGTTTTATGGTCGGCAGTAAGAGTGAACACGGCGGTATCATTAAAGATGGTGCCAAAATGGTCAATGCAGTCAGCAATTCCGTAGTACCTAAGTTCACTATTGTCATTGGCAATAGTTATGGTGCCGGTAATTACGCCATGTGCGGAAAAGCTTATGACCCAAGATTAATCGTTGCCTGGCCTACCGCCGAACTTGCGGTAATGAGTGGTAATTCAGCCGCTAAAGTCTTGTTACAAATCGAAAAGGCCTCTTTGGAAAAGAAAGGCGAAAAAATTGATGCTAAAAAGGAGAAAGAACTGTTTAACGAAATTAAAGATCGCTACGATAACCAGGTCTCCCCATACTATGCGGCCTCCCGTTTATGGACGGACGCCATTATAGACCCTTTGGATACCAGAAAATGGATTTCAATGGGGATTGAAGCCGCGGACCACGCACCTATTGAAAAGCAGTTTAATCTTGGAATTTTACAAGTTTGATTATTCAGCTTTAAGCTTGAAAAATAACTGTTCTTTAGTATCGTCATCATCAAGTCGAATAATATGTTTTTCTTCTCGCTGATTGGATTTTCCAAAATTGTGCTGTACCGTACATTTAATAAGAAATGGATGATTGTTAGCTTCAGAACTTAGATTGGTAACGTTAACCTGCCAATCACCAATACTTATATCACCAATCAACTCAAATTGTTCCACGGAGAAACCATTTTTCAATTCACTAGTAATTCGATTTCTATCTGCCAAAGCTGAATGCTCCCAATCAAAAAACCTTTTTTGAGGATTCACAAATTTCAAGACAAATTCATCCTGTGGACGCTCCCAATCAAATATCAAACGGACATTGTAAGTCAAATTATTTTTGTAAGACCCATCAATTTTGGATAGGTCAAGCTTTGAATTATTTCGATTGACCAAATTACGTAAAGTGGCACCGGCAATTTTGTTCAATGGACTAAAATCTAAAGTTGGGTCAATAGCACCCGTAACAATTCCATTTAATAGGTCAGCTGACTTTTGAATATACCCAGCATCTTTTTGGGCGATAGCAAAATCATAATAGGTTTGGATTTTTTTAGGATAATCAAAAAACATTTTTTTTGCCACCACTAGGGCCATACTCCAATCTTCAAGAAATCTATATTTTAAGAAAAGTTTTCTTAACGAATTGTAAGTCGTTTTTTTCTCTAAAATATTCGATAAAACACGATCCGCTAATGGAGGGCTTACGGTTCTGAAATAATCTGAAACATCAATAAAATATTGATTATTTTCCAAGTAGTTGGTACGTTGCCCTAAATAAACATCATACACCTCTTTAACATTTTTTGCCTTGCGCAAGTCTTTTAAGTAAGGAGTATTCAACTGTCCCTTTTTGGAAACTAATTTTCCTTCGAATATATTATTAGTTAAAAGAGCTTGATCAATGTTCTTTTTAACTCCATCTTTATATGCGGCAGTTTTTGTGGTGATCAAAATTACTCCGTTGCCCCCCATGGTACCAAAGCGGTTTGTGGCGGCCAATCCCTTTAACACAGTTACACTTGCAATATTATCAGGGTTTATATAGTCAAAGTTGGCTACCTTTTGGCTAGCGCCAGAACCTAGAGTCTCGAATTGAGTTACGAAAGAACCAGAGGCACCTGCCCGAAATGTAGATTCTACCGGAACGCCATCGATAACTACTAATGCGTAATTATTCATGTTGATTGAATTAATTCCACGTATCAGGGTTTTCCCTAGAGTACTTCGATTATCCCAGCCAGAAGCTTTATTTATTTGTAGACCCGACACTTTTCCTTCAAGGGCTTCGTGCAGTTTAGACTCTGAATCATTAATATCTGCATCTCCAACGGTGCTAACTGCATAACCAATACTTTCATTATTCTGTAACCCATAAGCAGTATTCACCTTAACTTTTTCGTCTAACTTACTTTCCGAAACAACTACTTCGTCCAATGAAACAGTATTCGAATCCAAGAAAAATTGCAACTCGGTATCAAAATCTTTGACAACAAGAGCTGATTTTACAAGCTTAGTCCCTAAAACTTTTAACGTATCACCCAAATTCGTTTGAAAAGAAAACTTACCATAATCATCTGTAACAACTTGTCGATCATTTCCAAAAGACGAGATAATAGATACATTCGGTACCGGTTTTCCATCGAGGTAGACCGTTCCATTAACCAAAGTCCCAAGTGATTTTTTAGCGTGACTTGGTGCTATTTTAGGTTTTTGATTTTCTAAAAAATCAATGAGTGCTGCTTTGTTAAAATAGGCCATAAAATTCAAAAACCTGACATTGGCGTTTTTTGAGGAATTAACAATTACATCATTTTCATTCAATGACAAAAAATCATTTTCTTTTACTTTTTTACCATCTGTAAAAACCAATACTTTATCGTGTTTAGAAATGGTGTTCAAATTTTCAAACAACGTACAACCATCATAGGCAATATTGGACAATTCGGTTTTTAGAACGCTCCAGTCTCCGTTTAAGATTTTGAACTTTTTTTCTTGAACACTATTGGAGAAAAGAAGTAATTGCACCATTTGTATATCTTGAGTTACAATTACACTATCAATGACCTGAAAATCTTGTTGAAGGTCTCGCTCGGTCATTGAGAATGAAGTATCCCAACAAATAGTAATTTCAGGGTTGGAAACTGTATTTTGCGCAAATAGCACAATGGGTACAACATAAATTAGGACATTGGTAAATAGTACTTTCATGACTAGCTCAGTATACGGATTATTTCGATTTCAAAATAATATTTTGGGTGATTTTATCACCCACCCTAAAACTAAAGTCATGATATCCGTCTTTTGTAAAGGTTAGGATGTTCCCTTTTTTTGCAGGTATGATGTAGCGGCCCTTATCATCTGACGCAACAGTTTCTTTGGTAGCCGTATTGAAAACCGAAACCCCAGCGATCATTTGACCCCGTACAATAACAAAACCTGAAACCGTCTTTTGCTTTTTCTCCTTTTTAGCTTTTCTTCGTTCAAAACGTTGTGCGGTTTTTTCTGAGACCATCAATTCAGATACTACATAATACGCCATGTTCACATCAGAGAAATGTTCCCACTTATCTTGACTGGCATACTTTCTATACGAGCCGTATCCATTGAGGGTTGCGGATAGAACCAGACCCAGCCCCTCTTCTCCATAGACCTTCAATAGCTCTAAGGACACTATAAAATCATCTTTAACGTAAATGTCATAAGGGCGTAAATCTACCTTGACCATACGGTCATCTTTTTGAACGGTACAGAGAATGTTCTTACCCGAAGTGTTCAGGTTTGTGCCTGGCCTACCAAAATTGCCATCATCTTCATAAATATTTACCCGAAGCAGTAGACTGTCTGAGGGGTTATGCCAGACCTCAAACTCAAACCTGTTCAACCTTCGAAGGCCGCTTTTGGCAATTACCTTGGTACCCAATTCCCCCCCAAGTGCAATATTATCCTTCCAATAGCCATAATTCTTTTCCCCATAGTTTCTATAGCCGATATTATCGCTGATGAAACGCTCCCCCTTATTGGATACCACGACTTCCTTTAGTTCCATTATAGTAGGTTTCAATAGAATCTCAGGATACTCATTATAGACGATCTCTGCTTTGGAAACTGGAATATACTTGGTTTCGTAACCGATAGCGGAAAAAAGAATCTCAGCATCATCTTTGTAATCCTTGGACTTCAGGTTCAAATGGAACAATCCATCTTCATCACTGACCGTACCAATACCGACATCGACGATACCAATATTAACATAGGGAATGGGTTCTTTGGTATCCGCATCCAAGATTCGACCTTTGAAGTCCTCTTGGGCCAATAATGTATTTGAAATCAAATAAACGGCCAAAATAAAAGCTTGCTTTTTCAATTCTTTCTGATTTCGATTTTATAAGTTTTTAATGATTCTCATTTCCCTATAGGAAGTACCATAGGTAACGGTCAATACCTCAGAGTTTTTTTTATTTAAAAAAGGATGGTTTGATTCAATATGTCCTTCTAGTTTTGGGTATTTCACTTTTGTTCTTCCACGGTCATCTCCCCAATAAACAGCTATCAAGACAGCTATATTTAAAGTCCTTCTAGATGGTTTGGAAATACCCTTAAAATGGCGATACGCATTAGGCACCTTAACTTCTCCCCCAATAAAGTATTTATTAGAGCTGATCAACTCTGAATCATTGCTTGATTGCCCAAACGATAGCCCATAAAAAAGAAAAAATGACAAAAGAATACAAATGCTTTTGTTCCCCTTAATTCGTTTGTTTAATTCCATGCGTCAAAGTAAAATACCAGTACTTTAAATTAATAAGACCACTACAAAAACACCAACATTTACCACCAAAACCATACATCAGGTTTTCATTTCTTCATTTTTGAAGACCGATATGATTGCTATTCAACGCTAAGCTGCCCTACGGACTGTACCTTAAATAGTTCTTGGTTGACATTTTTCAAGCTAACTTTGAATACCTTGGTTTTCTTACGCTGGCTCTTTGAACCGTAGTTGTAATAGACCGTTGCCTTCAAGTAAGTGGGTGTCAAACTCTTATTGCCCAAATAATTGAGGTTTACACTCCACGTGCCTGGTAAAGACCCATCTAACAGGTATTCGGTTACATTGTAGCCAAAGTCCTTCTCGCGATAAATAGTTTCCGAATTATCCATCAAACTATGCTTCCAAGTGTAATATTGATTTCCTGGATTCACAAATTGTAACTCAAATTCGGCCTCGCTATCGTTCCATTCAAAGACCAATCGGGTCCCTTTGAAATCCTCTTCGGCGATGTAAAGCTTATTTACTTTTTTGGCATTCACTACGGCTTCACCGTTCAGACTCAAAAGATTATTGAACTCCCGCTCCATTATGGGGCCAAAGCCCACCGTATCTTGCTTCATGAAACCCTGTTCGATTAAGTAAGCGTAACGTGTATATATCGTAGCGGCGTCTTTCGATTCGTTTAGATTGCGATAGCTATTCGCCATATCCATATAGCTTTGCGCATAATTGGGGCGAAGGAGAAAAATTTCCTTATACGCCTCATTCGCCTGATCGTATCTTCCTTGTCTTTCATATTGATACGCCAAAGCCTTTAAAAGCACTGCATTGTTTTCAAAAAGACCATAATTGGCCTTGATAAAGGCATCGGCATAATCTAGCTCGTCCCATTTATCTGAAAAATAGGAATAGGCATCCAAATAAAAGTATGGGGAACTGTAGTATGAGGATTCATACTGGTCATATACCTTTTTCGCGTCATCAAAAGAAGTGCTGGCCTCCAATTCCTTCAGGTAGGTAGGATTATTTCTGTTGATATCGGCTTTGGTCAGTATTTTCCCATTTATAAAATTATTTCTCAAACGTGCCTGATCAACCAAGGCTTTGTTACCTGGACTACCCGCCACGGTATTGATTACAATGACCCCTCCACTGCCAGCGGAACCGTAGGTGCTGGTCAAGGCCAGATTATTGAGTATTGCAACCCTTTTAATATTACCTGTATTTATCCAGATGGGTACATCAGTGAAAATTTGACCGTCTACGTCAAATATTGCTGTGGCCACATTGTTGATGGAATTCGCACCCCTTATCAAGACCGAACCCCCTACGCCCAAACAATCACCAATCACTGTAATTCCCGGAAACCTAGTCCTTAATAAGTCGAGGATACAAAGATTTACAGAGGTAATATCTTCTTCAGTTATTACACGAATTTTACCGGCTGCCCTATCACCATCCAAATACCCAAAAGCAGTGCGTATAATATTTTTTCTACTATTGTAATCTTCTTCCAAATCTTTTTGTGACATCCGTTTGCTCGATTCTACGGTTACCTCTTCCAACTCAGTTACTTCTGGAATCATCACCGGATTTAAAAAACGTGTTACATCCTCAACCTTAATGGTAACCGTTTTCAAACCGATATAAGAAAACTTGATCTCATCGCCTGGATTCGCCTTGATTTTATATTTGCCCTTATCATTGGTTCTTGTTGCCGTATTTGTTGCTTCAATTGAGATATTGACATCTGGTATGGGGGTCTTTCCATCAGTTACCGTACCTGAAATCAATTTTTTGTTTTGATTTCGTCTTTTGTTCTCATTTAAATATTGCCTTCCCAAATCAGGGCTTTTAATAAAATTGTCCCTGAGCCTTGCCCTATCCACGATCTTATTACCAAATGTGGTCCCCGAAAATGTATTGATGACGATGACGCCACCGACATCCGCACCGTATTTTCTAGTCAACGCAGAACCCGCAAAAACTGCCACCCGTCTGACATGCTCAATAGGAATGATATGAGGATCCCGAATCAGCCCATCTACCTCAATAACGGTTTGGCCTACTGCCGAACGGATCGCTATGGGACCGGGTAGTGCGCAACTCCCCTCAACCCGGAGTCCTGTAAAATTCAATCGTAACAAATCTAAAAGACAGGCACCATTCGCCTTAAAGTCATCTGCAGTCAATACCTGAATATCACCTATGGTCTTTTTGGTGTCTAAAAGGCCAAAGCCTGTCATTACGATGTTCTTGTTAAAAGCATATTCTACCCGCAATTCTTTCTGTGATAATTTCTTTTTCTTTTGCACCGTTACTTCATCCAATTCGGTCACATCGGGAAACATCTCTAGGTTCAGTATGCGGGTCACATCTTCGACCTTTATCGCTATTGTCTTCATACCGATAAAAGAAAAACGGATTTGATCGCCTGTCGCAACCGCAATTTTATACTTACCCTCGCTATCGGTTACTGTTGTGATATCTTTGGTGAGATTGACTACTTTGACATTTTCTAAAACACTTACGTTTTCGAATACATAACCCGATAAAAAACGTTTTTCTTGCGCCTCAACGCTTATTAAAAACAAAAACAAGAGTGGAAAAAGAAAAATGTTTTTCATAAAAGGGTTTTTTTAATATGATTGGAAAAAGACCTTTATACTACTGAAAGTAAACTATCAAGAAAATCGACTTCTATTCCGTCACAATACCCCCAACGGATTGTACCTTGAACAGTTCTTGGTTCACGTCTTTTAAGGTCAATTTAAAGACCTTGGTCTCTTTTCTCTGACTGCTGGACCCATAATTGTAATATACCGTTGCCTTTAAATATGTAGGTGTCAGACTCTTATTGCCCAAATACTTCACATTCACCCCCCATGTACCTGATAAGGAACCATCTAACAGGTATTCGGTAACGTTATAACCGAAATCTTTCTCACGGTAAACGGTTTCGGGATTATCCATCAAACTATGCTTCCATAGGTGATATTGGTTTTCAGGGTTCACGAACTGAAGGTCAAATTCCGCCTCACTATCGTTCCATTCAAAGACCAATCGCGTTCCCTCGAACTCTTCTTGGGCCACATACAATTTGCTTGATTTTTGGGCCGTAATCACCGTATTACGTTTCAGACTCAATAGATTATTGAACTCCCGTTCTAATAAGGGACCAAAAACTATGTTATCTTGTTCCATAAAACCTTCTTGCACCAGGTAGTCGTATCTTGCGTAAATGGCAGCGGCCTGTTTGACTTGATTAAGATCTCGGTAACTATTGGCAATATCCAAATAACTTTGGGCATAATTCGGTCGAAGTATAAAGACCTCTTTCAATACCGCATTGGCCTTTTCATAACGTCCCTGCTCTTCATAATGATAGGCCAAGGCCTTTAAAAGTACTGGGTTGTCTTTAAAAAGCCTGCTGTTATTCTCGATGATGGTATCAGAGAAATCGGTATTGTTCCACTTTTTAGTAAAATAAGTGGCCATATCCATAAAAAAATAGGGTGAGTTTGAATATGGAGTTTGGTATTTTTCGAAAACAGCTACTGCAGCCTCAAAGTTCCCACTGGCCTCCAATTCTTTTAAATAGGTTGGCTTATTCCTATCCAAATCCGTTTTGGTAAGTACCTTTCCGCTTAGATAATTGTTCTTTAAACGAGCTTGATCAGCCATTTCGTTATTTCTTTGCCTTGGATGATAGCCAACGGTATTAATAACTACAACGCCACCGTTGCCTAATGTTCCATATGGTGTGGTGGTAGCCAAATTGTTTAATATTCCCACACGCCTTATTGCACCATAACTTAACCAAACTGGAGCATCCCTAAAAATTTGCCCATCAACATCAAATATTGCAGAAGCTGGATTGTTAATTGATCCACTACCCCTCATGAAAACCTCGCCTCCTTTTTGGCAATCGCCGCTCACCCTTACCATCGAGAATTGACCTCGGAGCATATCAAGGATACACAAATCTATTGCGCTGATATCCCCTTCATTTAAAACACGAATATTACCTGCTGCTCTATCTCCATCTAAATACCCAAAAGCAGTACGTATGATATTTTTTCTGATGTTATAATCCGCTTCCAAGTCTTTTTGTGACATGCGCTTACTATTTTTCACGACCACCTCATCCAACTCGGTAACATCAGGGACCATTATCGGGTTGAGAATTTTAGTCACATCTTCTACCCTAATAAAAATGGTCTTAAAACCTATATATGAAAACCTAATCTTATCCCCCGTTTCCACTTGAACCTCATACTTACCCTCACTATCGGTTATCGTTGTAATTCCCTTTTCGACAATGGAGATATTAACGTTTTCAATAGGTGATTTTCCATCACTGACCTCACCCACAAGGGTACGTTTCTGTTGCCCTATGGCAGCAAAGAACAATAGTAAAAAGAACGGAAGTAAAATGGTTTTTTTCATATATCAAGTTTTATGAATTAGATTCATGCCTATTACATTAAAATCATAGCCTATTTTAGATTAAGAATATCGATTCTTATTTTGTTACAATGCTACCAACGGATTGTACCTTGAACAGTTCTTGGTTCACATCTTTTAAGCTAAGTTTAAAGACCTTGGTCTCTTTTCTTTGACTTCTAGCTCCATAATTGTAATACACGGTAGCTTTCAAATATGTAGGCGTCAAACTTTTATTGCCCAAATACTTCACGTTAACCCCCCATGTGCCTGGCAACGAACCATCAATCAAATATTCTTTGACACTATAGCCAAAATCTTTTTCGCGGTAAATGGTTTTTTCGTTGTCGGCCAAGCTGTGTTTCCATTTGTAATATTGGTTTTCAGGGTTCACGAACTGAAGGTCAAACTCCGCCTCGCTATCGTTCCATTCAAAGACCAATCGCGTTCCCTCGAATTCTTCTTGGGCCACGTAGAGCTTCCCAGACTTTGTGGAGTTGACCACAGCATTGCGGTTCAATACCAATAAGTTATTGAACTCCCGTTCCATTACGGGCCCAAAGCCTATACTGTCTTGCTCCATGAAACCCTCTTGTACCAAATAATCGTATCGTGCGTAAATGGAAGCCGCTTGCTTGACCTCATTCAAACTTCGGTAACTGTTGGCCATGTCCATGTAACTTTGGGCGTAATTGGGCCTTAGTATGAATACTTCCTTAAAAATGGCGTTTGCCTTTTCGAAACGTTGCTGCTCTTCATACCGATAGGCCAATGCCTTTAGCAAGACCGGGTTGTCATCAAATAATGCGAAATTTTCATTGATTATGGCATCGGCATAATCCATATCATCATGGTTTTCTGAAAAATAGGTGTACGCATCCAAATAGAAGTATGGGGAACTGTAGTATGATGATTCATACTGGTCATATACCTTTTTCGCGTCATCAAAAGAAGTGCTGGCCTCCAATTCCTTCAGGTAGGTAGGATTATTATTAGCTACCTCTGCCCTAGTGAGTACTTTGGTATTTACATAGTTATTCTTGAGTCTGGCGCGGTCTACGATCTTATCATTTTGTGGCGTACCTGAAAAGGTGTTGATCACAATGACACCACCTGCACCAATGCTTCCATATCTGGTTGTGGTAGCCAGATTGTTCAATATGGCTATCCTTTTAATGTTTCCAATATCGATTGGAGGGGGAATATTGGTGAAAATCTGTCCATCAATATCAAAAATAGCGGCCCTTTGATTGGTGAGTGAACCACGCCCCCTTATAAAAACACCACTTGAAGCTATGGATGCTTGATTAATCGGTGATACCTCTGCCAAATTATTGGCCCCAAATAAATTACCAGTTACTTGAACCCCAGGAAACCTGTTTTGCAATAATGCAAAGACGTTCACATTTACAGGGTTTATCTCACTATCATCCAAAGTTCTTACGTTACCAGCTGCTCGATCGGCATCTAAATAACCAAAAGCGGTGCGGATAATATTCTTATTCAGCACATAGTCTTCCTCTAAATCTTTTTGGGAAATTCTTCGACTGCTTTTTACGGTAACCTCTTCCAACTCCGTCACATCTGGCACCATTACCGGGCTTAGAAAGCGTGTAACATCTTCTACTCGAATTGAAATGGTTTTCATTCCCGTATAGGTAAACTGCAATACATCACCGGTTTCGGCCTTAATCGTGTATTTTCCATCGGCATCGGTTACCGTTGAAATTTGTTTTTCTTTAATGTAGACGTTTACATTTTCTATTGGTGCTTGGTTGTCGGTAACCTTACCTGACACGATTCGTTGTTCTTGGGCACTGCCTATGAAACCGAAAAGAAACACGGCAACAAGTGGTAAAAGATTTTTCATAGCTTTCTTTTTAAAATTTTGTCTAGAAGTTACAAAGAAGTTAAATAGGGCTTTAACAATTAACAGAGTTTAACAGTACAATACTCTTAAATGATTGTAATACTATTAATTTAGGTTGAAAAAAATACCCCTGTGAAGGGGTATTTCGATTTCAGGTATTTTTATCGTAATACTAATTTGCTACCAACGCTCATTTGAAACAATTCGTAAGGGGCATTTTTAAGTGTCATTTTAAAGACTTTTGTTTCCTTTCTTTGGGAATAACTTCCGTAATCATAATACACTGTTGCCTTCAAATAAGTAGGTGTCAGACTCTTATTACCCAAGTAGTTTACATTAATCTTCCATGTACCTGGCAAAGCGTTATCAATTAAATATTCCGCGGTATTGTAACCGTATTCCTTCTCTTTTCGAATCATCCCCGCATTGTCGGCAAGACTGTGTTTCAACAGTGTATATTGTCCACCCGGATTTACGAATTGCAACTCAAATTCCGCCTCGCTATCATTCCATTCAAAGACCAATCGGGTTCCTTTGAAGTCTTCATCGGCAATAAACAATCCTGCCGCTTTTTCACCTTTGACCAAGGCATTTTTTTCCAACAAAAGAAAATTGTTGTATTCCCGCTCGAAGATAGCTCCAATGCCAATGGAATCCTTTTCCATAAAACCTTGTTCAATCAAATAGTTATATCGCGTGTACATTGCGGCTGCCTGTTTGACATCCCTTAACTCCCTATAACTATTTGCCAAGTCTAGATAAGACTGCGCATAATTGGGCCTTAACTTTAGCACCTTTTTAAGCAAATCATTTGCCTTTTCAAATTCACCCTGTTCTTGATATTGGTATGCCAATGCCTTTAAAAGTACTGGATTTTGATTCCATAAATTACTATTGTCTTCCACTATCCCATCGGCATACTCCCCTTCATTCCATTTTTCCTTAAAGTACTTCTGTATATCAAGGGTAAAGAACGGAAGGCTGGCATATTGACCCGCATACTTTTGGTACGTTGTTTTAGCCTCTTCCAAAGTAGTACTCGCATAGATATCTTGTAAATAAGTAGGCCAATTACGTCTAACTTCATCGGAGCCCAGAATATTAGACGCAACAAAATTATTTCGCAAACGGGCCTGATCGACAATTTTATTTGATTGGGGGGTTCCGCTTATCGTATTAATAACAATAACACCGCCAGCGCCAGCGCTACCGTAATTAGTTGTTGTCGCAAAATTGTTAAGGATAGCGATGCGCTTGATATTCTTAATATCCAACCAAATCGGAGGGTCATTGATAATCTGACCATCAATATCAAAAATTGCTGACCTGGGGTTGAACAACGAACTAGCGCCCCTAATGAATACCTTTCCTTCATTAAGACTACCGCTAAGACCCGTACCTACCGGGTTCAAACCTACCACACCAGGGTCGTTGACATTTCTACCTGTCAAATTGTTGAGTTCATTTGCTATGCCCTCATCACGGCCAAAAGCACCCATGCAAGTGCCTTGCACCCGAACGCCTGAAAATTCATTTCGCAATAGGTCCAAAATACAAATTGCAACAGGATTGATTTCTTCTTCATTCAAAAACCTAATATTACCTGGTGCCGTGGCAGCATTCAAATACCCGAATGCCGTGCGGATCAAGTTCATATTCCTTGGATATTCAGAAGCAAGTTCACTTTGTGATTTTCTATTGCTACCCGTCACGGTTACTTCTTCAAGTTCTTCAATATCAGGAACCATGTCAACGTTTAATATGCGTGTGACATCCTCAATCTTGATCTCTACGGCTTTCATACCTTGATAACTGTATCTTAAAGTGTTACCCATGGGCACTTGAACACGATATTTACCTAAATCATCTGTAGACGTATTCGCAGGCGTACCTAAAACGGTTATGGTAACCCCAGACATGGGCGAACGACCATCGGTAACCACGCCAGAAACCGTTTTCATCGTATCTTGGCCAAAACTCACTAGGCCAACGAAAAACAAAAGAATCAAAGAATTTTTCATCATTTCAAAATTTTATTTAAAAAGTACAAAAAATTAGTTGGATTATCCCCTTTAAAAGGAAATTATCTTTGTATCAATTAGTTACATGATTTTTTAAACGTGGAATCAATAGAAGATCCGTTTGTCTTCCATTGACGTAACGAAATCCATTTTTTCCATAAAATCCAGCTTCCTCCAACATAATTCTGATATCCCTCTTCCACTCTGGTACGGTTATCGTCGTATTTAATTCAATGGCATATACCGTATTTGGGTTTAAGGGATAATTCTCGCCATCATCCTTCATAACGCCCCCTTGGGCATCCCACATACCTATAGTGGTTCCGGCCGAATGTCCGTAAGACCCCAATGGATGGGTATAAATTGCCGGTCGAAGGCCAGCGGCCTTGGCTTCAGCCAAAGATTCCGCTAAAATTTCATTGCCCGTTCTGCCCTGAATCATATTTTTCGTCAAAAAATCTTGAACCCTATTGCCCTCCTTCAAGCCTTTTATCAAAAAATCGGGCGCTTTCTTTTCGTTGGGTCTTAACACATATGCCAGTTCTTGACAATCGGTATTCAACCTCAAATAGGTAATGCCAAAATCGCAATGCACCAAATCCCCTGGCATGATAACCATATCATCAGGCCTTCCAGAAAAGGAATATAAATGCCCTACCAGTTCCGTACTCGTCCGTTGTACATCCACTGTAGGGTGAAACCATGTCGCTAAGCCCAAATCCGTGACTTTTTGGCGAAACCACCATTCTACTTCCGTCGTGGTGGTTACACCGGGCGTTATCACTTTTTCTGAAAAAGCTTCTTTTATAATATCATGGGTAATACTTACCAATTGATTGTAGATGACCATTTCGCGATCTGTTCTGGTCTCAATCCACCGAACGGCCAATTGCTCGGCAGAAACTACTTTCTTATGCATTGCCTTGGGCAAATTTTGAAAAAATGCATCGTAATCCGTTTTGTTCAACCCATCGGCTATATTGTGGTCCTTAGAAAAGTTCAATCCTATTTTTTCTGGATTGCGTTCTTGGATCAATTGGATCAACCGCTTCCATTGGTCTGGTTCCTTTTCTTTGTCCCAAGCCGAGGTGATACTCTTGCCAACGTTATAACGCGCCACGGCCAGCTTTTCAATGGTATTGGCTTTCTTATTCCTATAAAACAACAAGATGGTTCTTCTTCTGGCATTGAGCCATGTCGCGGGGAGCATCGTTCTCAAAACGGGATCTTCATTATACTCCCTAGAAATAACGATCCACATGTCAATGTCCGATTTATCCATCAAAACGGGCAACAAGGTGTTGAAACGGTATTCTAAAATTTCATCGATTACACTAGCCCGCTCTTTTTCAGGAAGGATTTGCTGTGCTTTCGAAAAAAAAGGAGCTATAAAGATTAGGGTAAAAAGTATTCTTCTCATGATTCTTAAGTAGTTATGGAATCTGAAAAATACCTAATTCCAAAGGATAAAGAAAGTGCTATCCAATAGTTTTAGCGCTCAGTTCAGTTGACTTGCCCCGAAGTCTTCAAACGATCGACTTTTCCACTTTTGGTCTCGGCAAAATGGGCTACGGGGTAAAATGCTTTTGGAATTTCATATTTAGCCAAACCGTCCAATTTTGCGACTTGTTCTTGAATATTGCTTAATTCTGATTCTGATTCATAAAACAACACCGCTTTTTGCCCAAGTTTCCCATCGGGTATCCCTATAACAAAAATACGCCCTGGAAACAACCGCGCCAGTTTTGCCTCTATCTGTTCGGGAATCAATTTTACGCCACCAGAGTTGATTATGGTATCGAACCTTCCTAACCATTGGAATTTTTCTTCGTTGATCAACTTCACAATATCATTGGTAACGACTTTCTTATTGGTTATCTTGGGGGCATTGATTACCAGGCAATCGCGCTCATCAATCGATACAGTGATATCGGGCAAGGTCTTAAATACCCCTGAAGAATCCCCTAATGGTTTCACGGCAACATGCGTGATGGTTTCCGTCATTCCGTACGTCTCATAACATGCAGTATTGATCAATCGCAATTTTTTTCTGAGGGAATTATTTACAGGTGCCCCACCGATAATCAATTGCTTTACTTTATACAAAACTTCTAAACTATTTTGAACTTGCATTGGTACCATGGCACAAAAGTCATATGTGGTGCTGTTTGCCAATAATGGTGTGGCACTGGGTGCGACATAGTCCAATTCCAAACCCAATACCAGAGCCCTTACCAACATCATTTTACCTGCTATAAAATCAGCCGAAAGGCATAAAAGGCTTGAATTACCCGGTTTCAAGTTGAAGAACGCACCCGTGGCCAATGCAGAGTTGACCATATGCGCTTTTTGAAGTGGTATTTGCTTTGGCCTACCAGTAGAGCCAGAGGTTTTCACTGTAATTTCAGGGGAGGGATTCAACCACTCCAATAAAAAATGACCTATCGCGATTTCAAAAGGTGCACCTTCTTTCGTGAGGCTATATGAAAGCCCCGCTAGGGATTTCGCATTGAAATATCGTCCGTTAAGCTTGAACTTCGGATGGATTTTCATCTGCCAAGGCTAAAAATTCATTTTCGTCCATTACCTTTCCGAAGAGACGTTCCTTCCAATTTTCCCATTTATATTTCTTACCCAATATGAAAAGAAGTATTGGAAAGACGATAAAAACGGGTATCAAGACATCCCACCCCAGAGCAGGTTCTGAAATGTCCTTAAAAATGGAATCCGTTTGAAACGCGGTCCAGTCGGCCGTGACCAATAAAGCGGTGATAAGGTTGTTCGCCGCATGAAAACCAAGGGCAAGTTCCAAACCTTCATCCATAAGGGTCATTATACCTAAAAAGAAGCCGGTTCCGATATAGTAGACCATTATTCCATACCCTAATTTTTCCACTTCGGGATTGGCAATATGCATTAGGCCAAAAAGTATGGAAGTTACGAACAACGGAACCCATCTGTTTTTTGCCAACAAGCCGATACCTTGCATCATATGGCCCCGAAACAGGTATTCTTCAAAGCTGGTCTGCAGGGGTATCAATAAAATTGCGATTACCGCTAAAATCAAAAACTTACTTACATCGAAATTAAGAACATAATCATCAGGTGAACCATACACATCGATCAAAGTAAAAGCAATGGTGATGGCGGACCAAAGGGAGAAGACGAACAAGACCCGTTTCCAATCGATTTTCTTTCTTGAGGTCGTTAAAGAAGTAATCGATTGTTGGTGTACCAAAATGGTCCATCCCAAAACCACAAAAAGACCTGCTACCAAAGGGGCCAAAAGTAGTACCAAAACAGTAGGAGAGCCCCACTGATCGATCATTTGGGCCATGGCATCCTCTACATTTACCGGCGATAATAGTGTAGCTACATAATTTAATGCCATGAATGCCAAAAATGCAGTGGGAATAATGAAAAACTTCCATAAGCCAAACTTCCCCTTATAACCCTGTTCTATATACATAAATCTTCGATTAAGTCTTGTTGCCAAGATAGTTCATTTCTATAAAATAGATTGCCTTCGGCAACGGCCAGTGGACTTTCAAAATTATTGGTATATAAACTACCGGTACCCAAACCTTGCGGCATTTGATTGTTCAATGTAAATGTCCATTGTGCTATGGAATTCAGCCCAATATTACTTTCAAGGGCACTTGTTACCCACCAGCCGACACCAAATCCTTCAGCCAAGTTTATCCATTCTTTGCTTGATTTGAAACCACCCACTAAACTTGGTTTCAGAATAATGTATTGTGGTCGAATGGTCTCTAGTACATCGCTTTTTTTTGTTAGGTCAGAAACGCCTATTAATTCTTCATCCAAGGCTATCGGTAAGGGTGAACGTTGGCAAAGTTCCTTCATTTTTGTCCAATTCCGCGGTTTGATGGGCTGCTCGATGGAGTGCAAATCGTAAGTGGAGAGCATTCTCAATTTTTCCAATGCATTTTCTACAGAAAATGCACCATTCGCATCAACCCTTAGTTCAATCTCATCTTTGGAGAACCTGTTTCTAATAGCATTCAAAAGCTTTAATTCTGCATCAAAGTCAATGGCCCCTATCTTCATTTTAAGGCACTTAAAGCCCTGAAGCAACTTATCTTCAATTTGTTGTAGCATGAAATCTTCGCTGCCCATCCATATCAGACCATTGATTTCAATTGGTATTTCTTTATGCGTAAAATCAGACGGAAATAAAATAAAGGGATTTCTAGATCGTAAGGACAAAAATGCCTGTTCTAAACCAAATTGTATGGATGGAAACCCTACAAGTCTTTCCAATAATTTGTCAAGCCCCAGATGGATATTGTCAACCCCCCATTTCAAGTATTTTTCATAATCATCACGATCATCAATACTCAACCCCCGTAAGATTCCACATTCACCGATGCCCACGTCTTCACCATCTTGCATAATGATGAACCAGGTCTCTTTTTTGGTCAAAGTACCCCGCGAGGTTCCACTCGGTCGTTTAAAGTCAAGAACATACTTCTTGTAAGTTGCTTTCATGCTTGGTAAAATTAGCCATATTTTTATCTTAAAATAATTGGAATGGAAAAATTAAAGGGTAAGGTAATTTGGATTACGGGAGCCTCGTCAGGAATCGGTGAAGAACTTGCCTATCAACTGAGTAGTAAAGGTGCCAAACTTATACTTTCGGCAAGAAGGGCAAACCTCTTAGAAAAAACCAAGGCTAACTGCACCTTTAAAAATGATGTTGCGATTCTTCCCTTCGACCTTAGACAATTTGATAAAGCAGCGGAAACAGCCGCTAAAGCTTGGGCCTGTTTTGGCTCAATAGATATGCTCATCAACAATGCTGGCGTAAGTCAGCGCTCATTAATAGCTGAAACCAAATTTCAAGTATATAAGGATATTATGGACATTGACTATTTAGGAACGGTTGCACTAAGTAAGGCGTTACTACCTCGGTTTATAGCACGACAATCAGGTCATTTTGTGGTCGTGAGCAGTCTTATGGGTAGGTTTTCATCCCCGTATCGATCCGGCTATTGCGCGGCAAAGCATGCGCTACATGGCTTTTTTGATTCGCTGCGTATGGAACACGAAAAAGACGGTATTGCCGTTACCATGGTCTGCCCCGGATTCGTAAACACCAATATAGCCCATAACGCACTGACCGAAGATGGTTCAGAACAAGGCACCAATGATAATGCGACGAAAAACGGGATGTCAACACAGAAATTTTGCATGAAAATGCTAAGGGCGATTGAAAGAAAAAAATTCGAGGTATACATCGGGGGAAAAGAGGTGCAAGGTATTTATCTAAAGCGCTTCTTCCCTAAGCTACTGCACCGACTGGTCTTACGTAGTGAAGTACGTTGACCTATTTAAAATTGAACCAAAAACGGACCCCTTCATTTGTTTTTTCTACATTCAGTTTAGACTGCAACTGATTCACCAGTCTATTGATCAATCGAAGACCCATTGATGAGTTGGTACGCTCATCGGTATCCTCTGGCAAGCCAACTCCATTATCGGCATATTCAAAATAGCCTTGTTCGCCATTCTTTCTAAGATGAATGTATATTTTACCGTTTTCATCACTCTCTGGAAAAGCATATTTGAACGTATTTGAAACCAATTCATTCAAAATAAGTCCGAAAGGTATTGCCCTATCGATATCAAGTTCCGTACCCTCGGCATCAACAGTAATACTTATGTTATGACCTCCCTTTTTGTATACTGATTGTACACTGTTAATCAAACTCTCAATATAACCCTGCATTTCAATTACCGATAAATCATCGTTTTGATATAGCTTTTGATGTATCAGTGCCATAGCCTTCACCCTACTTTTCCCTTCTTCAAGAGCAACTATTGCGGCCTTGCTTTTTGTGTTTCTGGTCTGCAGGCTCAATAGACTGGAAACCATTTGAAGGTTATTCTTTACCCTATGGTGTATCTCTTTCAACAAAGATTCTTTTTCTTTCAGGGAATTCTCAATGAAATGTTTTTGCTCAGCTATCAACCGTTGGTTTTTAATACTTTTCAGATAGGCATATACCAAGCCCGCAAAACCCAATAAGATAAACACCAACGAAATGTACACTAGAAAGATACGTTCGTCCTTAGCCTGTATTTCGCTTCTAAATTTTTCGTTGGCCAATTTTTGTTCGTTTATCAATTTTCTCGAGTTCTCTAAATCCGACGTACCTACTATCGCAACCAGTTGTTGTTTTAAGATTGAAAGCTCATTGGCTTTTATGGAATCGGAGATATGCTCATTGCGTTTGTAGTATTGTGAAGCACTCTGGTAGTTTTCAATTTTATCATAATACGAAGCCAAAAGCCTGTTCTTCTTAAGTTCTTGTTGTACCGTTACATTTTGATACGGACTTTCTAACAGCCTTTTTGCCGTTTTGTTATTGTCAAGTTGTAAATGGGCCTCTGCCAAGTTCAACGTGTTGTCGGTTATTTGTTCATTGAACTTTCCGTTGTTGTATTCAGAAAGTACCTCTATACTTTCCTTTAAATAGGGTAAGGCCTCAATATAATTTTTGAGCATTACATGGCACTTTCCGATATTACCGGCTATCTCGGCTTTTAAAAATTCCGTTTCGAATAACTCAATTTCGGTTTTTGGTTTGCTAATGTCATTGATAAATACCTCTAAGAAGCCATTTGCCTTGTTATACTCAGTAATGGCAGTGGCCGAGGATTTATCCATTCTTAAATAGTCGCCTACCTTATTATGGTGTTTCGCGAGTGCCAAATGATCATTGTCGGGTATTGTTGGTTTTACAGCTAAAATATATTCTTTCATTGCCTTACGATACAAGCCCATATTGGCATAGATATCATAAAAATTAACCCCTTCAGAAATACCTAAAGCCGTTTTCTGTTCACGTATCTCGATTTGCTTATCATACATCTGAAGCCTACCGTAATTGTCATCCAATAAATTTAGGATCAACGTATTCAGTTCTATGTCCAAACTATCCTTATCCTTAAAAGCCTCTTTTGCAATTGCAATACTCTTATCATGGTCTCCAATATCATGATATAGTTGTGCTTGCATCAACTTATAAGAACTGATTGCCAAAGAATCGCTTCTTTTCTCTGAAGAACTTAAATATACGTTTACGACTTCAAGCCAATCGTAGGCAGAATCATCGACATATCTATTTTGGGTGGTAAAAAAAAGTTTAAGTTTTTGTTGAGAGTCCTGGGCTTCTTGAAATTGTTCCAAAATACCGATATTCAGGCTATCGGCATATTGGGCATATATACTTACGGGGCTACACCATAGTAGTATAAACAATAGTAAGAGGTGAATTCTTTTTGACATTAGCCAGAATATCTTTCTTTTAAAAATAGGTATAGGGCATACCACCTTGTATGCTACTTCATCAAATTTAATAGGATCAAACCTGTGTCCTTAATTTTTGTTGTCAACTCACAGCACTTCGTGGTAAAAACTCTTAAAACACATTAACAATCTGGTTTTCAGGCCTTAAAAAATTAAGTGCTTTGTCAATAAAAAAGACCGTACATCGATAGTACAGTCTTTTTTAAACAACATTTTAGGTGATAAGATTTGGGTTGTTTCTTTTCACTTCATCAAAAGTAAATTGAATCTAATCTTGAATTCTAAATATGTTGTGAAAGTCACTTTTTTTGTTGTGAAAATCGAATCGCACCACATCAAAACCCACTTTATCGGTGTTTTCTGCATTTCATGGAGCAGGTATCCATTTTATGGCGCCATAAAACCCTTTTAAAGGAGACAGTACCCTATTTGCTGGTTCAAAACCATCAATAAAAAAAGCCATACAGATGAAGTATGGCTTTTTTTATTGGTGATGATAGTTTGTATCAGGAGTTCATGGAAGAAATAATAAACTCCTTAAAATCTTTTGAAATGGGAATCAGGGTATTATTTATCATAATATCCTTTGAATTAATGGCATCGATATGATCGACATTTACGATATATGATTTATGAGCCCGATAAAATTTATTCTTGGGAAGTTTCTCAAGATAGTCCTTTAGAGGAGAACGCACTAAGAATTTTTTGTCAACGGTATTCACCTCCAAATACACGTTGTCGGCTTTTATGAACTGAATGTCACCAAACTGAATGCGATAATAAAGATGTTGCTTTTTGACGAAAATCGAGTCTTTCAATACGGAATTGGACATGAAGCTATCTCCCTCGTTACCGGCAATTTCCTTACTCTCAGATTTCTTGGCATAATTGAAGTTCGACAAGGCAATCTCAATTGAGGTATATAAATCTTGTTGCTCAAAAGGTTTTACCAAATATCCATCTGGTTTTACCGTTTTTGCATTTTCTACGGTAGCCTTATCTGAATTTGAGGTTACAAAAATGAAGGGAATGTTATAGGCATCCCTAATATGCTTGCCCAAATCAATACCGGTCTTATCAGATGCTAGAATGATATCGATTAGTACCAAGTCTACATGGTTATTTTTGAGCACCTCAACGGCCTGCTCATAAACAATGACGTTATCTACAACTTCGTAACCAATTTCTTCCAACATGGACTGCATATCATCAGCTATAATGACGTTGTCCTCTACAATGAGAATTTTAATGGGGTGTTCCAAAATATAATTGGGTTTAGATAGTTTTAACACTCAAAACTACAAAAAATAATTAACTGTGATGTACTGGCAAAAAGCTATGGCAAAAGTACTTAATGCCAATTTTTTCAATTCGGGATCCAATGATTTAGGTTGATCCGTGTTTAGCACCTTGATAAAATGTATGGATACCGGAATGAAGAAAACAAGGTACGACCACCCAAGCAGTGTGTTCATTTTCAAAAATGTAAAGACAATAAAACATAAGAAACCTATACCCAACAATGCATAATGATATCGTTTTCCATTTCGGAATCCCATCTTTACGATCAACGTATTTTTACCATGCTTTTTATCAGAAAGTACGTCTCTAAGGTTATTTAGGTTCAAGACGCCTACACATAGCATACCTATACCGATCGCGGGTAAAAAATCCATGGTGCTTATGGATAAGGTATACAAGAATTTACTACCTAAAACCGCTACTAAGCCAAAAAACAAAAAAACGAAAAGGTCACCAAAACCTTGATAACCGTACGGGGATTTACCCATGGTATACTTTAAAGCGGCCCAAATACTGATTATGCCAAGCATCAAAAAAACCAGTACATACGGCAAACGGTCCATACCAAAAGCCATTATTACCAAGAATATCGTCAGCACCAAACTTATCGAAGAGCTAATAAAAATACCGACCAAAAGCTCTGACCGGGTAAGACTTCCGCTCTGAAGGGCACGCTGCGGGCCTACCCTATCATCGTTATCGGTACCCTTGACCCCATCACCGTAGTCATTTGCAAAATTTGATGTTATCTGAAAAAAGATAGTCGTAAGAAGTGCCAATATAAACACGAGGTCATTTGTATACCCTTCGTAATTGGCCAAAGCGGTACCTACCAAGATGCCTGAAATGGATAAGGGCAATGTTCTTAATCTAGCAGCACTAAGCCACGCTTTGAGCTTATTCAATTGCTATTGTTAATAGGATGCCTCAATCTTAAGTCGCTTTCCGTCTTTGTAAGATGCCACGAAAGCATCGGAGAAACCCATCTGCACCAATTGCTTACGAAAGGTTTGTGCTTCTTCCAACGTTTCGAAGTTACCTAGGGAATAGGCGTAAAAAGGATTTGTTTTAACGAATAGCGTATTGGTCAGGGATTCAGAAGCCAAGGTGGCATTATTCTCAACAAATGACTTTACCTGAACGGAATAAATCTTCTCTTTTTCAAGAAATTCTTTAGCCAAGTAGAACTCTTTGACCAAACTCAATTCTTGGTTCTGGGTCTTTAGGTTGTCTATTCTTGCCCTAAAGGTGTCTAGACTGTCGACGACCTCCGCCAAGGTTTCTTGCCCCCTAAAATTATTGGAAGTGCGTAAGCCCGAAAAAAAGGACCAAAGGCCAAAAACCCCAAGTAAGATTACGGTCGTTACACCTCCCAAAATATTTCTTTGGATTTTAATTTTTCGTAAATCCTTGTTCTTGTACTTTATCTGGTCGAGCAGGCGCTCATTGATAATCTGTGATTTTTCGATATCCTTATGAAGGTCCAACAAATCATTTTCTTCAATAAAAGGCATATTCCTTAGGATTAAAATTATCTTAACTATGATGTTAAAGAAATAGCTTTCAGTAAGTTGTATATCGGGACGTTACAAAAATAAAGTTTTTGTCGATACAAAAAAACATACCTCGTTGAAAACGCCCAAACTTCGATTAACAGTTTACCGCCTCAATTGTTGATAAGACGGATACCATCTTCTTGAATCGTTATTTTTCGGTCCTTATATAATACGCCGACTCCTTTTTTAAAGGCCTTTTTACTAAGCTGTAATTTCCTTTTGATTTCTTCAGGTAATGATTTGTCATGTAAGGGTAAGAATCCATCTTCTTCCAACAGTTTTTTATAGATCAAAGAAGCCGTGGCATCCAACATTTTGCTCCCTAAAGCTTGTAGTGAAATATCAATCTTTTTGTCTTCTCGTATTCTTTTGATATACCCCTTAAGTGTATCACCTATGGCGATCGGTCTAAATACCTCATCAAAAAACAAGAGTCCTTTATGTTTATGCCCAATGATGACCTCCCAACCCAATTCGGTTTTGCGACTGACCAATATTTCTACTTCATCATTGTATTTAACGCTGATTTCCTCATTGCTTAAGAATTTGTCTATCTTGCTTGAGGCAGTCAATCTAAAGCTTTGCTCGTCTAAATAACAATATACGACGTACCACCTGCCCGCTTCCATTTTAACACGCTGTTCGCGATACGGAACGAATAAGTGTTTTTCGAGCCCCCAATCTAAAAATGCGCCTATGCTATTTACCTCGACAACCTTCAAAAAAGCAAAAGAGTTTCTGATAATAAATGGCTTGAGTGTAGTTGAGACCGGTCTTTCTTGTGAATCTAAATAACAAAAGACAGTTAGCTTTTCATCAAGCTTTACATTTTCTGGAACATATTTATTCGGCAACAAAATTTCCGTACCGTCGTCATCTTCCAAAAACACCCCGACGCTAGTACTTCTATTTACCGTAAGTTCATTATAATTACCCAATTGTATCATATGGCAAAAGTAAGGTAAAAAAAAACCGCCTTTAATGCATAAAGACGGCTATATTGATTCAATGGTATCGTTTTAGTTATAAACCGATTCTTTACCGAAATGCTTTGCCAATTGATAGTAAATGACAGCCCTATGTTTGTTTTTATTAGAGCGACCATATTTATCTATGACCGAATTTATCGCCTCCATCAGCTTAGGGCTATCGGCCATTCCTAATTTTTTGATCAAAAAATTATTCTTTACCGTTTCGAGTTCTTTGTCATCACCCCCAGAAACTTTGGAAGCATCCAAATTGTAGATTGCAGGCCCAAGACCTACAGCCACCTTGGTCAGTAGATCCATATCTGGGTTTTCACCGAACTTGTCCTTAATATCAGCAGCGTACTTTTCTATTAATTCATCTCTTTTACTCATAATTGCTAGTGTTCTTTAGTAAATATTAGTTTATATGCCCTAAGATATAAAATCAAAATAACCAAGCAAAATTTTGCTATTTATTCTACGAGGGGTGAAAACCTCGAGTATTTTTGGTTTTTCAGAAGAATGATAAAAAGTGGTCAGACTTTTTTTCAATGATTCCACATCATCGGCAGATCTGTATTCGAACCCGTATTGTTGGCTCAAATGAAAGGCATTTTGGTTTTGCACCGTTTCAAAATAAGTCTCAAAACTTTCAGATTCATCATTACCTGGCAGTATACGAAATATACCGCCCCCAGAATTGTTAATCAATATGATCCTGAAATCCTTTTTTATATAATTATTCCACAGGGCGTTACTATCATAGAAAAAACTTAGGTCGCCGGTTATCAATACCGTTTGCGCATGTTCATAAAAAGATGCCCCGACCGCAGTTGATGTAGACCCATCTATGCCACTAGTGCCTCGATTACAAAAGACCTTCAATGATGGGTGTAAATCGAATAATTGTGCATACCTGACCGTTGAGCTATTGGCCAAATGTAGTTGACGGTCTTCGGGAATTGTTTTCAACAACTGATAAAAAACCAAGTAATCTGAAAATGGCACCTCTTTTAAATAGCTTTGCCTTTTCAGTTGATACCCCAACTTAACCTTGTTCCAAGTATCAAAATAATCACTGGTTATTTGTCTATTCGAACCCTCGGAAAATAAAACATTCAAAAAGTTATTCGCAGTGGTTTTAAAATGTTCGGACAGCGAAAAATAAGTGTCATAAGCACGATTTTCCGATATATGCCAGTGATGCCCAGGTTGATACTTTCGCAAAAAGACCTTTATTTTCTTTGATACCACCAATCCGCCAAAGGTCAATAACACATCCGGCCGTAGCATATTGAAAAGGGTATCACGACGTTCCGATTTCTCAATGGGAAAAATAATACTGTCGATACTTGGAAAAAAATTTGGGTGATGCAGATTTGATGTGGTTTCAGTAAAAACGATAACCGAGGGGTCATTCGCCAAAATATCCAATAACCGTTGATCTACTTGATTGGGATGGTTTACCCCGACCAATACCATTTTCTTTTTAGCAGAAGCCCAAATTGATTTAAAGCCGTTCATTTCCTCTTTTTTGAAGTCACTTTTTAGGACCTTTTCAGGAAAATAGGCTTTACCCTTTTCGCGTATCGCTATGGTATCATATAAGGGCTCTTCGAAAGGAACATTGATATGGATGGGGATATTCTTTTTAAACATCCTATCAAACGCCTTGTTCAATTCTTGGGTATTGTAGTCATCGATTTCGGTCTGGGAAGTTTCCAACAAATCGGGCGCATATTTACTCAATCTTTCCACGGCATGTTCAACATCTATTTTAAGATTTGCCGAGTAAGCGATATGACGGTCAAAAACATGGTCTTGCCTAATCGTCTGGCCATCACCGACATCAATTTTATAGGGTGGCCTATCAGCGGATATCACCACAAGTGGAATAGCACTATAAAAAGCTTCAGCCACTGCGGGATAGTAATTTAACAAGGCACTACCAGAAGTACATAAAACTGCAACGGGGCTTCGCTGTTGTTGTGCCATACCAAGGGCGAAAAAAGCTGCCGAACGCTCATCTACAATACTGAAACAGGTGAAAAATGAATCTTCGGTGAAGCTTATGGTCAGTGGGGCGTTTCTTGAACCAGGTGAGATTATGATCTGTTTTACACCTCTTTCTTTTAAGCTTGACACTACGGCTCTTGCAGATGGAATGCTTGATTGCTTCATGCCCCACAAAAATACGCACTGCGCAAATGAAAAACGAATCTTTCGACGGTAAGATTATAATAATGACCGCATGGTCTTACTTTTGTTCTCGGTTTCCATCCATTCTTTTTCTGGGTTGGAATCTTTTGTGATTCCGCCACCGACATAGATAAAAACTTCATTGTGTTCGATCTGCATACATCTTAAATTAACATACAAGTCGGCAGCACCGGTTTCAGATAAATTCAACTCCCCTAAAAAACCAGTGTAATACGTTCGGTCATATCCCTCGTGCCCTAAGATGAATTTTTTAGCTTCTTGCGTTGGAAGCCCACAAACAGCTGGGGTCGGGTGAATTTTTGAAACGACTTGCCTTAAATTGGCACCCAATGGTAAATTGGCATGGATATCTGTCTTTAAATGCCATAATTGACCTGCCCTTACCGATTTCGTTTCTGATACCTTTACCTCAGAGACTTCATTCTTAAGTTGATCGAGCAAATAATCGGTGACCATTTTTTGCTCTTCCAGTTCTTTTTGTGACCAATCCGGATTTTTATCAGGCTCAACGGCAAGGGTACCTGCTAGGGATGTAGTTTTCATACGGTTACCCCTAACGTGCAAGAGGCGCTCGGGGGTCGCCCCCACCCACATTCCAACTTTAGGATGGTACCATAAATAACAGAAAGCATTCGGATAAGCTTCTAAAGCCCTCAAAAAAATCGGCACGCCTTCTTCAAAAGTCTTTACGCTGATTTTTCTTGATAAGACTATTTTTTTTACCACACCTTTTTTAATAAGGGATATTCCCTTTTTCACCAAATTCATATGATCGTGTTTGCCTTTTTCGGAAGCAAATACTTCTGTACGATGTGAAACCCCAAATTTCCCTGAAGTAGCTTCAAAATGGTTATCAGTAGGTATCAAAAGTGTGGCTTGTTGATTATCAAAAGGTGAAAAGACAAAACCACTTTCAGAAAAATCGTGGGTATGGTGAAGCACATCGTTATCTTGAAACAAACCCATTATGTTCAAAGTATTGGGGTGACGATAGACCACAAATGGTAAAGCAGCTTTTTTTTGTGTATCAACAGTTGCTAATAGCTCGTCAAGCTTAACTCTTTTTGGGTAACGCAATGGTAGTCAATTTACAGTTAGAGACTAGCTCGCCAAGCTCATTGGTGACTTTAATTTCCCAAAGTTGTGTTGTACGCCCTTTATGGATAATAGCGGCCCTAGCGTAGACATAGCCTTCTTTGATACTTTTTACATGATTTGCCGAGATTTCTATCCCCCGCACATAAAACTCGTTACCATCAAGAAATATATACGATGCGGCACTGCCAACACTCTCTGCCAGAGCAGCTGTAGCCCCACCGTGCAAAACACCATCAGGCTGGTAGACCCTAGAGTTGACCGGCATTTTTGCGATTAAGAAATTTTCACCGACATCAATATACTCTATGGCTAAAGTCTCCATCAATGTACCTTTACATATCTGATTGCAGACAGCCAAAATTTTTTCTTTATGGGTTTCCATGGCAAGTTTTTGTAAAATTACATATTCCACATTCAAAAAATAGCAATTACTTTTGAATATGGCCATAAACGAACATTTGGTTACCTATCAACACACCAACACGTACGAAACGCTCAATGAACTTACGGAGAACACCAAAAATGTTTGGTTCGTTTTTCATGGAATGGGTTTTTTAAGCCGTTATTTCTTAAAATACTTCAAAGGCCTTGACCCGAGGGAAAACTATATCATAGCCCCTCAAGCTCCTTCAAAATATTATCTAAAAGACGATTTTAAGCATGTTGGGGCCAGTTGGTTGACCAAAGAGGCTACGGAACTTGAGATTGAAAATATACTTCGTTATCTGGATAGTGTCAAAAAAGCCGAAAACATTGGAAATGATAAAAGGATATTGCTTTTTGGCTTTTCACAAGGGGTTTCCGTAGTACTTCGATGGTTTGTAAGGAGAAACGTCAATTGTAGCTTATTGGTTTTATATGCTGGCGGAATTCCCAATGAAATAAAGAAAGGGGATCTAAAATCCGTTTCGGCCAATGCTACCCAAGTAAAGGTAATTTATGGGGATAACGATGTCTTTCTGACAAAAGAACGTCTACAAGAAGAAAAATTAAAAATAGAATCCCTTTTTGGAAAAAAGGCCGAAATCATAAATTTTGAGGGAGGTCATGAACTAAGGCCTGATATTATTGGCCGTATTGCAAACACGTTGGCCTAATTCGGGTCTTCTGTCTGGTCTCGTTCTATTTTGAAATATTCAATTTCCCGAGTTATATATGAATTATCTGGGGTGATGATTTTTTTAACCCAATTTTTATACGGGCTATCGTCAAATTGAAAAATATAGTTTTTGATTGATTTTGCATTTCCGATAGTAAAACGCACCTCGTTCAAGATACCTTCTTTGTCATATTCGTACGTTCTTTTCTCGGCTGGTACAAACTCATTTTCGGCCGTATCAAATTTAAAAAACTGTTCGTGCTGTTTAAGTCCGTCTTCATCCATCGTTGTTTCAACGGCTTCATTCGGTTCACCATCAACGAATTCCTTTCGTAATCGAATCTTTAATATAGCTCCATTCTTCAGCTTTTTTGTAGACCGTCGTTCTGAACTTTGTATAACCCCGTTCTCATAAATACGCTCGGTAAGCTCGTCTTTGTATTGTGAATATTCGATGCTAACTTCATCTACCGCATCCTCATGTGACACAATGATTTTTTCAAGCTTGCCATCACTATTGTAATAATATTCTTGTTGCTCAAAAAATTCTTTATCAAAAGAGACTACCAATTCTTTAATATATTTCGTTTTGGTGGTATCGATTTCATAAAAATTCACCATGGACGTGGCTTCGTCAAGAATATTTGACTTATAGCTCTCCATACGCTTTTCCACCAGCTCTTCATTTTGGTATTTGTAGACCGTAATATCTTTATCTTCCTCATTGTATTGGGTAGTTGATTTTATGAGGAAACCTGCCTCATTGAACTCGAATATTTCTTTTCCGTAATTGGTGATGACCGTACATGATTTGACCGGACCATTTAATTCGAAATCCAAAACCTTGAATACCCGGGGTTCTTGTGCCATTATTGACAGTAAACCAACTAAAAGGCAGAAAACTAGGGCGATGTATTTTTTTAGCATACCGCAAAATTACGTCGTAATCACAGAATTGAAAAACAAATGGGGTATCAAACAACGAAAAAGAAGTAACTATTGCTAATTAGAACCTGCGTTCGGGGGCAAAAGCATTGATATTCATCGTAAGGGGCCTGTTCATGATAAGCTGACTTGTCAATTTACCCGTTACGGGGCCTAAGCTCCAGCCCATCATAGCATGGCCGGTCGCAATGACTAGGTTATTATAAGCTGCCGTTCTACCAATATAAGGAAGCCCATCAGGTGTGACGGGTCGTAGGCCACATTTTGCATGGTCTTTGGCCTCCCTTGAAATTTTAAGGCCCCCATAAAACCGCTCTGCTCCTTTCGCGATTGCTTCGACCCGATTTTTTCTGATAGTATCATTGATTCCTGAAAACTCCATCGTGCCGGCGAAGCGGGTATATCCAAGCATGGGGGTAACCGCAATTTTGGCTTCCATTAAGATTGCAGGCATGCTGATACCCGTAGCTTCTTCAACATTGATTCGGTAACCCTTTCCCGCTTGCAATGGTAGCTTAATACCGAGCTTTTTTGACAGGTTGGCCGACCAAGACCCTGCGGCCAAAACAAACTCATCAGCAGCATAGGACGTTGTTTTGGTGACCAGTTCAGTTAAAGAATTGTTTTTGACTTTGGCCGAAAGCACTTCTTCACTTTGAATTATTTCAACCCCTTTAGAGACAAGAAATCTTTTCATCCTCTTCATAAAATCAGAGGGTGTACCATGTGCGTCACATTCATAATGAATGGCTCCCTCTGCATTTATACAGACATTGGGCTCGAGACCCGAAAGGCCGACCTTATCCAATTCCCGTACTTCCAACCCAAGAAATTTTGCCTTTTCGGCAACTTCCAATTCATGATCCCGCTCTTTGTTGGTCTGATATAACATCAACAGTCCTTTTCTTTCTAAATGAAAAGGACCCAAATCACCAGAATTTTTAATATCCATGAAGAGTTCCCTGCTCAGAACATTTGCTTCTTTTATAATAGGGATGGCCTTTTCAACCCTCGCCTTGGTCGCAGATTTTTTAAAGTACCATGCCCATTTTAGAAAATCAATATCTAAACGCGGTTTGATGTAAAAAGGACTTGAAGTATCAAACATATACAGTAACCCCATAGAAATCATTCCTGGAGCTGCCATAGGTATGATATGACTTGGGGTCAAATATCCGGCATTCACATAAGAAGCCCCTGAGTTCATTGAAGATTTATCGATTACAACAACTTGGCATCCTTCTTTAAATAAATAATAGGCAGAACAAAGCCCGACAATACCACCACCAATTATGATTACTTTTTTGGCCATGCTTATACAACTTGAAATCCATGAGCATAGGGATCATCTTCTGGATCAATGGTTATGGTGTTTCGACCGTAGACTTTGGCCCATCCTTTGACACTCGGAATTATGGCTTGTTTTCCATCTAAATCAACTTCGGCCTCTACTTTACCAACAAAAGTAGAACCGATAAAGCTTTCATGCACATAGTCTTCCCCTAGTTCTAATTTACCTTTTGAATATAGCTGGGCCATTCGCGCCGATGTTCCCGTTCCACAGGGCGAGCGATCTATGGCCTTATCACCATAAAATACCGCATTACGACCTGAGGATTTATCATCTAAAGGTCTTCCGGTCCACAGCAAATGTGAAACATCACGTATGCTATAGTTTTCTGGGTGTATAAAGCTATTGGGATACTTTTCATTAATTCGTTTTCTCAATTCCCTTGACAGTTGAATCAATTTAGAAGCGGAAAAATCATGCATCCCCAAAAAATTCTTCTGCGGATCAATAATGGCATAAAAATTACCGCCGTAAGCAACATCAAACGTCAATTCACCTAGTTCCGGACACTTGACACTAAGTTCCGTTTCGGCCAAATAACTCTTGACATTGATCAATTTTACCCATTCTACTTTTTCCTTGGGCTGCGCGTATTCAATCTCAACCAATCCCGCAGGGGTTTCCAAACGTACACGCCCCTTTATTTTTGGATGAATCAGTCCATTCTCAATTCCTATGGTTATCGTACCTATGGTTCCGTGCCCGCACATGGGTAAACATCCACTAGTTTCTATGAACAACACCCCAATATCATTGGCAGGATTACTTGGCGGATATAAAATGCTGCCGCTCATCATATCATGTCCCCGAGGCTCAAACATTAACCCTGTGCGAATCCAGTCATACTCCTTAAGAAAATGTAATCGTTTCTCATTCATAGAACTTCCTTTTAACGGAGGTCCTCCTGAAACTACCAAACGTACGGGATTACCACAGGTATGGCCATCTATACATTCAAATGTAGGTAAGGCCATTTTTATACTTTTGATTTTGTCATCTCCCCATTTACCAACCTTGCAATTTGTAATGGGTTTTCGTCTTTTAAAGCATCGGGCAATAACCCATTTGGCCAGTTCTGAAAGCTGATAGGCCTTACCCAACGATCTATGGAATGTATGCCAACAGCCGTAAATCGACTGTCGGTTGAGGCCGGATAGGGTCCTCCATGCTGCATTGAGGGGCAAACCTCCACCCCGGTGGGAACACCGTTGAAAATCAATCGTCCAACCTTTTCTTGTAAAACATCTAAAAGCGATTCATAATCGACAATCTCACTACCTTCAGAAATGATGGTTCCCGTTAACTGACCATCAATGCAATCCACTGCTTTTTCAAGCTCTTCTTTGTTTTTACAATTGACGATCATTGAAAAAGGGCCAAACACTTCTTCATGTAGTTCATTGTTCGCAATAAAATCAGCACCTGAAACCATGACGACTGCTTGATCGGCAAAGTTAGGTTGTACCTTACCTTTATAGTTTGCTGCAACTTTTAATCCATCTTGCCCGAAGATCTTGTCTTTACTTGATGCATATCGTTCTTTAATGGACGGATTCAACATACAGGATGGTTCGATTTTTAAAATTTCTTGGGAAAGGACTTCTTTGAAATGTTGCAGTCCTTCACTTTCAATTGCAAACAACAAACCCGGATTGGTACAGAACTGACCTGTACCTAAAGTAATTGAAGACGCATAGGTTTTTGCCCAATCCACACCTTTGGTTTTCAAGGCGTCTGGAAGTAATACCACAGGGTTAACACTACCCATTTCGGCAAAAACCGGTATCGGGATGTCACGTTGTGAAGCCATATCGAACAATGCCCTTCCACCAGTAATGCTACCCGTAAAACCAACTGCTTTGGCCAATGGATGTTTTACCAACTGAATACCCACTTCAATACCACTGCTGTTCAAATTGGAAAACACCCCCTCAGCGATATTTAGTTTTTTTGCCGCAGTAAGTATGGCTTGGGCAACAAGTTCTCCCGTACCCGCATGCATTGGGTGGCTTTTTACCACTACAGGGCAACCAGCGGCCAATGCACTTGCGGTATCCCCACCTGCGGTAGAATAGGCCAAAGGAAAATTACTCGCCCCAAAAACCACTACAGGGCCCAATGGAACCATCATCTTACGTAAATCTGGTTTGGGCACCGGTCTTCTTTCAGGTAATGCAGTATCAATGCTCGCTTTCACCCATGAACCATCATCGATCAGGTTTGCAAAAGAACGTAATTGCCCCACGGTTCTACCTCGTTCTCCCTTTGCCCTTCCTTCTGGCAAACCAGTTTCCAAACAATACGTAGTGATCAATTCATCGCCTAAAGCTTCAATCTCGTCCGCAATGGAGTTTAAGAATGTAGCCCGTTCTTTTCCTGTAGTCTTTTGATACTGATGGTACGCTTCGGTCGCTAGCTTAAGGGCTTCATCCACCTCGTTATCGGTAGCCTCATGAAATAACGGGGCATTAGGGTTATTTAATAGGGGGTTAAAAGTCTTAAACGTTTTAGTTCCGGATGCTGACGGTTGCCCCCCAACATAATTTTTTCCTGTAATCATAGCCTAAAGTGATTTATAATCAGGAAGGGTCGGTCTTTCTGCCATTCCTTCTTGAATAATTTTTAAAACGCGTTCTCGTTCAGCACCTTGTAGTGGAAGTCTTGGCGCTCTAACCACTTCCGTTCCAATACCAGTAGCAACTTCCGCTAATTTAATATTTTGAACCAATTGGGGATTGATATCAAGCTCTAATAATGGCAAAAACCAGCGATAGATTTCTAAAGCTTCTTTTATCTTATTGGCCTTCGCCAACTTATATATAGCACAGGTTTCTGCCGGAAACGCGCAGACCAGACCGGCAACCCATCCATCAGCACCCATTAAAATACTTTCTAGGCCAAGGGTATCAACCCCTGTCAGTACTTTTAATCTATCTCCAAATCTTTTCTTGATCCTGGTAATATTTGAAATATCCCTGGTAGATTCCTTAACCGCCTGAATATTGTCGCATTCCAAAAGCGCTTCAAACATGTCTAAGGTAACTTCAATACCATAATCCACAGGATTGTTGTAGACCATAATAGGCAATTTTGTGCTTTTCGCAACTGCTTTAAAATAAACGACGGTTTCGTAATCATTGGCCTTATATCGCATTGGAGGTAACATCATCAAGCCCTTTGCCCCGCATTTTTCAGCCACTTTTGCAGCTTCAATAGCTCCTTTAGTGGTTTGTTCAGCGATATTTATAATGACGGGGACTTTACCATCGACAATACGTACTGTTTCAATTATCAATGCTTTCTTTTCTTCATCTGACAATGTACTTGCCTCACCAAGGGTTCCTCCGAGAATTATTCCAGTAACACCTGCATCCAATTGTGCTTTGATATTTACCTTGAACATTTTAAAATCCAACTCATCACTCGGAGTAAATTTTGTAGTAACCGCAGGCATAACGCCTTGCCAAGTTAATGTTCCCATATTTTTTCAATTTTTATAAAAATACTGCTAGTAAATACTTTCCATTTTTCTTTTTTTATCCATTTTTGGTATTATATTACCTTATTTTTTAAGATATATCATACCATTGGGTTAATTTTTGGAAAAATGAAAATCTATCCGTTTAAAATTCCTAAGAAGCCGCAAGAGAATATTGTGGTACAAGAAGACCATGATTTAAGTTTTTTTGACAAACTACATCAACATGAAGAAATTCAAATAAGCCATATTTTAGAGGGAAGGGGAAAGTTGGTCGTGGGTAACAAAGTACATCGATTTGAACCTGGTGACACCTTTGCTATTGGCAGCAATATTCCCCATCTTTTCAAAAGCCGGGTAAGTAATACCAAATCAAGAATGCTATCATTGTTTTTCTTACCCAATGCATTTGGGGAAAACTTTTTTGACTTACCCGAAATGAAACAAGTAGCGCCTTTTTTTGACAAAATCAATTTTGGAATCTCTTTAAAATCAGCTAATAGTGCTATTTATGAAAAGTTCAAAATGATAAAAAGCCTTAATAAATATGAGCTTTTCTTAAGACTACTTGATATTTTGAAATCTTTTTCGGCAACAGATAGCTTACCGCTAAGCAATTACCCCTACCAAAAAAGTTTATCAAACGATCATGGAAAGCGGTTACAGTTGATTTTTGACCATGTTATGAAAAATTTTCAAGATGAAATCAAGCTGAAAACCATTGCCGACCTGATTCATATGAGTCCGAATGCACTTTGTAGGTTTTTTAAACAACGTAGTAACAAATCGTTTTTCACCTTTGTCACTGAGGTTAGAATTGAACATGCCTGCCAGTTATTACTTGAAAAAAAAGAAATGTCAAAAGCCGAGATAGCTTTATTGTCAGGGTTTAATACCATTTCAAACTTTAATAAACACTTTAAATCAGTTAAGGGGATAAGCCCTTCTAAATATCAAGAAAGAATGTCATTAAATTAATATTGCAAGCAGCCATCATCTTTCCGTATTTTTGAAACATAAGAATTTAAGTATCATGAAAAAGTTGTTGCTATTAGGTTTTGGATTTGTATTAGCTTGTAATTCATCGCAAAAGACAGTGATGGATAAGGCCGAGGATACCAAAGCACAAGATTGGTCAAAATTATATGCCCAAACCATTACCGAAGAAGAACTAAAAGAACATCTTTTCATTTACGCCTCAGATGATTTTGAAGGTAGGGAAACAGGAAAACCCGGTCAAAAAAAGGCCGTAGCATATCTTAAAAATGCATATGAGGTCATGGGCATTCCAGCAGCCCAAGGCGACAATGAATACTTTCAAAAAGTACCGTTGGAAATAGGAAAAGTACCGGAAGGTGGGATAAAAATCAATAATAAGCCGTTCGGGGTAGGTAAGGATATTTTGACATTTTCAACAGCTTCAGGAAATTTTAGCGAAATCATATATGCTGGATATGGAATTGAAGATGGGAAATATAACGACTTTGCCAACCTTGATGTTACCGACAAGCTCGTTTTGATAAAGTCAGGGGAACCGCGAACTGAAGATGGTAACTACGTCATCTCGGGAACAAGCGAAAAATCCGTGTGGGGCAATATGTCAGAAGCCTTGGGGAAAAAATCTGAACTTGCCTACGCTAAAGGAGCCAAAGGCGTTTTGTACTTCGACACCGAAAATTTCGCCCGGTATAAGCGCTATTTTGATTTTATGAAAACGAATGACAGCGGAAGGATGCAGTTGAAAGCGGAAAGCAGTGACAATTTTACGGTGCTTTTGAATGAGGCCGCAGCCACCACAATCTTAAAGAATATTTCAGAAGACCACGAGCCTAAAAGCATCGATATGCCCATAAGCCTTGACATTGAAAGCAAGAATAGTCAAATTGATTCAGAAAATGTAGCGGCAATCATAAAGGGGTCTAAGAAACCTGAGGAGTATCTAATTATTTCTTCGCATCTAGATCATATTGGAATTACAGCGGATAATCAAATCAATAATGGTGCTGATGACGATGGATCGGGTACTGTAGCGCTTTTAGAGATTGCAGAAGCGTTTCAGAAGGCAGCGAGTGAGGGCAATGGGCCTGAACGTTCCGTGGTGTTCTTGCATGTGACCGGTGAAGAGAAGGGACTTTTAGGTTCAAAATATTACACGGATTATGAGCCGATCTTTCCGCTTAAGAACACGGTCGCCAATCTTAATATTGATATGATCGGCCGTATTGATCCGAAAAGAACAGGAGACAGAAACTATCTTTACTTAATAGGATCTGATAAATTAAGTACTGAACTTCATGAGCTATCGGAAGAAGTGAACAAAAAATATACGAATATTGAATTCGATTATACCTATAACGATGAAAATGACCCTAATCGTTTTTATTATAGAAGTGATCATTACAATTTTGCCAAAAACAATATTCCAATCATTTTCTACTTCAATGGTACCCACGATGATTACCACAAACCTGGTGATACCCCAGATAAGATAAATTATGATTTACTCGCCAATAGGACGCGATTGGTTTTTCATACCGCTTGGGAGGTTGCCAATCGGGCCAATAGGGTTATTGTCGATAAGCCCGTAGCGACTTCAAAATAGTCAGGTCTTCCCTACCCCATTTTTGAGGTATGGCTACCCTATAAAAAAGCCCTAACAATCATGTTAGGGCTTTCTACTTACTTTTTTGGGTGGAAGACCGGGTTCGAACCGGCGACCCTCGGTACCACAAACCGATGCTCTAACCAGCTGAGCTACAACCACCATTTAAAGCGGTTGCAAAGATAATTTTTTTTATATCATCATTCCAAATAAAAATGATATCAAATTTGATTTGCCCGCCGTAATAGCTATCTTTTCAGCACAATAGTGCTATTTTGAATTCAACCTACACGTTTTACCCTACCGTATGAAGCTATTCCATTCCTGTTTTTGTGATGGTTTCAAATCTTTTCGGGTGGTTTTTACTTTTTTTCTGGTGGTACAAAGTGTTACGGCACAGGTAAGGTTCAGGGATAGTCTTGAAAGCAAGAGGAAGAACCTAGAATCTTTGAAAGACTTCAATGAGACCGATACAACCTACATCAAAACCATCTATCAACTTGCCAATAGTTATGCCTATCACAACAGGGACAGCATGTTGCAACTGGCTTCAAAATCATTGGAAATAAGTAAGAAAGAAGGGTATAGCAAGGGAATTGCAGGTTCAAATCTAGCTTTGGCAACTGCCCATATGCTTAGCGGAAAATTCAGTAAAGCATTCGAGCATGCCCAACTAACCGAAAGACTATCCAAAGAAATAAAGGCTGATACCATTTACCTAAGAACGCTGAATGTTCTGGGAATGGGGCATTTTATGAAAGGGGAGTATCCAAAAGGATATCTGGTATGTCAAAAGGGCAAAATGGAATCTGAAAGAACCAATAATAAGGAAATGCAGGTCGTATTCAATATGAACATCGCTACCTCGTTTGCCATACTGAGGGACGCCGAAAGGGCATTGCCCTACTATCAAAATTGCCTCAAGTTGCTTAAAACCATGAATGATGAAGTACAGCTGGCTGAAGTACTCAGCAATTTGGGGTATTCATTTATTCAAAAAGGGGAATACGTCAAGGCAAGTAAATACTCCCATGATGCATTGCATATTTTTGAAACACATCGAATTGGAGCTTGGACGGCATTTGTCTACATCAATCTGGGCGAAATAGCCCTGAAACAAGGAGAATTTGACAAAGCCATAGCGAACTTCAAAAAATCGGAACAATTACTTCTCGATATCGATGATAAACAGCGTGAGGCCGAGACCTATCTAGGGCTTGCAGCATCTTACTTGATGAAAAATGAGTTACGCCTAAGCGAATCATATGCGTTGAGGGCAGAAACGATTTCAAGGTCAATCAATCTATATCCGGGATTGATTAGGGCATTTGACATACTTTATCAAATCCATAAGGAAAAAAATCAACCAGAATTGGCGATAGCCTATTTAGAAGCTTCCGGTAACCTTGCTGATTCCATTCAAGTTGCCGACAATACCACAAAGTTTCTGATGTTGGAAGCCGAGAATAATTTCGAAGAAGAACAAAAACGTATTGAAATTGAAAATAAGAAGAAGTTAGAACGGCAGAAGGCAATTACCTATTTGTCAATCGTGCTTTTGATCCCCTTTCTGGCCATCTTGTTTCTCATTAGAAGAAATATTAAAACCCAAAAAATCGCCAATGAACAATTGATTCAAATCAACGCCACAAAAGATAAGGTTTTCTCTATCATTGGCCACGATTTAAAAGCACCTATCAATACTTTGCAAGAACTTTTGGCCCTTTATAAAAACAAAGGGATCACAGAAAAACAAATTGCTAAAATAACCCCTAGATTAAAAGAAAATGTAGATCATAGTGCCTTTACCCTGAACAACCTCTTGTTTTGGGCACAGAAACAAATGAATGGTATTTCAGCAGTACCTGAACCTGTAAACCTTAAAGGGGTAATCGACGAAATTATTGTCTTGTACCAAGAGCAAATCGCAAAAAAAGAGCTTTTGGTTGTACACAAAGAAGGTGATAACATCCAGATTTTTGTAGACAAAGAGCATATCAAGATCATACTTAGGAATATTATTTTCAATGCCATCAAATACAGTGACAAAAAAGGTGAAATACGTATTACCTACGCCGTTGAACCAGAAGAAACTGTAATTGAAATATGTGACAGTGGTATCGGAATGGACAAGAATATGATCAACTCGATTTTAAATGGACGGAACATCGTTTCAAACCCAGGTACGGATAACGAAAAAGGTACCGGACTAGGTTTGGATATCTGCAAAGAACTTTTAAAGATAAATAAAGGACGTTTACATATAGAAAGCACGCCCAATACAGGTAGTTGCTTTAAGTTATTTTTTAAGACCAAGGGAAATTAATTTGCATTCGATTGAAGATTGCGAATTTTAAGATTCACCTAAAACATCGATGAAATACCTAATTTAAGCGTTGAAACACACAAAAAATAGTGTTTTCACAACAATTATTGGTCTACTCGGTTTTTGTAAGTTAGTTTAGCCCTAATTTGAAAGGCACCCATGCCCCTTAATTTAACCTACAACACAAGACCAATTCCCAATAGGATTTTTAGCATTATTTGCATAGTGCTATTTTTTCTATTGACCTCGCAGCCTTCATTTTCACAATACAGCTCAAAAGATAGCCTTTCGTTCGTTATTTCAAAACATCGAAAAAAGGCCAAAAACCTGCATAGTGATACCACCTATATCAATACCCTAATACGGTTGGGGGGCACCTTAAGATTTGTAAAGACCGATAGCCTGTTATCATTATCAGAAGAAGCGCTTGCTTTAAGTAAGAAGGGAAATTATCCTCTCGGCATCAGTAGGGCAATGAACAATATCGGAGATCATTTCTCTGATAACGGGAACACGGTAAGGGCCATTACCTATTATAGAGAAGCTCTTAGTTTGGCAGATTCGTTGAAAAACATAAAACTATCAACGGCATTGTTAAACGATTTGGCAACTGAATATTCGTATACGGGCAATTATGCCAAAGCTTTGGAAAGTTACCTTTTGGCAATTGATAAGGCTAGTGATATCTCAGACAATAAAATGCTTTCCATTTTAAATGAGAATATTGCAAACCTATACGCCGCGCAAAAAGAATTCGAACAAGCACTGGACTTTTATAAAATCGTCAAACAACTTAACAAAGACATCGGTGACGAAATATTTTCTGCAGAGACGATGGGTAATATAGCATCAATACATGCCGATATGGGCAATTTTGATTATGCCATGTATAATGTCAACCAAAGTATCGCGATATTCGAGAAAAAGGAAATCTACGATTGGTTGGCCTACGTTTATGGGGTCAAAGGAGAAATCTATTTAAAACAGAATAAGTTCAAATGGGCCCTTTATTGGTTCGATCAAAGTAACATTCTTCATGAAAACCTTCAAGATGAACGTGGTAAGATAGATTTACTTAAAGGAATGGCCAAGGCACATCTAGGCTTAGAAAATTATACTGTGGCCAATACATACGCCTTAGAGGGGTTTGAGGTTTCCAAAAAAATAAAATCTTTGGAGGGCCAGATGAATTGTGCTGAAGTACTTTACGAATTAAATAAGAACAAGCAAGATTTTGAAAGGGCCCTTGGCTATCATGAAACCTTTCAGAAAATCTCTGATTCCTTATCTAGGGACGAGAATAAACGAAGCCTTACCCTGCTAAAAACGAAACTGAATTACGACCAACAGAAAAAAGAGCTGATAGCCAAAAACGAAAAGACCTTGGCGAAACAGCGAAACTACATTACAGCTTCGATAATAATATTATTGATTCTTCTTGGCACTACGATACCCTTATACTTCAACCAAAAAAAGCAAAAAAAGCTCAATAAGTTACTGAAGTCAAAAACCGAAATTTTAAAGGATAGGGAAAAAGAACTCAACGAGATAAATAAGACCAAAGACAAGTTATTCTCCATTATAGGTCATGACCTACGAGGTCCGATTGGGGCATTGCAAGGTATTTTAAAACTCTTTTCAAACGGTGATTTGGCTAAAGATGATTTTATTGGTTTTGTGCCTAAACTCAAAACCGATGTAGATCATATTCTTTTTACCCTCAACAACTTATTATCATGGGGGCACGCCCAAATGAACGGTACCGTTACACGGCCAAAGATCAATTCGATACACAAGTTGGTTGAACGCAATATCCAATTTTTATCTGAGCTTGCTGCGGTCAAGTCAATCAAGATCATTAATCAAGTTACGGAAAATGCAATGGGATATTTCGATGAAAACCATATTGATATCGTTATACGAAACCTCATCAGCAATGCCATTAAATTTACGCCTGAAAATGGTCTGATTACCATTGAAGCAGAAGAAAACAAAGCAGTTTGGAACATAAGGGTAAGGGATACCGGCATTGGTATGGACAATGATGTCATGCAAAAGATATTTTCCGATAATTCGAACATTACGACCTATGGTACCAACAATGAGAAGGGAACCGGCCTTGGTCTTTCGTTATGTAAAGAGATGGTACTCAAAAACAAAGGGGAAATATGGGTTGAAAGCCTGCCTAAAAAGGGCTCTACCTTTTACTTCACCATACCTAGGGTTGTCAAAAAGTACAAAAAAGCAAGTTAGATAAGGTCTGTAATACGATCAACTGCGGCATAACGTTCTACATTGAAGCCCTCTGCATGGGCAACACCTATAAGTCTGCCCAAGTCACGCGCCCTATAATTCACACTATCGATAAAATTCTTGCTACTTATTGGAGTTTCAGGTTCATCACTGTTAGGATCGTAAAATTGGGAACCATAGGCCAAAATAGCTTTCGTTTTTGTTTCGATAAAATCAGAAACGTCTACGACAAAATCAGGTTCTAGGTTTTTCCATTGTATGAAATGATATACCAATTTTGGTCTCCAAGGGTCTTGCCACGAATCCACTCCATCAGCTTTGGTATTAATTTTAAGTAATCCACTTAGAAAACAAGCGTCACTTACCAATTTACTGCCTTTACCGTGATCGATATGACGATCATCAATCGCATTGCACAAGACTATTTCTGGTTGGTATTTGCGTATCACACGAATGACTTCCAGTTGATGTTCTTTATCATTTACAAAGAAACCATCGGCAAAACCTAAATTTTCCCTGGCAGAGACCCCTAATATCTTAGCGGCCTTTGCCGCTTCTTCATCACGAATCCGGGCACTTCCCCGAGTTCCCAGTTCCCCCCTGGTCAAATCAACAATACCAACTTTCTTACCGTTTGCCACTTCTTTTGCTATGGTTGCCCCAGCACCCAACTCGGCATCGTCAGGATGCGCCCCAAATACTAAAATATCCAACTTCATTATGCCAATACGGATTTCGTTTTTACATGGGTCAAAGCTTGTTCAATATCACCTTTCAAATCCTTTACTTCTTCAATACCCACTGAGAAGCGTATTAAGCCATCGCGTATGCCCTGTTTTTCCCTGTCCTCTTTTGACATTAAGGCATGCGAAGTCAACACTGGTGAAAGCATTGTACTTTCGACACCTGCCAAACTCATGGATGGTTTGATCAATTGAAGGGACTTCATAAATTGCGAGGCATCCAAAGGAGGTTTTAACTCAAAAGAAAGCATTCCCCCGAAACCATGCATCTGAGATTTTGCCAATATATGGTCTTTGTGGGACCTTAGGCCAGGGTAATACACGGCATCAATATCTTCATGACCTTCTAAGAATTCAGCCATTTTCTGTGCATTGTTATTTTGAGCGGTTACCCGAAGTCCCATTGTTTTTAAACTTCGTTCCAAGAGCCACACCGTTTGATCACTCAAACTACCGCCAAAACAAATCGAAGATTCCCAAATTGCATCAATATAGGCTTGTGAGGCAGCGACAGCACCCGCACAAATATCTGAATGCCCCCCCATATATTTCGTGGCACTATGAATGATAACATCGATTCCAAAATCCGCAGGATTTTGATTTACCGGACTGGCAAAGGTATTGTCGATCATCGTTAGTAGCTTGTTTTTCTTGGCCAATTCAGCAACCGCCGTCATATCGGTAATGGTCAAAAGCGGATTTGACGGGGTCTCGATATAGATGACCTTTGTATTCGGCTTAATTTCCCTTTCGATATCCTCTGCACCCCATCCTTCCGCGAAGGAATATGATATGCCATATTTTTCGAGCTGTGTTGTGGCAAAATTATAAGTGCCCCCGTAAAGTGTCTGCTGAAAAATGACATGGTCCCCCGCTTGTAAAAATGCCATTAAGGCATGACTAATGGCCGCCATACCACTGCCAAATATCAAAGCGGCCTCAGCATGTTCCAAAGCCGCAATTTTTTTACTCAAGCCTTCTTGATTGGGTGTATTAAAATATCTGGGATACCTTTTAACATCGACATCTTCAAAGGCATATGAAGTACTCATGTACATGGGTGAGACCGCACCTTTGAATTGCTTGTCGGGTACTTCACCCACATGGGTGCAAATGGTATTCAAACCTATTTTATCTTTACTCATATCTAAACTAAATTGACCCTAAAGTTAGCAAAATCATCAAGAATGCCCGTCATATAATATCAGGGGTATAGCATATGCCAAAACCAATTATCAAACCTCAAAAGATTTCCATTTTCCCCTTTTAAACCAAACTATGGCTAACACAGCAAGTAATATTTCAGCGGTCGTAATCGCAATGAACACCCCAGTTGCACCAAAATCAAAAAGAAAGGCCAAAGCATAGGCCACGGGCAACTGAAACATCCAAAAAGAAATAAAATTGATTTTTGTCGGGGTTCTCGTATCACCTGAACCGTTGAATGCTTGGGTAACCACCATACCGTAAGCATAGAAAATATAGCCTGCGGCTATGATTTGAAGACAAAGTCCGCCGTTTTCCACAACCACCGTATTATCATTGAACCAACCAACGATCTCTTTGGCGAAAAAGAGGTATATCAATGATACCAAACCCATGAACAATGCATTATATTTTCCCGTTTTCCAAACAGAGCTTTCGGCACGGTCTGGTTGTTGGGCGCCAAGATTTTGGCCCACAAGTGTGGCAGCCGCATTACTCATGCCCCATGAGGGCATTAATGTAAATAACATTACTCGAATCGCTATGGTATACCCTGCCAACACCTCACTGCCAAATTCTGCTATGATACGCATTAAGAACACCCAGCTTGAAGTCCCTATCAAAAATTGGGCAATGCCACCTAAAGATACTTTTATCAGGTTCAGCATTACCTTGGTGTTGACCATAAAATCGTGGAAAGCAATCCTTATCCTACCCCATCCGAACAATAAAATACCCAATTGAAATAACACGGCCGTTCCCCTTCCGATATTCGTCGCAATGGCCGCGCCCATTACCCCTAATTCAGGAAAAGGTCCCCATCCGAATATGAACAGGGGATCTAAAATAATATTGAGTCCATTTGATAAAACTAGGGTCCACATGGCGATTGAGGCATCTCCCGCCCCCCTGAAAATCGCATTGATCAAGAAAAGTAGCATTATCGTAATATTGCCACCTATCAACCATTTTGTATACCCTGCACCTTCTGCGATTAAGTCAGGTTGGGCACCCATCAATGCCAATATTTCTTTATGAAATAAAAAACCGAAAAGACCTACGATCAAAGCAACGGCAATTCCTAATAAAATCGCTTGTACAGCTGCCTCCCTAGCCCCTTTGATGTCTTTGGCCCCTACCCTACGGGCCACTACCGCAGTTGCCGCCATACTTAAGCCGATGGCCACGGCATAAATCAACGTGATAACCGATTCGGTCAGGCCAACCGTCGCCACGGCATTGACGCTGACTTGAGAAACATAGGCAATATCGACCAATGCAAAAATACTTTCCATGAGCATTTCTAAGATCATGGGTACCGAAAGCATAAAAATCGCCTTGCGAATGCTTCCAGTTGTGAATTCAGTTTCCTTGCCGGTAACGGCAATGATAAAATACCTGAATAGCTTTTTTATGGATATTGGTTGTGTCGTCATTAAAATGAAATTATGTTAGTAAAAAAAAGAATGATGCCTACTGACCGAAAAGTGCTTCGGTTACCTAAATCGCCTTTCGGCCATGACATCGCTGCAATACATAATTTCTATAACTTCATGATGAAACAAAGATGCTAAAAAAAAGCGTCTCACCAAATTGAAGTGGTTTTTTTTTGTAATATCATACTAAAATCAAAAACCACCTTAAAGTGATGAAACCGATTCGCTTATCCCTAGTGCTATTGCTCGTAACCCTCACGGCATGCAAAAACACCGAGTCTACGGTCAAAAAGAAAGCTATTGCCGATAAAGGATATCAAGGGCAACCCAAAAGTCCGGTAGTACCTACCGTCAATAGGCCCGTTCAAAAACAGTGGAAAGGGATTTGGACATTTGAAGATAGTACGACTTTCTTTTCAAATGATTTTGATGGCGCCCGTCTTAATGGGGTAGCCGATGATAGTAATGACCATTATACGGTTTGGATAACCGCAGAAAACACCCCTATCAACGTGAGTCCGTGGTATGCCTTCAAGATATGGACTGAAAATCCTAGGGAAATTACGGTACGACTTTCTTATCAAGACTCAAGAAGCAGGTATTACCCTAAGATAAGTACTGACGGAATTCGTTTTAAGCCTTTGGATAGCACCCGTTTTAAACCTATCAATCTTGGTGAGGGTGAATTCGGAATCAAAGCTGCACCAGAAATGGCAAAATTGCGCTTGGAAATAGGAAATACCCCATTATGGATTGCCGCCCAAGAACTTTATACCTCAGAAACCGTTGGAAAGTGGATGGATTCGTTAGCGAACAAACCTTTTGTTCAGAACTATGAAATCGGAAAAAGCACCGAAGGTCGTCCTATGAACCTGATGGAGGTCAAGGCCAACAAAAACAGCAAAAAAGCCTTAATGATCATATCTCGGCAACATCCGCCAGAGGTTACGGGTTTTCTGGCAATGAAGTCGTTTATGGAGACATTATCTGGAGGAAGTGAAAAAGCCAAAAAATTCCGGAATGATTTTACCGTTTTTGCCGTACCATTAATGAATCCCGATGGGGTAGATAATGGACATTGGCGCCATAACATGGGTGGGATAGACCTGAATCGGGATTGGCAAAATTTCAATCAGCCAGAGACCAGAAGCGTTCGCGATTTTTTAAGAAAAAAAGAGGCTGAAGGATATGAATTCGTTTTTGGTGCGGATTTTCACTCTACTTGGGATGATATTTACTATCCTTTGGATACCTTGGCTACCGGTCAAAGGGGAAAAATCGTGTTTGATTGGATTGAGGGTATTAGCGAGCGTTTACCCCAAAAACAAACCAACGTAAAGGCCTCTAAGCAACTTGACCCTACTATGGTTTCACGTACCTACTTTTTTGTGAACCATAATATGCCTGCCATAGTTTTCGAGTTGGGCGATAATACCCCTAGACCATTTTTAAAGGAAAAAGGCAAAGTGGCGGCCGAAGAATTGATGCGTTTGTTAATGAAGGAATGAGACCCTGCTTTCTGAATCATGCTTGCCTTGTGCATCCACGACTAGCTTTTTGCATAGTTCACCCGGTACCTCCAAAGACTCAACCCACCAAGGATAAAAATCCCTAATACGGTGTACCAAACAAAGGTTGGTGTAATGACCTGATCACCGCTGGCATAACTATGCAGCCCTACCAAATAAAAATTTACCCCAAAATAGGTCATCATAATACTGGCATAAGCAACGATACTCATAAAATTATAAATCCATTTGCCGCGTAGACCAGGCACCAAACGCATGTGCAGTACGAAAGCATAGATCATGATGGAAATCAAGGCCCAAGTTTCTTTGGGGTCCCAGCCCCAATAACGCCCCCAACTTTCATTGGCCCATTGGCCGCCCAAGAAGTTACCAATGCTCAACATTATCAAGCCAACGGTCAGTGCTAATTCGTTGATGATGGTCAACTCTTTAAGGTTGATCTCCATTCGTTTTTTGTTCTTTTTGGTGGTCAGTATCATGAGTGCCAAAGCAACTATGCCCAAAATCATACTTACAGTAAACGGGCCATAACTTCCTACTATTATAGGTACATGGATCATTACCCAATAACTGTCTAAAACTGGCACTAGATTGGCAATTTTAGGGTCCACCCAGCTTTGATGGGCAATCCAAAGCAACATACAGGTCACAAAGGCACTGGCGGCGAGTGTCAATTCACTCTTGCGGCCAAAAGCCAATCCCATACCCATTGTGGCCCAAGACACATATAGGATACTTTCGTAAGCATCACTCCACGGCGCGTGACCAGAAATATACCAACGTAAAATCAACCCCGCGGTATGCCAAATAAAGAATAGAATAATGATGCCTTTTAAAAAGAAACTTGCTGCGTTCCATAGTTCACGCTCTTTGAAGATCTTGAAAATCAGCACAAAAAACAGGAGCGCACCAACAAGTCCATAATAGCGGTATAAGCGATTGAATATATCCAGTTTATTGTATAAAATTTCAGTCGCTATTTTGCTGTCAGATGGTAATACTTCGGCACCATGGTTCTTTTGGTTCTGTTTGAATGCGGCCAATAGTTTGTCAGCTTGTGTATAGTCACCGGTTTTTATAGCTTGCCGAACTGTATTTAGGTAGTAGGGCAATCCATTGTTCATAAAATTGGCATAAAGAGAGTCCGCTACCTGATAATCGCCACTTCTAAATTCCAATGGTGAAATCCACTTATTGTTCTCGTCATTCAATAAGGGAAATATCTTTACGATTTCACCGCTCAATGCCATATTCAAAAGTCCTAAACGCTCATTGACCTTCTTAAAATCTTTTTGAAAGTTATTGGGATTATTGGTGGACGTAGCTTCCTCCATATAGGGCTTAAGCTTATACATTCCCGTGGCATCAAAGAAATCCGTAGCCTTGACAAATTTTTGCTCTTTAGGTACTCCCACTATTTCCCGTATGCTATCATTTTCTTTCTTCCCCAGGGCAATGAACGCTGTATTATACCAAGCTGGTGGATTGAGCATCATGGAAATAAGCACTTGATCTGGATTCATTCCATTAAACTCATTCTTGCCGCTCAATTTACGTAACAACTCCGAAGAGAAGGTATGAATGGGCTTCATACGCCCCCCCTCGTCTTGAATGACCAAGGCCCCAAATTTATCGGAATGTTCTTTGCTTACCGTTGTGGAGGCCAAAACAGAATCAATTTGCGCTTTTGTGGGTAACCGCTTATCATGCTCATTATTTTCTTGGGCCTGTAGCCCTAGAAATCCGAATAAAAACAATCCTGCGGTCAATGCTGCTTTTTTCTTTTTCAACTTACCCAATGATTTAGAGAGCTCTTTAAACCTTGTCTTTCCAAAGAACATGATACCCATTAAACCAGCGTAAAGTAAAAAATAACCTATGTATGTAATCCAAGTACCCCACTGATCGTGATTCACGGATAAGACCGTGCCCTTTTCATCTGGGTCAAAACTTGCCTGAAAAAAGCGATATCCCTTATGGTCTAAAACATGGTTCATGTAAATATCGTAGTCGAAGGGTTTTTCATCTTCAACCGTGATTTTACTCATAAATGACTTGTAACTTGCCTCGGTACCGGGATATTTTTCTGCAATAAAATCATTGAGCTTCATATGAAACGGAAGCTCATAAACTTTCGAACCATAAGACAATGCGAATTCCAATGCGCCTACTTTAAACCTATCGCTGAACTCAGCGGTACCCTTACTGCCCAATAACTTCTTCTCAACGGTTTCCCCATTGGCGGTAACGGTGACTACCAAGGCGTCCAAGGTTAGTTTGGTAATTTCTTCATCGGGTACTTTCACTACACCATACTTGCCTTTAATGAGTGGCTCAGGAATCACGAATTGCATATTCGCCATAGTGTATAAAGACCGTAATTGCAGGGTTTGCAGACTATCTTTTACAACTCGTCCTTTAAACTGATCGGCCATTCGCATAAAGTCACCATCAAAAGGCGTTGAAATGAGGTAGGTGCTATCGGTAGTATGGATGTTGATTGCCCCATCAGTTTCTTTGTTCAGTGCAAAAAGTACATTATGGATGCTTGAGATACCACCATCCTCTAAATAATGCTCGTGTCGTTGCCCATCGCCCGCCTCAACGATTTTCAAATAGTACTTACCATTTTCGTCAAGGATCAGGCCTTCTTTTGCGCCTTTGATAAAATCTTTATATTCAATCGTAAAAGCCTGACCATTAAAATCCTCACGCCAAGGCAAGTTACTCCGCTTTCCTTCGGGTGTCACCAAAATAGGATGCTGTAAGGTCTTGCGCATCATTTGGCCATTCAAATCACCATCAACATAAGCGGTCAAGTATGTTTTATCAGAATAAAATACCTTTTCTGATGCTCCCTCGCGAATCGGCATCATGCCCTCATAACTGATATATCTTGTTACAAATGCACCGATAATGATCAGTATCCAAGATAAGTGCAGTATCAAAACAGGCCATTTTTTCCATTGTAAAAGCTTATACCTAAAAATATTGCCGGTGAAGTTGATTACAAAAAAGACCATAATGGCCTCAAACCAAGTGGCATTGTAGATGTATATTCGGGCCGTTTCCGTACTATAACTGCTTTCAACGAACGTGCCTATGGCCATTGCCGCAGCAAACAACAAAAACAAAACCGCCATTAATCGTGTAGAGAAAAGTGTCTTTTTAAGCAGTTCTACCATACCCTCTGTCTTTGGCATGCAAAAATACTTCGTTTTAAATGATTTTAAGTGCTTCAGACATCAAGAAAAGGTTGAACAAAATTGTTAATTATTTTAGAATGAACTCGTTTAAACTTTTTTGGATTGAAGCGAACCTGCCTCGTCGGTAGGCAGGTAGCAGCTCACGGAATGGGAAAAAAGACAAAAAGTAGGTGAAAAAGGGCTCCCGAACCGTCGGGATTCAGCCAATTGAAAAAGTTTAAACGAGTTCTATATCTAAGAAATCAAGTTCGTACTTTTGAATATGATTTCGATTGTTATCCTAGGTTCTGGAAACGTTGCCTTTCATTTATACACCACCCTACTGGAGATCGATGATATTAATGTCATTCAGGTTTTTGGACGGAACAACAAAACCCTTGAGAGGTTCAATGAAAGTATTGAGATCACTACCCACCCTGAACACATTAAAAGTGCAGATCTCTATTTGATTGCGGTAAATGACGATGCCATACCCGATGTGGCCGAATTGCTTGACAAAAAAACCGGATTGGTCTGCCATACCTCGGGCGGGGTGCAGATGGATGTAATCAAGGCAAAGAGAAAAGGCGTTTTCTATCCCCTACAAAGTTTTACCATGAATAGGGAAATTGATTTCAATACCATTCCTATTTGTATTGAGGCCACCGAAGAATCTGATTTGGCCCTTCTTAGGACAATGGGCTTGAAAATATCGAGATCAGTTCATGAAATAAGCTCAGCCCAAAGACAATACCTCCATTTAGCGGCGGTCTTTGCCAACAACTTCTCAAACCACTTGTTTTATATTGCCTCAGAGCTTTGCAAAGAACAAAAACTGTCTTTTGAGCTGTTGAAACCGCTATTACATGAATCAATTGCCAAACTTGGGCACGCCAACCCAAAGAAGGCACAAACCGGCCCGGCAAGAAGGGGAGACAACCTGACCATGCAAAAACATCTAGACCAACTTAAAAGTCCGATTCAAAAAAAAATATATCAACTATTAAGTGAATCCATTAAAACCACTTATGAAGAAAAATTATAAAGAATACCTGAACCAAATCACCACTTTTGTTTTTGATGTTGATGGTGTATTTACCGATGGTTCCGTGTTGATTACAGACACCGGTGAAATGCTTCGTAAAATGAACGTCAAAGACGGCTATGCCCTTAAGACCGCACTGATAAAGGGGTATAATGTATGTATCATTTCAGGCGGTACCAATGAAGGGGTCCGTAGCAGATTAAAAGGTTTGGGCGTAACCGATATCTATCTGGGTGCGCACCATAAGACCGAACCTTTGGAAGAATACCTTGACATTTACGATATCAAACCTGAAAATGTGCTCTACATGGGTGATGACGTACCCGATATTCCCCCAATGAAAATGATTCAGTTGGCCACCTGCCCGCAAAATGCGGTAGCTGAGGTAAAAGTAATCGCAGATTATGTTTCCCATAAGAACGGTGGCGAGGGCTGTGTTCGCGATATCATAGAACAAGTTCTCAAAGTGCGGGGTGATTGGGACTCTAATTTCAGTGCAAAAAATGATTGAGAATCCGCTTGCGAAAAAACTGATCGAACATCGTTTGATTTTGGCCTCGGGATCACCAAGGCGCAAAAAGTTTTTTGAAGACCTGGGCATTGAGTTTGAAATAAGGTTACACCCTGTAGATGAAGTATACCCAAATGACTTGAAAGCAGCTGAAATAGCAATCTATCTTGCCCAACTAAAGGCGAGTGTTTTTAAAGACACTTTAAAAACAAATGAAATTTTGGTGACTTCTGACACTGTAGTTTGGCACAAAGAACAATCTTTGGCCAAGGCCAATAATGAAAATGAAGCTATTGAAATGCTAACAAAGTTATCAGGGGATTGGCATGAAGTCATTTCTGCAGTAAGCTTCACAACGACCCAAAAACAAAAAACGGTAAGTGCGACCACCAAGGTGAAATTTTGTCCATTGACCCGAGAAGAGATTCGTTTTTACGTTTCAAAATGGAAACCCTTTGACAAAGCTGGGGCATATGGCATTCAAGATTGGCTAGGTGCCATCGGTATCGAGGCCATTGAGGGTTCTTACAATAATGTTGTTGGTCTTCCTACACATATCGTTTACAAAACGTTAACAGCTATGGTTGACTAGTCATTCTTAGTTATTTTTACAAAAATTTCAACTATGAAAAGATGGTTTCGCTTTGAATTGATTTTAATCTTGTTCGCTTTGGCAGTAACTGTTTTCGAAGGATGCAAGCAAAAATCAGATACTTCGAAAGAAGAGTTGGCCTCATTTATGAATAGTGGGGATACGGATACGTCGAACGCTAAGAACAGCCCTAGAAAAAACCTTTCTGAGGCATTCAAGAAATATTGGTACGCCGGCGAGGCGGAAATCACCTCTTATAAATTGGAGCAGGCCCGTTATGGGGAGCTAAGGGATGGAAAAGCAGTTTTAGTCTATGTCACCGAACCTTTTTTACCAGAAGTTCAGGTAAAGGCGGATCGTAGTAACCCATCAAACATACCGGTACTCAAACTTAATGCTACCAAAAAATACGTAACGGGTATCTACCCCTATTCCATAATGAGCAGTACTTTTTATCCTGTTCATGACAACCAGCATGCGATCAAAACCAGTTTATCCATTCAAGAGTGGTGCGGACACGTTTATTCTCAACTGAACAACCGTGAGGAATTCGAATTTACGTCACACTCTTATTTTGAAAATGAGGCCGACCAAAACCTTACTTTGGAAAAAGCGCTGTTAGAAAATGAAATCTGGAATAAAATCCGTATTTCTCCTTCCGATTTACCTATCGGTGAAATCGACATTATTCCATCACTGGAGTTTTTCAGGGTCAAACACCTTCCAGTTCAGGCGATGAAAGCAAATTGTACCTTGACCACGGATGGAGCAATCAGTACATACACCATAGAATATGCGAAAGGCCTCAGAAAATTGACTATTGATTTCTCTAAAGAATTTCCATACACCATCGAGGGATGGACCGAAGAATTTAAAAGTGGTTACGGTGCAAATGCAAAGACTTTGACTTCAAAGGGAACAAAACTTAAAAGTCTGAAATCACCTTATTGGAGGCAGAATTCCACGAAATTTGAACACCTTCGGGATAGTTTGGATCTATGAATTCGTTAAAGGAGGTCTTACATTCATATAACAGCGAGCTTGTCGGTACTGCTATTTGTATTGCGCTATTTCTTTTGCTACGATTTCTTGCCGTTAAGACCATTAGACGAATCGGAAGGTTAAGTGATATCAATCAGGTACGCACGGTATTGGTCGGAAGATATATCACGTTTGGGCTCTTCTTTTTAATGATTATAGCCTTCATTTTTATTTGGGGGGTTGATTTTAGGGAATTAGGACTTATCGTCTCATCAATATTTGCCGTATTGGGGGTAGCCCTATTCGCCTCTTGGTCCATTTTAAGTAATGTTACTGCTGGTATCATCTTATTCTTTTACTTCCCTTTCAAGATAGGTGACCGCATACGTATTCTTGACAAAGATTTCCCAGAAGAGGCAATTATCATTGACATTCAAGCTTTTAATATTAACCTTAAAAAGGACAATGGTGAATTATTGACCTATCCGAACAGTCTTTTGTTACAAAAGGGTGTCGTCTTGATCCAAAAACAAGTGGCGACCAGCGAAGATTTGGAACAGTCCCTTTAGCTGTTAAAGAATCTCTAAATGTAAACCCCAAGGTTGGTAATATTTTTATCTTTGAATCTAGGACAAGTACGTCTTTTTCAAATGGTAGTTGTACTTTATGTGCCCAGTTGGTCCTCGACAGTTCTGGTTTCATTTTTAGGTTGCCGCTAAAAAGAACAGAAAAGAATTCGGGAATCGTGCTACCTGCGTTTTGTAAGACCTTTTTGTTTCTATTAACCAAAAACCATCCATTATGCGTAAAATGAAGGCATTAAGTATTGCCTTAACCTTATTTTGCATTCTTTTAAACGCCCAAGCACCCAAAAAACTATCTTCTGCCGAAATTCATCATGAGTTACAAAAACTTAATTTTTTAGGCACCGTCCTATATGTTGCCGCGCATCCTGATGATGAAAATACACGATTGATCTCGTACCTGTCCAACGAAGTAAAAGCAAGAACCGTATATCTTTCGCTTACGCGAGGTGATGGTGGGCAAAATTTGATTGGACCTGAATTGAGGGAGCTTCTTGGGGTTTTAAGAACGCAGGAGTTACTGGCTGCAAGAAGGGTCGACGGAGGGGAACAACGGTTTTCACGCGCCAATGATTTCGGGTTCTCCAAACATCCAGATGAGACATTGCAAATATGGGAGAAGAAGAACGTTTTAAGTGATGTAATATGGAACATTCGACAATTAAGACCAGATGTTATCATCAACAGATTCGATCATAGAAGTCCTGGCACGACACATGGGCACCATACGGCATCGGCAATGCTAAGCCATGAGGCTTTTGACCTAGCCGGTAATCCAAACGCATATCCCGAGCAACTTGGCGCGGTTCAACCCTGGCAGCCTAAAAGGCTTTTTTTCAACACTTCATGGTGGTTTTATGGCAGTCGCGAAAAGTTTGCGCAAGCAGACAAATCGAACCTATTGCAAATGGACACGGGTAAATATTATCCGAAACTCGGTATTTCCAATAATGAAATTGCCTCTCTTGCCAGCAGTCAACACCTCTGCCAAGGATTTGGAAGGGTTTCCACCAGAGGTTCACAAACAGAGTATATCGAATTGCTTAAAGGGGATTTGCCTAATGACAAATCAAACATCTTTGAAGGTATCGATACCACTTGGTCTAGGGTCGAAGGTGGTGGTGCCATCGGTGAAATTCTGACCGGGGTTGAAAAAAACTTTGATTTTAATGATCCAGCGGTACATCTTCCTCAATTGATGGAAGCATATGCGCTCATTCAACAGTTGGAAAATGAGCATTGGAAAAATTTAAAGGCGGAACACCTTAAGGATATCATTTTGGCTTGCTCCGGTATTTTTCTAGAAGCCAATGCCTCAAGCGCCTCCACTACCCCAAATGGGAATGTCAAAGTTGATTTTGAGGTTTTGAATCGCAGCTCAAACCAGATTACACTCAAATCCATTACTATCAACGATGTTAGTGCTTCATTAAAACCAGATTTGGAACTCAAGGACAATGAAAAACATAATTTGGAGCTTACGTTTTCCATACCTTCCGACAAGACCTTCACAAGCCCCTATTGGTTGAATGAAAAGGGTAGTTTGGGCATGTACGAGGTATCGAATAAATCATTGATCGGTAAACCAAGTACCCCTAACGCCTTTCAGGTTGGATTTGAATTGGAATTCAACAATAGTACCCGTATCCGTTTTACCAAACCGTTGATCTATCGCCACTCAAAACCTGATAAAGGTGAATTGCATGAACCCTTTGTAGTTCTCCCAAAAGTTACTTCCAGTTTTGCCGATGATGTTGTCATTTTTGCTGATTCGCAACCCAAACAGATTGCGTTGGCCATACGTGCCGGTACGGATAGTATTTCGGGTACCGCCAGTTTGAACCATCCTGATAGTTGGGAGGTTAAACCTAAATCGATCAACTTTAATATTGCCCAAAAAGGAGCAGTACAAACCGTTTATTTTGAAGTTAGGCCGCCAACCAAGGAAAGTGAGGGATTTATTAGCCCTAAAATTTCGATGTCAGGTAGAACATATGACAAAAAACTCGTTGAAATCATATATGATCATGTTCCAAAACAGTCAATTTTACTTGATAGTGAGGCGAAGGTCGTTCGTTTGAACATCCAAAAAAGCGGTGAGAATATAGGTTACATCGTAGGGGCGGGTGATAAAGTACCCGAAAGTCTAAGGCAGATTGGGTATAACGTTTACCCCATAGACATAGCTACCATTGAAGAAGGCACTTTAGATAAATATGATGGTATCGTTGTGGGTATTCGGGCATACAATGTATTGGACGATTTAAGATTCAAACAACCCATTTTGCTCGACTATGTCAAAAATGGGGGTAATTTGATCGTACAATACAATACCGCTGGTCGCTGGCGACAACAATTCAAGAACATCGCCCCTTATCCATTGACCATCTCAAGGGATAGGGTTACCGACGAAAACGCGAAAGTCGATATCATTGCCAAAAACCACCCCATAGTAAACTCCCCCAATCCTATAACCGAAAAAGACTTTGAGGGTTGGGTACAAGAACGCGGACTATACTTTCCAAATGAATGGGACGCACAATTCACGCCAATACTATCAATGGGTGATAGTGGTGAACCTGCGAAGAAAGGTAGCCTTTTGGTGGCCCCATACGGTAAGGGAAATTACATTTACACCGGGTTGAGTTTTTTCAGGGAGCTTCCAGCTGGTGTTTCGGGGGCCTACAAGCTATTTGCGAATATGCTATCTTTAGGCAAGGATAACGTTGAGAAAGAAAATGAAATCAAAGGATGATACATTGAATAAATTCGTTTGGAAAAAAGAGTATACCATTGTTCTCGTATTGAACACCTTCTATATTCTTCTTTTTCTTTACATCATGAAGGCTAACATCTAGTAAATGGCTGTAATCGACTGGATTATTTTAAGTGGTACATTATTGTTCATTGTTGGCTTCGGTGTCTGGAAAACAAAGGATAACAGAAATGTCGACGACTACGTAAAAGGCGGTAATAACGCGAAATGGTGGACTATTGGGCTCTCCGTTATGGCTACACAAGCCAGTGCGATTACCTTTTTATCCACACCTGGGCAAGCATTCCATGATGGTATGGGCTTTGTTCAATTCTATTTCGGCCTACCGCTGGCTATGATCGTCATCTGTATCGTATTCATACCCATTTATCATAAGCTTAAGGTATTTACCGCATATGAAATGCTCGAAAAAAGGTTTGACTTAAAAACAAGGACCTTGGCTGCGGTCATCTTTTTAGTGCAACGTGGACTCGCGGCAGGTATTACCATATTCGCCCCCTCTATAATTCTCTCTGCAGTATTGGGTTGGGATTTAAGGACCTTGAATATCATCATTGGTTCGCTGGTCATTATCTATACTGTCTCTGGTGGCACAAAGGCCGTTAGCGTTACCCAAAAGCAGCAGATGTTCGTTATTCTTTTCGGAATGTTCTTTACATTCTTTTTTATTTTAGGAAGCCTCCCTAATGATATTTCATTTTCCGAGACCTTAAAAATAGCAGGTGCCAACGGAAAACTAAATATTCTTGATTTTGAATTTGATTGGAACAATCGCTATAATTTTTGGAGCGGTACCCTAGGTGCCTTTTTTCTGTTTATGTCTTATTTTGGGGCAGACCAAAGCCAAGTGCAACGGTATTTGTCGGGTAAATCCATCCGTGAAAGTCAACTCGGATTGATATTCAATGCATTGTTGAAAGTGCCACTTCAATTTTTCATTCTCTTGGTTGGCGTCATGGTTTTTGTCTTTTACCAGTACAACCCCTCACCATTGAATTTCAACCCCGCAGCGACGGAAGCCATTTTGGCCTCTGGACTCGCCGATGACTACACCGCCCTAAAAGAGGATCATCAGAAATTGGAGTTGGAAAAACGGATGGCCCAAAACGACTACGCAAAGGCACTGAAATTAAAGGATTTTGACGCTATCGAACAGGCCAAACTGAATGTGGTCGCGGTAAATAACGAAGAGCGAATGAATCGGGATGCGGCCAAGACCCTTATCAGTGAGGCAGATGAAATCGTTGAGACCAATGATAAAGACTATGTTTTCATACATTTCATACTCAATAACTTGCCAAAAGGTTTGATAGGGCTGCTGCTAGCCGTGATATTATCGGCGGCTATGTCATCTACGGCATCAGAACTTAATGCCCTTGGTACCATAAGTGCTTTAGATCTTTACAAACGCAACAAACAAGGGGAATTTACCCAGAAACATTATGTCACGGCCACTAAATGGTTTACACTGATTTGGGGGGTGATAGCCATAATTATAGCATGCGTTGCCAATCTATTTGACAATTTAATACAGTTGGTAAATATTATTGGGTCAATTTTCTACGGTAATGTCTTGGGGATATTCCTTATTGCGTTTTTTTTAAAGTTCGTCAAGGGAAATGCCGTTTTCATCGCAGCATTGGTTACCCAGGCCATTGTGATTTTAGGATGGCATCAAGACTGGATGTCATATTTATGGCTGAATGCTTTTGGATGCGCATTGGTGGTCGTACTTGCCCTTTTGTTGGAAGTCTTGGATAGGACATTGAAGAACCCACCTCTGAAAACATAAAAAACCCCGACACTTTGGTCAGGGTTCAATCAACATTATTCGGTGTAATCTACAAGGCCCCCCACTCTTTTAGGGAATCTTTGTTCATTTTCACGTAGTCTTGGTTACCGGCCTCCTCAGCACCGGCCAAAGATTTTTTTGCTGTTTCGATAGCGCCTTTTTTATCACCGGCTTTTGCCAAAATCAATGATTGTTGCCTTAATTGCCAGAATCTTGGGTTTTCCGTCATTGCCATGGCCTTGTCCATCCATTCTTTGGCTTTGGTGATGTCTTTCCCCTCAGTGGCATAATACACTGCAGATGCGTAATAATCACCTGCGCTTGGGCCGGCCATTACACGTTCGATGTTCGCAACGACCTCAGTATCGGTACCTACGGTAAAGGGAACGGCGACATAGGTATTCTCCCATATGATACCCAAATTAGCACCTTTATTGGTAACATCATCAATCGTCATGGTAAAGGTCTCTACGGGCATTTCCATGGGCATCGTAGCTACTTTGGTATGGGCAACGACCTTGCTTTCGTCCCATTCCCTCGGAACACCGCCGCCTTGCGTATCTGTATAAAAGAAAACCTCCCATTCTTTCTCTCCCGGTTTTGTAAAAATAGAATACGTTCCAGCTTTGACGGGCTTTTCGCCAATGGTAACATCCTTATTGAAGGTTATCTTGGTATAGGCATTCGCACCCGTTCTCCATAGAGCCCCGAATGGAACCAAATCCCCGTAAATCGTTCTACCTCGCATAGAAGGTCTAGAATAATCAACGGTTACCTCGGTCAAACCGACCGTCTGCCAAATTTTCGCGGCAGGACTCGGTTGCGGGGTCTCAATTTGCCCCATAGCTACAAAAGAAACCATCGCAGCCATCGTAAATACTAGTAATTTTTTCATTATTATAGTGTTTTAATTAGTGATATGCGCGACAAAACTAATTATAAAGCTACAGGTCAAATGTTAACGAATACTTAAAGAATATTCAGTCTTTATAAAATGGGGCGGAGATCGCGCCGTCTACTAAAAAAAAGGTCAGATAATACAACGATTGTCCCAATGTAGAAATATCAATCGGGTCTGTTGTGATTCGTTCAAGGGGTTCATATGAAATCAGTCTGCCAGAACTATCGAAGATACCCATGGCGACAATACCTTCGGTTATATTTAAGTTGTAGTTGAGTTGATTTGAGCCAAAGGTTTTAAAAACTATGAATCCTTCTGGATCCACTTCCGTATCAATAGGGTCTACACCCCCACCTTCCCCTTCTTGCGATTCGTTCAGCAAAAGCGAGAACAGCCTTGAGGCGGTATTCACTATGGGCGGATTTATAAATTCTTCAGAACTGACATAAAAATGGTCAGGTGTAATTAGGGCTAGGGCTTCTACTTGTGCAAAACCAATATCAAGATTCGTTTTTTCTTTTTCCCCTCCAAAAATAGCATCCGGATTGACATCGGCTATAGTTGCAAAAAACGGAACCAAAAATTCAGAATACCCCACGAGAAACAATCGACTACTGGCACTATCGAATACGGCGGCGGTCACAAGTCCATCCACTTGGTAAGTATCCATACGTTCGGCTAAAAATGCACCAGGGATTTTTGGTATGCGATAGGCGACCGTTCCTTTCTGCTGCCATTGTTTGGTAAGTACGATTAAGTCATCTTGAAGGGAAAAAAGGGATTCCGCATCAAAATCACTATCCTCTGTAGTCTCAAAATCCATTTGATCCTCATACATGAAGTTGATCTCTTCGGCTACGACCACATCGGAAAGCCCATAATCCGTTTTAGAGATCTTGAGAATTCGAAGGTCTCGCCTATCACCGCGATTATTACCAAAATCACCGATGTAGATAAAGTCATCATCTTGGGTAAGGTCTTCCCAATCAATATTTTGAACATTTGCTATGGTTACCGTTCTTACGATGGCCAGGGACGTAGTGTCTATTTCATACAACTGAGGAAGATTACCGGAATCATTGTGTGTTATCAATCGACCATTGTAAAAAAGCAGTCCGGAAGTTTCCTTGACCAAAGCTGGAAGTTCACCGATTTGGGTGGTAACCGTTTGCGACCATAAGACGGTCGTAAAAAACATGCCTAGAAAAAAAAGTAACGCTTTCACACTGCCAGTAAATTGTGAAATTAATAAAGAATAAGACGGCTAGGCAATTATTTGGGCAAACAAAAGAAAAATTCGATATACCGTTATCTATTAATTTTTGTTTAACTTTTAATATTTTTTATTCAACAATATTGCTTTTATCTTTGAAAAAACCGTTTCATGAAATTATACCAGCTGAGGGCCAAGCAAGCATTCCCCATTACGAAAGAGAAGGCATGGGAATTTTTATCCGACCCCAAAAACCTTAAGGTGATCACACCGGAACATATGGGGTTTCACATACTTTCAGGGGCCGACAGGCCAATGTATCAAGGGCAACTCATACAATATCGGGTAAGTCCGTTTCCTGGTTTCAAAACCAAATGGGTTTCTGAAATAACGCATGTAAAAGAAGGCGAATATTTTGTTGATGTACAGCTTTTTGGCCCCTATGCGCTTTGGCACCACAAACATTTCATCAACGAAATCGATGGGGGTATTGAAATGGAGGATATTATCGACTACAAGATTCCTTTGGGTATTTTGGGTCAAATTGCCCATCCCCTTATAGTTAAAAAACAATTGCTACGGATTTTTGCTTTTCGTGAGGCGAAGTTGAATAGTATGTTTGGTATACTCCAGGGCTATACAAACAGTTTAAAAATTAAATCAATTTAATACCAATGAAAAACATAGTACTTATAGGAGGCTCTCATGGAATAGGTTTTGAAATGGCAAAAATATTATGTGCCGATCATACCGTTTATGTAGCATCTAGAACAAAAAATGATGACTTTCAGGGGTTGGATGTGGATTATATTCCATTCGATGCGACCACGGACACCTTAGATACCTCAAGATTACCAGATGAAATTCATGGTTTTGCCTATTTACCGGGCAGTATCAATTTAAAACCGTTAAAAATGTTGTCTTTGGACACATTTAGGGAAGAAATGGAATTGAATTTCTTTGCCATGGTCAATGCAGTCAAAACCATCATGCCAAAGATGGCGGAAGGTGCGAGCATGGTATTTTTTAGCACCGTGGCGGTTTCTACCGGTATGCCGTTTCATACAAGCGTCGCTGCCGCAAAAGGGGCCATTGAAGGTTTCGCAAGATCATTGGCAGCAGAGTCGGCTCCAAAAGTTCGGGTTAATTGTGTCGCTCCCTCCCTTGTCGATACCCCTCTGGCAGGTCGCTTATTGAACAATGATAAAAAACGTGAAATGATGGCCGAAAGACACCCATTAAAAAGAGTTGGCACCGCAGCGGATATAGCTAACCTTGCCGTGTTCTTGCTTAGCGACAAAAGCACTTGGGTAACAGGGCAGGTTTTGGGTGTTGATGGTGGAATGTCAACCTTGAACGTTTCATAAATGAAGAACAACATCACTATTTTTTGGTTCCGTCGTGACCTTCGCCTTGAAGACAATGTAGGACTATACCAAGCCCTGAAAGGGGAATATCCCGTATATCCCTTATTCATTTTCGATCCAGGGATTTTGCACAAGCTGCCCAAAAATGATGCTAGGGTCACCTTTATTTTTGAACAACTTCAAAAAATGCGCGATACACTTCAAGATAAAGCCGACAGCTCTTTGGCGCTATTTCATGATACGCCTAAAAAGGTATTTGCTAAGCTGTTGGAAGAATATGAGGTTCAAAATGTGTTTACCAATCATGACTATGAACCTTATGCAAAGGAACGTGACACGGAAATAGAAAACTTTTTGGCGGAAAAAGGTGTTGGTTTCAAAACGTTTAAAGATCAGGTTATTTTTGAAAAAAGTGAAGTTGTCAAAGATGACGGAGATCCCTACGTTGTGTACACCCCCTATAAAAATAAATGGAAGGAACACTTTAACCCTTCAACGGATTTGGTGGACTACGAACCAAAACTTGAGAACTGCGTAAAACACCAACGCCTGCCCAACCTTACCCTAGGCGATATGGATTTTGAGACCTCATCGATAAAGGTACCCGATTATACCATTACCAAAGATTTGGTGGAGAACTATGAGGCTACCCGAAATTATCCTGCAAAAGAGAAGGGTACCTCTCGATTGGGGCCGCACCTGAGATTTGGAACGGTCTCGGTAAGGCAAATGGTCAGAAAGGCAATTAAAGCTGATAATGAGGTGTTTTGGAGCGAATTGATTTGGCGCGAATTCTTCATGCAGATCTTATGGCACTTTCCCCATACGGTTGACAAGGCTTTCCGTTCAAAATATGACCGTATTGAATGGCGAAACGATGAGGGGGAATTTGAAAAATGGAAAAATGGGCAAACAGGGTATGCCCTAGTGGATGCGGGCATGCGTGAACTGAATGAGACCGGGTACATGCATAATCGCGTGCGTATGTTGGTAGCCAGTTTTTTGTGCAAACATCTTCTTATTGATTGGCGGTGGGGCGAAGCATATTTTGCCGAAAAACTTTTGGATTTCGAATTGGCAAGCAATGTGGGCAACTGGCAGTGGGCTGCCGGCAGTGGCGTAGATGCTGCTCCCTATTTCAGAATCTTTAACCCTATGACCCAAGTAGATAAGTTTGACAAACAAAAAGCGTATATCAATAAATGGGTGCCAGAACTGCAAGAACTTACATATCCTGATAAAATGGTAGACCATAAAATGGCCCGTGAACGTTGTTTGAAAGTATATAAAGAAGCTGTGGCATAATGGTCATCGTATGGCTCAAAAGGGATTTGAGACTTTTAGACCACGAACCATTGGTCAAGGCGATTCGCACCCGAGAAAAGGTTTTATTGCTCTATTGTTTTGAACCCCTTTGGATGCAAGATGGGCACTACAGTGAAAAACACATTGACTTTATCAAGCAAAGCCTAGCTGATATGCAGCGGCAATTAAATCCTTTTTCTACCAAGATTGCCATCATACAGGGTGAAATATTAGCCGTTTTACAAAAACTACACTCCCAATTTACTATTCGACAGCTGTTTTCTTATCAAGAAACGGGAATGCTCATGACTTATGATCGTGACAAAACGGTGGCTGAATGGTGTAAAACGGAACAAATTCTTTGGACGGAAAGTATTCAAAATGGGGTTTTAAGGGGTATTCAAAACAGAAAGGCCTGGAAAGACCATTGGGTCGACTTCATCAATAGCCCTATCGACAAACCTCCCATGATTGAGGGAAACTTTCTTTCAATCCAAGAAATCGATGAACACATATTACCGAAATTTACGACAGTTTCCCTCGAAACCCGAACAAACCCGAATATACAAAGGGGAGGTACGACAACAGCCGTAAAATATTTAAACTCATTTTTAGAGCGGCGCATATCAGGCTATAATAAGAACTATTCAAAACCAGCAACCTCAAGACTACACAGCAGCAGGTTATCACCGTATTTGGCATGGGGCAATTTATCTACCCGTCAAGTATGTCAACATGCCGCGAATTACAGAAATAGCGTTAGCAAACGAGAACTCAATGCCTTTCTCTCTCGAATGAGATGGCAGGCACATTTTATCCAAAAATTTGAGATGGAGGGTGAAATGGAATTCAAAAGTATCAATAAAGGTTACCATACCCTACATAAAGAAAGAAGGCCAGACTTGCAAAAAGCTTGGAGGAAGTCAAAAACGGGAATTCCACTGGTAGACGCTGCAATGCGTTGTCTTATATCCACCGGATTCGTGAACTTCAGGCTGCGTGCTATGCTCGCTTCTTTTTTCACCCACTTATTGTGGCAACCCTGGCAAGATTGTACCGAGCACCTTGCCCAACATTTCCTTGATTTTGAACCTGGCATCCATTTTCCACAATTAAATATGCAATCAGGGGAAACTGGGGTAAATACCATACGAATTTATAATCCCGTTAAAAATGGTAAAGAGCACGACCCACAGGGTATTTTTATTAAGAAATGGATTCCAGAACTCTCAAGATTACCGGCAAGTTATATTCATGAACCTTGGAAGATTCCCGAAATGGAAGGGGTCTTTTTAAATTTTCAACTCGAAAGGGACTATCCAAAACCTATCGTCGATATCGATAGGATGAGAAAATATGCCAGCGAAATGTTATATACCTTTAAAAAGGAACAAAAAACCAAAAAAGAAAGTTCACGGATTATTAAAAAACATACGCTTCCGGGGAGGCCGGTTTGGGACCAACAGATTTAATCAGACATCACTATGATAATTTATTGCCGCAACGAGCGGTCAAGTTTATACCAACTTTAAGTATCTTTAGAATGCCTATAACCATCATTTAAACAAGCATTATGAAAAAAAACCTCAGCATCCTTATTTTGTTATGTGCAACCCTATCGGTAAGCTCACAAAAACTGAATTCGAATAAGAAGGCGGTCATTGCTTCAGTAGAGAAGCACAAAGAAAAACTTATCAAGATCAGTGATTCTATCTGGGCACTGGCAGAAACCGCCTTCAATGAAAGTGAATCTTCGAAAATTTTAGCTGATTACGCAGAAAAAAATGGTTTAAAGGTAACTCGAGGGGTTGCAGATATTCCTACTGCGTTTACCGCTACTTACGGGTCGGGAAGTCCCGTTATCAGTATTTTAGGCGAGTTTGACGCCTTGCCTGGCTTATCTCAGAAAGCAAGTCCGACAAAAGAACCCCTTGAACCGGATGCAGCAGGACATGGTTGTGGACATAATATGTTCGGAACTGCCAGCCTAGGTTCGGCAATTGCCATCAAAGAATTGATGGACGCCGGAAAAATAAAGGGGACGGTCAAATTTTTGGGTACACCGGCAGAAGAAAAGTACTTTGCCAAGGTTTGGATGGTCAAAGCGGGGCTTTGGGATGACGTGGACGTCAATATTAGTTGGCACCCCAGCGCGGGTATAGAGGCTGATGTTCAAAGCGGCCTCTCACTAATAGATTTTATAGTGGAATTCTATGGTCAGGCCGCACACGCTTCAGCGGATCCCTGGAATGGGCGAAGTGCATCAGATGCTTTAGAACTGTATACCACGGGCATCAATTATTACCGAGAGCACATTTTGCCAAGTTCGCGAATCCATTATCATATTCAAGATGGCGGACAAGTTGTGAATGTGGTACCGGATTATTCAAAACTATGGGTCAGGGTCCGCGATCCAAAACGCAAGGTAATGCTACCCACTTACGAAAGGTTGAAAGCCATGGCAGAAGGAGCTGCGATAATGGCTAACGTCGATTATAAAATTTCATTGGTCTCTGGTATCTATGAGACATTGGTCAATCGAACCGGTGGTGCAATAATGCAGCAAAACCTCGAGTTGTTAGGGCCTATCAGTTACACAACCGAAGAAACCACATTCGGCAAGGCCATTCAAAAGGCAACGGGCAAGCCCGAAGTCGGTATGGATAGCAGTATTTATCCCTTACGGGAAACCGAAAAAACACCTGGTGGCGGCTCAACCGATGTTGGTGACGTAAGTTGGAATGTACCGAACATCAATTTAGGGGTGACCGTTGCACCAAAAGGTACCCCATGGCACTCTTGGGCCGTAGTGGCCTGTGGGGGTATGAGTATTGGTCATAAGGGAATGGTCTATGCCTCAAAAGCAATGGCCATGACGATGGTAGATCTATTCGAAGACCAAAAGCTAATCGATAAGGTGACCGAAGAGTTTAAGACAAGAAAAGGCGATGAAGTATATGAGCCAATGATTGACGGACCTCCACCGATTGGGGATAACTGAAAAAAAGAATTGCTATGTTCGGATTATTTAAAAAGAAAACAGAAGTAGAGAAATTACAGGAGAAGTATCAAAAACTCATGAAAGAAGCTTTTGATCTTTCTAAGATCAATAGAAGCGAAAGTGACAGCAAGTATGCTGAGGCAGATGACATACAGAAACAAATCGATGCGTTACAGAATCCTTAGAGGTATTTTGAAGTTGGTGACAATATGAAATCGGTCTTATCATCGGTGCAGTGAATAAGGGGGTCTGGATTTTAGTCCCGGACCCTTTATTAAAAATGGCATGATGTAACTTTATGGTAAAATTATAAGTCATGAATGACCCCGTATTACAAACCTACCCTTTGGGTTTTCCGTGGCAAACCCAAGACCCGTTTTTATTCTGTGTATACCATTTAGACCATTATCCAAAGGGCAATGGCGAGATGGGACCAGATTCCAAACTTTTAGAGGGCAGAAATATCGGGAACGACTTTACCCTGAAAGATGGATGGAGAATGTATCATGGCAGCACCATTCCCGGGTTTCCATACCATCCACATCGTGGGTTTGAGACCATAACAATCGTAAACAAAGGTTTTTGTGATCATTCAGATTCGTTAGGGGCCGCAGGGCGTTTCGGTGAGGGGGACGTACAATGGATGACCGCTGGTCGCGGTGTACAACATTCAGAAATGTTTCCGCTACTTCATGATGACAAAGAAAATACATTGGAACTTTTTCAAATATGGTTGAACCTACCCAAAGCCGACAAGTTTGTGGACCCCTATTTTAAAATGCTTTGGCATGAAGACATTCCCGTAGTACAAGAAGAAAATGCTATAGTGAAAGTAATTGCCGGAAACTACAAAGGAAATCAAGCGAACCATCCGGCTCCAGATTCTTGGGCGGCCAAAAAAGAGAATGAAGTGGCCATTTGGAACCTTCATGTAGATGCAGAAACCATGTTTACACTTCCAAAAGCAGGGGCTGCAGTATCACGAACACTCTATTTTTATGAAGGTTCAGAAATCCATTTTGGGGATAAAAAAGTGAATCGAAGTTTTGGGATTGTATTGGATGCTTCGCAAGACATTGTTTTTAAAGTAGGTAAGCAACCTGCCCATTTTTTGATGCTTCAGGGCAAACCTATCGCCGAGCCCGTAGCCAAATACGGTCCGTTTGTCATGAATACCGATGAAGAGATCCAACAAGCTATGGACGAATACCGGTTGACGCAATTTGGGGGCTGGCCTTGGCCCCACCCTGATCATGTTCATGAAAAGGAAAAAGGTAGGTTTGCCAAGTATCCCGATGGAAAAATAATCATAAAATGAACTATTTCGACAATTTAAGATTTTACAAGCTTCTTAAATCAAAGCAACTAAGAAAATAGTTGCCTTAATCACATTGGACTTAGTTGTATTGAAAAACGGTAGTGTGAACACACTTTAGGTGACCTCAGACCCATACTAAATTCAAAAAAGTACCGATCACGTAACAAAACCCTTGCTATCACGTCTTAAAAGGGAGAATAATAAAAGTCATTACTTACTAGAACCAGTTTCTTTTATTTTGTGGCAAGCACTATGATTTCAACATTTGACCATATTCATTTAAAGAAAGGACAGTATCTAGCCCCTGACTATCAAGTTACAGACTTTGAAGAGGTCTCAGTTGGAATTACAAATTATAATACTGTCACGGAAACCGGGGTTTGGCATTCGCATGAAAAACCGATGATCAGTTTTGTGTTATATGGAAACAATACCGAATTCAGAAAAGGAAATAGCACGAAAAGAGTGGCCGGTTCGGTTAATTTTTATCATTCCCATGAACCGCATCGAAATGTATACAACTGTTTTCCGTCAAAACACATCAGCCTGGAATTGGATCCCCAATTCTTAGAAAGATATGGTTATATCGAGGCTGATATTGACCTAGCCGTAAAAAAGGGCCATGAACCGATTTTTACCTTTATAAAGGTAATGAGTGAAGCATTGCTTAACGATATGCAATCTAAAGATGTGATAGAAATGCTCTTCGTCGCATTTGTCGAAAATTCCCTTAATTTAAAAAAAGAGGATCTCTTACCGCATTGGGCAATATCGGTTCGAGAATTATTGAATGATAGGTGGAACGAAAATATTTCCCTGCAGGAGTTGGCCACTAACGTAGGGGTTCACCCTACTACCATTTCCAAACATTTCAGAAAGTACTTTCAATGTACTATGGGCGAATACACGAGAAAGCTGAAAGTTAAGAAGGCAATCGACTTGTTACATACCTCTAAACATTCCCTAACTGAGATAGCTTATATCTGTGGCTTTTCGGATCAAAGCCATTTTATTAGAATATTCAAGTCCATGACGGGCTATTTGCCTAGAACTTACCTCAAACTCTAATTTTAAAGGCAAATTTGGTTCTATTCCAGAAATAATATCCACACTTTCTTTGCCCCAACAATGTATAAATAGAACAAATGACTTTTTTGAAATGTAATCCGCACATGGCCCTCGTGGGTATTTTAGCTGCGCTATGTATGACGGATTGTAAATCTGAGGATAAACAAGAGGTCCGTCAACAAAGCCAAATAACTAATTTTAATCAAAAATGGGTCGCCGAATTTATCGAAGCATACCAAGCCCTAAATCAAAAACCGACATTGGAAGCAGCTGAACTGCTATTCGAAGCTACGGAGTCCATGCCGATTAAAAATTGGGATAATTATTTTATGATAGCAACGGTCTTTGCCGCTAATAATGAAAATGATAAAGCATTTCTAGCCCTCAACAAGGCAATAGCAAACGGACTGCGGGATTCCATTTTATTGGTTACCTATCCCCAATTAGCCCCTCTAAGGGATGATAGTAGTTGGAACGGAGTCATAGCTAACTTTACAAAATCAAAAGCAGCCTATAACCGAACGATTGAAAATCCTGACTTGCTCAAAACGTTAGAGGATATGTGGGCAAAAGATCAACTAGCTTTATCAGAATATCAAGAGGCTATTCAATCTTTGCCCGAAAGTGCTGGTTATGAGTATTATGACAAGCTTTTTGAACCCGTTGAAATTCGATGGGAAATCAATAAAAACAAGCTGGATAGCATTATCCAAATTTATGGCTGGCCCGGTAATCGTTTGGTCGGTGCAGAGGGTGCAAAACTAGCCTGGGCCATACCGCAACATCACCCAGACGTCTTTTTCAAAGAAAAATGCCTCAAATTATTAGAAAGGGCAATTCAAAAAAAGGATGTCGACCCAAACCATTACGCCGAATTACATGATAGGATCGCCCGCGAAACATGGCGCAAACAGACCTATGGGGCAAGTATGGGGGAAAAAGCACCATATCCCATACAAGACCCGGTTACCGTAAACAAAAGAAGAAGTATACTTGGGCTTGCAGAGCCAATTGAAATCTATGCCCTATACCATAATATCAACTACAATACACCAAGTGTGCAACAGGCTGAAGAGGGGCTGCGCATAGCCCAGGAAAAGGCTCAATATCACTATGCAAAATTTGAAAAATTTTGGAACAAAAAGCAAATTGATTCTGCCAATAACAGTATCGCAAGTGCCATTCGTTTTTACGGTGATATCGATGATGAACAGTTGTTCGCGGCAGCATTGAAATTGGCACAATTGGAAAACGACCGCTCAAAACGCATCAGCATTAAAATACTAAAGGTCCTGATTTGGCGAAAATGGGAGAAGAGGGAAAGCATTTTAACCAAAAAAGAATTCAAATCCCTACATGACGGCCCTGAATGGCTAGCTATTAAACAACTTCTTTCGAGAAGTAAGGCATAAGAAAGGGTAAACAAGTACATCTTCAAGCTTAAAAGCTTAGCAAATAAAATTTAATATCTTTAAGCAACCTAAAGCAATAAATACTTTATTATGCATTCGCTTGTTTACCGTTCGGTAGCGGATGATTCGTTTGTGCTGCCAGAAATATATGGTATGTTGAGCAATGCAAAGGAATACAACGCAGAACACGGCATCACGGGTTGCCTTCTTTATCACAACTCGCACTTTTTACAACTTTTGGAAGGAGAGCAGGAAAAAGTACAACGATTATTCCACAAGATACTAAGGGACCCACGGCATCAAGATGTTCAATTAATTGAAAAAGAAGACACTCAAGGCAGGCTTTTTACAAAATGGAGCATGGCTTTTCATGATTATGGCCTGAACGGAACTTCCGCCAATTTAAAAATGGGACAAATTGATTCTTTTATCAACGTGTCAAATGCACTCGAAAGTAAAAACAAATTGATATTTCCATTTTTTGCGAATGTAAAAGAAATCCTATTTTCGTAAAAAAATGGATGTACCTATTTGCGTTGCTTTTTGATACTGGATTGCTTGTACTCATTTGGTTGGTGCAGTTGGTCATCTATCCAGGTTTAAAACATTATTCCTTAAAAAATCTCAAAAAGTGGCATCGGTCGTATACCAAAAGGATAACTGTTGTGGTACTGCCCTTGATGTTCGGTCAATTACTATTCACTACACTATTGGCAATCAAGGTCTTTGACACGTTGAACACCATAAAACTACTTATGGTAATTACGGCATGGGTACTGACTTTCAGCATTTTCGTACCATTGCATGGCAACATTGAAAACACAAATGAAAATGAAGCGATTACCAAAAAATTGGTGGTACGTAACTGGTCAAGAACGATATTGTGGTCGTTGATTTTTACAATCGGCCTTATACGGATTCTTACACTCGATCAATCTTGGCCCCTATAGCACGCAAACGTTCATCAATATTTTCATAACCCCTGTCAATTTGTTCAATATTGTGTATGGTAGAAGTACCTTTTGCAGAAAGTGCGGCTATCAATAATGAGACACCCGCCCTGATATCTGGTGAGGTCATTGTCGTGGCCTTTAGGGTAGATTGAAAGTTGTGACCGATTACGGTTGCCCTATGGGGATCACAGAGGATGATTTTTGCGCCCATATCCAAAAGCTTATCCACAAAGAACAGCCTGCTTTCAAACATCTTTTGATGAATGACGACCTCCCCTTTAGCTTGAATGGCAACGACCAATAAAATACTTAACAGGTCTGGGGTAAGGCCTGGCCATGGAGCATCTGCGATGGTCATTATCGAACCGTCAATATAGTTTTGTACTTGGTACCCCTTTTCATGCTTAGGAATATAAATATCGTCGTTGCGCCTTTCCAATTGAATCCCCAATTTTTGAAAAGCATTGGGAACTTGTCCTAAATCATCCCAACTGACGTTTTTAATAGTCAGTTCACTTTTGGTCATTGCGGCAAGACCGATCCAACTACCGATTTCAATCATATCGGGCAACATGGTATGTTCGGTACCGTTTAACGTCTCAACCCCTTCAATACGCAATAGGTTCGAACCTATACCCGTGATTTTCGCACCCATTCTTACCAACATTTTACAAAGCTGCTGCAAATAAGGTTCGCAAGCTGCATTGTATATCGTGGTTGTGCCTTTGGCCAAAACCGCGGCCATCAAAATATTTGCGGTACCCGTCACCGATGCCTCATCTAAAAGCATGTAGGTGCCTTTCAATTGCTTGGCCTCTACCCCATAAAAATGTTCTTCCTTATTGTACCTGAATTTTGCCCCAAGTTTTATAAAACCCTCAAAATGGGTGTCCAGTCTTCGACGACCTATTTTATCCCCTCCTGGTTTCGGTATGTAACCTTTACCAAACCTTGACAGCAATGGACCCACTAACATGATAGAACCTCTAAGACCACGTCCATCTTGTTTAAATTGATCAGATTGTAAATAATCCAGGTTCACATCGTCGGCCTTGAAAGTATAGGAACCCTTGCCCCTTTTTTGAATTTTAACCCCCAAATCTTCCAATAGGGCAATTAATTTGTTGACATCGACAATATCTGGAATATTATGTATCGTAACCTTTTCAGAGGTCAATAATACGGCACAAAGTATTTGTAATGCTTCATTTTTTGCACCCTGCGGGGTTATCTCACCATGTAATTGATGACCACCCTCAATTCTAAATGTTCCCATTTGAGACTATAAATCGGTAGTTAGTATCGTTTTTTTCCGCGATTGTTGCGCTGATTCTTTTTGTTGTTGGACCTATTATTGGTCTTCTGGATCCTATTCTTTAAGAACTGGGTGCTTTCAGTAAGTGTTTCACCATCAGGGGCCAAATCAATCTCGCCATCACTCAACTCTTTGAGGTGTGCAAAAATTGCGGAATCCTCAACCGTATCCTTATTCCAGTTGAGATAGCATTTTTTCATATGGTTTGCAATGGCATATTCAAGACCAGAACGCAAATCACCTTTTTCCCATTTTACTGCAACGTCTATCATTCGTTTTATGTTATTACCATAAAATCGATATTTAGGATAGTTTTGAGGATATTCCAACGCTTCTGGGCGTTTTTGCAGCACTTCTTTCGAAGTAATGGGGAACGGGGAATCAACATCCAATTGAAAATCGGACATAATGAACAATTGATCCCAAAGTTTATGCTGAAAGTCAGGCACATCACGCAAATGCGGCTGTAAATTCCCCATAACGCTTATAATGGCCTTGGCAACCTTATTACGTTCTTCTTTATCCTCTATTGAAACCGCATGGTCGACCATTTTTTGGAAGTGCCGCCCATACTCAGGGATAATCAATTTTGAACGCTCGGTATTGTATTCTAGGTTTTCTACTAAATTCAAATCGGAAAGTTTATGATTACATGAACAGGAAGAAACTGTTCTTATTCGCCTGCAAAATAAGAAAATTATACCATTCAGCCCTATTTACAACGATATTACGCCATCTATATGGGAGACTTCCTTATACTTTTCAATGACGGCATCAGGATTTTTAAGGTTGACCGTAATCGAAAGACTGGTATACGTGCCTTTCTTTGATTGTTTTGATTCTATCACGGCGCCGGTGTTATCAAAGATTTTGGCGATGGCATTGATTTTTTCCTCACCTGTAGGTACTATAAATTTATAAAGGTAATTCGAGGGCCATTTTCCGTTTTCCGATAATTGCTCCTTCAATCTTTTGTAAAACGCCTCTGATTTCTGGTCTTCCATCTCTATTTTTCAACAAATATAAGCGGTATAAATTCAATTTTTTTTGGTTGTAATGATTTCATTTCTTTGCAGCTTAAAAGTAAGATTCTTGAAGGCAGGTAAGATAGTCATAACCGGGGCACCGGGTACAGGTAAAACCGTTGTGGTCAAAGCTTTGGAAGCAAGGGGTTTTCATTGTTTTCATGAAATCATACGTAGTATGACCGCAAAAGCGAAAGAAGATGGAATCTCAAAAGAATTGGTTTCAAATCCGTTGGTTTTTGTCGATGACCCAAAAAAATTCAATCAGACCTTGCTCGATGCTAGGATAAATGATGTTATTCAAGCCGAAAAATCCAGTGAGACGGTTCATTTTTTTGATAGGGGCATACCTGACGTATTGGCGTATATGGACTATTTCAACCAAACCTACTCCAATGACTTCGTTAGGGCATGTGAGGATTATCGTTATGATATCCTGTTTATAATGCCCCCATGGAGGGATATCTATATCTCAGACAACGAACGTTTTGAGACCTTTGAAGAGGCAGAGGCAATTCATGAACACTTGATCGGTACCTACACGAAATTTGGCTATCGACCCATTGAAATACCAAAAACGACTATCGAAGATCGTGTTACCTTTATACTCGATGAATTAAAACTTGCTTAGTGCCGCTTAATCCAAAAGGAATTCTAAAAAAATATTGGGGCTATGCTACCTTCAAAGGTTCTCAAGAGCGGGTCATAAATTCAATACTTGACCAAAAAGACGTGTTAGCCTTGATGCCTACGGGAGGTGGCAAATCAATTTGTTATCAAATTCCCGCACTGGCCCAAGAGGGGCTTTGTATTGTAGTATCGCCTTTAATCGCCTTAATCAATGATCAGATCAGAAGCCTTAAAGCCAAAGGTATTAAGGCTATAGCATTGACTGGTGGACTCTCGTTCGAAGAGCTTAACAAGCTGCTTGACAATTGTGTATATGGCAATTATAAGTTCTTATACCTTTCTCCCGAAAGATTGCAACAAGAACTGGTGCAAGAGCGTATTACACAGATGAACATTAACCTGATTGCCATAGATGAGGCCCATTGTATCTCGCAATGGGGCAATGATTTTAGACCTTCTTACCTTAACTGCGCCATTTTAAGAAAACTACGGCCCAATGTTCCGTTCATTGCCCTCACCGCTACTGCGACCCATAAGGTCGCTAAAGGGATAGCTGAAAACCTACAATTGGTAAAACCAATAATTTTCAAAGATTCCTTCTCCCGTTCAAACATCGCGCTTTCGGTTAAACAAACCGACGACAAACGGTATCATTTAAAACAACTATTCAAAAACGATAGCGATACTGCAATTGTCTATGTAAGAACCCGAAGAAAAACGATGGAAGTGGCCAATTTTTTGAATGGTAAAGGTATCGTCGCTACCCATTTTCATGGGGGCTTGACAAAAGCCGAGAAAGAAAAAAAACTCAACGATTGGCTTACCGACAAAATTCCGGTAATCGTAGCGACCAATGCCTTCGGTATGGGAGTGGACAAATCGAACGTTAGATTAGTGGTACACTATCAAATACCTGACAGTATTGAAAATTATTTTCAAGAAGCTGGCAGGGCAGGCCGTGATGGACAACCTGCCAGAGCCGTGATTTTGACCAATAAAGAAGACGCCATGCAAGCTAAAAGGCAATTTTTAGAAAGCTTACCCACAATAGCACATGTAAAAAACACCTACCAAAAACTGAACAGTCACCTTCAAATAGCCTACGGGGAGGGGAGTGGCGAAACGTTTGGATTACATTTCAATGCTTTTAGCAACAAGTATAAGTTACCCCTACTTCTTACGTACAATACATTAAAAGTTCTAGACCAACATGGGGTCATCAGACTTTCTGAGGCCTTTCAACAAAAAACCATATTGAAATTCACCACTTCGAAGGAAGCTATTTTTGGTTATTTAGAGAACAATAGGGACATTTCAGATATCGTATTGACCATTCTAAGAACCTATGGGGGTATTTTTGATTTTGAAACTAGGATAAATACCTTTTTATTGGCAAAGAAGGGACACACCGATGAAAAAAAGGTTCAACAAATACTACAAAAACTGGAAAGCGATGGTATCGCAGCCTATAGTTCAAGCGATAGTGATTTAGAAATTACTTTTCTCGTGCCCAGGGAAGATGAAAAAACCATTCATCCATTTGCCAAAAAAATGGAACAATTGAACAATACTAAACGAGATCATTTAAGTGCTATGTTCGATTACACTCAGAATAGTGGTATTTGTAGAAGTAGATTTATACTTGACTATTTCGGGGAAACCCAACAAAAAGACTGTGGTCTATGCGACGTATGTGTCAAGAATGGAAGTGAACACCTGTCTTCAACCGAAATAAAGACCGAGATTTTAAAACAATTACAGCAAAGAAGTAAGACGTCTAGGGAACTTGCCGTCGGTCTTTTCCATAACGAAAGGCGGGTCTTGAGGGTTTTACAAGAGTTGCTGGAAGATGAAGCCGTAAAATTAAATCACAAGAACGAATATGGAATCAACAAGTAGAAAAAGGAGTTTAAGGATTGTTTTTATGGGTACTCCTGAATTTGCAGTTGCGGGGCTGGACAAACTGGTCACTAGTGGATATCATATCGTAGGGGTGATTACCGCACCGGATCGCCCCGCAGGGCGAGGAAGGAAAGTACAGCAATCCGCAGTAAAAAAGTATGCCCTTGACAACGAACTGAATTTATTACAACCCACCAACTTGAAAGACCCAGGGTTTATAGCTGCACTTGAGGATTTAAAAGCGAACCTTCAAATCGTCGTAGCCTTTAGAATGTTGCCGAAAGTCGTTTGGCAAATGCCCAAATATGGAACTTTCAACCTTCATGCCTCAATATTGCCTCAATACCGTGGGGCGGCCCCTATCAACTGGGCCATTATCAATGGGGAGACCCAAACCGGTGCCACTACCTTCTTTATAGATGAAAAAATAGATACTGGCGAAATCATAATGCAAGAAAAACTTGAAATAGCTGCTGATGAGACCGCTGGCGAATTGCATGATAGGCTGATGGCACTTGGAGCCGACCTAATACTCAAAACGGTCGTACGAATAGAAAAGGATACCGTTGAGCTTCAAAAACAAGAAGAAAATCAAAACCTAAAAACTGCCCATAAAATCTATAAGGAAACCTGCCAAATTAATTGGTCAAGGCCACTAAAAACCATTTACAATCACATTCGTGGTCTAAGTCCCTACCCCACGGCATGGAGTATCATGGTCAATGATGGGAATGAAATTTCGGTAAAGATCTTTAAAGTGGGTATGGAAAAGGAAAATCACACCTATACCAACGGTAAAATCATAGCGGATAAAAAGAGTATTAAAGTAGCCGTTGAAAATGGGTTTATCAATCTTTTGGAAATTCAACTGTCGGGCAAACGCAAAATGGCCGCCCATGAAGTTTTGAACGGACTTTCAATTTCAGAAGAAGCCTATATGCGCTAAAGCCTTGCTGTTACTGTGATAGCGAATTTTGGCCAAAAACATATGGCGTTATCAACAAACCATTCAAGTTATTAACAAAAAAGTTGATTTCCCTTGGTTTTACTTGTCTCGACGCTAAATCCGCATATTTTTGTTCAGCATTAAAATTATTTTAACAACAATTAATTAATTCCATTATGAACAAAACAGAATTAATCGATGCAATGGCAGCTGATGCTGGCATCACAAAGGCAGCAGCCAAAAAAGCATTGGAATCTTTCTTAGGAAATGTTGAAGGTTCCCTTAAAAAAGGAAACAGGGTTTCTTTGGTAGGTTTCGGATCTTGGTCTGTTTCTAAGAGAAATGCAAGAGAGGGTAGAAATCCACAAACTGGACAAACTATCAAGATTGCAGCTAAAAATGTTGTAAAGTTTAAAGCAGGTACTGAGTTGAGTAACGCTGTAAACTAGTAGCTATAATTTATACCGAATTTAAAAGCACCTCTTTGTAGAGGTGCTTTTATTTTTTACGAGTTTTTGAAATTATTGGATAAAAGCTTACATTTAGTACAGTTAGAACATTTTTAAGCGTAAAACCGTGCCTAGAAAAGGAAAATTATTGATTGCAGAACCGGCACTAACGGGTGACGTATCATTTAATAGATCCGTGGTACTGCTGGCAGAGCATAACGAAGAAGGTTCTGTTGGTTTTATACTGAACAAACCGCTTGAATACGATATTGGTGATTTGGTAACCGAAATCAAGGTGCCCTTCAAAGTCTATAACGGTGGACCTGTTGAACAAGACAATTTGTATTTTATTCACAAAGTACCCCATCTGATCGAAGGCAGTATTGAGATTTCCGATGGTATTTATTGGGGGGGCGATTTTGAGAAAACCATCAAATTAATCAATGATCACAAAATAACGGAATCCGATATTCGATTTTTTCTGGGCTATTCTGGTTGGGACTCCCTTCAACTTGATCAAGAACTTTTATCGAAATCGTGGGTGGTCGTAAATAATGAGTATGAAAGCTCAATCATAGAAAAATCATCTTCTGCATTTTGGAAAGAGAAAATGGTTGAATTGGGTGGGGATTACCTGATTTGGTCCAACGCCCCAGAAAACCCTACCTTAAACTAGGCCAACCGCGCCTTGGCATTCAGTTTGCCCAGCAATTGTTTCGAAACTTCGAAATTGTATTCCTTTTTGCGATATCCAGTTATAGGTATAATCCCTGAAATACTGTTGGTAATAAAAAGCTCATCTGCCTTTTGTAATTCAAATGGGGATATTGATTCTTCCAAAATTTCAAAATCCGTCAGGGACCCTATAAGTTCAATCAGTTCTTTGCGAATAATACCGTTTAAACACCCGTCTTTTAAGGGAGGGGTTTTTATACTAGTCCCTTGAACCAAAAATAAATTTCCATTAATCGCCTCTACCACCTGTTTTTTACCATTCAATAACAAACAGTTTTGATATCCGTTTTCGTTGGCAAACACGCCAGCGACTACATACAACACTTTATTCGTGGTCTTAAGATTTGATAACATATCAGCGTTCACGTAATAATCTTTGAACAACGCTACCTCGCAGGTATTCCCCGAAATGGTGTAAAAAAGTTCGTTCAAGGGTGAGACCGTAATGATGTAGTTGATGTCGTTATTCTTAGGTGCATACAATCCACCTTCTTTTCGATATACCAATAACTTCACCCTTGCACCCGTATTGGTCAAATCATTTTTCGCAATGGTCTTGGTAATCCCATCCTCTAAGAACTCCATCGTAAAGTCCATCGGTATTTCCATTCGAAGAATGCGCATACTTGCCATTAGCCTGAAATAATGCGATTCCCAAAAGAAAATCTTTCCATTAACGACCCGCAGGGTCTCAAAAAGGGCATCACCGTATTGAAGACCGCGGTTTTCTTGATTAAGAAAAAAAGATGAGGATTCTAGTAATTGACCGTTATAATTTACCATTAGGGTGCCTTGAAAAAATCAAGGGCAAAGATACGATGTTCTGTAAAGTCGCTATTTATTTTGAGCCTAATACTTGTTTTAAATCAGAGATTTGATTGGTCCATAACATCTTGGCCTCTTCCAATTCATCCTCTTCGGCAAAATCACTGATAAATAGCGATACGTCCTTGGTAATCTCATCTACGATGATACGCATTTCAAAATAGCTATCATCATCGTTTTCTTCCCAAGCGAATCGAACAAATTCATCGCTCTTTCGTTTTAAGAGCTTGGCATTCTCTTCAGACCCGTCCCATATGAATATAAATAACTCCCCGCGAGAGTTCACATTATCGGCAAACCATTCTGAAAGGCCAGAAGGTGTTGAAATATATTGATATAGTAATTGTGGCGATGACTGAATTACAAATTCAATTTCAAATTTTATTTTATCACCCATTAGTTGTACGTTAATTGTTTGATGTATTGAACTCGTTTAAACTGTTTCTATTGGTTAAAAAATTACCCTTTTTCACCCATTTCTTGTCTTTTTTTCTTTCCGTAGCGCTGTTATGCAACTCAAAAAAGTCTTCGAATGGGCAAAAAATGTCTGATTTTCGCTTCAATCCAAAAAGATTAAACAAGTTCATTTCTATAATCCGGTAATATAAAAAAATAAACGTCAATTAATAAATTAATTCTGATTTTTGATTGGGCGAAAAATTACATTTATATTTGCAGCCGCTTTACTAAAACAAGGCGAGGTAGCTCAGCTGGTTAGAGCGTCGGATTCATAACCCGGAGACAAAATTGAAATATTGTAGTAAATGGCGAGGTAGCTCAGGTGGTTAGAGCGTTGGATTCATAACCCAGAGGTCGGGGGTTCAAGTCCCCCTCTCGCTACTTTTTGATGATAAAAAACCCAAGACGAAAATCTTGGGTTTTTTTGTTCTGTACAACATATGTACAACATTTTTGGTTTTTCCTTATCATTCCACATAGTCTCTAAAAATAGTGTGCCTACCGTGCTTGACCACCAAATTCGGAAGCTGTTTCAAAGGGCTAATTTTTTCGACTATATCCACACGGTAGAATTTGCCATCAATTTTGAATAATTCTTTTTTTCTTGCCCCAAATGCTGCGGATTGAAAAGACCTTTCCTCAAAATAGGTAAACTCCCAATACAGTTTTTCTGGGTCGATTTTTCTAAAAATCGTGATTAAATGTGCATACATGGTCATTGCAATGGTGCTTTTGATTTGCCAGTATTACCCAAAAGCCGAAGCGCAACGGTCTGCAATTTACACGGAAAGAAAGCCTTTTTTGAAAACCCCGTTCTGATAAAACCTATGAAATCCCTATCGGCATATTCTATAACCTTGACATTATAGAATTTATGGTCAGTCGGAAAATCAAGAGGTTTTCCCTTCCATTGCACCAATCGGTACAAGGCTTCCAACTTTTTACCATATAATCCTGTCCTTTCGTTGTGGTAGACGAAATTGTGAATTGTCCCGTAATGCTGTTCTTTGATGTTAGATCTGTTCTTTTTATTTGTTTTCATTTTTGTTATTTAGAGTAAAATTGAATTTGGCCAATTGATTGCCTATATATTAATGGAACTTGTGACCTGATCCATCTTTTCACTTTAATAGCGTGTTTAACGATCTTTTGCCTTAAGTAATGCTCAACATTTGATTTTGCTTCTCCGATCATATCTTCCTTTCCCAAATCCCCATAATAGCCATAACAACTGTCCAAAGTATTTCCACTGGAATCGGCAATGGAGTAACCGAATACATTACCCGTCAAATAATCATCGTACAACCGAACATTGTCCCTAATCATTTCTTCCAATTCCTTGGCAGTTTTATCCCCTGCCCTTAAACCCCATTGCTTCAACGTAGGAATATCTATAAAGGCAAAACCGATTTGGCTGCTATCCCAACAGCAAATAAAAGGACTAGTCTTAATAGTAATGCCACCGTGGTCGTACATGAAAACTGGCAATATGGCCAAGGGGCAATATTCATCTTCAACAGCTTCTCTTATAGCTTCCCAACTCTCAAATTCATTGGTATCAAAATCGGTGTTATTATGCAAATCATATCGTTTGTGGTTTAGACAAAAAAGTACATGCCCATCCCAATCCCTAAGTGGATTTTGGGGAAAATCAGCCCGCTCGATTTTGATTTCATATCCTTTATAATGCAACGTTTCCATGTCTGATATTTTTTAGCGTCAATATTTTAATTCTCAATTAGACCAAAATCGAATTGACCTTCCCACTCTCCAAATTCACAAATGCCCCATGCTTTTGAATCTGCTTGTGGTACAATAACCGAAATAGGCAATCGGAAGCATGGGCGACCAGTACATCGTTGATGAAAAGTGATTGCTCGTTCAGCTTATCGGAATAGGCACATCCCGCACCTTGAAGACGGGGAATGTCATGGGCATCCAAATCGGGAAAAAAATCGATGATGTTTTTGAGTTTGTCCACCATTTCAAAATCTTCCCGTTCCATATTTCGTTCTTCCTCGAACAAAGTTCCTAACACGAATTGCCCACTATCCCTACAGTTGCCAATGTCCAGCCAATAGAACATGCTTTGATATTCAGACCCCTTGAAGGGAAATGCAAGCGATTTTGATAACAGCGTTCTAAATCGGGCATTATCGACACAAGTGATTATGATGTTCGCCCGAATATCCTCGCCATCGGGAAGTGCATCCATGGGAATTCCTTCCCATTGCAGACCAAAGGCAATATTTACCTTATTGACGGCATTGACCACTTTATACTCCCCTACATCACTAAGGGCATAGAGTTGTCTGCCAACATTGTTGTTTTCAACCATATCCGAATCATAGGCGATTATGTGCAAACCTGGGTGTCCGATTTGGCGCAGGGCAAAATCCATCCGTGCCAACCGTGCCAGCATCAGGGAACCTGTACCCCCTACCCCGATCAATGCGATGGTTATGGGATGTGTTGGATTGTAAAAGTAGTTGGGAGCGAAATGAATTCTAGTTTTCATATAAATCCTTTAAGGTCAATTTGTTTTTTTTCAGTAGAGCGTCATCAAAGAATGTTTTCCTGAAATTCCGTTTCATTACATCCACAATGTTCCCTTTCGCAATGTTGTTGTGATGGGTAGCCGTAAAAACGGAACGAAAGAATTGCTGCTCGACAAACCCCATGATGTCCTCGTAATAGTCAAAGCCGTCATAATCCATCGAGGCATTGCCCATACATACATTTCCTTGCCTCCCTACGTTCAATAACGGTGCGTGGTACAATGAAACGGTGTCGGTCAATGTATCCTTTCGATGGAGGGCAAAGACTTTAAGGGTGTTCCCTTCAAGCTTGAAGATCAGTTTTGGCAAGGGATAATTTCCCGAAGCGATACCCGTTCGTGTATCGAAATACAGGGTGTGCTGTTTTGGATGGACGTACCATACCAGTTGGAGATTTCCTTTGAAATCAAAATGAATAAGGTTCTTGGGCAACATTCCCTTAAACCTGAACTTTATCAAATCCCCTTCCAAACACCTAAAGAGGTTTCGGGCGGTATCCTTGGTCAGCGGCATCCCTGCCGTAAGCTTTGCCCCTACGATGTTGTGATATGAAAAGTAGTGCCCCCTGTTGTAATAATCTTCTTCTTGGGAATAACCGATAATGGCAAATTTTGGAAGAAAGTGTTCATCGGGCCGTAAATTGGCAATCTGTTCCATGTTCAAAGCAGTCTTAAAAGTTCGTTGAGATCGGTAAGAAATTCTTCCAATCGATTAAGTTTGTAGGTCGACCCTTCCTCAAAGGGCTGTAGGTTACCTTTTTCGACCGTAGTTAGTTCATAGGCAGAAATAATGTCATATTCGTTGGAACATTCGTTGAGCATTTCGATATAGGAACGGGTAAATTCACTGTCCGCATCGTCAACTATCAGGAAAGATTCCCAATGCTCGAACATACTTTCATAGGCATCCCTTGTTCCGATACGGAACGGCACCCGAAAATCAATGGTATCGGCTTTTGATAACAGTTCCTTGATTCGCTTGTGCAGGGGTTTTCGAGGACGGTATTTTAGTAAAAGGAATTTCCAATCCTGTGGTTCGTATTCGTCGAACAGCTTTTGGTAGCGACCAAAGAACCTGACCGAGTTACAATTATCAAAAACACTACCGTTTTTCCTGTGGTAGGCTTCTTCCTCAAATAGATATTCCCAAAGCCAGTCCACCCTATCCTCTCCCGTATGGAAAAGATTGATATAGGGTAGGCTTTTGATAAAGGATATTAGTATATCAAAAAGCATAGGGTTTTTCCATCGAAGGGGCATAACGGGTCGCAACGGAATGCAATAGACCGTGCTACGATTCCCGATATGGCGTTTCAAGACCAAGCGCAGGTCGGCATCTTCCCGTAAAACTTCGATATGGTCGATTCTTGCCCTTTCTTTCAGCCGATTGGCACATCGCAATATCAAATCATCCAAGCTATCGGATGCCGAAAACCGCCAGTCGTCAATATTTCCCGAAAAGTTACGGGTGGCATCCACCATTAAACTGGCAAGTGCCTTTATATCAACCGATGATCCGTCCTCGATTATCGGCTTGGAAAGAATAGGCAGAACGCTCAGGTCAGAAAGGGAAATACTTTTGGTTGCAAGACTTTCGGTCTTTGCGTTCCGTACCTGTAATGGGATTGTTGAACCGCCTTGAACAATCGGGCGTGGAACTCTTTGAGTTCTTTCGATAAAAGGGGTGTCGGTTTGTGGGTGCATCTTTCGTGTTTTAGAAATTCGTCTACGTTCATCGGTCTATCCCTTTGTTCCTGCCAAGGTCTTGAAATGGATTTCATGATGGCCATTGACTATGCCCTTGTCCATGATATTGGCGTTGGTCAGTTCGGCATAGATCTGCGAATAGTGTTCCATCACTTGCTGATGGGTCAATTGGCTATCCAAATCATCCAACTCAATGGCATTGTTGTTGCCGTCTTGGTAGATGTACTTGCGTTCTATTGTTGCGATTTCCATCATTGAAAAAGTTTTGGGGATTCGTATGCTTTCATATCCTTGATGACCTTTTGCGCTTCCTTGTGGTTCGGGTCTATCTTCAAGATTTCGTTGGCAATGTCCGTTGCCTTCTTATGGTCGCTCATGGGGTTAAAGTCCTTCTCTTTTAGAAGTTGCTTTAACTCGGTGGCCTTTTTGGTAGTCGATTCTTTTTTCTTCTTGGCCTGTTGGGTCTTTTGTTCGGTTTCCGCCAAGGCTTTTTCAAAAGCAACGGTGTTTCTGAAAAGTGCCTTGGTCTGCTCCAAGGGTTTTTGAAGAACTTGAAAGAATTTCTCGTCCACTTCCGTTACGTTTCCCCGTAGGGTAAGCGGTTTTATGGATTGGAGGGCCTTGTCCTTGGCGCTCGATTTGGGCAATACGGACACGCTGACCGAATCCCCATCAAAAGAGACACTGATGCCATATTGTTCTATTCCCGTTTGCCGTAATGTTGAAAAGAAGTCTGTCATAGTAACGGTATTTATAGTTCTTAAAAAAAATTAGTTAAAAGCGGGGCTTGGTTTGCACCGTATTAATTTGCCCCGCTCCTTCCTTAACTCTCTTTCAAGATACGCCCATACCTGTGGGAATCCTCGTAAAAACAGGCTAAAATGCACCCTTGACTTCCTTCTCCCTATCCACAAAAAAAGCGCCCGGAGGGCGCAAGCGTTAGGGATAGTAGCGGCATCGACCGTAGTGGGCCGTTAGGGTTCGTTTTCGTGGAAAGCGACAGCGGAGCTCTTCCACGGATTACGAAACCTTGGGGCCTGCAAGGGCGATATAGCGGATAGCCCGGCCAACGCCAAACTACTGCATTCACTACTTGTTGTAAAACTGATGTACAAATTGATTATTGGAGAATATTAGTCGTGAAGGAAATTCTTTTTGATTTATTAATATATTTATTACTAAACCAATTACGATAGAGATAAAAAATATTGAATGAATAAAAGGGTTCTTTTGATAGGAAATGATATTAACAACGCTACGGAGTCATATTCTTGGAACGATTTGATCAACGGCCTTCTGGAATATGCAAAAATCGACAGGAACATCAATAAAATCGATAAGCCATTTCCTATGCTTTACGAAGAGATATACCTGAATTCCCGAAGGGTCCATAATACACCGGAAAGTAGACTTAAAAAATATATAGCCTCAAATACCAGAAAACTTAGGCCAAACCAGCTTCACGAATCAGTCCTAGGTTTGGGAATCGAAAATATATTGACCACGAACTATGACCTGTCCTTTGAAAAGGCAACGGGAGTTGACCATGGAAAAATTACGAATAGGGGTTTCATCAAAGAGAGTTCGTACAATATGTTCCGTTATCACGATACGGGAAAACATCGTATTTGGCATATTCACGGTAGTCAAACCGTACCCAATACGATTACATTGGGGTATGAACACTATAGCGGGTATCTGCAACAAATGCGAAATTATGTTGCAACGGGTACCAAGGGTATTTATAAAAAGAGAGATTTTTTGCCAATTGCCAAAAGAGTCAAAGAGGGAAACCTGACCTACGAGAGTTGGGTAGATTTTTTCTTCACTCGTGATATCTACATCTTCGGACTGAACCTTGATTTCGTAGAAATGCATCTCTGGTGGCTTTTTACCTATCGCGCAAGGGTCATGGTAGAGAATCGTTTTCCAGTAAGTAACAGAATACTTTATTTCTATCCAAAAAAATATGAAAGGGCCTCAAAGCATAAATTGGAGATGTTCAATGTCAACGGAGTGGAAACGTATCCTGAAAAACTTCGGGGGAATTCTCGAATGAATTATTACAACCGAATAATAGGGCGAATTAAAGACGGGATATAACCATGGGTAAAACCAAAACCTTGTTGATTGACTATGCGGAACCCATGAAGCGAAAGGAGATCCAAGCTTTTTATCAATCATTGATAAAATTAAATGAGTCAAAACAGAGCGCTGCCGATGTTTACTTTCATAAAAATAAAAACCTGCTCATTAACGCCTACTATGAATACGAGGAGGTACAGATCATGAACTACCAAACCCAAAAGAGGGAATTGTTGGCACAGAAAGAATTATGGTCGAAAAAGATATGTGGTGGATGTGGCAGTAAACTCAGATTAGTGGATTCTAGTTATGGGAAATTCTGGGGGTGTCCAGGTTTTAGGGACAAGTCCGCAGAGCACATTACCTTTCCAACGAACTATGGGGAGATATTTGCATCGAGATACAAAAACGTAAAGGTCAGGATCAATGCACATTGGGCAACCGACATTATAAGGATGACCAATTCTTCTAAGGACTTAAAGGCCGCACAATTAGTAAGATTGTATGGAGAAGAGGGAATGGGAGACTTGAGAAAAAAATATGGCTATAAAAGTACATTGAAAAGTATCTCCGGCTATGTAACCGCCAAGAAGAATTCTTTCCGGGAAGAAATTGAAATTACAAATGCCCTTTCCGAATTCTTCCCGAAAAGCAAAACACAATTGGGCATTAGGTATAGATTAAAGGATGAATACGAGAAGGTGGCCATTATCGATTTCGTGCTTTCTGACGACCAAGTTGTGTATCTAATAGAAATCAAGAGAAGAATATATGATATACAAATTGAACAACTTGAGCTTTATTTCGCTTTGATGGATTATATTATGAAGGAGGCGGATGATGATAGAGACTGTAAAGGTTTATTTATGGTCTATAGTGAAGAAACGTATGGCTTCACAATTGACGAAAAGTATATCGCTTTTGAAAGTGTCAGGAACAAAGCATCCAAATTAGCACTTAAGTCCATCTTCAATAAAAATGCGGAGATAATGGGTAGGTGATACGTATAATTTAAAAGTGGGCCTTGAAATTAGTTGCCTATATAGGTTTATCCTTTGACCAAAAAAAAACATGAACCAAAAAATAAGACAATTCCTAATTGACCAATCCATTCTTGGACAACCCATATATTATGAAGATGTTGCCAACCAAATCGGGCTAAACCTTGCATTGGATAGGGATAGGAATGTTCTAAGTAAGACCCTGGGAGAAATCTCCGCGTATGAACACAAAAACGGAAGACCTTTGATCAGCGCGATGGCTATCTATAAAACCGCAAATGACCACGGAAATGGTTTTTACAATCTTTGTGAAGAATTGGGTATTGGAAAGGCAAATCAATTGAAAAAGGAGTTTTATGGGCTTGCGGAAATCGAAAATTGTAAGTCGTTCTGGAAGAACAGGCTTCATTATGACCAATTCTATAATTTAAAAAGACCTACTTATAAGGAAAATGAAAATCCTTTCTTCAACATTGACGAAATAGATTTTTTTGGACGGTGGGCGGATAAAGTTTACGATAAATCCAATAAAGACAATGTAACTGCAAAAGATCATCTTTTGAACACGGTTTGGAAGAAAACCAAATTCTGGTCTACGGAAGTTGTTGAAAGACTCGAATACTATGAAACATCGAACAAGATGATATGGAGCAAAAGGGGTTGGGCCGATGGGAAGAGAGTTGCAAATTTCAAACCCTATACTTGGGCAAGAATTTTCAAAAAGGGAAACAAGGAAAAGGATATTTTTTTTACTGTTGGTGTTGATCCCTCAAAACAAGCTTTGGTATACAAACTTGATTTCTATCAAGAGAACGACTCAAACTTGTCCAAAAAACAAAAAGAGCTTTGTCTACAGTACATTCCCAAAAGTCTGAAATGGAATGAAATCCCGGCGCAAGAGTTGTCAGGATGGGACTGGGAATCATTGATAAAAAAGACTGTTGATTTTATCTCAAAAAATTCACATCATTACGACCAACTTCATTTATTGGTATGGGGCAAGGTACCTATTGAAAAAGTCTTTAGAAACAATTTGACGTTAAGGGGTTTTCCTGAAGACGGTTTTTCGAAACTACCCTCCCTTGACCCTGGTTTTAATGGAATTACTATCGATTTTGAAAAAAAGAACAAGGAAAACAAGGAGCTCGGCAATATGGGCGAAGCGTTGGTATTGGAATATGAGCGGAAAAAACTAAAAGAAAAAGGGTTGAATGATTTACTGGACAAGGTTAAGATTGTCAAAGATGGCAAGGGCTATGATATACGTTCATTTGATGAAAACGGAAATAAAATCTATGTAGAAGTCAAAACCACTAAGGGGGAGGCAAACACACCATTTTATTTAAGCCTAAACGAAAAACTGTTCTCCGAAAAGAACAAAGCTACATATCTTGTTTATAGATTATACAATTATGAAACGGAAACGAATTATGCGGACTTTTTTATACTAAAAAACCTGACGGAACAACTGTTGTTTCAACCGACACAGTTCAAGGTCTATCTAAGAAAGAAATCCAAAGACGGTCAGTAAGAATTTTACGATGTCCGAATTTTTTATTGATTTGAAGTTATTTTCTTTAGTAGCCCAACTCTTTGGAAGTGACTATTTGATTACTTTTTGAGGGGATTTTAGTTTTTTCATCAGTTTCATTTTCCGGTTCGGCATCGTACTTTTCATCAAGGTCGGTATTGATTTCAACGAGCCTTTTCTGAACCAATGCCAGTTTTTCGGTCTTGTCGAATTCAAGTTCCAATACTTTCCGGTTGGCCTTTATGGATTTTTTGTACTCGGCCAGATGCTCTTTTTGCGCTAAGAGGGATTTTGGTATTTTGGATAGCGCATTGTAGACGTAATCGGTCAGGCTTTGCCAGTTGGTCACGATTCTCTTCGAACCATAACCATAAGATGCATGTGGGGTAAGTACCAATAAGCGGTGGTGCAATTTGTCTTCTACGTCAAGAACCAGTCTTGCATTGGATATAGTCATAATGGTATGCTGGCCAACTTCTTCCCGTTTGGCCTGTAACCTCGAATTAAGTATTTGGCCCAACATATTGGCATCCATGGTATCGGGGCTATCAAGTGCCTTTCCCAATGCACTATAGTAAACGTCCTTTTCTTGCAGCGTGGTCCACAAGGACAGGTCTTTTTCAAGTTTGTCAATATTCTTTGTCGTTCTTGTCAGTTCGGTTTCATAAAAGGCGATATTGTTCTTGGCCTCCAAACGGTTCTTCTTGAAAATGGATCGTTCCAGTTCCAGTTCGTCCAATTCTTTGCCCAATTCCTCTTTTTCCAGATACAACGGGTCGTTCTTTGCGACCGCCAAGAGCGTTTTGTAATCTATGGTGCCCTCATCGTTTACCGCGCCCATATCCAGCCGATTGAACTGTATGGTGCCATTGGTCAATTGCTCGATAAAATTTTTCTTGATGTTGACGTTGTTGAGCATGAGGGCATCGGTACAGTTTTCGACAATGTAAAAGGAAACAACGACCTTGTCCCCAAAATGCTGCTTTGCGCCAATATTGCCTTTACGGACTCCCCTACCGTTTCGTTGGTCGATGTCCGTCGGACGATAGGGAATGTCCACGTGATGGATGCGTACCAATCTTTCTTGAATATTGGTACCGGTCCCCAACTTTTCAGTAGAACCGATGATGACCCTATAAGTGCCTTCGTTCACTTGCTTAAAGCATTCCAGCCGCTTGTTGTCGGTCTTGAAATCATGGATAAATACCACTTCTTCTTTGGGAATATCGAATTCTTCGGTCAGAATGCGTTTGAGTTCATCGTAAATATTAAATGTGTCTTTCGGTACGCCCAGGTCCGAAAAAATGGCCTGTGTACCTTTAAAAGCGTCCGTTTTCCTATAGGTGTCATATACCTCGGAGGCTATTTTCTGCAGTTTGGCATCGCCCGGATCTTCTAGGTTCTGGTTCAACATCCTTGGGTCTATGGAGGCGTTTCTCATGTGGTGCAAGGCAATCAGTGAGAGGGCGCTTTTTTGGTCTTCCGTATAGTCCTTATCCCCATATAATAGGCTGCTGTCCCCCGTTCTTAGAAATTCCTTGATCTGTTCAAAATATTCCAATTGGGCCGCCGTGGGTTTTAGCGTGTGCACATCGAGCTGCATTTTGGGCCTATCGATTTGGTGCGTGGTTCCGTTGACAATTATGGAAATCTCATTGTACAGCGAGGACAGCAGTTTCATTTTCTTGAACGAACGAAAGCGTTCCCGCACTTTATAATCCCCCGAGACGGTAGGTTCAAATTCATAGGATTTGTTGGCGAAGACCTGTGCCCATTGGTCGAATGATGTAATGTTCATCTGTTCCATTCTATGCGGGATCAGATATTTGAACAGCACATAGACCTCCGTAATGGAATTGGAAATGGGCGTACCCGATAGAAAAGTGGTCTGAAAATCCCTTGTCCTTGCCTTCTGCAGTGTTCGGATGGCCACCAAAAGGTTTTTACTGCGTTCGGAGCCTTTGTTGGTATTCAGCCCCGCAACCCTGTGGTGCCTTGTTGTGTACATCAGGTTCTTGAACTTGTGGGATTCATCTACCATAATATGTTCAAACCCCATCTGCTCAAAATCGATGGCATCGTTCTGTTTGCTTTTGATCTGGTAATAGACCTGCTCCAAGGTTACATTCAGGTTTTCCTTTCGTTTCTCCAGACCTTTGAGCACCCTTTTGCCTACATCGTATTTATTTTCGTTGATTACGCTAAGGTCGCGTTCAAGGTTTGCCAGCTCCTCGCTTATGATTTCATGGATGATCTCGGGGGATTGGGGTATGAACTTAAACGTGTCATGACTCATCAGCACGACGTCATGCCGGCCATTTTTTATTTTCTTAAAAAAGGTGTCTCGCTTTGTCTTCCCGTTTACTACCTTATCATGGGCCACCAATAGTTTCATCGTGGGAAATGCATTTAACAACTCCCGTTCCAATTGCACCACGGTGGAGCGAAGACCGATGACCAATGTCTTTTCCGAGAGGTTCAGCTCCTTTAGTTTCTGGGTCGTAAGGGCAATATCCAAGGTTTTTCCAAAACCGACTTCCTTGTTGACCAAAAGGCCTTGGTTTACGATGATTCCCGCAACCGTATCCATTTGGCTTTTGTACGGGGTAAAATATTGCAGCCCTTCAAAATGAAGGTAGTCACCGTCGTATTTCGGATGGACCTGGGCATCGTAGGTATTGTAAAAAATACGCTCCAATTGCGCCTTGATTTCAGGCTTACCCAAGATGTATGTGGTAAACTCCTTGTAAATAAGGTCGAACTTGATGCGTATTTCCTGCATTTTCGCCTTGTCCGTGCGCTTATATTGTTTCGAGCCTTTTGTGACGTAGGGTATGGTGGAGTTCAATGCGCCTTCCAATATCTCTTTGAAATTGTAATAGCGATGTTCCGTACGCACGCTGAATTTTTTGATATACTCATAATCCGTCTTTTCGATTTTGACCATGTACTTGGAGGTACTCTCGTTATAGGCGATATGTACCAAGGAGCGGTAGGTGTCGAAAATGAAGGCTTGGGTATATTCAATGGGAAACCACGGTTCATGGAGTTTGATATCCAGATCCTCGTAAGGGGTCATCGGTGGCTTTACCTTTTCCAAGGCAACAACAGTACGTTCGATATAGGATTTGTCCACATAGGACTGATATTCCCCAAAATCGTTTTTGCGATAGGCATTCAGTTTTTCGTAAATGGTTCCCGATAAAAACAGGAACTTGGGGGCCAGTTCCCATCCCTGCTCCTTCGGGTCCAAAAACAACAGTTGCAGATCCAAAGCCTTTTTTATGATTTCGTCCTGTTCCATGCCCGTGTTCGAAACCAGGGAATCCAATTTTATTCGATTGAATTTGTTCAGGGAATAATAAATGGCATCTTCCAAGCTGAGCACTTTCTTCGGCTCTTGCGGCTTTTCTTTTGAAATCGACCGGAATGATTTATTGAAAACCTCCGATTTGATAAAGTTTCCGTCTTTCGGTGTTTCCAGCCCCAAAATCAAAGGCCCCTGAATATCCAAGGTCACAAAGGGATAGTTGGCTTTGTTATGGAGCCGCCCGTACTGGAAATTGAAGGCATCGTATTGATAGTCTAGCTCGTCCCTTACCTTGTCGATCTGTTCTTCGGGTGCCCGTAAAAATTTGAAATAGGTATCCCGCAGCGCTATTATTTTTGACAGCCTATCGAACTCCCGGGGCTTTACTTTCAATAACCGTAAACCGTTTTCCTCTTCTACTTTATAGAGTTTTTGTTGCTTGATGGTCAGATTTCCAGGTTTAAGTTCGGGATCATCAGCACCGGAAATACCGATGGCCGTTTCTTCCGCCTGCGAGGTTTCTTTAGGTTTTGGGGCAATGGCCGGAATTGTGGCCTTTTTTTGCGCCTTTGGTTGCACGGTAAATCCTGCCATCAACGCTTTGATTTCAAGAGCGATCTGCGCCAAGCCTTTATCGCTTTTTACGGTGTAGTCCGCATTGTTGTAGAGACCGCCTTCTTCGATAGTTCCAATAATTTGGGAGGTATATTCGGTATAGTAGTCGTTTATCTGAACGTTATTTTTCCCTACGGTTTGCTCTGAACTGTTGGCAAACAAGCTGTTTATTTTCTTCTGTTCGTTCGAAGTTTCAATACGCCGGTTATTTTGGAAAACCAGAATATCCGTTACAATAGCCGTGTTCTCTTGGGAAAACGTAGTATCGGGCAGACGCACCCCACCCATAAAATTGTTTCGCTTGATGATATGCTCCCGAATTGGAACGTATTTGGTCCTGTCCATAAAATTCTTGGTGCATATCAAAATGGAAACACCTGAAGGTTTTAGACATTCAAGACTTCTGTAGACAAAATAGGAATGGATATTTCTGGAAATCTTGGTTTGTAACGGATGGCCCATTAGACCGCTGTCGAATATTTTATTGTCCCCAAAGGGCACATTGCTGATGACCAGGTCATAGCTTTTCGCAGCATCGGTCCGGGAAAGGTTTTCAAAGGGAACGCCGAAGATTTTGACCCGCTGCCGGAACCTGAAGTTGTGCTCCAATATTCGTACGGTTAGTATCTCCTTTTCAAAAGCGGTAAACTTCGCGGAGGGATAGCGCCTCAACAATTCCCGAATGAACAGACCGTTACCGGCGCTTGGCTCAAGAATGGTTTTAGGAGTAAAGGACCCTTGGGTTTTTAAATAGTGGGATATTGCATCGATAATCGGCTCGGGGGTGTAAAAAGAATTAAGCGATCCTTTTTTTAGGCTACCGATAATGGTGTTTGTGTATTCTTCGCCATAATATTTCTCCAATATCCTAATGAGCTGTGCCCGGTAGGCATCATTTTTTAGAATGTCGAAGATATTTCCGAATCCTGGATTGTTGATGAAAAAATGGGATTGATTTTCAGGACTGTGGAGTGCTTCAATCGTCCGGACCAAATAATCCAGGTACTTCTTTTTTGAGTATTTCATTTTGAGTGAGTGAGTTAAGGAACTTGATCGGATGGTTATGTTACATACTTAATCCTTTGTTTTGGTTACTGTTCAGAAGCTTGCGAACTTCTTGCAGATCATTTCTTGAGAGCGTAAAACCCAAGTCCTTTTGTAAAGCCATATTGCATTTGTCCGTTATATTTTCAGACCTGCAAAGAATTCTCTGGAACTCTTTTTCATGTTTGAGAAAATATTCCTTGGCAAGGTCGATTCCGTGTTCTTCGACCATACATTTTCTGGCATATCTGAGCCTTTTACAAATCCATTCGTAATTGTAGTACAAAAGGTTTTCGTACAAATCACGGTTCGCCATATAGTTATCCGAAACCAACTTTCGTGTTTCCCTATCGAATAGAATAACACTGCCGTTATCGTCCCCTTCGCTAAAATCCATGTAGTAGGTAAAATCGATGGTTTCCATTACCTTCTCAAAGGTGTTGCCCTGATGTATAAGCATATTCCGATCCATGCTATTGTTGTTTTACTTGTGCAGTTTGTATGGTTTGATTTTTTTGAAGTTTTGCCAACGCAGTTTGGAAATTAGTACTTCGGGAATAGGTTCGGTTGATGTGTTCCAATACCGAGTCGTCAACCGGTCTGGAATTCATTGCTGACCGATGATGTTTCCCTTCCAAAAAATGCCATTTTCCTGTGCCATAGTGCTTTTTTAGACTGGCCTCATTGGTGTCGGATTTCAAGGAAATGGCATCCGTTTCGACCAAAAAGTTCTTTTTTGAAATGACCTCTTTCGATATATAGTACTTTTCAATGGCCGAGAGCGAACCCGATTGCATCCGGCTTTCAAAATTTTCCCAGCGTAAACGCCCCTTTCCATTTGCCCCGTCATGTTTCCCTATCTGTAACGTTCCATTTTGAACCCCTAGGCGGAGTCCATGTTTAAGATGGGCCAATACTATAATTCCGCTATCGAGAAATCGCTTCTTAAACTCTTGCTTTTCAAAATAAATGGATTCCTGTTTCGGTGCCGTTTCCATAAATGACTGAAAAACAAAATAAAGGTCGGTCGCCTCGGTCAATGTCATTATGGTTTCCTTCCCTTGCGACAAGGACAGATAAAATTGCTGGCCAAAATAGTTTTTGGGGTTCACTAATAGGTCTTCCTTTGGGGAGGAAATACTATTTTGAAAATAGGTGTTGCTATGAAATGTTTGCCGAACGGCATCATTATAGACCCGACAAATCGCCAATTTGTAATCTTGGCCGACTTTCAGAGCACCTATATCGAAAAAAATATGGCTTAATTTAAGTTTATTGCCCATTTCCGGATGCAGTGCACCAAAGTACCGTTCCAATCTTACCGTGTCATAAGGTTTCCATAGGGGAATATTTTCATGATTGCGATAGGCTACGCAGAAAGTTTCGTTAAGGGTGTCAAAGCCCAATTGCATCATGGCCACTAGCTTTTCCCCTTCCATGACCCGAAGATTTCCGAAGGGAACAATCTTGTGGTCTTGTTCTATAAAACGTTCTTTCCGTTTTGCGGCTACCAATTGTAATTTAAGGTTCTTATCTACATATCCCCTTTTTGCAAGCTGGAGTTGTTTCATGAAACCCAATCGTTTCGCATCGTTTACCTCTTCAGGTGTTACTTTGTCGTATTCCAGAAGGCTGAAATCCCTGAAATCGGGGTCTTTAGCGCTCATCCTATAGTTATTTACGGAATGGTACAGCCTTCTTGCCGAACGCAGTACCTTCTGCCAACGTTTAATGCTATTCTTCTCCATCTTTATTTGGATTTATTTGGATTACATGTTCATATATCTTCTTCTTTAAGGCAAGTGAGGGTCTCGGATCGATCTTTACTTGATTTTTGATGGTCTCGTAATGTAAGTGGTAGCCAGTGGAACTTCCCGAACTTCCCACGGTAGCGATGAGTTCATGCTGTTCGACCTTTTGGCCCTTATGGGCCAAAACTTTATCCAGATGCCCATAAAGGGTCTGAAAACCGAATCGGTGCTTGATTATGATATGGGTTCCATAGCCCTTATCGGAATAGAAAATATCGGTAATGATACCGGAGGCCGATGCATAAACGGGTTTGCCGTTGGATGCGGCCAAATCGATTCCAAAATGTTTTTTTGTCTTTCCGGAAATCGGATGGCTCCGAATACCGTAATCGCTCGAAAGTATATAATCTCCTTTTTCCAAGGGAACGGCGGAAGGGAGTTGCTCCAATAGTACGTGGCGACATTTCAAGTACGTTTCCAGTGAACCTATATAGGAATAATCGGGAATTTGATAGAGATACGTCACGATGCGTTCCTCGATGGCCATCAGTAGTTGTTCCCGCTCTTTTTGAACGGTCAGTGAATCGCCATAATCGGAATTTATATTCAGTTTTAGGCGTTCTTGATACTGGGCCATGGCAACGGTGGCGTCATGCAGTCTCGTTTCCGACATCTTGTGATCTCCCTGTACAAAATACACAAGGCATACAAGCGTCAATAAAAGAAGATAGGCCAACTCCTTTCTTCCCAATTGTTTCAAGCATTCCCAAATGCCCAAGATGATATTTTTTGTTCGAAATGTTGTGAATTCAAAAAAATTCATATATTTGTATTTATAAGCAAATATATTATTTTAATGCAAATACACAAACATTAATAGGATATGATGAACAAATGGCTTGTGGAAGACTATAGGATTCATCTCCCCAAACTTTTTGAACACTTGGGTTTCCAAAGTATTCGAACGGAAAAGACCCATCGCATTTTCGAAAATGCCGGACTGTATTATATAGTCATATATACAGAAGAGGGCTTTTTGTACTATAAGGCCCAACGTCCGAAGGAAAAACTCTCGGCAACAGATCTGATCACCGAACACGTCTCGAAAATTGAGGGCGTACAAAAAGAAATGCTATGGGACAAGGTAGCGGCCTACCATACAAAGGTATTGGAGACTGACGCTTTGACCATATCAAGGGATTGGAAGGGTGAGTTCAAAAAAGTGCCCAAGGATTTCAATCATTTCGATTCTTATAGACTTCCCATCCAAAATAATGGCGAAGGCCTGTACGGTGATGCTGCCGATTTACCCTCTTTTACCGGCCGTATGTTCCTAAACGAAAAAGGGGAGATTCTTTTCCCCCTGTTCAATATGCAGAATACCGTTTGCGGGTATTTCGTCGACGCGGGCAAAAATGTGGCCCCCTACCGGGAATCAGCTGCGAAGCATGCCTTATGGTATTCCAATATACCCAAGAAAATTGACGGACTCTTTCTTTTCAAGAATCCCAAGGAGGCCTTGGCCTTTCATAAAAAATTCCAATTGAAAAACGTGGTGTATATGGCGTTGGGAGAAATAAATTCACAAACAACCGATATTCTTTTTCAAATACGGCAAACCGTTAAAGTGGACAAGATTATGCTTAGTTTTACCGGAGAAAAGAAAATAGAAGGTTATTTACGGGACCTTCATTTCATAACCTTCATAAAGGATTCCGGATTCAAATTGTCGTTGACGGACAGGGATATGGTACTAAGATTCCCTATTGGCGACAAAAAAGCCTTTTCCAGATTTTATGACCATACGAAAAGGTACAATAAGGAACTGGCCCAAAGCTTTTTAAGATATAACAACATACTCGACCAGCATCGATTGAACCGGTACGGAATCTCGGTTTCCAAAAACGAGGAAAGTATCAAGGTGCGATTGCCCTTGGAGACGAACGCCATTAAACTTTTGGTCTGGTCGTACTATAAAAACTATTTGAACAAGGCGATAGATATTCTAAAACCCAAGTCCGGTAATTGGTATTCGGAATGGGAGACCATGGAACATCGATCCAAAAGCGGAAAGGAGGTGCAGTTGAAAGAATATAGAATCGCACTATAAAAAAATGGAAAAAGGGCGCTCCCGCCCCTTTTCCGTTCCTTAACTAGCAAATCACTCCTGAAATGCTCGTTACTCAAAAGTACTTAATTAAAAATTCCTTAACAATTAAAAATCACTCAAAAATGGAAAAACAAGTAGAAAAAGTGTTCGTAAAACTCAATCAGGCATGGCAGAAAGGCGATGCGGTCGCCGTCAACGACACAACGTACAAAGTGAAGACGGCCGACAATCTGACCTTTGAAATCGATAAGCAGAGCGAATATCTCGAAATGCAAAGGTCTCCTGCGCAGCGATTTGCGTTGGGCGAGGCCAAAGAACGGCTTGAAGGTGCGTATATCAGTTTTGCCAAGCTCCCCGAGAATGTGCAGGATGCCATCGTAAGAGGGGAAGAATACCTCCATAAATCCGCGTATCCAAAAGATGGTATCATCAAGGAAAGCGTTAAAATGGTGCAAATGGTATACAGTCCCACTTCGGGTTCCCGATTGGATGTTCAGATCAAGCGCAAGGAGGAGGTAACGTTGGCCCAGGCCAAGGCATACAACCACCAGTTTACACAGGCCGAGTTTGACAAAATGGTCAATGAGGGCCGGTTCGTTTCCTTTGAGGGCCGTTCCTCCAATGGAGAATCGTTCACGAAACTGGCCTATTACGAGCCAAAACTGAACGATATCCGTACAAAATCGGCTTTGTCGTCCAGCACCTATCTCTATGGGCAACAATTGACCAAAGAACAGGCGGATTCCTTAAATCAGGGCAAGGAGACGAAAATAACGATCAAGGCAACCAAGAAGGGGCCCTTGACCTATATGGTCAGCTACAGCCCGAGAGCCGAGCGCTTTATTACTAAATCTTTGGAAAAAGCAAAGGTCAAGGATATGGAAACCAAGGAGGCGATAACGGTAAGCGGCGAAAAAAAAAAGAAACAGCCTAGCAACGCCATAAGTATGTAATCCAATAATTACCAACTCAATGTAATGGCCGACATGCTTGGTGTGTCGGCCATTTTAAAACCTTTCCATGCAAAGTCCAAACTACGGGGATAACCCGCAACACTATAAAAATTTGATTGCCCAGATCAATGAAGAGGCTAATTTTCCGATGTACCTACATCAGAACGGATACAAGTTGGTACAACAAAGTGCCGGGTCTATGGAGTTTCAAAATGACGAGGACCGCATTGTACTGCAGACGATGCGCCAACCCATGACCTACTTCAACCGGAACGATTCCTTCGACAAGGGCCTGTTCTTTAAATACCTTTTGCAACGTAGTGCCAATTTCTACAAAGCCATAGAAAGAGGTTTGGAAATAACCAATCGAACCTACGATCTAGGCAACACCGTTATCAAAATCACAAAATCGAATGCTTTCCTAAAATCGTTGGAAGAAAACTACAATATAGTGCCGTTGCGGAATTCAAACTACTTACGGATCCATCGGGGAATCTGCAAAGCTACCATAAACAGTCCGCTCTTTAGGGGCCGCATTTTCAATGCCTATCACATTAGGGACAACGGCGGTAGAATCGCCAACATCGCCTTTCCCAAATATGACTTGGCGGGCGACCCAAAAAACTATATCCTCTATAACAAGCCCTACCGCAGAAGGGCCGACAATAAAGTAAAAAAGTTCCGTCTTGTATTGAATCAAAAAGATTATTTTCTTTTTCATTCCAAAATCATGGCAAGGCCGACCAGAATTATTTTCGGGGAAAGCGGTATAGACCTTCTCTCCTACCAAGAACTTCATGGCAAAAAGGATGATTTCTACGTTTCCTTCGGTGGGAACGTCTACAGGGAAAAACTACAATTCTTCATGCAATTGATTACGCCAATGCTACAAAATAAAGGCCTCGAACTCAAATCCATCATGGACAATGACATTTCTGGCCATGAGTATGACCTAAAGATCTTTACGGCCCTGATCAATCAAAACAATACGGACCTCTATGCGGAAGCCTCGTTCAAAAATGGCAATGTCAGTTTGAGCATCCATTATACTGAAAAAGTGCGAAATCGAATTGCATCCCACAAAAATCTCTTGGAGGAAAGATTGACCTCTGACCTCCGTAGGGACAACCATGTTTTTGGTTTGGTTCGATGTGTGGGGTTCTCCGATAAATTGCTTTTGGAATTCTCTTTACAGGAAGTAATCAATACTACCCATATCATACGGCAACAAAATGTATTCAAGACCTTACTCGACGCCATTAACGGCCTGTATCTCCCTTTTACCGCCAACATCCATAAATCAAACGGAAAGGACTGGAACGACGACCTCATGGTTTCGAAAAAAACAAAATTTATAAAAATGGAAAAAGTCGTACCCAAGGAATTGGGGATTGGCGATCAAATCGAATTGAAATCGCCCAAGGGTCCAGAGGGCGCAACGAACAAAGGAACCATCAAGTCCATAAAGCCAAATGGCGTCGAATGTGATTTCGGGTTGACCTATACGTATGCCATCCCCTATTCGGCCATTGTCTCCCATTTTAAGAACACCGCTTTTCTTTCCAGGGAAAGGGAGGATGAAAGAACAAAGAAAAACGATAACTTACAAAACCATATCGCATGAATATCATGGAACCACTATCGGAAGAACTACAGGACAACCAATATTATGTCGCCCTCTTGGACGAACTCGTCGAAGAGAACGATATCGAACTAAAGCACCGTCTGCAAAAAGCGGATACCTATGCCCAGTTCATCAACGATCAGGCAGGCCTATTGATGGATAAGACCATAGACTACATAAAGTCGAATGAAGTATCTTTCGTCCTTGCGTCCAACATAGTGGTAGAGCAATGGAAGGAACGTATGTTCAATTAGTCCTTCAATTTCATTCCAACCCTGAAGTTTTCAACATGAAGGACAAGAATCTGGCTTTTTCGGCAATGCTACTATCCGTGCTGGTATTTACGGTAATAGGTTTTACGGGCTACTATCCCATCCTGCAGGACCGGCAGTTGGATTCCAATCTTTCCGAAATAGTTTATCGGTTCTTGATGCGATTTGGACCCTTACAAAGCCCCCTGAAAAGCAGGGGATTGTTGGTGATGTGCATTCTTGGTGCGGTCTTGTTATACAACCCTAAAAAACAGGAAGGCAAATCGCTCTCCAGTGGCCTTTCGTATTTTGGTATGGGCTGTATGCTTCTTTTAATATCTGCATATTTTAAAACGAACCATATCGGTATGTTGTGGTTGTCCGCAGGTCTCTATTTTTTAGGGTTCCTATTTACCGTGTCCGGTACGGTTCATATTTTCCAAACGATGAATTTCGGCAACATGGTCGATGACGACCCTTTCAATGACCGGAACGAGATGTTTCGGCAAACGGAAAAACGTGTGGACACCGAACATTCGGTAAACATACCTTATGAATATAGGTATAAAGGGAGATTAAGAAAGGGCTGGATAAATTTTGTCAACCTTTTTCGCGCTTTGTTGATTATCGGTACGCCAGGTAGCGGAAAGTCCTTTGCCCTGATCGAGGAAATTATCGAGCAAATGATAGAAAAGGATTTTACCATGCTGCTCTATGATTTTAAATTCGACACCCTGAGCAAAATCGCTTACAACTACCTCAGAAGAAAAAGGGAACGGCCCGAAAATGACAAGGCCCCCCGAACCGTAAAAATTCCGGAATTCTACGTCATAAGTTTTGATAACATCGAAAAGTCGAACCGTTGCAATCCCATCGATCCGTATTTGATGAAGAACCAGTCCGATGCTGCGGATGCGGCCACCGTTATCATGAAAAACCTGAACAAGGATTGGATAAAGCGCAGCGATTTCTTCGCGAAGAGCGCCATAAGTTTCGTTTCGGGACTGATTTGGTACTTGAAGAAGAAATCCGAGGAATTGGGCAAGAACATATGTACGCTTCCCCACGCCATTACCTTATCCATGGTCAACATCGAGTACCTGTTGGAAATCATGATGCAGGACCTGGAGGTACGCACCTTGATGATTCCATTTAAGGATGCCATGGAAAGACAAGCGGGCCAGCAATTGGCAGGGCAGACCGCGAGCGCACAAATTTCACTATCGATGTTGGCCAACAAGGAAATCTACTATATCATGACCGGTAACGATTTTCGCCTGGATATCAACAATCCCAAAAAACCTAAAATCGTGTGTATCCAAAACAATCCTGACCGTTCGGAAGTCTACGCGGCCCCTATCGGCCTCTACATCAATAAGACCTTGCAAGTAGTCAATAAACCCGGGGGAAGACCGTTAGGATTGATTTTCGATGAAGTCCCGACTGTCTTTATTATGGGGCTTCGAAAGATAATCGATACCGGAAGGTCGCACTATATCGCTACCATATTGGGCATCCAGAGCGTCACGCAACTGATTGCGGATTACGGTAGAGAACTTGCGGAGGTTATATTCGACAATTGCTCGAACGTTTTCAGTGGGGCCGCCAAAGGAGAAACCGCAAGACGGATAAGTGAAATATTCGGTAGGATACATCAGGAAAAAAAGAGCAAAACGGTTTCCAATAACGACACTACGGTCAATTATAGTACCATTCTCTCCGAACTGCTGCCGAAGAGTAAGATTACGAGCATGTCCACAGGTCATTTTGGGGGAATCGTTGCCGACACCTTTGAAAATCCCATTGAACAAAAACTATGTTTCGGCCAGATAAGACCTAATATGGCCTCGAAGAAAATTCAAGGTAGATACGATATTCCCGTACATACCCATTTTAAATGCAAGAACCATAAAGAGTTGGTCGAAGGAAAGCTACGACTTATTGGGACCCTTGATTTTTTCGATAATGTCCATGCAATCGATTTCCAGCAATTGGACTATATTGATTTTTACAATGTATATCTAAAGGAGTTTGCCCATAAGCACTATTCCAATACCATAAAACGTATGCAGTTCATAGCATTGGTACGTGAACTGAAACTTTTTGACCACCTGCCCCGTTTGGAAGAGCTTTCAAGAAGGAAAACCTCAAAAGAAGATCTAAAGGCTTTCATTTTTAAGTTAGTGGACCGGATGTACATTGACAAGGAAATCGATAATGTGTTGGATATCAATTTTTTGAAAGTCATTAAGGATATCGATACTTTAGTTCAGGAGGAATATTTGATAAGCACGGGAAAGCAACTCGAATCCACCGTTTTCGATAAAAATAAAATGGGTGATCAGATCGGGGAATCCCTAGAGAAGGAAGAGGCCATCGCAGCGCATTTCATGAAAGAATATCGTAAGAAGCCGAGCAGGGAATTGGCAGATGCGTTCTTAAAGGTCCATCAAATCCCGACATTCGAAAAGGTGTCGGCAAGCCAGGAAGTGAATTTGTTCGCCGCTGCCGAACAAGAGGATCTGGAGGCTTTATATTCGAGTTTTCCGGTCGAAACCAAAGAAGAATAATGAATAGCAACTTAGCATAGCCTCAAATTCACCAATCAAGAATGCCGATAGCTGAAGTGTCATATAAACTAGTAAACTAAATAGTATGGAAGATATAGAAAAAATCATGAAAGGGTCAAAGAAGGACTTTGCTTACATCGGGGAGCGTTTGCGTATGATACGCGAAGAACTGGTCAAGAAGGACACCGACAATCAAATTACGAGTCAATTCTCAATGAAAAAACTTGCGGAGCGTTTTGATATGAATCCCATGACCATCGCGAACGTCGAACGGGGAACCATTTCCCTTACCACTATAAAGCTGGCACTATATTATTATACGTTGGGCTATAATATGATGTGGATCTTTTCGTACGATAACGAGTTTATCGAAAAGCACAATATCGGCGAGAACGTGGTGTACCAAACGGATGTACAGGAGGAATATAAGGAATTGGAGTCCTCTATAGTGGATGCCTTAATGACCTTCAAGAAGAAAATTTAAAGAGGGGTATCACAATTTGTGATACCCCAAAACCGACCAAATATGACAAAGATCGTATCAGAAACCATTGCCGAAACAATCCATTATTTAAGGGGGCACAAGGTAATCTTGGATTTTTATTTGGCAAGATTATACGAAGTGGAAACAAGATCGTTAAAACAGCAGGTCAAACGGAACCTCGACAGGTTTCCGGAGGATTTCATGTTCGAGCTCAGCGTCCCTGAGATAGATGAACTGGTATCACAGAATGTGATACCCAACAGAAGTATTTTAGGTGGGGCCGTTCCCATGGCCTTTACCGAACAAGGGGTGGCTATGCTTTCCAGTGTACTTAGAAGCCAAAAGGCACTTGATGTCAATATCGCTATAATGAGAACCTTTGTCCAACTCAGAAAGCTTTTTCAATCGAACAAGGAGCTGGAGAAACAAATACTGGCTATGGAACGGAAATACGACCAGCAGTTCAAAGTGGTCTTTGACGCGATCAAAAAGCTTATCGTCAAAGAGACCGGGCCCAGAAAACGTATTGGATATAAGTAACCAGGTTACGATGGGAAATTTAAACTCGTGTACCAATTCAATATTTCAATGACTTTATATTTCAAACCAATAAAATGAAGCGTCCCGCAAAAAAGTTTACCATGGAAGAATTACTTGAGTTCGCCGATTGGTGTAGAAATGGATTGACCAATTCGGAATATAAATCCTTATCAAGTTCAGGACTTCTTTACCCAAATTGGCGTAAAAGTAAGGAAAAAGCCAAAGTTGAGGAAAATTTGAAACAGGCCAGACTATGGTTCAATGCAAGACCTGGGGATATTCTAACAGTAATTTCAAAGGACCCTAGATCAAAAATAGAGCTGGGAGAAAAACTCGTAGTCCAAAAGATATGGCACTCAATACGAGAACTAAACGACGAAAGAGCAAATGTCTATGATGTGAGATTAAAACGGACTAGAAAATCCTCGATAAAAAATATAAAAATCTCGGCATGGAGTGATGGAGTTTTGGTTAACTCCAACTGGCTTTTCGAAAAGTCAAGCTCTTAGGGATAATTAAAGAATTTGGGATATTTAGTTGAAAATAAGAGGCGCAAATAATCAATTTTTATTGCGTCCCCAAAATCATGACATTGGCTTCAACTTCTAAATTAACGACACTAGCCATGTTTTTTGAAACACTTTATTAATAAAATTCTCCGTGATACAAGGAGCTTAAAATAAGCAGGGTATGAATTCTGATGGTCTTTTAAATATTTACGAACAATACTACGAAGCTGAATTGAAATATGGGTTCTTCATCAAGGCGAAATCATGGCAATCCATAGGCCAGGTCATGTTCATAGCCGGAATTGACGAAGGGCAGCCCTTGAGAGGGGAACCACCCTATTTCAACAACCCAAAAGTTATCGTAAGACTATTCTATGCCGACAGTGTTTCGCAGATTACCGAGTCGACCACGTCGCGGGTCGTAGCTTTGGTGGATGGTGGTACTTATAGGTACCAGCCTGTTGTCTGAAAAAGTGTTTCGCCAAAACCAAATCCCGATAAGGTGTCTTTTCCTAGATAAATAAAGATTTATATTTCGAGTAGTCAGTAAACTCGTCCTTAAACCCGTTAAAGACGTCTTCTTCTTTATAATCGCCACCTAGAAGTGAACTGAATGCATAAACACTTTTTCGTAGCAATGAGGCCTGTTCGGCACTAACTTTTCGGTTTGACATCTCGATCAATTTTTCCCGTAAGCCGTTTTCCATATGGTACTCCATCGTTTCAGGATGTAAATTGGGTTGAATACCTTCATAGACCATTATGTAGGCAACCTTTCCGTACCACTGCTTTTCCATTAAATAAGAGACCCATAGGTTTTTAAGCTGCCCTCGTCCCTGCTTTTTTATACTATCCATGGCCGTGCGTTGTTCTTTCAGTACATCATCCAAATTTTTCAGGGAACTGAGATATTCATTAGTGTTTTTACGTAATGGAACACTGACCGGATATTTGGAATAGATGGATGCTACATGGATTTTATCTCCCCGTGCTTCAAAAAAGAAACCTCTGGCATTGAAAAGCCTTATATAATCGGTTGGGGATTTTTCAAATAGGATATTGAATCCTTCCATTGCCTTATGAAAGGCCTTTAAACTCTTTTTCTCGTAACCCGTTCGAAACGTTTTGGTCATGCTCCCATATAATTCCGGCATCAATGTCGGCAGGAAAAATGATGTTGGATTTAAATCCATGGCTTTTGTGCTATCGTCCGCTGTTAGCATTTCCAACACCTTTTCATTTTGGTTGATGGACCCGGTGGAAATATAGGCTTCATCGGAATTGGAGGGAATTATTCCTTGCAATGTAAGGGGAATGGAATGTGTGCCAGAATTCAAAAAGGTAACGTTGCCGTGATGATATTTTAGACCTAACCCCCGTAGTAGATAAAATGCGATGTTCGTATCGTTGGTTATGTCAAAAACCGATTTTTCCAGCACCTTTTTAATCAACCCCGTCCTTATTTCCAGTTTTTTGATTTCCCTTTTCGATTCGGTCTTCGCGAATTCGGCTCGAATGTCATCAAACCTATTTTTAAGGGTCTTGGGCAACATTTTTCCGTTATTTGCACCTAGATAGTGGTTCAAAAAAGAATAGTGCTCAGTACGTGCTATAAGTGGCAGCAAGTCCTTAAGATTTCTGTTTACAACAAATTCCGACAATAGCTCCTTGCTTTTATTTGTGCCCAGATACGATTTGTAGAAAGCGTTCTTTATCAGTTTTTTGATTTCAAGGCTAAACTGATTACTCCCAATATCAATGTGGGTCTCGGAGGACTGGTCTCCACTCAATCGGGAATTATTGGGCCAATCGTGTTGCAGGCTTATCTCGGATGCCTTAAAAGTATATCCCGACTTATCATATATAATAAAGTCCGCCAATTGCCTATTCCTTCCATATAGTAGCTGACAATCGATGTTCTGATAAGATTTCAGGACATCGGGCAAATCCTCGGTCTTAATATTATTGAAGAGTTTAAATGTGGTCAGCAGTTGCTTTTCCAAACGTTTTTTGTGCATGGGTAAAAGCTTTGATTTGCTGTATTTTTCAAAGATGGTCCTTAGTTTTGGCCCACTCAGTTCAGGATGGACGACATAGCCGTTTATGAACTGGGTATTGTATTGTTTTTGGTTGTCGATGCCGTAGGCCACCCCTACCCTTCCGCTGGCATGGGTCATCGTCCTTACGACGATATGGTAAGGTTTTGCCAATCGCGCCAGCTCTTCAAAACCCCGAACTTTATATTTCTGCAACAGGCCGTTGATTACATCCTGCATATAGAATTTAGTCCCGTTATTTTCATCGACAGAAAGCTGTAGTTCGGGCAAACGGTACTTCGGAAGGTCCCTTTGAACCTTTGTGCCCGGCGAAGGAGAGAGACCGTATTTTTTCTCCAAAAACCTTTGGGTGGCTACATTTCTATGGTAATCGTTGCGCAAATTGATGAGCGTACCGGATTCGTTCACGGTGGTAGATACAAGGTGTACATGCTCATGGATGGTATCGCTATGGCGTACCACGACGTAGGGCTGTTCCCCGTATCCCATTTCATCCATATAATCCTTGGCAACCTTATAGAACGTTTTGTCGTCAAGATGCTCCCCATGGGGCAGGTTGAGGGTAATATGGGCATATCGACTGGCCGAATCATGGCGTTGGCCCTGAAAATGTAATGTATTCGCGAAAAATTTAGGGGTGGTGCCAAATTCCGATATCGTGTTCTGAAAGCCCAAAATGGTACTTCCGTTCTTTCCAAAAACATAGTTCAATACCCCATGTATGGTCTCGCGATATAGAATACGACCGATCATTTATGGTAATTTTTCACTTAACAGTTCCAAAATTTGCATCAATAAGGTATTCGTTTTTTCGATTTCAGCATCCAACTTTGCGGATGGGCTTCTCAAATTTTTGGCATGTGCAGTTGCTGTAAGCTGGTTTATATTGGTGCCGATCCTATTGATTTGATAAATGAGGTTTGCCGAAGGTCCGGGCAGTTTTTTGGTGTCCTCGGCCTGTTGTTTATCAAGTATCAGCCGCCTTAAAAAAGGGGCCACTACTCCCCTTTTGGTAAAATCGAGGTTGTAGGTTCCCATGGTCTCCTTGACCATTTGCAGTTCCGAATCATTAAAGCGGAGCACTATGCCATGTATCCGCTTTTTATTGCCTAAAGGTTTTCTGCCTGTTTTACGTGCCATTTCTCTGGTTTAACGGTATAACCGCATTTTTCACTTCGTTAGAAGTAGTAGTTTTAAGATACTTAAAACATAACTTGCGAAATTCTCTGAATTTCAATATACGAAATTATTACCGAAAGTAAATGGGATATTTAAGGTATAAATGTGCCATCAAATTAATTATGGACATTATAACATCTTGGATAACAGCGAACGATTGTTTTTACCATCTTAGGTAGGGTTGTCAAGACAACCTATTGCCCCCATAACGGATTCATTTTATGATATGCACCATCTCAAATGATAATAAACGATACAGCAAACTTAAACACCGCGCTTGGGCAAAAAAAAGTGCATGGGACTTTTTTGTCCCATGGGCTTTTGAGCGGTTCCGAGGATGCCAAGGAGGCCGATAGGCATTTCTTGGCTTCCGCAGGAACATGGGCTACACTTTCCTTTGATTTTATCCTTCGATCATATTGTATTTGAATCCAAAACGGTCTAGATACAGCCATCCTGTTTTTTTAAAATCATTATTTAAAAAATCGGTCCTATTTGCATTATTGGACCTTTATACATTTCAAGAAAATCATCGAAATATCATAAAAATAGATTCGTCCTTAAGCCAAATGAAACCACGTTGTGGATCCATTTAGATTCATTTGGCCTCATATGGTTTTAGCCCAAATTATTTTTCATAAACATCTAGTTATTAACAAATTATAATTATATATTTCTCAATAATTATATAATTAATTAGGGATTTAGGTCATTAAACAATGCCTTGATTATTTCATCATTTAACTAATTATTGAAAGAACTAAATAACGGATTATGGATACAAAGATTATTAGTGTGGTAGGCGAAAAAGGTGGTATCGGAAAAACGACATTGAACATTATTCTAGCTTCAAATCTTTTCTATGCAAAGCAGCAAAAAATTGTGCTTTTGGATGCCGATAATCCTCAATACTCCATCTACAAAAAACGGAATCGGGAAATGGAAATGTTGGATGCCGAAGAAAGGGCAGGTTTGGAACTTTATCCTATTGAACCAGTAACCGTTCAGAATCTACAGGATGCCATCCTGAAGTACTATGGCCAAGTGGATTATATAATTCTCGACCTTCCTGGCAGTTTGAATGTAGAGATGGTCAAAGGGCTAATGTATGTGGAACATGTTTTTGTGCCCTTTGACCATGACGAACTGGAAATAGACAGCACTTCACACTTTTATTTCACGTTGAAAAATAATTTCCTTGATAATGAAGAGCGTGTATTAAAGAGCATCCATCTTTTTTTCAACAAGTACAAGCTGGTCAAAAGAAACAAGTTTGCGGTGCTGCGCCAGCAATTTAAAGAGGCGGGTATTCCCATGATGACCAGTGTAGTCAAGGACAAGACCATCTACAAGGAAAGATATCGGAATACACTGTACCCCATACCTGAGCATAAAGAAAGGGGCGAAAAAGATATCAAACATTTCTTTGAGGAAGTAAGCCAACTAACAAAATAGCGCAATACTATGAAAAGAGGAAAAAAAGTAAATACACTAGGTCTGATCCAAAAAATGGCGGAACAGAACAAAGAAACCGTGAATGTGCTGAAGACCTTGAAAAGTGAGCGTTCGATTGAGGAAACGCCGAGTGGGTCCAAACAACATTTTGAGCCTAAAACCGTTAGGAATACGAAAGAAACCGCAGTCATTGAGAATCATAAAGGGATGACATCCAAAAATTCTTCAATGACCGACGAGTACCCGGTTCGACAATTTAAATTGTTCCTACGCACGGAAAACTTTCGCGATAGAAAGGAATCCTTCGTGCTTTCCTTAAGTAAGGACTGCATGGGAAAATATGAAAAATTGGCACAGGGGGCATCCTATAAATTGGACATAAAAACCCATCGCAATGACTTGATAAGAAAGGTTTTGGAAGATTTTATAGATAAAAAGTATAGAAAACTGATAAACATAATAGAACAAAAATAGAAAACTTTGAGCAGCTACTGGTACATATTGATAGGTTTGGCCCTAATCTATTACGGGTATGTTCTGTGGGTGCTGTTCAAGAAGAAAAAAACGTCAAAGAAAAAAGATTCAAAAAATATTGCTTTTTTGCATTTAAATAATATATTTGCATATAAGTCAGATAATGAACAAACTGATTTGGAAGCTGTACTCGACCAGATGACCGAAGTGGAAAACACCTCGGAACTTCTGGAAGCTTTTAAAGAGGGTTCATTGGAAGATGATGCAAATTCCTTAACTCGCAAAAAGCATGAAAAACTCAAAGTTATCCGCAATGAGGATACGGCCGAGAACAATGGGCCGGATTCCGAAACCTGATCCCATTATCCTATTCCTACTTCTGGTCTGCATTCCCATATGTTTCTACGGCCAGTTTGACCAACTCCTGCAAGAGGCGCAAGATTTCAAGAACGACTCCAAAAGCCTTTCCCGTGAAATCATAGATATTATCAAGATTATAGCGGGCACGGCACTTGGTATTATGGCCTTGGCCTATATCTATATCCGTAACCAACAGACGGATCTTGCGGATAAACTTGGAAAGGCCATTATTGGGATAGCCATCTTTTTTGCCATGATCGCCATTGGCGAGGAAATTGCCAACATCTAAATTTCCTTACGTCATGGAGAATAATTTTATCCCGATCAGGAAAGGGCTGCAAAAGGATGTCCTATATCGAGGCCTCAAGGCAAAGTACATTATGTACTGCCTTTATCTTGGCCTGGCAGCGATTATACTGGGACTGGTCCTATCCACTTTTATTCCGATGGTATTGGCCATGTTAGCGATCGTCATCGCAATCGCCATCATATTCCTCGTCCTTCTGTTCTACTCACGAACCTACGGCGCCAATGGGTTTGTCAAAAAAATGGCAGATGCCGCCAAACCCGATTCCATAAAAATATCCAATACATACGAAAACCTATTGCTATGGAAAAACAAGTAGCACTTTGGGACGCGTTCCCTATTTACGGTTATGAGAGAAGGGCATTGATATCCAAAGAGAAGGGTTGTTTGACCGTTCCCCTAAAACTTGAATTACCCGAAGTATATACATTGGATGCTCTGGAATATGGAATGCTTCAAGAGCTGTTTTCCAACATCATCAATGTCTTGGGCCCGAATAGGCTCCTACACCGGCAGGATTTCTTTCTTCAGGAAAATTATACTCCGAATTCCCAAAGGCTACGAGGCGATATGTTGGAACGCGCCAACGAAAAACATTTTGAGGACCGCCCTTATTTGGTCGGCAGCCATTATCTATATATCAGCGTTGTTCCCAAAAATTACATTACCTATGGTTCCAAACGGGCGAACTCGTTCTTGGGCAAAAGGCGGGAATTCTATTTGTCGCATACCGTTCCCGAAGAATTCATCGATAGCGGAATATTGAAGGAGTTCGAAAATCAAGTGGAGAATGTCGACAATTTGATTAATTCGAGCGGTCTGATAAAGTCCGAACTATTGGATTATGACGATTTGTTTTCCCCGGATGGGCTATACCCCAAATATTTTGGCCTTTGTGAAGAAAACGCCAATCTAACCGATGTGGATTTCGCCAACAACTCCATAAATATTGGCAGTAAGAAGGGGCAATTTTTCACGCTGGAAAATTTGGATCAGTTCACCAAAGAGCATGTAGGCACCCATGAGCTATATGGAAAGTTCACTACCCGTCATAATCGTTTCCCTATCGGCAATCTGTTTTCTTTGGGTTTCAAGGTGCCCCATGAACATATCATCAATCAATATATCCACATACCGGATCAGGAAAAAGCACTTTCCAGCCTACGGAAAAAAGCGAAAAGCTTCCAGCGCTTCAGTACCGGAAAGAAAGATGACAGTAACGCGATATACGCGGATCAAATATTCGACTATACCAAAGATATCCTTGAAAACCACAAGGAAACGGTCTTTTACCATCTCAATGTATTCGGGTTCGAGGACGACCGGAGCAGGCAAGGGCAAATGGAAAACTCCATTTCTTCCGCCTTTAAAAAATTGAAGATCAATGCAAAGAGGAACAGTATAGATAGGAAGAATCTGTTTTTTGCCGGTGTCCCTGGTAATGCTATTGGCATCCCGTTCGAGCTATACCTACCCATGCCGAGCGATATGGCCTCCTCCCTACTCTATTTTGAAGGCGGCTATAAAGATTCGTCGAAAGCCGTTGATGGGCTGCGTACGGTGGATAGAATCTCCGGCCGGCCGCTTACTGCCAGCTTGTATCGAATACCTGAAGAAAAAGGTTGGATATTCAATCGGGGGATGTTGGTCGCCTCCGGGTCGGGCGGCGGCAAATCCTATTATGTCAACCATTACATCGCTTCCGAACTGAGGCAAGGCGGGGAGGCCGTTATCATCGAGGACGGCAATTCCTACGATAAACTTACCGAGGTATTTGGTGGCATAATCCTGCAGCATGATGATGACCGGCCATTTACCTTCAATCCTTTTCTTCTGGACAATCACGATGTTGTCGAGAACCGCACTCGGAGCAAGACTTTGGCCGAAAGCAAACTGCTGCACCTTGTAACGCTTCTCAAATTGATTACGGGTAACAGTAAGGATGTCACAGGTTTGGAAGTCGCAAATACCGTTATCGAACTTTTGGTTACGGGTTATTACGAGTTAATGTGGCAAAGCGGTAATACAAATTTCAGGTTTGACACTTTCTATGAGTATTGCAGGAATCATATAATAGCATTTATTGGAACCAAAGAAATTCCGAAGGAAAAATTCGATGCCAATGTGTTCCTCTTCCTGCTGGAAAAGTATTACACAGGCGGGCCGAGAGGCGAACTCTTGAACAAACAGGACGATAGGATTACCAGACTAAGCGATGAAAAAGTGGTGTACTTCAAATTGGGCAAACTGATCGATAACGAGCTGCTGTTTCCCATCACTGCGCTGATGATAATGGAGATCTTTAACAAGAAGATGCATGACCTCGCCAAACTGTCCATAAATAAAATATTGGCCGTAGACGAGGCATGGAAGGCCTTGGTAAGGCCCGAACTGGTACACTATTTCAACAGCCAATCAAGAATGGCGCGAAAACTGGGAGGCCAGCCTATTTTTATTTCCCAAAAAGTAAGTGACTTTATCTCCTCCGAAATCATCAAAAATGCCATTGTGGTCAACTCGCACATCAAGGTCTTCCTGGACATGCGGGACTTTGCCCAATCCTTCGATAAGATACAGACCGTTATGGGTTTAAACGAGAAACAAAAACAGCTTATTCTTTCCATCAATAAGGATTTACCGAAGGACAGAAAGTTCCGTGAGGCCGCGTTCTGTTGGATGGACAAGGTAAAGGTCTACGGCTTGGAAACCTCTTTGGAAGAGAAATGCATTTACGAAACCAATCCGACCGAGAGCGGTAAAATTTTGGAACTGTATAAAAAGAATCATAAAAATTGGGAGTTGACCGCAAAGGCCTACGCCTTTGAAAATGCTCCATAAAACTAAGACTATGAAAAGAACATTTGTATTAATGGGTTTGCTTTTTCCATTGGCGATCATTTCCCAAATTCCGGTTACCGATGCCGCGACCAACGCCAGCGTTGGAATGGTAAACAGTCAACTGATGAATATCAACATACAGCTAAAGGCCGTCAACAAAAATCTTTCCCGCCTTATTAACCTGATGGAGAAAAACAACAATGAAACCTTAAAATCGAGAAAGATCCTTAAAGAAGAGCTGGAGGCCAAGAAACAGGCACCGGCCTATGTGACCAAATCGACGGACGTTAGCAGGACCATCGACTTAAAAACCAAGATTTTGGAGGCGTATCGCACTTCCAAACAGACCGTACAACAATTGGAACACTTGAATCGAAAAGAAAGGCAGGAGTTTTTTGGCTTTGCCGCGAACGCTATCCTTGAAACCAAAAACCTTTTTAAACAATGCAACGATATCCTGAAGACCAAGGCGATAATCCTACCCGAGGAACGCCTAAAGAAAGTGAACGGAATCAACAGTGAACTGGAAAGTATTCTCGATAACCTGATAGTCTATAACAACAAACTTTCACGGACCAATGCCTTCAGAAAGTCCAGAAGCACACTGATAAATATGAACAAAGAATAAAAAGAAACCATGCAGATTACGGACAAAGGAATTCGGGAAACGGTCAACGAGCTTTTTGACCAATATATTATTGACGCTTTTGAGGTGGTCGATCCCATTATAGGTATCGGGCAACAATTCGCCTATATCGGTATCGGGCTTATCGCACTGGGCGTGTTTCTGAACGAAGAAAAAAGAGCGAACATTCTTGCTTACCTCAAATGGGTGCCTTTGGCCATATTGCTTTTGAACTACGAAGTGGTTATCCTGACCATATACGAGTTTTATCAAACGGTCGGAACAACTTTTAAAGCCAACGATATTTCGTGGGACGTACTTCAAACGAAGATTTTTATAGCACAGATGGAGGCCCTTGAGTCCGAGGACGGCACATGGAGCTTATTGGCTTTGGATTCGGAAGGACTTGCATCCATCGCCTTGGGATTTGTTACCTCTACGGCCACGTCGATTGCCTCGTTCATATCGGCCGTTGTATTTGTCGGCATCAAAGCCATGTCGGTAATCTACCTTTTCGTCCTGATCATATTTGGCCCGTTGAATATCGGGCTGTCATTCATTCCTGTCTTTTCGGGGATGTGGAAAGCTTGGCTACAGAAGTTTATGAGCGTATGCCTATGGATACCCATGCTATATCTGATCGACAATTTTATGCTCAAGATTCTCGATAATCTTATACAAACTTTGCTATACGACGGAGAAGCCAATTTGGGCCTGGTGCTGACAAGTGCCCTATTGATGTTAATGAACGTATTCGTATACCTCAAGGCACCGGTCTTGTCCAACTTTATTGTGCAGGGCATGAACGTAAGCGCAAGCCAACTAAAAGACAGGACAAAACATTATGCCAAAAAAGCGGCACAGACAGCGGTCGATGCAAAGACGGGCGGAGCTACAAAAGGCGTAAGAACTTTGATACAATAATCCTTTCAACGATCAAAGAAGAATTTAAACGAACACAGAAGAACAGATGGACGGTAAATACAGGATTTTCAACGATTTAAGTAGGATTCGTAGCAATAGCAACAAGGTACTATATGTATCTTTAATTCTTACGTTCGTCTCGACCATCCTCAATATCTACTATACCTACAGAACGAACGAGAGTGCCAGGAACAGTTTCTATCTGCTCGATAAAGGCCAGAAATTGGCCGTAGTCAGAATCAAGGACTACAAGCGGGCGGTAGATATTTTATGCGAAGGCCATATTGCAAATTTCCATGAACTCTTCTTTGCCTTGGAACCTGATTTGCGCCATATCAAAAGAAATATTGAAGGCAGGGCGCTTTATATGGGCGATCATTCGGTACAGCGATTGTACAATAGGTTGATCGATCAAAGTTATTATGAGGATATAGCCAAAAGTGGCTATTCCATCGAAGTGGAAAAGGATTCGATTTTAGTGGATTACTCACGCTATCCCTTTCCATTTCGGTTTGTCGGAAAACAACGAATCTTAAAAGATGGGAATGCGGAATATCGAACCTTGATCACAACGGGGTTTATCGAGGAGACCAAATCGACACCGAACAATTTGAACGGTTTAAAGATCCTCAGGTTCGATGTTTTGAACAATACGGATCTGTAACCACCAACCTATGAACAGTATGATTGAAAAGTTTAACCATTGGATACGGCAGCATAAGCTGTTCGCTATTTCTGCACCCATAATCGTGTTGCTTACGGTATTTTTTATCACGACCAGTATAAGTTCTGTGCGGAACCATGGGAAAAACGATTTGGATAAGGATGGTTACAACAATTTCCTGCCGGACCAAAAGAAGGAACTTAAGGTCGAGGAACCAAACGATATCTATAAAAATGCTCAACAAGATTCTTTGGACGCCCAGAAGAATAATGGACTTTTCAAAAGCATTCTCCGCTCAAAAAAAGAAAACGATTCACTGGAACGCCTCTTGGAAGAACTGAACAATTTTTCATTGGACGAAACGGCTTCGCAAGATATCGATGATGAAAACACCCTCGACCAAAACACTACAACCCCCGAATATGTTACAAAAAAGAGCGTAGCCAAAGAAAAACTGGAATACAGGAAGTTACTGATGGAAGCTCGTGACGAACGTCTTTCGCGAAGTCAGGACTATTCCGCACCTTATATGGAATCACCATCTACAGTTACCGTGGAATCAATAAAATTTGATGCGTCAATATATCGCGATCAGTTCATACTGCCCGGTAATCGTGTAGTGCTTATTTTAAGGGAAGATGTGCACTATAATAACAAGCGATTCCCCAAGAACACCTTTGTGTATGCCAAATCGAACTTGCAAGGATCTCGGGTTCTGTTGGAAGTAACCAATATCGACAACGTAAAGATACCGCTAACGGCTATCGACCAAGAAGATGGAATGGTCGGATTACACAACGAAAGGGCAGGTGAACTGCTGAATGAATTTAACGCAGAGATCCGACAACAAGGAGTCAATGAACTTTCCGAAGCGGCAGGAGAAGTTTCTGAAACACCACTCGGTCGAAACCTTGTCCGCTCCTTCGGCAACTTTTTCCAGAAGAAAAAATACAAACAACAGGATAAAATCTTATTGGTCAATGGAGACCGTGTTTTTTTGGTGCCCAAAACCTAAATGAATGGCTAAGAAAATACTACTCATATCAACATTTATTTTCGCTTCGGCATGTGCCGCACAGCGTTATAGCGACACTTTGGAAGTGGCTAGAAACTACAAGACCATTTTGATATTTCCTGAAAATATTTCTGAAAGTATTATCGGGAACGATTTTGGGTTTATAGCAGACCTGCCAAAAGCTGAGGGAAGTAAATTTCATGGAAGGATCTTAAAGCTATATTACGATGAACTTGCCACGGAGGAAAAAAACTTTACGAACCATACCGTAATTACAGAATCGGGCCAAGTCTATGATTTCATTCTTGAACTGACCGAGCGACCAAAACAGTTCACTTGGTACATCAAGCCCGAAATGGCCATTACCAATATTGATGGAACAACAAGAAATGTGCAAAATAACAATAGCACTTCTGAGGGTACTACATCAGAAAACAAAGAGAATGAGGCGGTAGCCATATCAACGGCTAAATCTGCAAAAACTTCCGACAATTCCATAGACAGGGCAACCAAAGAGCTTTACGAAAAAGATCCAATGGAATACTATCGTCTTCGGTGCTATTATATGCAGTTTGACAGGGCCAGAATCAGTCGCTATTTTGCACGGTTGGATAATGTTTTTCTTTGGCTCAAGGGGGTCTATTATAACGAGGACGAACTCTATTTTCAGTTTCGGATCGAGAATAAGGAAGGGCTTGATCTGGACATCAATTTCATCAAGCACCAAATCGCCACAAATTACAGGAACAGTAGCAGCAACCAGCGAATGGAACTAAAGCCCCTTTTTACCTACAAACAGCCCAAAACGGTGGCCGGAAAGAGCGAGAACCATTTCGTGGTGGTCTTTAAAAAATTCGCATTGGACGAAAAAAAAGAGGTGGTCGTGGAATTGGACGAAGAATCGGGCAACCGAAACCTGTCCCTGAAAATCGGGCATGAAATAATCAACAACCCAATACACTTTTGAACATGAAAAATTTATTATTCATAACCGCAATAATAGCTTGCAGTTCAATTCATTCCCAGGAAGGCAATTATGCTTCATCAATCGGGGTCAGCAGCGGATATGCCGAAGACGGTTTTGGCATTATGGCAACCTATAATTACCACTTGAATCGAAATCGGTATGCCCAGTTGAGCGTATTCGCCGCCATAGCGGAAGACCGAGGTACGTTCACGATTCCCTACAACATATTCACGGTACAACCTGGCTATTTCTTTAAAATTCTGGAACAAAGAAACTTTAAACGTTATGCGCTCAATATCGGGGGTGGTGCCATTATCGGTTACGAGGTCATCAACAATGGCAATAGCCTCTTGGAAACGGGTGCGGTCATCGATGCCAAGAGCCAGTTTATCTACGGAGCCTATGTAGGGCTTGAGGGCGAGCTTACCCTGAGCAATGATTTTTCCCTCTTGGTCAAGGCCAACGAGTATTATCATGTAAATAGCGATGTGGGCAATTTCTATCCCTATGCAGGTATCGGCCTTCGTTATTTTCTGTTTTAAAACCAGTCGAAAATGAAAAAGTTACAAACTACTACAAAAGTGACAATAGGGGTTTTGACCCTCATTTCTATCCTAGTTATTGCCTGTAGCAAGGATTTTGAGGATGTCATTTTGGAAGATTTCGATTTCAGCTTCTCGGTGGAACATCCCGAGGAAAGCTTTGTATTCGAACGTACGAGAACCTCATTTTCCCTGGTTCCGGAAAAGGAAATCTCTACAGTAGATTATTTTCTAAAATACTCGGCAGCCAATGCAAAAGGCTATTTTTTAAACATGGAGGGGGATACGATACGTGAGAACGACACATTGCGCATAACCGATAAAAATTGGGCCTATAATTACGTGGCTATTGATACCGGTATGCATAAGATCAATTTTTTAGCATGGGATTCCAACATGCGAGAGAAGAGATTGGAGCTGTTTCATCGTGCCAAATATGCCAGTTTCAGTTTCTTGCTCAACAAGGGACTTAATGAATTTATCATCAATTCAAAGAACCCGGTCAATCTTACACTTATTCGTGATAAGGAAACTGAAAGTCCAAGTACAATAGGGAATTTTGAAATAACGTATCAAATCGAGAACGGCTCGGGCAAATTATATTTGGGCGATAAGGTCTTTGATGCGGGGAATCCATTTTTCCTACCAAAAGGCATTTCCGAACTATCCTACCTACCCGAGAATTTGGGTGAACATAAACTGATCGTTACTGCCAAAGCCCCTGATGGCGCTACCTTGACCCAAGAACTATTATTGACTGTATTAAATCTTGGTTTTACACTCAATACAACGGCTTCCTCTTCACAGGTGGAGCTCGATACGAATCTGGCCATTGCCATAGACCTTGCAACACAGGATGAAAATTCGAATGTGACCTATGAGATAACCCATTCCTTTTCCAGTTCAAGTGAGGGTGGTGGAACCGTAAGGGACCAGAACGGCGGGGTTATGGAACCGGGGCAATTTAGGGCCATTGACCCTGACACTTATAATTTTTCATTTACGAGTACGAATCTGGGAAAGCGTAAAATATATTTTGACGTACGGGACAGTAATGGTCAGCAAAAACGGGACAGCGTCGAAATCGAGGTCGCCAATATTCCGTTCACATTCTCCGGCAACTCGGAAAGTAATTCGGTGTTCATCAATGAAAGGACCCAATTCAACTTCAATATAAAATCCAATGGAAACACGAACAATATAGAATACAGCATTTCCTATGAAATTCTGGAGGGAAATGGTATTGTACGCAACGTGAACGGTACAGAACTCATAAATTCAACGGATTATCCAGTCGCTTTCGGTAATTTTTCACTGTTCTATATCCCAGAGACGGCTGATACCCATAGAGTTTCCTTTGTGGTAACGGATAATTTTGGACAATCCTCTGAACCGGTTATCATCGATCTGGAAATCAAGCAAAATGAATTCGAGGCGACTTTCACCCCATCAAAAACATCTGAATTTACCAATATTCCCGTTTCTGCTATTGTGAATATCGATGAAGAACCTGAAGGCACCAATGACACCTATGAGGCATTTTTTACCTCTGGAAAAAGTGGTGGGGTAAGTATTAACGGAAATTCTTATGGACCTGGGGAGAAATTTAACTTGACCGCAGACATAAACAACATATTTTATACCGGTTTTGAGCCTGGTGAGCATAATTTGGTCTTTAGTGTCGAGTCGGGATCAGGCGTAACCCATGCGACGGAACCTATAACCATAGCATATCAACAAGTTGATTTTTCTTTCACTGGCGGCATCCAAAAATCGGATATTTCTGTTGGGGAGGTGACCTCGGTAAACTTCAATATTTCAGAAAGCGTAGGGTCTTCGGACTATACCATGCGGTTTGCAATGAACGGCAATGCATTGTTGAAGGATACCAATGGAAACGCCGTAAGCCCAGGCAATAGTTACGATGTTCCCAAGGGGAATTTCAATTGGAGTTTGGAGGGCATCAGCGAGGGAACGGTTACTATAACTTTTTATGCCAAAAATGAGACAGGGCTGGAAAAACCTGTTCCCATTACGGTCAATGTCAGCCCGAAAGACTATGTTCTCACTGTAAATGCTACGGGGCCTGGCGCATTTATTGGAGAGGCCATACCCATTAACTTTAATATTACTGAAATCGGCCTGGGGGGAGATACGTATACCATGTACTATTCTACCGGCAATGCTAATAGTACTTTTGAATTTGACGGAAACTCTTATGGCCCAGGAGAGGCATTCCCAGTGCCCGTTGGTTCATTTTCGGGTAACTACACCGGCCTTTCGGAGGGTTTGCACAACATAGTATTCAACACCATATCTTCTTCCAATGTCACCAAAAACGAAAGTGTGGATATTGATTATGAGCGATATGTTGAGCCATTCGATTTAACCATAAGTCAGGCTCCTGGTGAACGCCTTGAGGGAGAGGCATTCAATATAACTGTCATCACCAATGCCATAGGAACCCATGATAATACGGTTTCCTATACGATGACCTTTTCCTTTGAGGGTAATCGAGCGGGTTATTTTCTTCTTTCAGGATCAAGATATGATGAGGGCGAAACCGTTCCATTGAACTATGGGAGCACCAATCTCACATTCTATCCCGACAGTCAGGATACGTTCACCATTGATTTTGAGGTGGAGAATTCAACGGGGGAAACGCAAACCGGAAGCACATTTGTGGATACCTTGAGAAGGCCTGTAGCTTTTGTAAAAGGAGAAAAGTACAATGTCAGTTGTGGCGGTTTGAATGGATGCGATTATCAGGTAAGGATATACACTTGTTATGATATCGGATGTTCCGAGGCCTATGGGGGTGCCACCTTGGACCGAGTAGAGATCAGGATTTACAACAGAAGGGATAATCGATGGGATACCCGGGTATTCAACTATAATGAGGCTGTGGGGAATGGTGTGGACCGATACTTTTTGTTAGAGGAGGAGGCCAGAGAAAGCAGACTACGTTATTTAGACCAAGACTTTGAGGTCAGGGTCAGGGATACCAATGGACAGTGGAGTGAAGTGGCTTTTGGTAAAGTAATAAGGGTATAAGACAAATATCTCTTCGTTTAAAGATTCCTTTTTGAGGCTGTTAACTACGTCTAAATACATAGGTAACAATCACATTGCGGTCATCTAAAAAGTCCTCTTCTTCAACAACTAGTCGGTTTTGGGTAAATTCTATGATCGTCCAATCGCTACGGGTATCAAATCGGATAATCTCGTTATTTATTAATTCATAGGTATCACTTTCCACGTTTTGAAATGCCGGAACATCACCGCAAGAAAGTCCATTTTCATTGATGGTGAAAACATCCTTTTCCCCAGGTCCCCTATCATTGAAAAACGTCAAATTGTCCTTTAGGCACTGCCGAATTTCGTTTGTATTATAAAAGTCATCATTCACTGTGCCATCCCCATTAATATCGACTGCGATGTTGGAACCAATGGCCTCATACTCCCATTGACCAAGCAAGGCTTCTGCCCTATCTGCTTCAGAAACACCATTGTCGTCATTATTACAAGAGTAAATTAATAGCACCAATAAAACTAGAAAGACTTTAGTGTAGATTTTCATTTCGAAATGTTTAGACGCCTTTATAAAGATAAAATTTTTATCCCTAACCTTTTTAACCCTTCCAGTCGATTAAGAAACTATCAATGAGATTAAAACAAGAAATGGAAGATTAAATTGCGTAATTTGACAAGATAAATGCAGGGAGCGCACTTTTACGCCTCCACGTGTTCAGGTGCGGCTCCGAGGAGGTTGATAAATCTGGAACGGAAAGATCTCGATTGTGTCGCGGCGAATTACGTCTGCTCTGGAAATCTTGATGTAGATGATTTGTTAAAATTCAACAGTGGTTGAGTACATATTAAAATAAGGTATCTGTCAAACTCCTTTTAAGCAAAGAGAAACTTATTTTCATGTCTCTTAACTATAAATAACTGTTTTTCATGAAAAGTAACCATTTTTCATATTATATTTGTACTTATATTTCATGAAATGTAACTATGAGTAATCAATTTGCACGAAAAATAAACACTTTTCACGATAGGGTCTTGCCAGAGGAAGGAATTTTGGTTGGGTATGGTTGGCTTCTACAATTTATCGAGGATACAAGAAATAGACGATTACCTTTACCAGAGCTACTTGCCATTGTAACAGAGAAACAACAGCGGTACAATACCCCACAATGGCAGGTATTTGCAAAACGGTATATACCCGAGGATAATGCAAGTGGCCATCTCACTTTTGCACTGAAGTACGAAGGTATTGATTTGCTCATTTTAAAAGAGTTTTTTCTGGCAGTGGGTGATGCGCCGGTAATGAGCATGGTGCAGAACGAGCCCACTGGTCAATATTCCAGAAGGATTTGGTTCCTATATGAATGGCTCTTTGGTAAAAAACTGGATATCCCCGATTTAAAAACCGGTAATTATGTTGAAGTTGTAAACCCCAAGCATCAATATGTAGGACCGGTTGAAAATAGTACCAGGCATCGCGTAAAGAATAATTTACCGGGCACTAGGGAATTTTGTCCTATGACACGCAAGACCGAAAAACTGGAGGCTTTCACTTCAACAAAATTTCCTGAAATCATGGAAAAAGGATTAAAGGGAAGAAACAAGGATTTGATTCGTAGGACGGCCGCATTCCTTTTGTTGAAAGATTCGAAAGCATCCTTTGCCATCGAGGGGGAATATCCTCCAAACATGAGGGCCAGAAATTGGGGGAAGGCCATTGGCCAGGCAGGCAAAAAACCGCTCACCATAGAAGAGATAGAACGTCTTCAGGATATAGTAATGGGCACCAAAAAATTGAAGCACATGGGCATTCGCAAAGATGAAGGATTTATTGGCGAACATGACCGTGAAAGCTTGCTTCCGATGCCTGACCATATATCGGCCAAGGCAAAAGATTTGGAATCACTCCTACGTGGGTTGATTGAAACCAACAACTTATTGCAAAACAGTGGCTATAACCCAGTTTTGGCGGCAGCCAGTATCGCTTTTGGTTTTGTGTTCATCCACCCTCTTTCAGACGGAAACGGCAGAATACATCGATATATCATACATCATATTTTGGTTCGCATGGGCTATACCCAGAGGGATATGATCTTTCCGATTTCGGCAGCTATACTGAATCGGATAGGAGAGTATCAAGATATTTTGGAGCATTTCTCATCGCCCAGACTTGATTTGATTGAATGGAAGCCGGCCCCTGACCACAACGTTGAAATCTTGAACGACACCATTGACCTCTATCGTTATTTTGATGCCACATCGCAGACAGAGTTTCTTTATGAATGTGTCGAAGAGACCATTGAAAAGATAATACCCGAAGAGTTGGATTTTCTGGAAAAATATGACCAAATGACCCATCAAATCAATGCGTTGGTTAATTTGCCCAACAACAAAGTAGATCTGTTGATCAAGCTTCTCAATCAAAACAACGGAAAGCTATCGAAAAACAAAAAGGAAAAAGAATTCGACGAATTATCACAAGAGGAAATTGAAAATGTCGAAAAAATCTATGCTTCAATCTTTTAACATCCACTAGGTATAACATTAAAAATGGTTCGTAAGGTTCTTCTAGTAATAACAACACCTAAATAAGGAATTACGTTGTGGTGCTTTACTACCCTAAACTAAAAAATCGGTTTCTTGAAACGTTACTTTTCTAAAACTCCCGGTTCCTGCCTAAAGCATTCCACCAGCATTTTGTAGAGTTCTGGATGTTTTCTCTTAAATAAATCGGGACGTTCAAAAAAGTACTCGGCAGCTACGGCAAAAAACTCCACTTCGTTGGTACCGCCATAGTTTCTTATATCGGATTTATTGGCATTGATGGCCTCCATTTCCTTATGGATCAACTTTAACCACGGGATGGTATATTGATGCTCCAACAACCTTTCCGGAATTCCATCCGTGAAATCGTCCAATTTATCAATAAGATGTACAAATTCGTGTATGCCCGTATTGTTTTTATCGCTTTGGTTCTTGAAGCCATGGTAAAGGGCTTTCTTCGATAATATCATTTGCTTTTCAAAACGTCCATTCCCTACAATTCCGCCAATATTTCGCAACTTATCTTTGCTGCTGAATTGCAAATCCTCATTGAAGTTATCCGGATACAATAGAATCCCGCTTAAATTGGTATAGTGCCATTCCTCAAAACCAAAAACAGGTATTACTGCACTTGCGGCAATTAAAATCTTGTCGAGTTCTTGCAATTCCAATTGTACGCCATCAATATAGACTTCACTTAAAAATTGCATCATTCGCTGCTGAAATACTGTTTGCCTTTCCTTTGAAAGATTACGATAGTAGAGCACATTATCCAACAACAATCCATGCCAATGCTCTGGGAAAGGCTGCACCTTTTGTCGTTTTGCTTTTCTATAAAAATGAACAACCAAAAGAAGAATGACACCTAAGAGAATAACGTAACCCATAATAATTTAAAGGTATTACTCTACGGACTCTGCCTTAAATCCTACTTTTTGCAAGGTGGCTTTTACATCTTCTTCGGAAGCACCATCGCTTTCTATGGTCAAGATTTTATCAGGATTGGCGGTATCCACTTCCCAATTTTCAACGCCTTCTTGTTTGTTCAAAAAGGGGGTTACTTTAGAGACGCAACCACCACAATTGATATTTGTTTTGAATTTTAAAATTTTCATCGTATTTAAATTTATAATTAAAATTAAAGTTTTGCTCGTTTCAATCTTAAGCTATTTGCAACTACAGATACGCTACTGAATGCCATTGCTGCTCCTGCAATCATCGGGTCCAATAAGAACCCATTTACGGGATACAGAACTCCTGCCGCGATAGGTATTCCAATGATATTATATATGAATGCCCAAAACAGGTTCTGACGTATACCAAAAACCGTTTTTTTTGATAGTTCCAACGCTTTGGGAATGGACTGCAAATCGGATGTTATCAAGGTCATTTTCGCGACGTCCATAGCGATGTCAGAACCTTTACCCATTGCAATACTTACATTGGCCTTTGCCAAGGCATGGGAATCATTGATGCCATCGCCCACCATCGCTACGATCTTTCCATCAGCTTGCAGTTTTTCTACAAAAGCTGCTTTGTCCGAGGGCATTACTTCTCCTTGATAATTTGTTATTCCTACTTGCTGTGCAACAGCAGATGCAGTTTTATTATTATCTCCAGTAAGCATAAAGACCTCGATGTCTCTTTCTTGAAGGGTTGCTATAGCCTTTTTTGAAGTTTCCTTAATCTTGTCCGCAATGGCGAGTATCGCAAGTACTTGTTTTTCGTTACCAAAAAATATGACCGTCTTTGCTTGCTTTTCGAGACTTTCTGCTGTTTGCATTAAGGAAGCATCGATTTGAATATTATTCTCAAGCATTAATTTATGGTTTCCCACATAATATTTTGAACCGTCCTTTATTTCAGCTTGAACGCCTTTTCCTGTAATACTTTCAAAAGAAGCAATTTCAGCTTTTTCAATATTTTCATCTTTTAAGTAGTTAACTACCGCTTCCGCCAAAGGGTGTTCTGATTGTGCTTCAATTGCTAAAAGAATTTGTTTGTATTTCTTCGTGTCTTTATTATTCTCAGACCAATGAATATCCGTCACTAATGGTTTTCCTTCGGTAATGGTACCCGTTTTATCAAGAATGACCGCATTCACTTTATGTCCTAGTTCTAAACTTTCGGCATCTTTTATTAGGATATTGTTCTCGGCACCTTTGCCAATCCCCACCATTATAGCCGTAGGTGTAGCCAATCCCAATGCACAGGGACAAGCGATAACCAATACCGCTACGGAAGTCAATAAGGCTTGAGAAAACGCATTGTCACCTCCAACAAACATCCAAACAATAAACGTAATGATAGATATCCCCAAAACGATAGGAACAAATATTCCCGCTATTTTATCAACCAGTTTTTGAACGGGTGCCTTGCTTCCCTGGGCTTCCTGAACCATTTTAATGATTTGGGACAGCAAGGTTTCGCCGCCTACTTTTTCAGCGGTAAATTGAAAACTTCCTTTTTGGTTTACCGTACCCGCAAAGACTTTTCCACCATCTGATTTTTCTACGGGAACAGGTTCACCTGTAATCATACTTTCATCTACATATGAGCTTCCCTTGGAAACTTCGCCATCAACGGGAATCTTTTCTCCTGGGCGCACCAAAATGGTTTGACCCACTTGCACAGCCGAAATGGGAATTTCTTTTTCCTCCCCATTCTCAATGATTTTTAGTGTTTTGGGTTGTAATCCCATCAACTTTTTAATGGCCGAAGAGGTGTTTGATTTGGCCCTTTCTTCCAATAATTTTCCAAGGGAAATGAACGTAATAATGACCGTGGCCGCTTCGTAATAGACGTGGGGTTCAATGCCACGGCTCAGCCAAAATTCAGGAAAGAGGGTGTTGAAAACACTGAAGAGAAAGGCAATACCTGTACTCAAGGCGACCAAGGTATCCATATTGGCCTTACCAAACTTGGCCTGTTTAAAGGCATTGATAAAAAAACTACGACCAAACCAAAACAGGACGGGAACGGTCAATACCAACGAAATCCATTTTCCGGGCACCCATTCCATATAGAACATCCCGAGGACAAAGATGGGCAGCGTTAAAATCGCGGACCAAATGGTACGGTTTTTTATGTCTCGGTAATGCTGTTGCTGAAGTTCCTCTTGTGCCTGCGAGGGGTCTTCCGCATCAATAATGATATCATAACCTACTTCACGCAAAGCGTTTTGTAGTTTTTCTTCTGAAATGTTTTCATCATAATCCACCAGTACCGAGTTACTGGCAAAATTTACGGTAGCTTCATTGACACCATCGGTATGGGAAAGAATTGATTCAACGCTACCAGCACAGGCGGCACAGGTCATACCTGTTACCGGAAAGGATTTTTTTAATCCAGATTTCTTGGTTTTATGCTCTTGCTCTAAAACATTTGTGTTTTCCATGGCTTTTCCTGAATTACTTTATGCAAAGTTCAGCATTGTTACCGCCAACCATGTTACGAAATTTGCTTAAAGAGTTGTAGAATTTTCAGGAGTAATAAATCATTACTCTGTATCAAGGGCTTCTTCTAAAATGGCAATTGATTTTTTGAATTCAGCTACATTTTTAAAATAAGGCTCTCCTATTTCCAGTGCCTTACGGTAGTAGGGTAGAATTATTTTTGGAAAACTCTTCTTCTTGTAAGGGTTCTCTTCTGAATCCATTTTGGTTTTACGGACATCCCCGAATTTTAGAAGCAGTTGCGTTGCACGAACCAACTCGTTTGGGTCATTTCGTTCTTTGACCTTGTCAACCAAATTGAAGAACTCTGTATTGTTCTTCGTTATGTCCTCCTTGTTTTCAAACCGTTGTAACTGCTCATCAATCTCAATATCCTCGATACGGTCAAAGTACATATTGATATTGTGACCGGCCCAAAATCCATATTGCTCATCGAACCAAATTCCAGAATCATGCCATTTGCCATAAAACTGAACCGCGTCTTTGATACGAAAACCCTTTAAGCCCTCTTCTGAACCCAAAATGGTTACTTCACAGGGATTGGGAAATGTTCCTTGTACTTTTTTGTCTTTGGTATAGGAATTGAAATGATGCCAGTAAGCATCCTTAAACGTTTCAAAAACATCAATCACGAGCTCAACCTTTGGATAAAAAAACTCTTCTAAGTCAAAGGAACGGATTAAAACCCCATCTAGATTAATGGCCTCGGAATCATGCATTACGTAATGCTCCTCATCGATGGAATATGCTGAGTGGAAAAAGGTATTTCTGATTTCTTTGAAATGATTCTTTTCATAAAATTCAACCAATCCGGATTTTTCGGCATCAACGAGCAACTCCTGTAGAAAGTCCTGTTTTTCTCCTATTCCAAGTAGCCTTTCATATTTTTTGGTCTTCCAGAACAAATAAGAAAAACCCTTAAATCCTAACCTTATACGGCATAGATTGCCAATGATATTATAGAAATCACTGTTTTCAAAAAAGGTAGAGTATAACAGCACCCCTATGCGGGCTTTTTCCTTTCCATCAAGCTCGTTATAAAGCCCACGATAAAATTCTATGGCATCAAACCACTCGTGCAAATTAGAGTTCAAGTTCGCAGAACTAATGCCACGGTAATTGATTAGCGTAAGGACAAGGTCGAATTCGCTGGCTTGTGTTGCTTCGATGAACAAATTTTTAATGTCTTTTACTGCTTGTTCCATAGGCGACTTAGTTTTGGCCGGTTTTTTCTTTAATCTCAGATTATGATAGACACGTAATTCCTTGACCCTATCGATTTTTGGTTATTAGTATAGTGCTCCAAGGTGATGCTCTCAGCTGACAAGAATAATAAATTTAAATGTTTATAATCTAGATTCATCGCATTGGTCAAATATATAGGCCAATTAACAGGTCATTGTAGCCGACAACGTTATGCCCCTTCTTGAAAATGTTGTGTTCCCGGATGACTTACTACCGGACAATTGGAAAGTTAACTAAGGGTATAGGCTATGTGAGATCCTTGTCAGCCCTGAGCTTATCCTATGTTAGTTTATGGCATTCACTTTTCCGTTTCAGTCAAGGTTTGTTGTTTCTTTGGTAAGTGATCCTTCGAATTTGGGAAGAGGACGCTTTTCTTTTTCTTCTTCTGTTTCTACTATTCCATTTTTCTTGATGTCGTTAATCAACCATTGCATTTCCATTATTTCCCTACGTTGCGCTTTGATGATTTCATCGGCAATTTCCCTTACCCTGACATCTTTTATTTGAGCTCGTTCACTAGTTAAGATAGCTATGGAATGATGGGGAATCATACCTTCCATATAGTCAACACCGGAAACCGTAACCTGACTCCTGACCAGCCATATTCCGCCTGCAATGAGCAAAACACCTAGGCTCAAAATTAAAATATTCTTGTTTCGGTCTTTGTACATCTGTAGCATATATAGTAGCATAATAATGACCATCGACCCACCCATAATCAAAGTCATAAAGAACCTGGTTTCACTATACCAGAAATGATCGATTATCTGATATGAATGTGTGTACATTAAAAAGAACATCGTGACCATTGATGTGCCAATCATTGCGAAGAACTTTAAATAATTGTTTGGCTTTTTGGTGTTGTTTTCCATTGTTCATGTTTTTATTTGGTTACAATAATAATTTTAACTGCTCGTGGCTGTAATATTGATTGAAAAATAAAATCGTGCAAGGGCTATCGAAATTCTTGGATTGGATTCAGGTAATTTACACGAGCAACTATATTGCAATGCATATGTATGAATTAACCCGAATTTCACTTATTAATAGCTCTCATGTTGAAGTTATTTTGCCCTGAATATTTGTTCTAAATTAGGGCTTGCAACAGATACCCGTTGTTCCTAAAAAAATAAACCTTGACCCATTTGATAATAAGGATATTTGTTTAAATTAGACCTATGTGATGGTTTCCTTGGGAAGTATATCGCAAACCTAAATAGTAGAAATTAAACATCATCAAGTGATTTTCTGTTGTAGGTTACACTTGTTTTAAACTGTGTTGGTGTCATTCCTGTTATTTTTTTGAATTGATTGCTTAAGTAGGCGACACTACTGTAGTCCAATTGGTAGGCAATTTCCTTTAAACTCAGTTCATCATAGACAAGCAATTCCTTGACTCTCTCTATTTTTTGATTAATAATATATTGCTCAAAGGTGATGCTCTCAACTGACGAGAATAATGAACTTAAATATTTATATTCTAGATTCAACGCATTGGTAATATATTCGGGCCATTTGACACCTTCAAGCGATTTAGAACGATGAACCTTATCTATGACCAAGTTTTTCATTTGCTCAATAAGCTGGCTTTTGCGATCATTGATAATGGTAAAACCAATTTTTTCAAGTCTAATGTTCAGATCTTCCCTAATTTCACCCAAAAGTTCCTCTTTCAGGGTTATTTCACCCAAAGTGACGGTTGCATATGGAATCCCCATTTTGTCTAAAATACCTTGTACAGCCATAATGCACCGTGGGCAAACCATATTTTTTATATACAATACTGTTTTCATCTGTTTATTTTTATTGTTTTTAATAGGTCAGATGTAATTCGCCATTAATCATCTCGGTGGGTATCAAGAGTTGTTATGGCTCATTTCATAACATTAAAAATTAGCTCCCATACTTAGCTCTGAATTCCCACCATGCTTTCAAAAAAATAGCGATTATGGCTATTATAAAAAACAACACTAGGGCCGTAATACCATAGATCTTCACCCTTTTGTCTTTTTTTTCTTTCTCTGGGTTTGGTTTGATTTTTTTTATCTTCCTCTCTTCCTCTCTTCTTCTCCTTCGAACATCACTCATCATCAAAATTTTTTAGCAACTATATTTAAACTACACCACCTATAATTAATATCAATTAGAGTATTTTTTTGTGGCACGTCATTATGATTCAAGAGTTTCTACTTTCCTAGTATTGCAAGCAGAATAAGTGTAACCAAAATGTGTAAGGCAAACAGTACTAAAATTGAGACAAAAATGTACAGACCTTCCTTTTGCCAGGTAATTCTTTCAGATGGCAATAATTCCTGTTCATTTCTATCATCTTGATCTCCTTCTTTCATATCAAAAGGTTTTCCTATTTAAAAATCCTTAAACTTTTCACTTCATATGGTGCACATTGACCAACCATATCAGCCAATTGTTCTTTTCTTTTTAAATTTTCTTACTGTTGGCGAACTGATAAACCACAACAAAAACCCACTGAGCACAGTTATCAGCCCAAGCAGCGAAAAGGCTCTTAGCAATAGTGTATTGAAATTATCCCTAGAGTCATAATCCATGGTATGGGTCATCCAAAGAAAATCGAACCATCTCCAATTGCGATGTCGAACCGTTTGAAACGCCCCATTTTCTAAGGCCACATAAGCCTTTAGGTTCTCGGGGGTATTGTATGAGATTTCATAAGCGGGTAATGGCCGGCCCCTATACTCATGGTGGTCGCCCACCGCGTTAATCATTTGGATGCCCGCCACTTCAAGCTCTGGCAACATATACCTTTCCGCAACCTGTAAGGCTTCTTGTTGGGTAACCTTTGTTTTTAACGCTCCAGTTTTTGCATTGTATAGTTGGGTTTCATTGATCCAATAATAGGGTTCCCCGGCAATTTCCAACAACTCCAATGATGCTATGGGACTTTGCAATTTTAGATTGTCTGTAGCCACTAAATGGGTGAATCGTGTTTGATCTACTTTCTCTTTCTTGAAATGGTCACCATGTATCTCGTCAATGTCCGTCCAACTAAAATACATTCCACTAATGGTCCACATCAGAAACTGAATCCCCAAGAAAATCCCAAGATAACGATGTACTTTTCTTATTTTCAGGGCCGTTTGTCTTTTTACCATTTGTTATTTTTTGTTTCGAGACGATGAATGCATCTTGATAATCTTCCATTCACCATCGGTTTTCTTCAGTACCGAGGTAGCAACTCCCTTTCTGCTAATGATACGGGGCGACGCACCTTTTTCAGCTTGAAGCTCTATCGTATAGGTGTACGTTTCCGTTGTAAAGGCATAAGGAAGACTTGTCTCGACTTGAACGGTATAGTCGGAAAACTCAAATCGATTAAAGTGCGACAGTTCGGGCCCTAGATGGTGCTCTATATAATTGGCATAACTGCCTTCAACACCCCCTTGCTCATACACTTCTGAATCAGCTGAGAATAAATCAAAAGTGCCTTCAGCGGTTTTGTTCTCCAAAGCACTTTTATAGGCCTTCAAAACTTCTATTATGTCCTCTTTCTCTTGCGAGATACTCATTTGTTGTGCTGTTGCCGATGCAACAAATATGAACGTCAGGGCTGCTGTGGTCATAATCTTCTGTGTTCTCATTTATTTAGGTTTTATCGTTACTATTCTCTTCTTCCCCTACATGGATTCGATTGATATTGGCAATGCCAAAAACCAGCACAAAGAATCTCAACACTATCTCTAGCATGGTCAAGATTTTGCCTTCTATCGAAAGAGGTACAACATCACCGAAACCAACAGATGAAAATGTTATCAAACTGAAATAAAGAAATTCAAAAAGCAAGGCAAAGGTGGAATCATGGCCTATCTTGCCAATCTTAAAACTTTCGTTATCAAACAAATAAATTGCCAAATAATCCAAAGCAAAAGAGAGTACAATAAGCGTGATGAGCAAGCCGAACAATACTAGAACATGACTGAGCAAATGACTTTGACCAATAATTTTGGAAAGTTGGTTAAAAGACAGCCTTACAATGAAAAATGATTTGATCATTGCCAAAACCACCACTGCTTTGATCCAAAGTATGTTGGACATAATCTGTGGGAGCCCTACCACGGACAAACCCAGTATTGAAACCAAAATAATGGTGGGCAGTGCCTTGACAAACAGTTGGCGGTAAAATGCGTTACCATGTGTTATATTTTCAGTGTGCTCCATAGCTTAAGTCCAAGTTTAGAGTCCAATTCCGAGCATCTGGAAAATGAGGGCGACCATAAATAACAGGGCGGCCAAAACGTAAATTGAATAGGTGGCCCATTTTTTTATTTTGGAACTGCTTCCAACTTTTGTTTCAGTGCAATTGCCACAACAATCTTTCATAACTCTTGAATTTCGTGGTGCCTGTTTAGGGAAGGGATGCATACACTAACCATCAATCAAAAACTTTCCCTTCCCAAAACAGGGCTTGTCCCTTTTATTTTTGCCTAGGCAGCCATCAGCATTGTTTACTAACTAACCAACCATTCATGCCAACAATGCGATAACTACCTAGGGCTTTTCATTTTTTTCACTACGGCAGAAAATATCAGCCAAGGCAATAGCGCAAACTGTACCACAGGAGAGACCCCTACCTTTACAAAGGGAAGGAGGGGCATATTGGCCGCGTAGGCCCAATCTCCTCTGCTGGTATGCCATATTTCGGCCAAAATGGCGCCTACCGTTCCAATCGCGACCAACAGTGCCAAGCGCCGTATGTTCAGTTCCCGTATCCAATAAACATCCTTGTACAGGATGGCAAAGCCAAAAAAAAGCAAAAGCACCATGAGTACATCTGCTACTGTTGCCAAGGCACAGAATGCAATGTGTTTCAGGTCATATTGAAATCCTTCATATAAAAACCCATGGGCAATTTCCCACAATAGGTTAAACATAAAGGCCGTCAATACTATGTTAAACACAAACCCTTTGTATTCATTGACATCGGCCACCTGCCTCTGAAAATAGACATAGGCCATTGCAACTAAAATGAGTACAATGAATGGAATGATAAAAATCTCTATGCTTAATGCGTCCATACTTGATTCAAGGATTCTGGTTTTGATTACAGTCATTCTATGCTATACCTGTTAGGGAAGGGCTTTAATGACTAATCGACCTCTCAAATTTTCCCTTCCCCAACAGGTGTGTCTCTCATTGGATTACTTTTTCTACCTTTCCACAGCTTAACATCCTCGCCCCATAGTAGGGATTTCGGATATCTTCAATCGAAGAGAGCCAATAAGCCCCTCCATTGAGTGCCATTGGGCAGAAATCCTTATAGATTTTTCCCGATGTAACGGTTCCTTTCAACAAGGTTTCCATCTCATTGCTCATATCGGAAAAAGCCTTTCGCTGTCTCTCTAAATTATCGGTGGCAGCGATTTTTTGCGAGGCCGATAATGCCGCACCGGAACCCTCGACTTTTTCGAGTGCTTCGTTCAACATTACCGCTCCCTTTTGGGCATCGCCAGGATTCGAGCCGACCAAGTCATTTTTAATGTGCTCGTAATGTTCGTAGGCATTGGCGATGTTCTTGTCGTTAAATTCCAACTCGACCACTTTCATTTCCATCTTGCTATGGTCATGGTTCAACTCTATTTTATGTTGTGCGTAGCCAATGGCAACCCCAAATAGGCACAGGATTGCTACACCTTTTCTAAAATTTTTCATTTGTTTCATTTTTTAGCATTTTGGTTTATAAACTGTCTTTTAAATTTGATACCCAATTGAGAATGATCTTCTTTTCGTCCTCGGAAAGTTCTGCCTCCCTATGAATTAGTGTGTAAGACCAAAGGGGCATTTCTCCATCCTCTATCTGGTTAATGATCGATTTTAACTTGCTGTTCTTTCTTCTGTTCGAATAATCGGCCCATTCATTGAAATTCAATTCTTCCTTACCATGTTCAATGTGATCTTCCAAAAACCACGCGACTGGTTGAACCCTATTGTACCAAGGATATTTCGTATTGTTACTATGGCAATCATAACAGGAAGTTTTGATAATATTCTCCACTTGTTTCGGCACATTGTTTACCAGCATAAAATCAGTTTTTGGTATTGTGTCGCTTTGGTTTCGGGAAGTGGCAAAAAATTGTATCCCCACAAACCCAACCAAAAGCACAAGCACTATGATTTTTACACTTTTCTTCACTTAGTTGATTTCCTTTTGTACACTACCGCAACTCATCATTTTTGCGCCGTAATACGGATTTTTTATTTCCTTGGTAGCACTCAACCATTGCGCTCCTTTGTTGTTATTGTACATGGGGCAATAGGCCTGATAAAGCGGTCGATCTGAACCTGTGATTGCCAAAAGGTCAATGACATCTTTGCTCAAGACATCAAAATGTTCACGCTGGTGCCCGATATCGCTTTTCGCGATATGTTCTGCATGTTCTGTGGCATCTTCAACAATGTCTTTCAACTCATCTTGTTGTTCATCACTGAATTTGCTCGTATCGAAGTTCTTTAGGCTACCTTCAAGCTTTTCCCCTGCCTTTGCGGCCCCATCTTTGTCATCGGACACAAGAGCATTCTTTAGCGTCAGATAGTCAGCGATGACTTCAGATGACATCATTGCCATTTCGTCATGATTCATGTTGTCATGGTCCATTTGCGAATGGTCTTCCATAGCGTCATCCATATGGCCGCTGTCTTCCATTTGTTCCGTATGGTGACCTTCTTGGCTTTCTTGCTCTTTTTTCTTGTCTTTGCAAGATGTGGCCGATAGGGTTATGATTGCGATGGCCAAAATTCCAGTTGTTACATTTGCTTTTTTCATTTCGGATTTGATTTAAGATTAAGTAAGTTTATTAATGACGTTTTTTAACTTTTCAGTTATATCTTCTGCCACTTTGCCCAATTTTTCGTTTTCAACGGCTTGCATCGAGGCCAATGGGTTGACAGCCGCGACTTCAACGGTTCCATCGTCCTTTTTCTGAACAATCACGTTGCAAGGAAGCATTGTTCCGATTTTATCTTCTACCTCAAGGGCTTGGTGGGCATAGGGTGGATTGCAAGCACCTAAAATATGATACCGCCTGAAGTTTATATCCAACTTCTTCTTTAAGGTCTCGTTTACATTGATTTCAGTCAGAATACCGAAACCTTCTTTTTTCAGTTCTTCGGTTACCCTGTCAATGACTTTTTCAAAATCTTCATTAAGGGTTGTATTGAAATAATAGCTCATATTTTTATTGCCTTGAATTAATGATTCGTTTTCTTTCTTTGAGAGTTAACCATTGGCATACCGTCTGTTCATAGTTTCTTCAGGATTTTCTCTCTTGAGGATTTTAATTCCATTTTTACTAGCAAGAAGTACTATTCCTAAGACCATCACTGCCAATATTATAATCCACATGTACATCATAATTATGCTTTTTAATTATCAAAATCTTGCCAAAAGTCCACCACCCCAACCATATCGGTTGTTGTAGTTTGCTTGGATTGAAAAATTTCGTGAGAGGATATACGAAGCTCCTACCAACCACTGGGTTTCACTTTCAAATGATTTGTTATTCTCTAAATCGTTGACCCATCCAAAGTCAGCTCTATATTCGTATTCGCCTTCCAGAAAAATTCTAGGAAAAATCAATAGCTCTCTGTCCAAACGTATTCTTGGGCGCAATTGATTATCCATACTCACATCTACGTTAAACCTGTAAGGTGTAAAGTATTTTACCCCAATCAGGCCAACAGTGTTGAACTCATCGAAGGAATCAGGTGTTTCAGTTTCTGTGTTAATACCTACATAGAGACGCACCCAATCGTTGAGATACCTATTGTAATTTACTTCGGCTTCAAGGTTCTTGTCGTAATCGAATTCTGCTCTCAATCCGAATTCGTTGCGAATATTACTCGACGTTAAAAAGAGTTCATTAAAGTTTGAGCCGGCACGAGCCAATCCCCACGAATAATAATGGTCTGTCTCATCAATTATTTTTTTTGCCGGAAATTCAGCCATACGCTTATCCCGAGGGGTATCGTAACTAAAAACCCTTGCCATACCACCCATCATATGATACAATACGTGGCAGTGAAAGAACCAATCGCCATACTCTTCGTTATAGAATTCCATGACCACTTTTTGCATTGGCGGTACATTAACGGTATGTTTTAATGGCGAACGTTCTCCGTTTTCATTAATGACCCTAAAATAATGCCCGTGCAAGTGCATCGGGTGATGCATCATCGTTAGGTTGTTGAGTGTTATTCGGGTTACTTCCCCACTTTTAATTTTTATTTTATCGGTTTCCGAAAGTGGAACACCGTTCATACTCCATACATAGCGTTGCATATTACCGGTAAGGTTCAACAGAATGTCGTTTACGGGTAAATCAGCTTTGTAGGTGGTATTTTCCTTTGCCTTTAAAAAGTCGTAGTTGAAGTAGGTTTTCCGTGTGTTATAATCAAAAGAGGAAGTATCTTTTTGCATCATGGGCATATTGTGTTGCATACGGCCATTCATTTTATCGGATGCTTCATTTTTACTCATTGGCATCGCGTCCTTTTTCATTTCCATCTTATTGTCCATCCCCATGTTCATCTGGCCGTCTTTCATATCCATACGCATCCCATACTTCTGCATTAAAACTTCAGGTGTCTTCCTTTTTTTATTTCCCACCATTGCAGGTGCTCCCATTTTCATATCCATTTTACCCATTTGTTTCATCATCTCTACTTTATCAGGTCTGTCTATTCTTTTGGCTGGATAAAGGGTGCCATTACCTAATTGTATAGAGGTATGACCTGAACCATCTTGAGCTGTTGCGGTAACTTCTAAGGTGCCTTCGGGAATAGTGACAATAACATCATACGTTTCGGCTATGCCAAATAGAAATCTGCTTTTAGATACGGGCTGTACGTCAATACCATCACTAGATACCACCATTGGGTTTCCTCCGCCAAAATCCAGCCAATAATAAGTAGAGGCGGACGCGTTGATGAAGCGAAGACGTATTTTTTCGCCTGCTCTGAATTCTGGATATTCAGCTAGTTTTTTACCGTTGGACAAAAATGCGGGATAATAAATGTCGGCAATATCAGCGCCTTCCATACGGTCTCTCCAAAATTTAAGTTGAGCCCCAAAAGCACCTTCTGAAATGACCCTACTAAGTGGAACTGCTGTACCTTTTTTAACTTGATACCACTCGTTACCTCTTTTAAGGTTTCTCAATACATTCATTGGTTTTTCATTGGTCCAATCTGATAATACCACGACCAAATCCTTATCATATTCCAAAGTTTTTTCTTTTGGATGAATGATAATAGAGCCATAAACACCTTTCTGTTCTTGTAGCATTGTATGGGAATGATACCAATACGTACCCGATTGGTTGATTGGGATTCTGTATTGGAAAGTTGTTCCTGGCTCAATGGGTGGCGTGGTTAAATATGGAACACCATCGTAAAAATTGGGAAGTATCAACCCGTGCCAGTGCACTGATGTTTCCTCATCCATTTTATTGGTTATGTTGATTATAGCAAGGTCTCCTTCCTCAAATTCCAAAACTGGCCCGGGAATACCACCGTTGATGGTCATTGCATTAGCAGTAACACCGCCAAGCGTCATTTTATTTTCTTCAATGCTGAGGTGATACTCCTTAACAGGTCGACCTTCTTCTTTTCTATCCGCTCCGTTTGTGCCTACTTGGGCAATGCCCTCATATGAAATGAGAAGTACCAACAACACTGCAATTTTTCTTATCATAGTTCTTAGTTTATTTTTTCTAGTTCATATTACGTCTTAGGTGCTATATCTATTGGTTTGATTGGTTTTAATGTTGTTTCATAAACTATTTCAGTAAGAAATAAAACCTTAAAAGCTGGACACCGCTGTCTTTTCAATCAAACGCTTCCTATCACTATGGACGGTCCGACCATCCTTTGAACCTGCCCACGACCAATGATATCACGAACACAAGTATACCAACACCCAAAGCCCACCAGTACATTTCCATCATTTCATAGTTTGTGTTCTTTTCCAATCATTTTGAAATTAATTTCGCTATCTTTTTTCTACATGTTTCCGTAAGCTGGTACATCGAAAACGAATCTCAATTTGCTGCGGAGACTTGTCTCAATGGTTCATTTGGCTTACTTCTTTGAACTTTAGAAAATTTTCCTTTGATTCAAAATAGGCCACTTTGCCATCGACTGCCATTAGTACAATGAACGCCTCGGTCTTATCGACCTTTTGTTTGCTGTAAGGGTCGATGCTTGTTCGTGCTTGTTCATTGTTGTTCAAGGTCTTAACGCACATTTGGCAACAGCCATAATAGGTTTTCCCTTTGACGGGTACGGGCATCTGCATTTTTCCCATATAGGCATCGTTCACCATACAGACCAGTTCAGCGGGCACTTGGGAGCCCACCTGAGGTTTTTTATTCATGACCGCTTCAGGTACTACAGTGGCAACCTCTTGGTTGGTATCCTGAGCCTGTACATTCTTATTTTCTGATTTACACCCCATTAAGGTCAATACTAGAATTCCTGATAATAGTAGTATTCGCATTGTCTTATCATTTTTTGTTTTAATTTCCATTGAGCATTTCTTATTGTAGAAGGTTCCAATTACTTCATAAGTCAACTTTATCCTATATTTACATTACTAGAATGTTAGTACTACTTACTGATGGTAGCTTCCGTGGTGCCGCAAGTCAACATTTTACCTCCCATATAAGGATTATTGATTTCCTCTTTGATACTAAGCCAATACGCTCCTTGGTTGTTGTCTGCCATTGGGCAAAACTGCTCATATACTTCCTTGTTAACACCGAAAAGGCGTACGCCTTTTGACAAATGTGCCGATAGATGTTTAAAGTGTCCCCTTTGCTTTTCGATATCAGAGGTTTTGCCAATTGCTTCTGATGAAGACTTGATCTCTTTTGAAATGGTCATCCAGTGATTATGGGCCTCATGGTCGGTCAATAGTTTCATATCGACCTTTTTCAATGTAGCCAACAATTTATCGGCCCCTTTTTTGGCAGCAGCGGCTTCGTCCTTTACCAAGGCGTCTTTGAGATCCAGATAGTTCTCGAAAACCTTTTCAAGCTGTCCCTTAAAGGTTTTGGACACTTGCAGTCTCTTTTCCATACGACTGTGGTCAGTCTCATCGGGCATTTCAGAATGGTCCATGGATTCATTTGACCTCATTTCACCTTCCGTTTCTTTTTCTCCACCCATATCCATACCTCCATGATTATGTCCGGTCATGACTACCCCACCTTCGGGGTTCATCATGCTTTTTTGGCCTACCAACTGAGCGGAGGCATCTATCCTAAAGACCCCGTTAGTCGCCACAACCTCACCCGCTTCCAATCCTGATTCAACGATGTAATAATCACCCATGTCCGCTCCCAGTCCAATTTCCTTGTAAACGAAAGAGATAGTTTTTTCATGGGGAACCTTGACGTATACCACGGCCCGTTTGCCTGTCCACAGCACGGATGATTTTGGTATGATTATCGCATCATCGACATTTGACATCTCTGCCTCTATAAGGCCATTGGCATACATTTCCGGCAAGAGTTTGTTGTTGGGGTTTTTGACTTCTACCCTGACTTTTGCGACCCTGGTACTTGAAGAAACAAAAGGATCCACATAGGTAACTTTTCCGGTAAAGGTCTTTCCGGGCAGCGCCTGAATGGTAAAGGTCACCTTGTCATTGATATCAATCCAAGCAATATCGGATTCATAAGCCTCGAACATGACCCAAACTGTACTCAAATTTGCAATTTCAAATAATGTTTGTCCTTCCATAATGTAATCACCTAACTCTACATTTCTTTTCATTACATAACCTGAATGGTCGGACAAAATATCTATCTGCTCCTGAACATCTCCTGATTTTTCAATAGCATCAATTTGTTTGTCCGATAGCTTCCAAAGCTTCAGCTTATTTCTTGAAGCCTTGTACAGCTGTGGATACACGTCTTTCGATTTAATGGTCTCGAAAAGCTCTTTTTGCGCGGAAATCAATTCGGGGGAATAAATACGGACGATCTTTTGCCCCGCATATACTTTTTCCCCTGTAAAGTTGACATACAAGCGCTCTATCCTCCCCGGTATATGGGATACTTGGGAAAATAAACGTCTCTCGTCCGGTTGCACACGACCCAATAGGCGAATCTCTTTGGCCGCGTTGGATTCTTTTACAACGGTTGTCTGTATGTTGGCCAATTGGATGGCCTCCTCAGTCATCACTATTTCATTGGAAGCAATGCTCTCCGAAGTACTCGAAGATTCCTCCAACGGAATCAATTCCATACCGCAAATAGGACAGTTTCCAGGCTTCTCCATTTTAATCTGGGGATGCATTGAGCAAGTCCACAACTGGGTCTCGGGGTCTTGAACATATTCATGCTCACCATCTTTGTGTGTAGTTTCTGAATCTCCACCAGAAAAGAGGTTTCCTATTAGTATACCAACGATTAGAATACCGGCAGCGATCAAATAGTTTCTGTATTTCTGAAAATTTTTCATGTCTTGTTTCTTTAAAAATTTAATTTCCTAGTAAATAATATGTGAATGCCACTGCGGCATTTTTATCTGCCAATGCCCTTTGATAGGACAATTCGTATTTCAACAATTGCCTTTCTATTCGCAGAACCTCTTCAAAATCTTTGGCATCCGTGGAATAGGACGTAATAAGTATATCCAATACTTTTTTTGCAATTTCGGACTGCTTTTTGTTCAGTGCGATTCTTCTATCGCCATCATTGAAGTCTTTTGAGGTATTTTCATAAATGGTTGTAAGACTGTTTTTCTTGTCTTCCCGTCTTAGGATTTCACCTTCTTGTAAATATTGTGCCTCGTTGACCATGGCCTTATACTTTTTGCGGTATAGGGGAATAGATATGCCGACGGAAGGAAACACAAAGGCATCATTTCCGTTATCGACGGCCGTTGACATGTCATTTTCACCCACGATAGTGTAGCTCAATCCTACATTGAATTTCGGAAGGCCTTCCTTTTTGGCCACCTCCTCTTGGTTTACAAAGGCGTTCAGCCGGTGCTCAATTGCCTTCAATTGATGGTTAGAGGCATAAATCTCATCAAGAATATTCAACTGTCCCTCGGGCAGTTCGTCTTGCCATAAGGTACCCGGTACGGCAATTGGAGCCTGCTCATCGGTATTCAACAAGTTGTTGAATTTTACCTGTAAAACGTATTTAGTATCCCTAAATAGCGCCAATTGGTTTTCAAGATCGTTCAGTTCTAACTCTACCCTGAGCTCATCCACAACTGAGGCGTTTCCGGCCTCTATTTTCACCAAGGACAATCTTTTGAAGATATTGAGGATTTCCATGTTCTCCTCTGTAATCTCGATGGCTTTTTCGATAAAGTAATAGTTGTAATAAGCCGTCTTCACTTCAAAGAACAAATTGGATTTTGTGTTTTCAAAATCTTCATATTTGGCATTGGCCAATTCAGTGGCCACATCTTCCTTGGCACCCAAAAGGCCGAACCATGGAAAACTTTGTGCCAAGTTGAAGCGCCATTCTTGGGGTCCCACCCTAGTTTCGACCGGTTGTATAAAATATCCAAACGCGACCGTAGGATCGGGCAGAGCACCTACTTGTGGCACCTTTTCCATTGCCGCCATATAGTCGTTGAACTTTGCTCTAAGTCCTGGATTGTTCTCGGCCGCAAACTTCAGGTATCCTTCTAGGTCCGATTGACCAAAAAGGGAGGGGCCTATCGTTAAAAGAAATAGCATGAAAAAAATGGCATCCCTTTTTGAAACTATCTTTGTTGATCTAAGCATTGCTTTCTTTTAATTGTTTTTTTAAATTTTTCTCTTTCCACATACTGTATAATACCGGTACAACAAACATGGTCATTACCTGCAACAGCATTCCGCCGAAGGTGGGAATGGCCATTGGGACAACCACATCTGAACCTTTACCGGTAGCTGCAAGTACAGGAATTAAGGCGATAATTGCCGTGGCCGCCGTCATCATTGCGGGACGAACCCTTTTGGAGCCTGCATGTAAAACGGAAGTTCTTATTTCATCAATCGTCTTCGGCTTTTCCTTTTCGAATGTTTGCATAAGATATGTGCCCATAATTACACCGTCATCGGTAGCGATTCCAAAAAGTGCTATAAAACCGACCCACACAGCAACACTAAGATTTATAGTATGCAGTTGAAAAAGGTTTCGCATATCCATTCCAGCAACGCTAAAGTTCAAGAACCAATCCTGACCGTAGAGCCAAATCATAATGAAACCACCTGCAAAAGCCACAAATATTCCAGAGAATACCATTAACGATGGGGTCATTGATTTAAACTGGAAATACAATATCAATAGGATGACGATTAAAGAAATGGGCACTACGATCATTAACCGTTTTGAGGCCCTTATTTGATTTTCATAATTACCCGTAAAGCGAAAGGTTACCCCTGCGGGTAATTGAAATTCCCCACTTTCCATTTTGCCTTCAATCAAGGCTTGGGCATCTTCTACAACGTTGGTTTCCGCATAACCCTCCTTCATATCGAATATGACATAGCCTGTTAAAAACGTGTCCTCACTTTTAATGACTTGAGGTCCTCTTACGTATTCTATATCGGCTAGCTCCCCCAATTCAACTTGAACACCTGCAGGTGTTGGAATCAAGATTTTCTTTAGGTCATCAGGGTTGTCCCTAAACTCCCTTGCATAGCGAACCCGGACGGGAAACCGTTCCCTGCCCTCTACGGTAGTGGACAATTGCCTGCCCCCGACTGCAACGGATAGTTGCATTTGCATATCTTTAATGGTCAATCCGTATCGTGACATGGCCTGTCTGTTGAGTCGTATTTCCAAGTATGGTTTTCCCACCACTCTATCGGCAAAGACAGTGGCTGGGTTCACACTAGGAACTTCTTGCAAGATTTTTTCAAGCTCAAAACCAACTTTCTCAATGACCTCAAGTGTGGGGCCAAAGACCTTTATCCCCATAGGTGCTCGCATGCCCGTCGAAAGCATGATCAAACGTGTTTGAATGGGCTGAAGTTTAGGTGCCGACGTAAGCCCTGGGAATTTGGAATGCTTAACGATTTCATTCCATATATCATCTGGCTTCTTAATATGCTCCCGCCATTGTCTAAAATTTTCGCCATCTTCGTCCTCAATGAGCTGTTCAACACCAATTCTTCTGAAATCATCTTCACCGTATTTATACGTAGAACCATCTTTCAAGACAAAGGCCTTTTCATCGTTTACCTTAAAGCGCATTCGATGGCCATCCACATCCAAAATGTATTCGGGCAGATAGTTAATGGTGTTCTCGTACATGGAGGTAGGTGCAGGATCCAAGGCCGAATTGACACGACCCCATTTACCAACAGCGGATGCTATTTCCGGTATGGAGTTCAAATGCTTGTCAACTGTTGCAATGACCTCCATGTTTTCAGTAATACTGGAGTGCGGCATTGTCGTTGGCATTAACAGGAAAGAACCCTCGTCCAATGCTGGCATGAACTCTTTACCCAGTCCTGGGAAGGTTTTATCCAATTTATTCCAAACCACATTGTCCTTGGCAAATTCAGGCATAAAACCAAGGATTTTTCCAAATCCCAGCCATATATTCATCCCAAGAAAAACAACAAAGATTGGAATAAACAAAAACTTCCATTTATTGTTCAAACACCAGATTAAGATTGTTTTATAATAATGCACTATTCCCATTAATGCGCCCAGAACCAAGCCGATAATAACTATCACGAAGATGAAATTGACAAATGTTGAGTTAGAAACTCCCAAAGGCATCCATTCAATGGTCAACAAATAGACCAAAACCATAATGGCTATGACTATATTGATATAATTGGCCAGTTTTTCGGAATAGGGCAATCTAATCTTCCCGTTAAGTCCACTCCAGTTTGGTACCTGAATGAGTAAATTGTTTATGCCAATGGCTATTAGGGCCAGCGAAATGAAGCTTCCATATCCAATAAGGAAAACCAATCCGAAACCGATTAAAATTGCATTAAATATTCGACTTGTTCTCTTTGTATCGATTCTAATGGAAAACATAACTTTTGCAAGGGCAGGAATGAACATAATTCCAATGAACAAGGCCGAAATCAAAGCGAATGTTTTGGTCCATGCCAGAGGCCTGAATAATTTTCCTTCCGCAGCTTGCATTGCAAATACTGGCAGAAAGCTTACAACCGTAGTGGCAAGAGCCGTAATTACGGCAGAGGCAACCTCGACTGTGGCCTCATATATGATCTGCAGCAATTTTTTGCCCCTTGCCCCATGGTTTTCTGGCATTTCTAAATGCCTAACAATGTTTTCCGTAAAAACTATCCCAACATCAATCATTACCCCTATTGCGATAGCTATACCGGATAATGCCACAATATTCGCATCGACATTAAAATATTTCATCAGTATAAATGTCATCAATACGCCAACGGGCAATATACTTGATATCAATACCGATGCCCTCAAGTTCAACACCAATACGATTACAACCAAAATGCTAATCAATATTTCATGTGATAGGGCCTGCTCCAGGGTTCCTAAAGTTTCTTGTATCAGACCTGATCGGTCATAAAAGGGGACAATAGTTATTTTAGAAACTGTTCCGTCAGCAAGCGTCTTTGATGGTAGACCAGGTGCAACTTCTTGGATTTTATCCTTTAGGTTTTGGATAACGGCCTGTGGATTGGCTCCATATCTAGCCACAACGACACCGCCCACAGCTTCGACACCGCTTTTATCAAGACCGCCCCTGCGTCCCGCAGGACCGAATTGTATTTTGGCCACATCCTTTATGCGTATGGGAACGTTATCCCTGACGGTAACCACACTCTCCTCCAAATCTGATAAGTTTTTGATATAGCCCAAACCCCTGACCAGATATTCCGCCCTATTGAACTCCAATGTCCTTGCGCCGATATCAAGGTTACTGTTCTTAACGGCATTCATGATCATCCCTACATCGACATTGTTGGCCTTCATGGCATCGGGATCGATTTCCACCTGATATTCTTTTAGAAAACCACCAATGGATGCGACTTCGGAAACACCACTCGAAGCCGTCAGATAATAGCGTACATAAAAATCCTGAATGGTCCTAAGTTCTTGTGGATCCCAACCCCCTGTGGGTTTTCCGGTTTTCGGGTCTCTACCCTCCAGAGTGTACCAATATACCTGGCCTAGTGCCGTGGCATCAGGCCCCAAGGCGGGGGTTACTTCACTGGGAACGGTACCGGGTGGCAGCGAATTAAGCTTTTCGAGAATCCTGGTCCGACTCCAATAAAAATCCACATCATCGTTGAAGATGATATAGATACTTGAAAGACCAAAAATGGAATTACTGCGAATGGTCTTTACGCCAGGGATACCAAGCAGGGCCGTTGTAAGTGGATAGGTGATCTGGTCCTCTATATCCTGTGGTGATTGCCCCATCCATTCTGTAAAGACTATCTGCTGGTTCTCCCCAATGTCGGGAATGGCGTCTACAGGTACTGGGCTCCGGTCCATCCAGGAAAGTTCCCAGTTAAATGGGGCAGTTATGACTCCTCCAAATATAAAGGCAAGGAGTAACATAAATGTTATCAACCTGTTTTCAAGAAAATAACGGATTGTTTTGTTTAGCATGGTATTGATGATTAAATAATTGAAAGATGTGCTGAAAAAATCAACAAAAAGGGTTTAGCCCAAAGCGATACCATCGCTGGGCTCAAAGATTCAATTACTTAATATCAAATAAGGAAAGTCTGATGAAGGACCTGAACATCCTTTATCAATGGAGGGGGCGAGTAGTCTCCAAACGCATTATTTTTGGTTTCGAGCCCCTCGAAAAGATTTATATACGAATAGATAAATGAAACAACGAACAATTGCTGCTCGTGGGTCAAATCCTCAAAGGTAATTTTGAGGTCGTCCTGACCATCAATGGTCCAAGTCACATCATTACAACAACCATCCTTCATGATTGATTTCTCATGTGAATGTTGGTCTTTGGCGACTGACATACCACAAGAGTCGGCGTCCACGAACCACGCCGAATCCACTAGATAGTCACCGCAATAGTGGCTGTTCATTGTGAAGGAAAAAGTGGAAAATAGCACAATGAGCGCCATCAAAAAAGATAATATTTTGAAACAAAATACTTTCATAAATCATTGCAAAACTACAAAATTTTTAACACTCTTTTTTTGTTTAACATATTTTAAGACATTATCTCCTTTAGAAATCTATGTGGTCTGTTCAATTTAGTCAGGTTTAAGTTCCACTACCAATTCGACCAACTCCTTAATGGTTTCGGGAGGGTTCCCGTCATCAAAACCTGTTGATTCATATAGCTGTCCCCTGAAATAAACTTTGAGTTTTGCATGTGCCGCACCGTCATGTTTCCGCTTTTCAGAGGGAGCGACTAAATAAGGTAATTCCTTTAATCTTAGAGTTTGTACCAATTCTGTTATTCGTTCCCATTTCTGGTTGTCCATTTTCAAGGTGTCAATGGTTTTCCCTCTGCTTTTTTGAGTGAATACCATTCTGCTTTCGCTCAATGCTAAAAGTTGATATGAACCCCTTGTTATGGTGCGATATTCTATTGCCAAATCGCTTGGGCTTGATTGTGAAAACGAAAAATTGGACAAGAGTATAAAACTTATTATGGTGCAGATATACCAAATTTGTGTGGTTCGTCTCCTTGTATTGTTCTTTACCGTTACATGCATTTGCCTTTTCATCTGTTTGATTTGGAGCATAGCAACAAATTCCGTTCCAGTACATATACTATTTTATTCAAAAACTCTGAGCATCCTGTCATTTAGTTCGGTATTGAAAATTTTTAAGGGATTGGGCGTAATACTGTTTAAAGGGTTACCATTTTGGTCGAATCTGGCCCCGTGGGTAGCACAACGGTAGATACCCCCATCTTCGGTAATGAAACGTACTTCCTCTGTTTGTTGATGGCTACAGATTTGGCTGGCGGCCACATATTCCCCCTCCAAGTTTTTAGCCACTACGACAAACTCCTTTAAGATAAATCCCCCGTTGTTCTGTAACGCCCCCCCTTCCTGGGAATCAAGGTCTATGGTGATATCAATTCCCGTGGGAACAGGAAGACCTGTCTCAGCACTATCTTTTGAACATCCGTTCAAGCAGGGATAAACCAGGGCAAAGGCCGCCCCTGCACCTATATTTCGCAAAAATTCCTTTCGTTCCATAAAATAGCTTTATACTAATCAACGTAGTGATATAGGGTTTTCATATTATTGAAACAAAAAACATTTTGGAAGTTCCACTATTCTGAATCTGAATTTAGGAAGTATTGAAAATCCTTGACAACCAAAAATTGAGATAAGGTCTGTCGTTTTTCAAGTGCTTTTAGTAGGTTTTAGAAGCATAAAAAGTAACTGAATTTTATCTAATACTTTCTTTCTCAATATCCTCAGCGCTTTGCTAAGATGCCCCTCGACCGTTTTAATTGAAATCCCTAGATATTCAGCTATTTCGTTGTTTGTCAACCCTTCTTTTTTGCTTAACAAGAACACCCTATGGCACTTTTTGGGAAGGTTCTGTATCTCTTTCTCGATGACGGCCATTTTTTGGTGCATCTTTTCTTCCCCTTCTTTTTCAATGACATTGTCCAAAGTATCTGCCAGGGCGGCTTCCAGTAAATGGGTTTCTTTTTTTGTTTTTTTTATATAATCCAGAAAAGTGTTTCGAACCGATTTATAAAGCCAACCCTTTATTACGACGCCATCCTTTATCTTTTTCCTTTTTTTCCATAACTTATAAAAAACCTCTTGGGTCATGTCTTTCGCCAAGGCTTCATCTCTGGTCAGACTTTGAGCATACCAAAATGTTGCCTCATAATGGGCGGCTATTAACAAAGCAAAGGTTTTTCTGTCCCCTTCTCGGATTGCTTTTATATCAACATTTTGGTTCTGAGAGCTCAAATCCATAGGTTATTTTAACAAAAAAAAGCCTTTTTTACCATAAACTTCAATAAAAAGCGAGGGTATTTAAAATTTCAGTCGTTTAGCATAAGAATAGAAAACTGCACAAAAAAGCAATGGAAAAGCGAAACAAAGATTTAATCATCCACAAATTTCTGAACAATACGGCAACAGCTGAGGAAATTGAGTTTTTGACAAAATGGCTTGACCAAAACCAGCCCAAGTTCGAGGCAGAGATAAAACTTCACCATTTGATTTCAGGTGCAATTGCAAAAGAAAATGCCGAACGATTGAAGATGGAATTGCTTGAAAGTTTTGCAAAGAATAATAACACCCATAAGAAACCTATCGTGCTGCGTGCACTAAAGTACGCCGCTGTTTTCCTTGGGTTACTTGCTGTCGGAGCATTATACTTTCTCCAAAATGAAAAAGATCAGATACGATTCCAGGAGAATGTCACCATTACGCTAAGCAATGGCACAGATGAAGAAATCGTTAAAACCGATAGGCGTAAAACGGTTGCCAAGACCAATACCTTTAGTGCTCAACAAGAAGGTGACCAAATTGTTTATCAAAAGAATGAGTCTGTCAATGGGCTTCAAGAGCCATTGGTCTACCATACTTTAAATGTTCCCTACGGTAAAAAGTTTCAAATAGTATTATCCGATAGTACTAAGATATACTTGAATTCGGGTTCGTCAATAACATATCCCGTTGTCTTTAACAGTAAAGGCCCAAGAAACGTGATGTTAAGGGGTGAAGGATACTTTGAGGTGAAGTCAGATTCTTCGAGGCCATTTTATGTGAGAACCGAGTTCACTAAATCTAAGGTTTTAGGTACAGCATTCAATGTATCGGCCTATGATGATGACCAGCAGACCAGAATAGTTTTGGTTGAGGGCAGTCTTAAAGTGAAAAAGCGGGATGCTTCCGTGAGCAGAGCAATACTCCTTCAACCCAACCAAATGGCCTCATATGACTATTCCAAAAGTGCGCTGACAAGTAAGAATGTCGATATCAGCAGCCATATCGCTTGGAAGGATGGAATCCTACTATTCAAAAACGAAGATTTCTACAGCATCACTAAAAAACTGGAGCGGCATTATAACATTTCAATAGGCATTGATGAAGAGAATATCGGAAAAGAACGATATACTGGACGGTTTGAGACCGAAACCATCGAAGAAGTGCTAACTGCCTTTCAGCGGATCAAAGGCTTTGATTATAGCATGAAAGGTGATAAAATAAAAATAAAACCAAACCAATAAGCGCATGAAATAAACCTTAAAAGAATCAGGGATTGCTGTAACAATCCCATGATTCCAAACAAATTCAAAAACTGATTGACCAATTTTTAAACTCTTTCAAAAGTATGAAAAACACACTATCTAAAGACTATTTTGTTCTTAAAATAGACCTGAAAATGAAAATAACAGCGCTACTCTTATTAGTCGCATTGTTTCAATTACATGCCAACAATACCTATTCACAGAAATCAAAAATTTCTATGAATATGGAAGATGTTACCATAGAATCAATATTTGATGAAATAGAAAAAATAACAGACTACAATATCCTTTACAAAAATTCGGACTTGGATATCAAAAAAAGAATTTCCGTAAATGTCGATAAAGTAAAAATAGAGACGCTTATGGAAATTATCTTAAAAGATACCGAAGTGTCTTTTGAAGTAAGAAGAAAGCTCATTGTGCTGTTGGAAAAGAATATAAAAGCGAAAACAAGCACAAAGACCTCTTCCAATATTGGGCCGAACAACCCAATACAATCAATGAACGTAACCGGTAAGGTGACCGATAAAGAAGGGGTTCCCCTCGCAGGCGTCAACATCGTCATCAAGGGAACCACCAAAGGTGTTTCGACCAACTTTGATGGAAACTATAAAATTACGGCATCCACGGGAGATGTATTGGTCTTCTCCTACATTGGCTTTCAGACCACTGAGGTAACTATCGGCCAAGACGATGTCATCAATCTTGAAATGGCGCCTAGTGCAAACCAATTGAACGAGGTGGTACTAACGGCAATAGGCACTAAGCAATTAAAGGACGAGACGGGCGCCACAAGCTCCTCAGTAGAACCCGAGCGCATCGTAAAATCAGGAGAAACTGGAGTTATCAATGCCCTTTCAGGAAAAGTCTCCGGTCTTCGTATTGCCCGGCAAAATGGAGATCCTGGAGCTGGTTCGAATATCCAGATCAGGGGAATTAATTCCATTGAGGGGGATAGCAATCCCCTTATTATTATAGATGGTATCCCAGTAAGCAACGATTCTTTTGATGATGATGGTGTAGGAGGCAGTACGAGTGTTACCCAGCAGTCGAGATTGAACGACATCAACCAGAATGATATTGAAAATGTTCAAATTTTGAAAGGAGCATCGGCTGCCGCCTTATGGGGTTCACGAGCGGCCAATGGGGTTATTTTAATTACCACAAAGGGAGGATCGTTTAATAGACGTCCTACATTTACCTATAGCTCTACCTATTCCATTGACGATATATCGGTAAGGGTACCCTTGCAGGACAAGTTTGGACAAGGCCGGGGCGGTGTACGGGCATTGAACAGGACCGAATCATGGGGAGACCGTATCGCTGACCGACCCGGCGGACAAGATGACTTTGATACCAGCGGAGAGTATTTTGTTACTCCTTCCGGTGAACTGTACTATCCCATTGCCAATAAAAATTCCAGGCAAACATTTATCGACGAGAATTTTGATGCTGTATTTAGAAACGGTTCATTTCTACAGCATGATTTTTCTGTTGCTGGCGGTGGCGAAAAAGCTTCCTATTTTTTTAGCTACGGTATCCTGGAACAGGATGGGATCGTCAAAAATGCAGATTATAACCGTCAGAACATTAGACTGAACACCAAAGTAAACCTCACTGATTGGTTGGATGTGAGGAATAATGTAGCCTATACCTACACCAAATCCAACAGGATTCGAGGTGGTGGAAGTATCACCGGCCTTTATATAGGTTTGCTGAGGAACCCTGCAGATTTTGATATCAGGGGTCACATTGGGACTTATGTCGATGGTAACGGTGATGTTTTTCAGAACAGGCAGCGATCTTATCGAAATCAGATAGGGGCCTCTAGTAATGCGGGATATAACAATCCATTATGGACTATATACGAACAACGCAATGAAACCAGGGTAGATCGGTTTCTAATGACCCCCGAAATAAATATTCGGGCTTCAAATTGGCTTGATTTTACACTTCGTGGTGGATTGGACTATTACTCCGATGAAAGACTACAGTTTCTGCCGATCAATACGGCCGGGGGGTCAAGATTCGGTGATATGCGTTCGACCGTTGCGGTAAGCAAGGAGTACAACTTTGACCTTCTTATGAAAACCAAGCATAATCTCACCCCGGACATAAATGTGAACACCACATTGGGTTTCAACTTCAACAACAGAAAAAGAGCCACATCATCCATAAGATTGACCCCATTTGTAGTGGATTCTAGACAACCTATTTCAGATCTGAATCCGGATGATGCTTCCACGAGCTGGAGCCGGAATTTACGTCAAATCCGAACCAATAGAGGTTATGCGCTCGTCAATTTTGGCTTGTTCGACCAGTTGTTCGTCAATGCATCTGCCTCTTTAGAGGCATCTTCTACCATTGAAGGGGCATTTTTTTATCCTTCCGTGGATATGGCATGGCAATTCAGCGACCTTTTTGAAAATGACGAGCAATTTTTCGGAAAATTGAGGGCATCCTGGGGAAAAGTCGGGATACAACCAGGGCCTTATCGTTTTGAGACGCTTGCAACCACCAATTTCCAAGATTTTGGTGGTGTTTTTGAGGTTTCGGATGTTCGTGGCAACCGTAACCTTAGGCCAGAAATAAAAACGGAATACGAAATTGGCGCCGACCTGCGATTTTTCGGAAATAGACTTAATCTTGGGGTGACCTATTATGAAAATGAAATAGATGACATTCTGTTCGAGGTCAAAACCAATCCCAGTTCGGGTTTCAATAACAGCTACCGAAATGCAGGTATCATAGAAAACAAGGGCTGGGAAATAGACCTCTTGGCGAAACTCATCGAAAAAGAGGATTTTTCACTATCGTTCAATGCCAACTTTAACAACAACGAAAATTTGGTGGTAGATATCTTCGGAGCGGAGACCGTGGATATCGGGGGTACTTCCAAAGCTGTCAAAGGATTTCCAATGAGTTCGTTCTGGCTCCCCGGTTCCGTGTTGAACGAAGACGGTACCCGTGCATTGGATGAGAACGGATTTCCTGAAGTGGATACCGAAAGACGGGTTATAGGAGATCCCAATCCCGATTGGAGAGGTGGTGCCGGTATGCAACTGAACTTTAAGGGTTTTGACTTTAGCTTTCTCTTTGAACACTCTCAGGGCGGGGACTTCATCAACCGTGGAAGAATCGTAATGTATGGCTTTGGTACCCACGCCGATGTAGGCAACGAAATTACCCTGACCGAGGATTTGGCAAATGTAAATGGTGATGTGTTCAGCACCGGAACTACGGTTAGGGGCAATATCGCCGATTTTGGGGCGGGTAATGTATTGCTCGATGAATCGTTTTATAGAACACGGGGCGGGGGCCTTGGGTTCAACAAACTCAACGACCTTTATATTGAGGATGCCACATGGACTAAACTCCGAAACGTGACCTTAGGATATACATTTGATAGAAACCGGTACAAAAACTTTCCCCTGAAAAGTTTAAGAATAGCCTTGACGGGTAGGGACCTTATTTTGTGGACCGACATCATTGGCTCTGATCCCGAAACCAGTTACTATGGAATCAGCAATGCCTCGGGGATGGACTATTTCACCAACCCCTCCACCCGTTCTGTACTTTTTAACCTAACGGCTACTTTTTAAACTACGAACCCTAATACAGCATAAAATGAAGACAGCAAATAAAAATCTTATCATCCTGTTGCTACTGTTAACTTCCCTATTTATAGGATGCGAAGAATTGGTGGATGGGATTAACGAAAACCCAAACAACTTTACTTTGGACGAGTTGGAACCTGGCCTATTTTTGAATGGGGCCGAGTTGAACCTTATTGATATCCTATTGGATGATTTCAATAGAATGGCAGGATACTGGTCTGGTCAGCTAATTGGTTTTGACCAAACGGAATTGGAGCGATACAGCTATAATGTAACGTTTACCGACTTTAACTGGGATGGGTATCAAGAAGTTTTGACCCCGTTAAAGGAAATTAGGGAACGAACGCCCGACAATAATCGATACCAAGGAATTACAAGGGTACTAGAGGCCCAACTTGTTGGAAACTATGCCTCTCTATATGGTGATATTCCTTATTCCAATGCCCTGTTGGAGATCGACAATCCCCAATTTGATGGTCAGGCAGAAGTATTCAATTCGTTACAGTCACAATTGGATGTGGCCATCAGCAACCTGTCCAACGTCACCCCTCAAGATGTGGTCTTGGAAGATTTTCTGTTCAATGGCGACGCAATAAAATGGCTAGAGTCCGCATGGACCTTGAAGGCTAGGTTCTACATGCTAACACGACAGTACGATTTGGCCTACGCCGCGGCACAGAATGGAATTGCTTCCCAAGAAAATAACATGATGTTCGTGCCCTTGGATTTGGAAGATGTTACCAGCACAAAAAACAAATTTTGGATATTGCTTAACAACACACCCAGTGCGGGAACTGGAAACAGTTACCTTGTACAGCTTTTGGATTTATCTAGTGGTATTTCAAGAAACAATACAAAAACCAATGAAACTGCCCGACTACAGTATTATACTATTGATGAGGCGAATCCGGACGGTAATTTGGGTATAGCCGATGAACTGGAGCCACAACCGCTGATTACCTATCAAGAGAACCTTTTGATTCTGGCCGAAGCGGGAGCCCGTACCCAAGGCTTTAATGTCGGTTTGGGGCATTTGAACGCTTGGAGGGCCGAATTGGCGACGGGCGATTTTTTCAATGCTAGTGTAGCGGGCCAGCCTATGATGTACGATGCTTATACCGCCGCGGACTTTGCCCCCAGTGGCATCGAGAATCCTGATAGTGTTGATGCTGATACTGCTTTGTTACGTGAAATTGTAGAGGAACGCTACATTACTGGTTTTACGACCTTTATGCCATTTGATGATGCGCGAAGGCTACGTACGGAGAGTGAAGTGGCCGTACCATTTCCAAACAATACCACCACGGTCCCTGGTAGGGTGGAAAGGTTCCTATATCCTGAGGATGAAGTATTGGCCAATACCAGCGTACCCGAAGATCCAGGTCTTTTTGTTCCAAATCCCATTAATCAATAATAAATATCAATTTTCTTAAAATTAAAATTCAATGAAAAAGCAAGTAAAAAGTTTTGTGTCTTTAGTTTTGGCCTTTTGCGCCGTGTCCTTTTTAAATGCACAAGAAAAATCAAGCGAGTTTGAGGTGTTGGGCAATTGTAATGGCTGTAAAAAACGCATCGAGAAAGCGGCCAATTCTGTAGAAGGGGTGGCCAGCGCAACATGGAACAAGGATACAAAAATTATAGAGGTAGCCTATGATTCCGAAAAAACCTCGTTGGAGGAAGTTTCCAAGGCAATCAACGAAGTGGGCCACGATACCAAGTTCGGCAAGGCGAGCGATAGTGCCTATGAGGCGCTGCCCGGTTGTTGTCAGTACGACCGCGAATCGGATAGTAGTGAAGCTTCCACCGATAGTACGGTAGCTTCCTTTGATTTTCAGGTGTCGGGCAATTGTGGCATGTGCAAAAAAAGAATCGAAAAAGCGGCCAGAGCGGTTTCTGGGGTTGCCAATGCGGAATGGAACAAAGAAACCAAAATGGTCAGTATCGGTGTTTCTGACAAGGCCGTTACCAAGGATGAAGTTTCCAAGGCCATTGCCGCGGTAGGTCATGATACCGAGTTCCATAAGGCAGAAGCATCGGTTTATGAAGATTTGCCAGGTTGCTGCCAATACGATAGAATACAATAAATCTTTAGTATAGGGCTGTCCTCTTAATTGAACATCCATATTGACGATTAAAGCATAGAAGCAAGAAGTAGTTTTGCTTTAGACTTTTAATTATTTGAGTTAGTTCGTGAGTCAATCTTGGAGTTCAATTAAGCAAGGGCGGTCTTTTATTTTTCAAAGAGAAATGATAGCACAAGAAAAAGAAACCCTGGAATCTTATTTTGGCGATTTCAGAAGAGATATCATCGGTATCGATACGGAGATAAAGACGCCGTTCGGGACAAAACCTTTGGTCTACGCCGACTGGATCGCTAGTGGTAGATTGTACGGTCCGATCGAGGATATAATGCGTGAAAGAATCGGCCCCATGGTCGGGAATACCCACTCAGAGACGAGTTATACGGGCAAATTGATGACGGGTCTTTATGAGACGGCCAAAATCCAAATTAAGAAACACGTAAACGCTTCCGAAGAAGACGCCATTATCACTACCGATACGGGTATGACGGGAGTACTATGTAAATTTCAGCGTATTCTCGGGCTTAAGATTCCGGAAAAACTAGAGAAATCCTTTACCATCCCGGAAAACGAACGCCCCGTTGTTTTTCTGACCCACATGGAGCATCATTCCAATCAGACGACGTGGTTGGAAACTATTGCAGATGTGGTCGTATTGCAGCCTACTAAGAATTTGTTCGTAGACGCAAAAGTCCTGAACCAAGAGTTGGAAAAGTACAAGGACAGAAAGCTGAAAATAGGCTCTTTCACGGCCTGTTCGAACGTAACCGGAGTGAGTGCACCTTACTATGAGCTGGCCGAAATCATGCATGCCCATGGTGGTTATTGTTTTGTGGATTTTGCTGCTTCCGCACCCTATGTCGATATTGATATGCATCCCGAAAAGGAGTCAAGAAGATTGGATGCCGTGTTCTTTTCGCCCCATAAATTCCTTGGAGGCCCCGGAAGCTCGGGTGTATTGGTCTTCAATAAAAAATTGTACAAAAACCGAATTCCCGATAATCCCGGAGGGGGTACGGTCACTTGGACCGACCCTTGGGGAGGCCATAGTTTTTTTGAAAGTGTCGAAGCTCGCGAAGATGGCGGTACCCCCGGATTTTTACAGACCATGAGAACTGCTTTGGCCATAGGGTTAAAAGAAAAAATGAGCGTTGAGAAAATCCGTCGACGTGAAAATGAATTGGTAAGAAGATGTTTTGAGGAGCTACCCAAAATAAACGGGTTGCATGTCTTGGCCGGAGAGGTACGTTACCGTCTTGGTGTATTTTCCTTTTACTTGGAGCATCTTCACTACAATCTGGTCGTAAAGCTATTGAACGACCATTATGGGATTCAATTAAGGGGCGGGTGTTCCTGTGCCGGTACCTACGGGCATTTGTTGTTGGAGGTGTCCCAAGAGCGTTCCCGGAGCATTACCAGTAAAATTGACGAGGGTAACCTGGCCGAAAAACCCGGATGGGTGCGTCTTTCGCTGCATCCTACAATGACCGATAATGAACTCGACTATATTCTTTCCGCTATTAAGAGGGTGTCCGAAGAAGGTGAGAAATTGAGCGAGGAATACACTTACGATCCACAGACCAATGCTTTCTACTATAAAACTGAAAAAGCAGGGAAAGTTGAATTGGCCCATTGGTTCGATATCTAAAATTAGACTAATCCATATTACCAGAATTTGAAATGGGAACACTCAAATATTCCAAGTCCATTACATCGCTCATCGCGGTTCTTTTCTTTGTTCATTCCAATGGTCAAGAGACCTTTCCGAAAAATGACGTTTCAGATCGCAGACCAAATGCCTTTGCGCTAACGCATGCTACTATTGTAGTCGATCCGGCAACCATTCTTAACGATGCCACACTGGTGTTGAGAGACGGCGTTATAGAAGCGGTCGTTTCAGGAGCCCAAGTTCCTAAAGGATACACCGAAATAGATTATCAAGGGCGCTACATCTATCCCTCTTTCATAGATATTTTTAGCAATTACGGTCAACCCGAAGTGGTTATACCCAAAAGGGGAAGTCCTTACGTAAAAAGGGAGCAGATCCAGTCGAACACCAAAGGTGCCTACAACGCCAATGAGGCCATAAAGGCCAGTTACGACGGTGCAGAACACTTCGAAATAAATGAAAAGATGGCCGAAAAATTAAGGTCCCAAGGTTTTGGAACCGTTGCCACCATGAGACCCGATGGCATTGCCCGGGGCACAGCGGCTTTAGTGGTACTTGGCGATGGCCGAGAGAACAATATGCTTATAAAGCCCAAAGTGGCTGCCCATTATTCATTTGACAAGGGAAGCTCCACGCAAGATTATCCCGTATCGCCTATGGGTTCCATCGCCTTATTGCGACAGACTTTCTACGATGCCCAATGGTATGGGGGCCATTCCAAAAAACCATTTACAGATCTCTCCCTGGAAGCCCTTGTGAATAACAAAAAACTTCCACAAATCATTGAAACCGAAGGTTGGTTAACGGCCCTACGGGCATACAGATTAGGGAAAGAGTTTGATATTGATTTTATTATTAAAGGCGGGGGCGACGAGTACCAACGTATTGAGGAAATCACAGAAATGAATGCTCCATTGGTCATTCCCATACATTTTCCGAAGGACTATGACATTACCGACCCGCACGTTGTCGATAAAATATCCTTGGCCGATCTTAAACATTGGGAGTTGGCCCCTACCAACCCATCACGTTTGGAAAAGGCCGGTGTCCGTTTCGCCGTCACCGCCCATCCAACCGATAATAGCAACGATTTTTTAAAAAACCTTAGAAAGTCCGTTACCTATGGGCTGAGCAAGAAAAAAGCACTTTCAGCACTCACGACCACGCCTTCTGCCATCTTAAAAGTCGATGACATCGTAGGCACTTTAGCTAAGGGCAAACTGGCGAATTTCATCATTACCGACGGCGACCTTTTTGATGAAAAGACGGCACTTATCGAAAATTGGGTGAAGGGCAATCGCTTCATGGCCAACGACCTGGCAGATAAAAGCATCGTTGGAGAATATTCCCTTGAAGCCGGAAACTTAAATGCAACCTTGAATATTCAGTCAAAGAATCTACAAAAATATGAGGGCTCCATAGTTCCCCAAGGGGGTTCCAAAGAAAAGATGAGCTTTACTATGGAGCGGGATGTTCCGGTGTTGGAATTTAAGGCAAAAGGTTCAACATATAGTTTGACGGGATGGATGGAGACCGTTGGAGATAAGACGGTCTTAAAGGGGACCGGAACGATAGATTACGAAAAGGAGATTAGATGGGCAGCAACCAAGATACAGAAAGTATTGGAAGAAGTAAACGATAAAACAGGGCAACCTGAACAGGATACAGCATCCTTGGGGAAGGTCTTTTTTCCCTTTATGGCTTTCGGAACCCCTGAAAAAATAGCATCGGAGCGTATCTTGATTACCAACGCAACGGTCTGGACCAATGAAGACGAAGGCGTCCTTTCCAACACCGATGTAATGCTGGAAGAAGGGAAAATCGCAAAAATCGGGATTAATCTGTCAGCCAACGATGCTAATGTCATAGACGGTACCGGAAAGCATCTTACCGCAGGCCTTATCGATGAGCATTCCCATATCGCCATCAGTGCGGTAAACGAAATTACCACCAATTCCGGTATGGTGCGTATGGGCGATGTGCTAGACTCGGAAGATGCAAGTATTTATAGGGCATTGGCAGGTGGTGTGGTGGCCGCACATATATTACATGGTTCTTCCGACCCTATTGGGGGGCAATCCTCCATAATCAAGCTCAAGTGGGGAGTTGGCCCTGAAGAACTCAAAATCAAAAAGGCAGCTCCTTTCATAAAATTTGCTTTGGGCGAAAACCCCAAAAGGTCAAAAAGTGCCCCATCCATCCGCTTCCCCAGAAGTCTTATGGGCTTGGAACAGTTCTATGCCAACGCATTTACCGAGGCATTGGATTATAAAAAAAGCTGGCGGACCTTTGACAAAGCAGTCAAGAAAAGAAAAAATACCTTGGTCCGGCCCAGAAAGGATTTGGTCAATGAGGCCATGTTGGAGATCATCGAGGGTAAACGGTTTATTTCGGCCCATTCGTACCAGCAAAAGGAAATGATGATGTTGATGGATGTTGCCGAGCGGTTCGGTTTTACCGTGAATACGTTTACGCACGCCCTCGAAGGATATCGCATAGCGGACAAAATGGTGGAACACGGTGTTGGTGGAAGTACGTTCTCCGACAAATGGAACTTCAAATGGGAGACCCGCAACGCAATCCCGTACAATGCTACCATCATGAACAATGAAGGGGTATTGACCGCCATCAATTCCGATAGTAGGGAAACCATTAGGCATTTGAACCATGAGGCGGCTAAATCCATTAAATATGGCGGTTCAAGTAAAGAGAATGCCCTTAAAATGATAACGTTGAACCCTGCCAAACTCTTGCATCTTGACGACACCATGGGCAGCATCAAAGTGGGTAAATCCGCCGATGTGGTGTTGTGGTCGGGCCCTCCCCTATCCCTTTATTCCAAACCCGAAAAGACGATTATTGAAGGGACCATCTATTTCGATATCGAGAGGGACAAACAACTCAGGAAAGCCAACCAAAAAGAGAAATCACGCATCCTCAAAAAAATGGGGAGCGGTGATTCCGACCAACGGCCAACGGCCAAAATTTCGAATACAAAACCGGAATTCGATTGTGAATATATCGAAATGGACCATTAATTTCAAACCAATGACCAGATTAAACAAAGTACTTTTTAGCCTGATTTCAATAAGCCTATTCTTTATTTCCGATGATGCGGAAGGACAATTGCTTCCCGAAGCCGCCAAACCCCAGAGCGAGCCCATGCTGCTTTCTGGTGGCAGGGTACACACGGGCGAGGGTACCGTTCTTGACAATACGACAGTGGGTTTTAAGGATGGAAAAATTACCTATGTCGGAAAACTTGAAGACGCGGGCAGCGAATTCAACGATTATAAGATCATTGATGTTTCCGGACAGCATATTTATCCGGGATTCATTTTGGCCAATTCACTGATAGGCATTGAAGAAATAAGCGGGGTTCCTCATTCCAACGACAAATTGGAAGAAGGAGACATGAACCCGAGTTTAAAGACGGTATTTGCTTTCGACACGGGTTCGGAACATATCCCCACCTTGAGGTACAACGGCATACTCATGGTAGAAACCATCAGGTCCGGGGGTTTAATATCCGGAACATCCGCAGTCATGGAACTGGATGGCCGGAGCTGGCAGGAGGCCGTTTTCGTAGAGGAAGCTGCAATACACTTGTATTGGCCATCGGCACAGTCATCTTCTTACGACGCGAAAACAAAGACGAGGCGCATCAAAAAAAACAAAACCTATGCCTCCAAACTATCGCAATTGCACGAATTGTTTACTCAGGCCTCTTCCTACGGCACCATCGCCGACAAGAAGACGAATCTAAAGTTGGAGTCCTTACAGGGGCTTTTTTCTGGAAATAAAAGATTGGCCATTCACGCCGGTGAACCCAAAGAAATTATCGAGGCCGTTGAATTTGCACAGGCACACGGCGTACAAAAAATCTTTTTGGTCACTTCATACAGCGCGTTGTCGGTAAAGGATTTTTTAAAGGAAAACAACATCCCCGTTATTCTACCGCCCACTTATGCCTATCCCAGAAGTGACGATATGCACTACGACGCCTATTATCGATTACCGTACCTTTTGTCAAAGGAAGGCCTCATTGTGGCCTTGAGCCATACCGGTATGCTTTCTACTTCAAGAAACCTGCCTTTTTACGCAGGTACGGCCGCTGCTTTTGGCATGGATAGGGAAGCGGCACTACAATTGATCAGTCTGAATCCGGCCAAAATATTGGGTATTGATGGACGTGTAGGATCCATTCGTGTCGGTAAGGATGCCACTTTGTTCGTTTCAAAGGGAGATGCCCTGGATGTGCAGGCCAATTCCCTTTCAATGGCATTTATTCAGGGCAAGAACATTACCCTAGATGGGCCACATCAAGAATTGTTCAAGAGATACTCACAGCAGTTTGAACATGGTAAATAGCTGGACGGAGGCCATTGAAAAAGCCATTATAGGATTCAGCAACTGGATTTGGGACATTCCCTTATTGCTATTATTGGTTGGCGGTGGAATCTATTTTTTAATATATTCCAAACTTTTGCCCTTTAAGTATTTTTCTCATGCCTTGGCCATAGTCCGCGGTAAGTATGACAGTTCATCGGATGTCGGCCAGATAAGTGCTTTCAGGGCATTATCAACGGCCCTGTCATCAACCTTGGGCATGGGAAACATTGCAGGTGTCGCTTTGGCTATTGGCATGGGTGGGCCCGGTGCGCTTTTTTGGATGTGGATGAGCGCACTGATTGGTATGGCAACAAAATACTATACCTGTTCACTGGCCATTATGTATCGGGGCAAAGACGATTCTGGGGTTGTACAGGGCGGCCCCATGTACGTGATTACCGAGGGCTTGGGGAAAAAGTGGAAACCACTGGCAATATTCTTTTCGATTGCCGGTCTTTTCGGCTCCCTTCCCATATTCACGGCCAACCAACTTACCCAGATCTTGAACGATGTACTGCTGCCCGTTCTTGATCATCCCAAATCATCGACATCTTCATTGCTCATAGGGATGGTCATAAGCATTTTGGTTTCCGTAGTCATCTTTGGCGGCATCAAGCGGATTGCAAACTATGCCAGCAAATTGGTGCCCTTTATGGTGGTACTGTATTTTCTTTCGGTATCCTATATTCTGATGATGAACTATACCCAAATTCTACCCGCTTTTGAACAAGTGTTTTCGGATGCCATGACCGGTAATGCCGTTTTGGGCGGAAGTTTGGGTGCCATCATAATTGTCGGTGTACGCAGAGCCGCTTTTTCGAACGAAGCTGGAATCGGAACGGCACCCATGGCTCACGGAGCATCAAAAAACTTGGAACCTGTAAAGGAAGGCCTGGTGGCCATGCTCGGGCCTTTCATTGATACGATTGTGGTATGCACATTGACCGCGATCGCCATTCTGGTGACCGATAGTTGGCAAGACCCCAATATTGGTGGTGTTACCGTAACTTTGAATGCCTTTGTAAAGACCATGCCCGAAGTAGGCACCTTGTTATTGGTATTTATCGTATCCATTTTTGCGTTGACGTCATTGTTCACCTACTCATATTACGGTTCAAAATGTACAGCCTTTCTCTTCGGCACCAAGTACAAAAAATTCTATAATTATGTGTACATTATAAGTATCAGTTTGGGTGCGGTGTCAACGATGTCAGGTGTCGTAGGCCTTATTGATATCAGTTTTGCCTTGATGGCCATACCGACCATGTTATCTGCCATTATCCTATCGCCAAAGGTAAACCGCGCCACTCAAAATTATTTCAAGAAATTATCATTGAACACTAAGGTTATTTAAGTCACTTATTATGAAAAAAATCATAGTACTATTTTATGTATTGGGCCTAGGCATTACCTATGCCCAAAACGAAAAATATCAGGGGCAACCCCCAATAGAAATCGTTCCCACGGATGCCAGGCCGGTTCAAAGGCAATGGAAGGGCAATTTTACATTTGATGATGATGCCGTCATGTTCTCGAATGACTTTGACGGGGCCAGACTCAACGGTATCGTTAAGAACAATGACAGTACCTATACCGTTTTGATAACACCCGAAAATACTCCCATCAACACCAGCCCTTGGTACGCCTTTAAGGTATGGGCGAAAGAAAAGAACCCGATCAACGTTGTTATGACCTACCACGAATCGGCAAAGCATCGCTATTACCCGAAGCTCAGTTCCGATGGGCTTGTTTGGTCGCCACTGGACTCTATCAACTATACCGAGTATGAAAAGGGGGATAAGGCTTTTGGTCCCGGCTCCCTTCCCGTAAAAGTAAGTATGAAATTGCATATAGGTCCCGATACCCTGTGGGTGTCAGGGCAAGAGTTGCATACTTCGCATCATGTCTCCGCTTGGGTGGACAGCCTAGCGAAGAAAGATTTCATTGCCAAAAAAATAATCGGAAAAAGCAGGCAGGATAGAAACCTGAATCTATTGGCAATCGGAAAGGAAACATCGAAAAATATGCTGATAGTCATCTCGCGCCAGCACCCACCAGAGGTAACCGGGTACCTCGCGATGAAAACCTTCATAGAAACCATTACATCGGACACCAAATTGGCCAAAAAATTCAGGAGGAAATTCACTACTTATGTAGTTCCGCTGATGAATCCGGATGGTGTTGACAATGGCCATTGGAGACATAATGCCGGGGGTATCGATTTAAACAGGGATTGGGCCAATTTCAATCAACCGGAAACCCGGGCAGTCAAACATTTTATGGAGGAAAAGGTAAGGCAGAATCAAGGAAAATTCTATTTTGGTATCGATTTTCACTCCACATGGGACGATATCTATTATACGGTCGATCCAGATTTAGAAGGGAACATGCCCAGTTTAGTTACCGACTGGCTGACGGATATCAAGAAAGAACTCGATGGGTATGACCCCAACATCAGGCCAAGCGACAACATGCTACCGACTACTGTTTCCCGTAATTATTTTTTTGTAGCCCATGGGGCGGAAGCCTTGGTCTTTGAAATCGGGGACAATACGCCGAGGGCTTTTTTAAAGAAAAAAGCGCGCGTAAGCGCCAACATTTTGATGCAACTGATGTTAGAACGATTAAAGTAACGCTGAATGAAATTATTCCATCCAATACAATACTTTATAATTAGCCTTGGTCTGATGATATTATTATCTCAAACGCCATGTTTTAGCCAAGAGGATATCATCGATAAGGCCATAGCAGTTTCGGGAACCGAAAAATTGAAAAACACGAAGGCTTCATTCGATTTTAGGGATTATCAGTATACATACAAAAGAAACCAGGGGCGATTTGAATACACAAGAATCGGCAATAAACCCGATGGCACCGAAATACGGGATGTCTATACCAATAAGGGGCTGGTCCGTTATGTGGCCGATACCTTGGTAAACCTTACCGAAAAAAGAAAGAAAGCCTATGCCAATTCGGTGAATTCGGTCATATACTTTGCGTTTTTGCCCCTTTGGCTCAAAGACCCTGCGGTCATTTTAGAAGACCAAGGTAGAAGCGTGATAAAAGGTAAGGAGTATTATAAAATCCGTGTTACTTTTGAACAAGAGGGCGGTGGCGATGATTTTGAGGATGTGTTCCTCTATTGGTTCGACGTCAAGGATTATAGCATGGACTACTTTGCTTATAAATACTCTACCGGCAAAGGGGGTATCCGGTTTCGGGAAGCTTATAATGCTCGTATGATCAATGGCGTGACCTTACAGGATTATCACAACCTAAAACCAAAAACAAAAGGAAGTATTTCTTTTGACCACATCGAAAAAGCGTACGGGAATAACCAGTTGGAAACCCTCTCTAGAATAGAGTTAAAAAACGTTAAAATTGATTTTTGATTAAAATAGTATAGGTTAAAGAAAATCTGCCGTATTATTAGCGGTTTTGGTAATCTCTCGCAATTTCTTAGGCTTCACTGATGGTCAAAACATGACCAATATCATCTTTTTGTTTATCCTTATTGATTAGTTTTAGAGCGATTCTTTGACCAAGAATTGCATATATTACTGATATACAGTATTTTATATTTTTTCAAAAGTTAAAATCAGTTTAAAGTGGTTAAACAAAATTTTTGTATTTTTAAGTTGTGAAGCGAATTTACTCCAAAATATTATCCATATTTCTAACCTGTGCCGTATTATTTACCACCACTTCCTTTACGGCAAATATGCATTTTTGCTGTAGTAAATTGGTCAGCCTTTCTGTGACCGGTGAGGCAAAGCCATGTGATGAAAAGCTTCAAAATCCAGAAAACACTTCCGCTAAATGCTCTTTAGGGCAAAAGGATTGTTGCAGTACTGACGCCTTCGTCAACATTGGCAAGGATGATTTAAAAAAGGTCTCCTTTGAGATTGATTCTCAAACTTTTGTCTTCTTAAAGGCCTTTATCTACACCTATATAAACCTTTTCGAAGGACTTGAGGAAAATGTAGTTCCCTTCAAAAACTATAAACCTCCGTTGATTCAGAAGGATTTGCTAGTTCTTCACGAGACTTTCTTAATTTGATTTTTAATTAAGCGGATTGTTTATGCAATAGTCCGCTCTTCGCATTGGCCATACCTCTTAAGTGGCCTCTTATTGTCGTACCCTATTCCCACGGCAGAACATTCAGATTGATTGCCAAACAGGGTTTTACCTGTTGAGATTTAATGTAAACCATAATACATGTACCATGGATTCCATAAGGGAATACTGGATAAAGAATATGGTTTGTAGGCGTTGCCTAAAGGTCATAAAGCAAGAATTGCATGATTTGCGCATTACGGTACTATCCCTTGAACTAGGGAAACTTACGGTAAAGGCACCAGAAATAGCAATTGTTGAAGTAGACCAAAAAGTGGTAGATGTCCTTCATTCCAACGGTTTCGAAATAGCCAAAAGTGAAGAGGAAATGATTGTCGAGAAAATCAAGATTGCCTTGATATCGTTGATTGCCGACATCCCTATCAACATGAAGGAGAAAACCTCGGACTATCTGGCTAACATGTTACATCGAGAATACAAGGTATTGAGCAAGATTTTTTCTAAGAATGAAAATAGCACTATCGAAAAGTACTTCATAAAGCTGAAAATTGAAAAGGTAAAAGAACTCATTCAATTGCGGCAGCATACTTTTTCAGATATCGCTTATATGCTCGATTACAGCAGCGTCAACCACTTATCCAGACAGTTCAAGGAAATCATGGGCATGAGCATGACCGATTACAAGAATAGCCAAAAGTGGCAACGGGGCTTTCTTGACGAAATTATATAGATATCAAAGAAGATTATGCAGATATCTCTAACCAGTAAAAAATAGTTTTGACACAGCAACCTAATTGATTTTAATATGAAAGTAACAAATATAATTACTGATCCTATGTTCTTGACAGTTCTACTATTCCTCTTGGCGATGCCAACTGGAAATGCTCAAGACGAATGGAAAGCACCTGAAAGTGCCGATAAATTGACCAATCCCTTGAAAAATGATGCCTCTGCAGTTGCTAATGGCAAAAGGACCTACAGAATGCTCTGCGTAATATGTCACGGGGCCAAAGGCAAGGGAGACGGAATGGGCGGTGCAGGATTGACGCCGAAACCTACCAATTTTACCAGTACGGATGTCCAGGCACAGACCGATGGAGCACTTTTCTGGAAACTAACCGAAGGACGCCCCCCCATGGCCTCCTATAAAACCGCTCTACCCGAAAAGAAAAGATGGGAATTGATTAACTATATCAGAACCTTAAAACAATGAAAAAGCTACTAGTATTTACGACCCTATTGGTGTTTGCGTCTTCGGCTTTTGGACAGACCTACAACACCTTTGAACCAAGTAAGACCCAATTTATGCTGCGTGGTTACGGCCATACAGGATTTGAATATATGGATTCGGGCGATGAAACGGAATCTACATTTCTAGGTTCTGCCTTTGCCCCAATTTTCCTCTATAAACATTCGGATAGGCTGATGTTCGAGGCCGAGCTTGAATTTGTATTGGAGGGTAGCGAATTGGAAACCGGCCTGGAGTATGCGGACGTCATGTATGTGCTCAACAAAAACATGACGGTTCGTGCCGGTAAGTTTCTTTTACCTTTTGGCACCTTTATGGAAAGGTTACATCCTGCGTGGATAAACAGATTGCCCAATGCCCCTTTGGGCTACGGACACGACGGCATTGCACCTTCTTCAGGTATCGGCGTGGAGCTTCGTGGGGCATTCGATTTGGGTGGCCCCAAGCTTAATTATTCTGTGTACTCGACGAACGGCCCACGTATAAAAGACGGAAGTGAGGAACCGGAAGAAGCAGGCATTTTGGAATTTGAGAATTACGAGGATACCAACTTGGCCAAGGCCTATGGAGGTCGAATCGGGTTACTGCCATTCTCTGATTCTTCCACAGAAATTGGCTTTTCAGCCTACTCCACCAGCGGCACAGGAGAGGAGGATTCGGAATTCGAGGATATCGGTGCTTTTCTTTATGCACTCGATTTTTCCTTAGTGAAACAAATACCGGGATTGAGCGGTATAGTAGATGTAAAAGCCCAATACAATAGTTCAAACGTGGATACTGCCACATTTATCGAGATGCATGAGGATGGAGATGAGGAAGAATACTCTTTTGACAATCAAAGCAACTCGTTTTATGGTCAAGTGAGCTATCGGCCCACCATGTCAGGAAGCAACTTCGTAAAAAACTTGGAGTTCGTCGCAAGGTATTCAGACTTCAATGCACCTGAAGGTGCGGAATGGGAAGAGAAATCAACGCAATATGCATTTGGCCTCAACTACTGGTTAAGCTGGCGTTCGGTGGTTAAACTAAGCTATCAAACCACAGAGACTGAAGGCGGTCATGATGGAGATGGCATCACCAATACAGACGGATTGTTTTTGCATTGGGCCATAGGATTTTAATTAAATCAAAAAAATCAAAGAAATGAAAACAGTATATAAATTATCAATCTCCTTGGGTCTTATGGCCGCATTTGGGTTGACGGTCGTTGCCTGTTCATCGACAAAGGATAAATATATGGATGTGCCCACTGATTCAGTAGCGGACGCGTCTGAAGAATTCAAGATAGAGAAGTCCGGGGCCCAAATGTGGGGAGAGACCTGTAATCGATGCCACATCGCCCCATCGCCTTCTGATTACAACGATACTGATTGGGAGACAATCAGTTTGCACATGCGGGTTAGGGCCAACCTCACCGAGCATGAAAGCAAGAAAATAGAAGAGTTTCTTAAATCCGCCAATTAATGGAAAAATGGCTCCCATAGCCGCTAGGTCAATTTGGTTATGGGAGCAAAATTAAAAGAACAATAAATAAGGAAATAACTTAAGAACACTTTAGTATTCATAATTAAAAATTGAAAAGAATGAAAACAGTATCACTATTTCTCTCAATGATTGCGCTCATGGCTCTAGTGAGCTGTAGCCAAAATGTAGATGCCGATGCAATCCTTGAGAACTCCGAAACACGAACCGAAATCATCAAGGCCATAGCGGGCAACCATAGTTATATGACCGAATTTATGGACGCCATGCAGACCAACGACCATGCGATGCAGATGATGCAGGGCAACCAAAAAATGATGGGCCATATGATGAAGGGTGAGGGCATGCAAATGATGATGAAGGACAGTATCATGATGACAAATACGATGCATAACATGATGAAAAATGGCAAGATGATGGGCAAGATGATGCAGATGATGCACAAAAAAGGCATGATGAGCGACGATTGCATGCAGTCTTGCATGAACATGATGAAGGACAAGGGAATGGACATGCAAGGTATGGGAATGATGGGCGACGGCGCAATGAAATCTAATGGAGATGACCATTCCGGACACCATTAATACTTACAGAAGTAACGAAAAAATAAAAACTCATGAAAGGACATTGGATATGGATGGTCATCGGTTGTGGTCTTCCCTTATTGTTGATTTTTTTCGCGCCCGCATTGGGCATCACGGGATACAACGGGCTTTTCGCCTTTATCATCGTAATGTTTTTGATACACCTTTTTATACCACACGGTGGTCACGGGCATAGTAGTCACGGTAAGCCAGATAAGAACAAAAACCATGATCACGGTAAAGAACAAGTTTCCACCGAGACCCAAGAAGAACATCGAGGACATCGGCACCATTAAAAATTATGCTATAGCGATGAAGCATAGGTATCAAATTAACGGAATCAGCTGCGGTGGCTGTGTCACAAGGGTTAAGAAGACCTTGGAAGAACACCCGAATATAGAAAATGTAGAAATTTTTTTACAACCCGTGGGCGCAACCATTGTAAAAATGAACAAGAAGCTTACGGTCGAAGAACTGCAAGGGCAACTCAACGAACTTGAAGGCTATACCATTGCAGAGATTAGTTAAAATCATAGAAACCTTAAAATTAAAAATATGTTTTACAAAGATGGATTTTTTTGGGGCATGCACCTTATCTGGTGGGCCATTTGGTTTGTGGCCTTAGGCTGGATCTTCTTTGCCCCATCCAGTTCCTCTTATGAAGAAATTGAGGGAGAAGACCCACTAATGTTGCTCAAAATCCGGTTCGCCAAGGGCGAGATTTCCAAGGAGGAATATGAGCAATCAAAGAAACTTTTAGAATAGGACAACTAGTCCAGGAACAAACAACTATTAACCTTTAAATCTAAAACTATGCATTTTTTCGACGGACACTGGGGCGGTATGCACTTCGTATGGTGGATCATATGGTTGATCCTCTTGATATGGATATTCTTTGTGCCATACGACATCCCTTACCGAAAATCAAAGAAGGAAGACCCTCTCGCAATTCTCAAAAAAAGATTTGCCAATGGTGAAATTACAAAAGAGGAATTTGAGGAAACAAAAAGGATTCTAAAATCCGAATAGTGTCATTTCAGTTTTGACTTGACACTAGGAAGTAGCTACAATTAGTAACACTTAAAATGAATCAAAATGAAAACAAAAATCAAAAAAACAGTAGGAATTGTTTTGGCCGTTTTCACATTATCGGCCTGTGCAAAAAAACAGGAAAGTGCTGTAAAGGATATGCTTAAGGACCCGTCACAACAAGAGGAGGTTTTGACCTTGATGGTCGAAGACCACGATCTGGGCAAAAAATACATTGCCAAGATGATGGATAACGACCATGCCATGGGAATGATGGTGGACGAACTCGTAAAAGAGGCGGCTAAGGATACCATACTTGCGAACAAATTGAGCGATATGATCACTAGATATCCTGACCTTATGCTACTGACCACCCACCATTTTATGCCAGTAATTGCGTCGGACAGCCTTTTGACCGATTCTTTTTGTGATCACACACTAGAACACGAGGATCTCGCCAAGGCCATGCACAATAAAATGGAATACAAAAAGAGCCTTGAGCGCAACCATTGACTCCGACTTTGGTTTTGACACATGAACAAACTCATAAATAAATAATAACAATAAACATTAAAACAAGAATCATGAATCGTATCAATGTAAAAAAATTCGGTTTTGCCATGGGGCTTACCGCTGCAATCCTCTACGCCGGCTGCATGATTGTTTTGGCCACAGCAGGACAAGAAGGAAGCATAAAGTTTTTCAACAGCCTATTGCACGGCTTGGACACCACCAGTATAATACGGGTAGACGTGCCAATTTGGGAGGCACTTATTGGTATTGTCCAGACTTTTATCATTGCCTGGCTAACAGGTGCCCTGATTGCAGCATTTTACAACACACAAATTAAGAGTAGATAATCTGAAAAATAGATCGGAGAGACTTTTTAGGAACCGGTGTCGCATCGACCGCAGGCAATTTGTTGTCGGAAAATGCCAAAGAACTGAGCAATTGACAATGGAATCCCGGAATTGAACCTAGAGTACAACCATATAAAGTAGAATAAGTGAATAGTACTGCAAGAAATATCAAAACGATTTTAACCCAAACGGTAATATGGGGGGGCATTTTCTATTTCCTTGTCCATCCTTTTACCATGGTGCTCTATTGGTTTGAATTTAGCAATACACCATTTTCATTTTCCCTGTTTTGGGACGTCTTAAAGTCGCAATTTTTAGAATCTTTCACTTTTGATATGAGAGGGATGAGCGTCTCGCTTACAGTCCTTGGCATTTTCCTAGGGGTAGTTTCCGGCCTATTTTTCATAACCCTCAGGCGAAAGAACAAGCTTATAGGCACACAACAGCAGTTGTTACTGCGCGATTTAGAAGAATTGATAGAGGCGGGTGAGAATGAACGGGTAGAATTTAAGTCATCCATCCGCTATGATTATTTTAGGAAAACCACCAACCGCGAACTGGAATTGGTCATAGCCAAGACCATTACCGGTTTTATGAATGCAAAAGGGGGCAAATTAATTATTGGTGTTGATGACGACGGAAGCGTTTTGGGCCTGGAAAAGGATTTTAAAACCCTTAAGCATAAAAACAGGGATGGCTACGAGCGGGAGGTATACCGGATTATATCCACTCAGCTGGGGCACGAAGCCTGTTTCAGCAATCACATATCATTCTATAGTTTAAATGAAAAGGAGGTGTGCGTCATAGATATCGAACCTTCCAAAAAACCCATATATGTCAGCGATACCGGGGCCACTACTTTTTACGTCAGGACAGGAAATGCTACCTACCCATTGACGGTCAAGGAAGCGGTCGATTATTTAGAAGCCCGAAAACTATAAGATTATGCAATATGTCTGGTTCATATGGTCCCTTATTATTCTAGCCCTTTGGGGCGTGGTCTATCTAATGAAGAAAGATTCTCGAAGAGAAATGCTGAAGATGAGTTGGATAACCATGCCCTTTGGGCTTACCGAACCCCTTTTTGTTCCCCAATATTGGCATCCGCCATCGCTTTTCGATTTGGCGATAAAAACAGGTTTCGATATCGAAAGCCTAATCTTCTCTTTTGCCATCGGAGGTATAGGGACGGTACTGTACAATTTTATTTTTAAGCGAAGGTATGTTGAAATACCGCATACCGAGCGCAAACATGCAAGGCACCGGTTGCACCTATATATCCTTTTCGTTCCGGCGGTCGTGTTTTTGGTATTGGCCCTGTTCACGCCGTTGAACCACATCTACTGTGGTATTGTAGCGATGTTCTTGGGTGGAATGGCCACGCTGTACTGCCGTCCGGATTTAAAGACCAAAATCTGGATAAGTGGATTTCTGTTTACGGCATTGTACTTTGTTTATTTTGGAAGTATACTCCCGTTCTATCCCAACTATGTAGAACTTTTCTGGAATCTGGAAAACCTTAGTGATATTCTAGTGACCGGCATTCCAATAGAAGAGCTTTTGTTCGCTTTTACTTTCGGGATGTACTGGTCAGGCTTATACGAACACTTGTATTGGAGAAAATTAATGAGACCTATTACCGTGGGTTAGATGGCAAAGCAAGTAGTATGAAATAAGATTTATGAACAATTAGATATAAGAAGATGAAAATAGTATTGGCAATAGATGGCTCCAAGTTCAGTAGAGCCGCCATTAATGAACTTGCAGCAATGCGCTTGCTGGGGGGCACTGAAGTATGTATACTAAGTGTTTTTGAAAATCCTTTGCTGACCGCTCCTGGAGCAGCTACCCTTGGTAGTCCACTTGGTAATTATTATGAAGAAGCGGTGTCCAATGCACGAAAGTCAGCGCAAACTATTGTGAAAAATGCAGCCAAATCAGTTAAGGATAAGAACCCTGAAATATCAATAACCACCGAAGTTATCCATGGCCTTCCGAAAAGCGCCATTCTCGAAAAGGCAGAAAACTTTGGCGCAGACCTTATTGTTGTTGGGTCCCAGGGCCATGGTGCATTTTCCCGCTTTTTGCTCGGTTCGGTCTCCCAATCCATTGCCATGCATGCCAGTTGCTCGGTTCTGATTGTTAGAAAAAAAAGTGAAAAATAAGTTACTGGATAATTGCTATCAAAAGCTATATAAATATGCTTATGGTAAAAAACTTTAAAACCCCAAATGGGCATGAAGAGTAATCGCATACCTGAAAACAGTACAGAGGCCAGTTGCAAAGTAACAGATTCGGTTTGTCTGCCCAACACCGTACTGCCGCGTGTAGTGGTGGTGGGTGGTGGCTTTGCAGGGCTGGCCCTGGTAGAAGGCCTTAAAAATAGGGAGGTACAGGTCGTTCTGATAGACCAAAATAACTTTCATCAGTTTCAGCCTCTGTTTTATCAAGTGGCAACTAGCGGTCTGGAACCAGATAGCATCGTGTTCCCCTATAGAAAACAGTTTAAAGGTTATGAGAACGTGAGTTTCAGGCTGGCCGAGGTAACGCGAATCGAGCCCTCTTCCAATACGGTTTTCACCGACAAAGGTAAACTTACCTATGATTATCTGGTCTTGGCAACCGGAACAAAGACCAACTTCTTTGGTATGGAAGAAGTGGAAAGGAATAGTTTGGGCATGAAGGATATCCGGGATTCCCTAAATATCCGCCACATGATGCTGCAAAACTTGGAGCAGGCCGCGATTACTTGCGATAATGAGGAACGCGATGCGCTGACCAATTTTGTGATTGTGGGCGGAGGCCCCGCAGGGGTGGAAATGGCTGGGGCACTGGCCGAATTCTGCAAGTACATTCTACCCAAGGACTATCCTGAGTATCCAAATACTATAATGAACATCTATCTCATCGAAGCTACAGATGAGTTGTTGGTCTCCATGTCCGACAAGGCATCCACAAAAACGCTTCAATATCTAAAGAACCTGAACGTGAAAGTGTTATTGAACGAGGCTGTCAGCGGATATGACGGTGATGTGGTACATATTAAAAGTGGAAAGAAAATCAGGGCCAAAAATTTAATTTGGACGGCAGGTGTAACGGGCCAGATACCAAAAGGCATCGAGCAAAAACATATAGTTAAGGGAAACCGTCTCAAAACGGACAGCTATCTTAAAGTTAACGGAATGGACAATGTATTTGCGATTGGGGATATCGCCGGGGTAATCACAGACGAGACCCCGAAAGGGTATCCTCAGGTAGCCCAAGCTGCCATACAACAAGGCAGACATTTGGCCAAAGTGCTGCTCAACACCATGCTTTCAAAGCCTTCAAAACCCTTTACGTACAGGGATAAAGGTTCATTGGCCACTGTCGGCAAGAGAAAAGCGGTCGCTGATTTAGGGAAGCTCCACTTCGGTGGGTATACCGCCTGGCTTTTATGGTCGGTTGTACACCTATTATCCATCAGCGGGTTTCGAAACAAATTTTTGGTGGGCTTCAATTGGGCCATAAGTTATTTTACCTATGAAAAAAGCAACCGGGTAATCATAAGAAATTTCAAACGGGATGCTTATATAAAAAACCAATTAAAATATAGTTCCAACAATGAATTGGAAAAGGATGTAAATCCCAAAAAATCCAGCATCGATGCCTAGACTCGACTCAAATAGGGGTATTAAAAAATTCTTCGGCAGCTCGGCCAAAGGACTCAATAATAGTGGCATTGTTCTCTTTATCACGGTCGTTATCGCTATGGCGTGGGCCAACTCGCCATGGAAGGGATATTATGTCGGCCTAATGCAAACAGATATTGCCTTTAGCGTGGGTACACTTCAGCTATCTGAGTCGCTACTGTTATGGATAAACGACGGCTTAATGGCCTTTTTCTTTCTACAAGTCGGTTTGGAGTTGAAACGTGAAATAATCGGTGGTAAACTTTCATCCCCAAAGAATGCGGTACTACCCATTGGTGCCGCTATAGGGGGCATGGTACTTCCTGCCCTTATTTATTTATTGTTCAACAGCTCGGGCGAAGCTTCTAATGGTTGGGGCATTCCCATGGCCACGGATATTGCATTTTCTCTGGGTGTTCTGGCCCTTGTCGGGAAAAGACTGCCTTCTGCATTGAGAGTTTTTCTTATTACGTTGGCCATAGTGGATGATTTGGGCGGTGTCTTGGTCATTGCCCTTTTCTATACCTCCGGTATATCCGAGATGGATCTACTACATGGGTTATTGTTCTTCGGAGCTTTGATCATCGGCAATTATGCGGGAGTGAGAAGCACTTGGTTCTATGCCATTATTGGTATCGGCGGTGTTTGGCTGGCCTTCTTTTTTTCAGGGGTACATCCAACCATTGCCGGGATTCTGACGGCATTTGCCATTCCTGGTAGGGTAAAAATTAAGGAGAATACCTTTTTAGAGCGTTTAGACCGTTTGCATAAGAGATTTCAAGAAACCAAGTCTATAAAGGGAACACTTATCTCAAAAACGCAATTAGAGATATTGGAGGATATCAAGACTGCAAGTTCCGAGGCTGAAACTCCACTTCAAAAATTGGAAAGGACTTTAAACCCAATAGTGGGCTTTGTAATTCTTCCCTTGTTCGCTTTGGCAAATGCCGGAATACATCTTCATGGAGATTTGTTGAAAGTACTATCCAGCCCCGTTAGCTTGGGGATTGGTCTAGGCCTGATTCTTGGAAAAGTCATGGGTATTGCCACTTTTTCAAGACTATTGGTCGCATTAAAACTCGCCAAGCTTCCGGAAAACGTGAATTGGAACATGATCTATGGCATAGGTTTTCTTGGCGGTATAGGTTTTACCATGTCGTTGTTTATAAACGAACTGGCTTTTACGGACGAGTCCCTAATATTTACGTCCAAAGTAAGCATCCTATTCGCTTCTATGATAGCAGGGGTAATAGGCGCGGTACTATTATACAGAAACAGTAAAAAATTAATAACAGTTAAATAATAATAATAATATGGATATGAAAAATATTGCAGTAATAGGATACGGAGTCATCGGAAAAAGAGTGGCCGATGCCATCAATGTACAAGATGATATGAACCTTGTCGGGGTTTGCGATGTCATAAGTGATTGGCGCATACAGACCGCCATTAAAAAAGGGTATTCGGTGTTCGCGGCTACAGGACAAGCAATGGGGCAAATGAAGATGTCTGAAATTCCTGTAGCTGGATCCATGCAAAATCTTCTGGGTCAAGTAGATTTGGTAGTAGACTGCACCCCAAAGAACATAGCGGCAAAGAACGTAGAGGTCTATAAAAAACAGGGTATAAAATTCATTCTTCAAGGGGGTGAAAAGCACGAGACAACAGGGCATTCCTTTAGTGCGGAAAACAATTATAGTACGGCGCTAAATATTGATGCTACCCGAGTGGTTTCCTGTAATACCACATCAATCTTGAGAACATTGACCGCTTTAAAAAGGGCAGATTTATTGGATTATGCACGGGGAACATTATTAAGAAGGGCCACCGACCCATGGGAAAGCCATTTAGGAGGTATAATGAACACCATGGTGCCCGAAAAAGACATCCCAAGTCATCAAGGGCCCGATGCGCAAAGTGTCGATCCGGATTTGGATGTCATTACTTCAGCGGTCAAAGTTCCCCAAACCCTTAGCCACATGCATTACTGGAACGTGAAGCTAAGGAAAAAAGCCTCAAAGGAAGAGGTGTTGAACGCCCTCAAAACCTCAAGTAGAATCAAGTTTATTCACTATGATCAAGGATTGGTCTCCAACAATACCATCAAAGAAATGTTTTTGGATATGGGTAGGCCTTGGGGCGATATGTACGAGGTAGCCCTTTGGGAAGATATGCTAAAGGTTGTGGGCGATGAACTCTTCTATGCCTATGTAGTAGACAATCAAGCAATTGTAATTCCTGAGACCATTGACGCCATTCGGGCCCTTACTGGTATTGAGACCGATGCGCACAAATCCATCGAAAAGACCAATGAAAGTTTAGGAATCGGATAAAAAAGGACAATGAAACATCTATGACCAAAAATTTTGTCACACAACGAAATGATTATTTGGATGTTACATATGGCCGTTGAAAAACAAAAAAATAAACACATGAAAACATACGAAAATATAGTGGAACAATTAGGGGACAAAGCGTCCTTCTATTTGGATCATGTAAGCGAAAAAATCACGAAGGATGAACTACAATTACCTGATGCTGATTTTGTCTCTAAAGTTTTTGTAAATAGCAATCGAAGCCCGCAAGTGCTTCGTAGTCTTGCCCAATTGTACGGACATGGCAATCTGAAAGATACTGGATATTTAAGCATACTTCCCGTAGATCAAGGAATCGAGCATAGTGCCGCTTTTTCGTTTTATAAGAATCCCGATTATTTTGATCCTGAGAATATTATAAAATTGGCCATTGGAGCTGGTTGTAATGGGGTAGCCTCAACTTTTGGGGCATTAGGTCTCTATGCCCGTAAATATGCACATAAAATCCCCTTTATTGTCAAGTTAAACCACAATGAGTTATTGTCCTATCCCAACACGTATGACCAAAATTTGTTCGGAAAGGTCAAGGAAGCTTGGAACATGGGCGCGGTAGCGATCGGGGCCACCATCTATTTCGGATCTAAGGAAAGTAATCGACAGTTAAAAGAGATAGCCGAAGCCTTTGCCGAGGCTCATAGCCTCGGTATGGCCACGATATTGTGGTGCTACACCCGTAACGACTCCTTCAAAACGGATAAAGAGGACTATCACACCGCTGCAGATTTAACGGGGCAGGCCAACCATCTAGGGGTAACCATACAGGCTGATATCATCAAACAGAAACTGCCCACTACCAATCATGGTTTTATAAACCTAAAGTTCGGCAAGTTTGATGAGGCCATGTACGATGGCTTAACAACAGAGCACCCTATTGACCTGTGCCGGTTACAGGTCGCCAATTGCTATATGGGTAAAATTGGATTGATCAATTCCGGCGGGGGCTCCAAAGGAGCATCCGACTTGACCGAAGCCATTACAACCGCAATCGTAAACAAGCGCGCTGGGGGTTCTGGTCTTATTTTGGGAAGAAAGGCTTTTCAAAGGCCTTTTAAGGACGGGGTGGAATTATTGCATGCCGTACAGGGTGTTTACCTTGAAGAAAGGATAACAATAGCATAATAATACTGATAAAAGAATGCTCGACACAGAAATAAAATCATTAAAATCCTTAAACCACTATCTACAAAGATTGGTTGAGAATCGGCTGTGGCTCAAAGTTATCATTGCTTTGTTTCTAGGTGTAGGTGTTGGCCTGTTGTTAAGCCCACAAAACGGTTGGATCACCAAAAGCACTGCCGATGTTTTAGGGAATTGGTTGGCCCTACCAGGTATGCTCTTCCTTAAATTGGTCCAGATGATCATGATTCCCCTAATTGTTGCTTCCATCATCACGGGCATAGCCAGTAACGACAAGGAAAATCTGAAAAGATTGGGAGGCGGTGTACTCTTATATTTTATATCGACAACAATTATATCGGTAACCATAGGTACGGTACTGGCCGTGATGTTTAGACCTGGAAAGTTTCTGCACCAACAGGCGGAAGTTGATCATGCAAATGCACTGGCCGACGCTGCCAAAAGTTCGGAACTTTCATTTGGAATAAATGATATTCCGAATGCCATAACAGATTTACTGCCCGAAAACCCATTGGCCTCCATGGTAAGTGGCGAAATGTTGAGCATTGTCATTTTTACTATTATAATCGGAGTTGCCGTATTGTCGCTGACCGAAGACTTGCTCAAACCTGTAAAATTGCTCTTAGGGGCCATACAGGAAATCTGTATGACGGTGGTCAAATGGGCAATGTTGCTGGTCCCGATCGCTGTATTCGGTTTAATGGCACAGTTGACCTCCAGTGTTGGTCTAAACTCGCTTTCAGGTTTGGGCTTCTATGTGCTCGTGGTACTGATAGGGTTGCTACTTTTGGTAGGTGTTTACCTCTTATTGGTAAGTCTACTGGGCCGGAGCAACCCGTTTAGATTTTTGAGAAAGATCACGGATGTTCAACTATTGGCATTCTCAACTACGAGTTCTGCCGCGGTAATGCCCCTTTCCCTAAAAACAGCGGAAGAAGAGCTCAAAGTGGATGGCTCCATCAGCAATTTCATTATTCCAATCGGGGCTACCGTAAACATGGATGGTACGGCCCTTTACCAGACCATAACGACTTTGTTTATCGCTCAGGCTTACGGACTTGAGATGGGCCTTCTGAATATTATTGTTGTCGTAGTTACCATAGTTGCTGCCTCCATCGGCACCCCTGCCATACCCGGAGGTGGTGTGGTGATTTTGGCTTCCGTTTTGTCAAGTGCCGGAATACCGGCCGAAGGAATCATCATAATTATTGGGGTGGAGCGCTTGCTCGGAATGTTCCGAACTGCAGTTAATGTTACCGGGGACCTAACGGCCTGTATGGTATTCGATAAATTTTATGGGAATAAATCAGAAGGAACCAATATACGCGATGTAAAAGCAAATACGGAATATTCCACTGTTTAAATGTTTAAATAACCGGATGATGATAAAATCAATAAACGAAGTAGATCTTTCCCCTAAAAAGGGCAAAGCGTACTGGGTAAACTGTCACAGGGAATGGCGCGAGGAGATTATTTATTTTCTTATGGTCGACCGGTTTCATGATAGTAATAAGCGGCATTCGAAGAATTTCGATATCCGTCATCCTGGTTTCGGGAATGAGGATCAATTGCGAAAGCCTTTTGGTGGTACCCTCAAGGGAATAATCAACAACATCGACTATATCAAAAATTTGGGCTGTACGGCTATCTGGTTAAGTCCCGTGTTTGAAAATAATCCGGAATCCTACCATGGCTATGCCATTCAGAATTATATGGATGTGGACAAACGCTGGGGCACGAAAAAAGATTTGGAAAGATTGGTTGACAAGGCACATGAAATGGATATACGGGTGTTCTTGGATGTCGTTTTGCATCATTCAGGCGATAATTGGTCCTATCCCTTTGATTACAACTATTATTATTTTAACGGAGAACGGTTTCCATTGGGGGATTGGCGGGAAAAGGACAGGCCCATACCCCTTGAACTGAGAAATCCCGAAATGTATAACCGAAAAGGGCAGATCAGGAATTTTGACAGCTATCCGGAGACCCAAGAAGGCGACTTCTTTACCTTAAAAACATTTAGAAACGATGGTTCCCCTGCTAGTGAAGATTTACAGGAGCTACTGGCCAAGATACACTGTTACTGGATACGTGAGACGGATGTGGACGGTTTCCGTTTGGATGCCGTCAAACATATGAAGGGTCAAGACATCAGCCGTTTTTGTTCGACGATAAGAGAATATGCCTACTCCTTGGGCAAGCGAAACTTCTTTCTGTTTGGCGAAATTATCGGTAACGATGAGATGGGCAATCCCTATATAGGCCCCAAAATGCTGCCGGAGGACCGTAATGTATATTATGGGCTAGATTCTATTTTGGATCACCCCTTACACAGGGTTTTGGCGGAAGTGATAAAGGGGAATTCATCACCGAACAGATTGATACGGCGGTATGCAGAACTGCAAAAGAATGCCCTACATCGCGGTGAGTATGGGGAATTCCTGGTGACTTATATCGATGATCATGATCAGGTTGGGATGGACTTTAAGCACCGCTTTGGCCATGATGCCACTACTGAGCAAATTGTAGCGGGCATGGGCTTTCTCATTTCTGCTCTTGGCGCTCCATGTATTTATTACGGTACCGAACAAGGTTTTGAGGGCAACGGTGCGGATGACCGATATATCAGGGAAGGTATGTTCGACCCCGATGATAAGGAGACGAACGTATTGAATCAAGGGTCATGGATATTCAAGAGAATTTCGGTCTTGGCTCACCTTAGACAAAAGGAAGCCATTCTAAAGTTCGGTCGAATGTATTTCAGGGAAACTTCAAAAAATGGGTTTGATTTTCAGTTTCCCGATTGTAAGGAATGTCTTTTGGCATTTTCAAGGATCCTACATCGGGGCGAGATCCTTGTCGTCTATAATTCTTCGCCAGAGGAAACCAAAGAAGAATACATAGCAATAGATAACTCTATCAATAAAGAAGGCACCCATATGGTATGCCTCTATGGGAACAAGAAAAAAATCAAGATAGAAAAAAATACAGATCAAGAAGCTGACCGCCTTTTCATCAAGGTAAAGCTAAAACCCATGGAGTTTTTGATGTTCAAGAACAATTAGGCGAAACAACAAACCAGGGCGAGTTCGATATGCGATAATGAAAATGCAATGACGAAAACAGTAAAAAGGATTTTTTTGGCAGTATTAGCGATTTTGGTATTGTTTATCTCGGTAGCGGGATACCAGTACCTAACGGTCGCTGTAGCTCCTGAATATGATCCAGAAACCATGCCCTTGAACTATGAAATAGTGGGTTCGGGAGAAAAAAACATGGTCTTGATCCATGGTCTGGCAGGTTCAAAAAACTATTGGAAAAGTGATTTGGAACAAATTACCGGAACGTATAGACTTCTTTTGGTCGACTTGTTGGGCTTTGGCGACTCTCCCAAGCCCCAAAGCGAATATACCCTCGAAATTCAGATCTCGGCTCTCGAAAAAATCGTTTCGGCAGAAGGCTTTAACAAAGGAGGAAGCCTCATTGTTGGTCATTCCTTGGGAGCCATGGTATCGATGGCACTTTTCGCAAAACATCCCAACTGGTTTAAGGGAGCGACCGTAATCGGCCTTCCCGTTTTTGAAAGCAGAGATCAATTTTTGGAACAGCTGCCAGGTGATTCGTTTTTTGATAAACTTGCCGTTGGTCCCTATGGTAAACTGTTCTGCATGCTCCACCCATTATACATTGTCAAATGGTTCAAGCCTGAGAATCTTACCGATGACGTTTTTAAGGACTCAAAAAAACATACCTGGCAGAGCTATTACAATTCGTTGAACGAGGTAATTCTCAAAACAGATCTATTTGTACTTACCAAGAACATACGTGACCGAAAAATCCTCTTTATCCAAGGCACAAACGATAAAGTAGCACCCTTTGTCAACGTCGAAAAGTTTGCAAAGTCCTTTCTCCGTTCAAAATTAATGGAAATACGGGATGGAGACCATCAGCTCTTTTTGAAAGAACCGCTTGAGGTTTGGAAAGCGATAGAAAATTATTTTGACGGAAAATCACAATGAAATGGAATAAAAATTAAAAAATGAAAATGAAAGAACAAAAGATCGATACAAACAAATTCTACGGATTGATGCATACTGACATCGAGGGAATCGATGATCTTATAGAACTTGCGCTCAATACCCGGTGGTCATGGAACCATGCCTCGGATAAATTATGGCAACGATTAGATCCCGAACTGTGGGAACTTACCCAAAATCCGTGGGTGATTTTACAGACCGTTTCACGCGACCTGCTAAAGGAGCATTTGAAAGATCCAGAATTCAGAGCGAAAATCAAAGGTCTTTTAGATGAGAACGAAAAAGCACTATCGGCCCCGACCTGGTTTCAACAAAACTACGCCAAGACCAAACTTACAGGTGTTGCCTATTTCAGCATGGAGTATATGTTGAGCGAGGCATTGCCCATCTACGCGGGCGGGCTAGGCAACGTGGCCGGTGACCAGTTGAAATCGGCAAGTGACCTGGGCGTACCTGTAGTTGCGGTAGGGCTGCTCTATGCCAAAGGGTATTTCCGTCAGAAAATCGACAAATATGGAACGCAAAATGCCTTGTTCCCCCATAATGACCCGGGACAATTGCCCGTTACACCCTTACGTCTACCGAACGGGGAGTGGCTTCGTATAAAGATATCGTTGCCCGGTCACCCGTTATGGCTTCGGGCATGGCAGGTACAGGTAGGAAGATCAAAGCTATATCTTCTAGATAGCAATGATGCTGCCAATTTACCTGTCCATAGAAACATTACCGACGAGCTGTATGGAGGTGGCCCCGATCATCGCATAAAACAAGAGATTGTTCTGGGTATCGGGGGCTACAAATTACTTAGGGCCTTGGATATCATGCCCGAAGTCTGCCATATGAACGAGGGCCATGCGGCGTTTCTCGTACTGGAACGTGCCAACGATTTTATGAAGATGAACGGAACTTCGTTTGAAGAGGCACTTGCCGTAACCCGATCGGGTAATCTATTTACGACGCATACAGCAGTTGCTGCCGGTTTTGATCATTTCGGTCCAATGCTCATGGAACAGTTTCTAGGCCAATACGCCAAAGACGAATTGGGTATCGATTTCAATGACCTCATGGCATTGGGGAGGGCAGATTCCAATAATAAGTGGGAGAGTTTCAATATGGCCTATCTAGCCATTCGTGGTAGTGGTGCGGTGAATGGGGTTAGCCGTTTGCACGGCGAAGTAAGCAGAAATCTTTTTCGGAACCTCTTTCGGCGATGGCCGATACCCGAAATTCCCGTTGGCCATGTCACCAACGGGGTACATATGCCCTCTTGGGATTCTGAATATGCGGACAACGTATGGACAGCAGCCTGCGGAAAAGATCGCTGGAGGGGCGAATTAGAGGACCATTCGGCACATATTTCTAAGCTTTCCGACGAAAAACTTTGGGAGTTTAGGAACCGATCCAGAAATCGCCTTGTCGATTTTGTAAGGGGAAGGTTTGAGAGGCAGGCGGTAGTCTCGGGCCTACCTGCGGAAGTAGTCGACATTGCAGACCAAGTTCTTGACCCGGACACCCTGACCTTGGGTTTTGCCCGACGGTTTGTGCCGTATAAGAGACCTGACCTACTCTTGCACGATACGGAAAGGCTCAAACGCATTCTTACCAATCCCGAGCGTCCAGTCCAATTGGTGCTGGCGGGCAAAGCGCCCCCATTTGATGAAGCGGGAAAAGGGTTGATACGAAAATGGGTACAGTTTATCCAACAACATAATCTGTATAGGCATGTCCTATTTCTAAGTGATTATGACATGATGTTGACGGAAAATTTGGTCCAGGGCGTGGATGTGTGGCTCAATACGCCAAGACGACCCTGGGAAGCCAGTGGTACTAGTGGCATGAAGGTGCTCGTAAATGGGGGCCTCAACTTGTCGGAACTGGACGGTTGGTGGGCCGAGGCATTCACCCCAGAAGTGGGCTGGGCATTGGGTGATGGGCAAGAACATGGCGATGACCCTGCTTGGGATGCAGCCGAGGCGATAGCTTTATATGAAATTCTGGAGCAACAAATAGTACCCGAATTTTATTCACGTAACAAAAAAGGCATCCCTGAACAGTGGGTAGGGCGAATGCGAAAAAGCATGGCGACCCTTACATCGCAATTTTCGGCCAATCGCACGGTAAGGGAGTACACTGAACAATTTTATCTGCCTGCAGCGGCCAAGTACAGGAAACGGGCAGCAAAAAAGGGAGCTGCGGGAAAAAGGATTTTAGACACACATCATGAGCTTATGAAAAGATGGGATACCATAAAATTCGGAAAAGTTAAAATCGAAAGCGAGCGCCAAAAACATCATTTTAAAGTACCGATATGGTTGAATGGACTGAATCCTCAAAATGTTCTAGTAGAGCTTTTTGCCGAAGGCATGAATGGTTCAGCGTCCGAAAATATCAGGATGAAAAATGATTGGATGGGTGAAGAAGGGGAACATAACTTTTATGCACAGGTAATCACTGACCGACCTACCGATCACTTTACCGTTCGCATCTTACCCAACTACGAAAGCGTATCCGTACCGTTGGAGAATAACTTGATACTATGGCAGCATTAAATCAAACTTCAAATAATCGGACAAATGAAAACACTGGAATATCACGAAACCATATTAAAAAAAGTCAGCTTCGACAAAAGGTTGTTAAAGATGGAACTGAAAAAGGCGGTCCGCAATACCACCTGTTCCGAACAGCCGACCCTTCTTGAATGGTGCGGAGAGCACCTTGGCAAGGAATACAAAAAGATGGCCGCCGGTTTTATGGAAAACAAAAGTTGTGCTTTCGAAGACGGGGGCAATAAATAAAATACCAAGTGAAAATGTATCCGCAAAATTCAAATCTTTTAACGATCAGTGCCGGTCCATCGAGTATTAGGTTCGCGATGTATGAAATGGCAGAAAATCCCGTGAAGGAACTTTTTGGCGATATCCGTCACATCGGTTCCGGTAACGAGGTTTTCAGGGTAACCCACGTTAAAGGCAATGAAAGGGAAAACTCACGGATATACGCTCCTGGCTTTTACCAAGCTACTGTTTTTTTAATAGGCTGGCTCAAAAACCAGCTGGGCTCTGATCGTATTGGGTACATAGGGCACAAGATAACATATGGATTGAACCATCATGGACCGAAAGTAATCGATACCGCCCTATTGGCTCAGCTGAAACAGATCGCGGACTATATTCCCGACCGTCTTCCCGCAGAGATTGAGATTGTTGAAACGTTCACAATGCGATATCCGACCTTACGGCAGGTGGCCTGTTTCGATACCAGCTTTCATGCAGACTTGCCTCGGGTTGCCAAGATACTCCCTATTCCAAGGCGTTTTGAACGGACCGGAATCCATAGGTATGGCTTTCACGGCCTGTCGTTTTCCCATCTCATGATTGAACTCAAAAAAAGGATCGGTATTCAAAAAGCCAATGGAAGGGTCATTCTTGTACATCTTTGTGAAGAAGCGAGTCTGACCGCCGTCAAAGAGGGCAAGAGCATAGATACCAGTATGGGGTTTACACCTTCGGGTGGATTGGTCATGGGCACACAAAGCGGAGATTTAGACCCCGGTGTTGTAGGATATTTACTGAAAAAAGAACGGTTGGTGGCAAAACAGTTCAACCGTTTAATCAATCATGAGGGTGGTTTGCTCGGAATCTCCGAAACAAGTGCCAATATACATGATTTATTACTGAAAGAAGGTGTTGATCCAAGGGCGGCGGAAGCGGTGGCCCTATTCTGTTACCAGATAAGAAAATGGATCGGAGCGTTTACCACCGTCTTGGGCGGACTGGATGTACTGGTTTTCTCTGGCGACATAGGCGAAAACGCCCCAATCATACGGTCAAGGATTTGTCAGGGACTTGACTTTTTAGGTATTGGCATCGATGAAGAACAAAACAGGAAAAATTCATATAAAATTTCGAACATGGACAGTACGGTACTGGTAAAAGTAATTCATTCTGACGAGGAGACCATCATTGCAAAAAATGTGGCCCAAGAGTATTTTAAAGATGGCAATGATGATAAAACAATACCATACGGACTTAGCGAAAGGCAAAAAAGTTCGAGGGCTTCCCTCCGAAGAAATTTTGGGAAATCCAACGTATGGGATGGGTAAATGGAATATTGTGATTTCTTCGTTCGGATTGGCGTACGAAATATCCGCTAGTTGAAACGACGTATTGTAAACCGGGCTGGTTATTCTTCTCGGGAGGTACTCAAAAAAAATATAAAGAATCAAGTGTATGAAGACTATTGAACACATAGCAATTTTTACATCGGGGGGCGATTCGCCTGGGATGAACGCTGCCCTGCACGGGGTGGCAAAAACCGCCGAGATGAACAACATAAGGCTTAGTGGCTTCAAAAAAGGCTACGAAGGTCTAATTGACGGTAAACCTGTACAATTGCATTCCAATGAGCTGAAAAAGTACGTTCACAGAGGTGGCACATTACTGAAAACAGCCCGGAGCAAGCGGTTTTTGACGTTGGAGGGAAGACAACAAGCTTTGGAAAATCTTAAAACGAACAAGATAGATGCCCTGATTGCGATAGGTGGTGACGGTACCTTTAAAGGGCTTTTGGCATTTTCAGAAATCTGTGACCTCCCATTTTTGGGTATTCCCGGCACCATAGACAATGATCTGGCCGGCACCGATTTTACGCTCGGTTTCGATTCTGCCGTAAATACTGCAATTGAAAACATCGATAAGATCAGGGATACGGCAGAAGCTCATAACAGAATATTTCTGATAGAGGTGATGGGTAGGGACTGTGGTTATATCGCCATCCACTCTGGATTGGGAACGGGGGCAGATGCCATTTTGATCCCTGAAAGCGCACATGACTTTATCCAATTGTTGGAAAAGGCGGGAAGTTACGATCGTGAAGATGCCTTTATCGTAATCGTTTCAGAAGGAGATGAACTCGGGGCCGAGGTGGCAGCGAAAAAGATAAAGGAAATAAACCCTGCAGTGGACCTGCGCATTACCAAACTGGGCCATGTGCAACGCGGGGGCAACTCATCCGCTTTTGATAGAATGTTGGGCATACGGCTCGGTGCCACTGCTGTAGAGGCACTTTTGCGCGGAAAGAAGAATGTCATGGCGGGAATCTTGAACAACGAACTGAGCCTGACTCCATTTGACCGAGTGGTAAAAGAGCATCAAGTGAACGATGAATTGCGGGGCCTTTTAAAAATTTTTGGCAATTAAAATTAAAACGCAAATGAAAACAACGGCATTCAGCACCCATAAATTTGAAGAACCATATCTCGTAAAAGCGAACAACGGTAAGCATCACTTAAAACTATTGGAAAGTCGTTTGACCGAGGAAACTGCTATTCTGGCCAAAGGCTCTAAAGCAGTAAGTCTTTTTACTGGCGATAATGCTTCGACAAAGGTACTTGAAAAATTGAACGCTATCGGTATCCAAAACATCGCATTACGTTCTGCAGGTTTCAATCACGTCGATTTGGCAAAAGCAGGTGAATTGAATATGAAGGTGGCCCGTGTCCCGGCCTATTCCCCCTATGCCATTGCCGAACACACAATAGCGTTGATACTTGCATTGAACAGAAAACTGGTTAGAGCCCACAATAGGGTCAGGGATATGAATTTCTCGCTGAACGGACTCACAGGGTTCGACCTGAACGGAAAAACTGTCGGGGTAATGGGTACCGGGAAAATTGGTAAAGTGCTCATCAAAATCCTTCATGGTTTTGGCTGTAAGGTAATTGCATACGACCTGGAGGAGGATAAGGAATTAAAAGAAAAGTACTGTGTACGTTTTACTGACTGCCGAACACTCTGCAGCGAAGCGGACATTATAAGCCTCCACGTTCCCCTCACATCAGAAACAAGGCATATCATAAATGCCGAGCAAATTGGAGTCATGAAAAAAGGTGTCATGCTCATCAATACGAGCAGGGGCGGTCTGGTAGATACCAAAGCCGTAATCGATGGGCTAAAAACCGGAAAGGTCGGGTATTTTGGCATGGATGTCTACGAAGAAGAGGAAGGACTGTTCTTTGAAGACCATTCCGACGAGATTTTACAGGATGATGTGATTGCCAGATTAATGACCTTCCCCAATGTTTTGATAACCAGTCACCAAGCTTTCTTGACTGATACAGCTCTGACCAACATTGCCGAAACCACCGTGTATAACCTAGACTGTTTTGAAAATGAAACAGTTTCAGGGAATGAAGTAAAAATAAATTAAAACAACTTATAAAACGATAGTAAGGATGAAAAACATATTGGTACCCACAGATTTTTCCGAGAACTGCGACAAAGCCGCCGATTTGGGCATTGAAATGGCTAAACTTTATGATGCCGAAATCCATTTTTTCCATTTGTTACAGACCCCTGTCGATTGGGTCAAATTAGATAAGCAAAAGGAAAAACGGTATCCAGAAACCCTAAAAAAAATTGGAAAAGCGAAAGCTTCGTTACGTGAACTGGAAAAAAAGGCCGAAAAAGAAAATCTAAAATGCCTGACCTTTTTACAATTTCATGTAGATCAAGACAACATTCTGAAACATTCGGGTCATTATGACCACGACTTTGTTATTACAGGAAGCAGTGGCACCAAGGGCATAGTTCGTGAACTTCTTGGAAGTAACGTAGAGCGTTTGGTAAGAAAATCCGATGTACCGGTCATTGTGGTAAAAGAAGATGATGTGAGGTTTCCTTTCAAGGATATCGTCTTTGTCTCAGATTTTTTGGAAGATGTCAGCGATGCCTTTAGGGAAGTGCTCTCTATCGCAGAAAGATGCAATGCAAAAATTCACCTTTTGCGCATCAACACAGAATCGGACCGTAACAGTATTGCCCTCGGCCTAGACCCCATACGAAAATTTTTAGAGGGTTTTCCCGAACTCAAGAATTTCTCTATGAATGTGTATAACGAGAACCAAGTTGAAACGGGCATCAACACATATTTGAAACACAACAAAGGTGACCTGATCGCCATGTGTACACATGGCCACACAGGCTTTTTGAGCTTGTTCTCCAAGAGTATCGCCGAGGGTGTAGCCAATCATTCCGCACTTCCGATAATGACAATCAAAATTTGAAAATATTATAACACCATGTCGGATAACTTAAATCAAATACGAGAAAAACCCTTTTACAAACTATTGTTGGGCAGAACGGTATTGCCCCTGGTTACCATTTTGGGAATAGGCATCCTGTATGTTGTTTTAATGTCAATGATAGATCATCCGGTTTTACCATTTCATATTATCATTATAGTGGCAGCTTTAGGTAAAACCATCGTAATAACGGTTACCACCTTGAAAAGATTATCAAAATTGATAAAGATCTGTCACTCCCTGGAACGATTGCTTTGGGTTTTCGGATTGATAATTATCATAAGTATTTTCTCCTTTGCAACCGATTATGCCTGTCTTTACCAATTCAGCCATACCACTTTTGAAGGTGTACCTGATTATTCAAATTCGTACATATATAATCTATACCACTTTTTCTATTTCAGTGTGATTACTTTTTCAACCGTGGGCTATGGCGATATTATCCCAACTTCTGACGTGGCCAGATTCGTTGTTATGCTTGAAATATTTTTAAGTTTTTTCCTTATCGTCTTTGCTTTGGCCAATATTAAAAAAATACACATCAATGAATAAGATAAATATTATTAAAGCTAGCGGGGAGAAAGCACCTTTTCAAATAGAAAAAGTGATACGTTCATTAGAACGGGCCGGTGCGGATAAATTGTTGGTCGAAGAGATAGTTCAAGATATTGAAAAAGCAGTTTACGATGGAATGACCACCAAAAAGATATATCAAATGGCCTTTAAAATTCTAAAGAGAAGATCAAGGGTAAGTGCCTCCAAATACAAACTCAAAAAAGCCCTTATGGAATTGGGGCCTTCGGGCTATCCATTTGAAAAATTTGTTGGGGCCATATTGAGTCAAGAAGGTTTTGATACAAAAGTCGGGGTAATCGTTCAAGGCAATTGTGTACAGCACGAAGTGGATGTGATAGCTGAAAAAGACAACAAGCATTATATGATCGAATGTAAATACCATAGTGATCAGGGCAGGTTTTGTAATGTGAAAATTCCACTCTATATCCATTCAAGATTTTTGGATGTGGAAAAACAATGGGAAAAACAGGAAGGCCATAAAACAAAGTTTCATAAAGGGGGTGTTTATACCAATACCCGTTTTACCACCGATGCTATACAATATGGCACCTGTGTTGGGCTGATGCTTACAAGTTGGGATTATCCGAATGGGAACGGTCTGAAAGAACGCATAGACAAATCCGGCCTACATCCCTTAACCTCTTTAACAACATTGACAAAGGCCGAGAAATCCAAATTATTGGATAAAGGCATTGTGCTCTGCAAGAATATTAACGAAAACCCATCACTATTGGAGCAAATAGGTATCACCAAGCAACGACAAAAAAAAATTCTCGAAGATTCAGAAAAATTGTGCACAGCACATTAAACCAATAAACATTAATTAATCCTAAAAAAGAACACAGATGAAAACAGAAGCATTACAAAAACAGAACAACATCGAACTGGAGCCATTTTACCAAGCATTGGAGGATGATTCCAAATTACTTGAAGAAGCTTTTGAAATACTATTGGAGATGGTAAGCACCGACCCGAAATCTGCCAAGAATATGGCGGCTCTCATTAAAAAAGACTTTCACGGTCTGTATAAGGAAATTGCCGCATTGTGCGAAACGGACCAAAACAAAGGAGGCATGCCTTCATGCTGTGGAGGGCATTAAGAGTTTAGGAAGGTACTGATCCATTTAACAGGCCAGGAAAATTAGGGCATTCACAAGGAGCTTGCGCTACAATCTAAAGATAGAATCAATGAAAGACAATATTATCAACATCCACTTTTTGGGGGCGGCGGGAACGGTAACCGGATCGAAATACCTTTTGGATACCGGTGAACGCAAAATCTTGATTGATTGTGGCCTTTTTCAGGGATTAAAAGAATTACGGTTGAAGAATTGGGAATATCTCCCTATACAAGTATCGGAAATCGATGCCGTACTACTTACCCATGGCCACATGGACCATACCGGTTATATGCCACTTTTGGTAAAACAAGGGTTCAGGGGTCCCATTTACGGCACCTATCCCACTTTAGACATTGCCGAGATCATCCTTAACGACAGTGCCAAGATACAGGAGCAAGAAGCAGAAAGAGCAAATAAAGAGGGCTACTCCAAACATCGTCCTGCACTGCCCCTTTACAACCTAAAAGATGTGGAGAAGACCCTGCCCTATTTCAAAGGCCTACCACCTTCCCAATGGTTGCCCATTGTTAAGGGTATCAGAGCCAAGTTTCAATACAGTGGGCATATCCTGGGGGCGACAACTATTGAACTGGATGTGATGGACAAGCGTTTTGTCTTCTCGGGTGACATTGGAAGAGTCAACGATTTGTTGTTATACCCGCCCATAAGACCCAAAAAGGCTAATATCCTTTTTATAGAATCTACCTACGGTGGCCGCACCCATCCTGAGGAAGAAGAGGCAATGCCAAAGATAGCGGCCTTGGCCACCAAAACGTTGCAAAGGGGTGGTAGCCTGTTCATTCCAAGTTTCTCCGTTGAACGTGCCCAATTGATGATGTTGATACTCTATCGGCTTTTAAAGGAGGAAAGGATACCAAAGGTAGGTATGGTGATGGACAGCCCAATGGGTGTAGATGTTTTGGAACTCTTCCACAAAACCAGGGACTGGCACAGGCTGAACAAAGAAGAATGCGATGCCATGTGTTCGCATTTCACCATTGTCAGTAGTTTTTACGAAACCATGCAACTGCAGGACGATGGCAAGCCGAAAATTGTGATAGCAGGCAGTGGGATGCTCACCGGAGGGCGCATGCTGAATTATTTGGAGACACAGGCCCAGAATCCAAACAATACATTGTTGTTTGTAGGCTACCAGGCTGAGGGTACCCGTGGAAGAAAACTGTTGGAAGGCGAAAGAGAGCTTAAAGTATATGGAAAAGAAGTGCCTTTTAAAATGGAAGTTGTGGAAATCGAAGGGCTTTCTGCCCATGCCGATCATAACGAACTTTTGGATTGGTTGAAGGATTTAGAATCAAAGCCCGAACACATTTTTATCACACACGGCGAGTCGGAAAGTGCCATGGCATTAAAGGAAGGAATTAAGGAAGAATATAGCTGGGATGCCGAGATTCCCGAGCTGTACATGATCAGAACAATAAATAATTGATAAACACACCCATGGAGTTGGCCATAGGAATCATATTGGGTTTTGCCACCGTAATCTTAGCAAAGGTTACAGGTTTTTCAAGAGACAGGGGTTTCTACCCACTACTGTTGATTGTGATTGCCCTCTATTATGTGCTTTTCGCATTTCAATATGCTGTGAATACGGCCATATTGCTTGAGGTTGGAATAGCATTGATTTTTTCCGTTCTGGCCTTTATCGGCCATAAGAGAAGTTTAATCATCGTGGCTGCGGGTCTGGCCCTGCATGGGATCTATGACCTCTTACATAGTGCGATACCATATACTACAGAGGCTCCCGATTGGTGGGCCATGTTTTGCCTAGGATTCGATGTGGTGCTCGCCATTGGCCTGTTATTGGCCATACGTTGGTATAAATATCAAAATAATAAATCCCAATACCATGAAAGGAACGAATCATAAAAATAGTACAGTGAAGAAAGCCCCTGAGATAACGGCAGAAGATGTGCTTCGACCCTTGAAGCTATCAATTTTGTTATCCATCTTGGGAGAGGCCGTCATATTGGTAGTATGGGGTATAGTACTGTATCCTGAGGGAAATCTTCTGCATAAATTTTTATGGGCCATTGTTTTTTGTGGTTTGGGTATGGGGGCGGCCATAGGAGCAATCATTGCCCTGGTGGTCGTAGGGAGATGGACAGGGGCCTTTGCGGTTATCTTCTGTGCAGAACTTTCAGCTATAGTATTGGGACTTTTCTGTAATTACCTCTGCTATTCTCTGGATATGCACTTCAATTATTTTGGCAGCAATGAAACGCCTTTGCTGTTTTTCATCAGTGGTATTGTAATGGCCACAATTGGTGGTGCCATAGTCGGATGGTTCTGCTTTACCGAAAAAGGAAAAAGAATATTAAGCAAATACAAACTGTAAAATGAATGATAAATCGAACATACTCAAATACAAACATCTTGGGATCTACACACAAAACGAGAATGTGGCCTACATGAGAAAAGACTGCCATGTCTGTATCTCGGAGGGTTTTGAGGCCCTCACCCGCATCCGTATTTCCACTTTGCGTTCTTCAATCGTGGGCAGTCTCCATGTGGTGTCCTCTGAAATACTCCAACCAGGAGAAATCGCCCTATCGGAAACAGCGGCTGACAAACTGAAGGTTACCGAAGGCGAGACTTTGTGTGTATCACATCTTGAACCCATCGAATCATTGGGTCTAGTGAGGGCAAAAATCTATAATCAAAAATTGGATTATCAAGCCTACAAAAATATTATCACCGACATCATAGAGGGCGACTACTCGAACATTCACCTTTCGGCTTTTATAACGGCCTGTGCAGGAAACCGAATGGACATCGACGAAATCATATCGTTGACAAAGGCAATGATAAGCTCTGGGAAACAGTTGGACTGGAACAAGGACATCGTGGTTGACAAACACTGTATTGGGGGTTTGCCGGGTAATAGAACTACACCCATTGTGGTGTCAATTGTAGCTGCGTATGGGTTTACCATGCCCAAAACCTCATCCCGGGCCATCACCTCCCCGGCCGGTACGGCCGACACCATGGAAGTACTCACCAATGTGACCCTATCCCCTGAAGAAATCAAAAAAGTGGTCGAACAGGAAGGCGGGTGCTTTGTTTGGGGCGGTACGGCTGAACTGAGCCCTGCAGACGATATATTGATCAAGGTCGAAAAGGCCCTGGATATTGATAGCGAAGGGCAACTTATAGCATCGGTCCTTTCAAAAAAGGCTGCAGCGGGGGCCACCCATGTGGTCATTGATATTCCGGTAGGCAAAACGGCCAAAGTACGTAACGAGGAGGCTGCACTCCAATTAAAGGAATTTATGGAAGTGGTGGGCGAGGCCATTGGTTTAAAGGTAAAAGTCGTGATTACAGATGGTACACAACCCGTGGGCAGGGGCATCGGTCCCAACCTGGAAGCAGTAGATGTCATAAGTGTTCTGAAAAACGAAGAAAAAGCCCCTAAAGACCTCAGGGAACGTTCCCTAGCATTGGCTGGAGAATTATTCGAATTATCCGGGAAAGTGGCACAGGGAATGGGCAAAAGTGTTGCCAAGGAGATTTTGGATTCTGGAAAAGCCCATAAGAAGTTCATGGCCATTTGCACAGCGCAAGGAAGGTACTCACATCCCATCGTGGCCCCATATCATTTCGAGATGCATGCTCCCAAATGTGGCACAATAAAGAGTATCAATAATAGAAAGATTGCAAAACTCGCGAAACTATCGGGGGCACCCCAATCAAAAACAGCGGGTATCTCAATAAACATTCGTTTGAACCAAGAAGTGGAAAAAGGGGAATTGCTCTATATCCTTTACGCTGAATCCGAAGGGGAATTAAACTATGCCCTGGAATACTATGATAACCAAGAAGACATTATTGAAATTGAATAACAAATGAAAGCGAGGGATAAAATACTGATAATCGGCGGATATGGTACCGTTGGCTCTTTGGTTTCGGCGCAATTGGCCAAGCGATACCCATCAAAAATCATCATAGCCGGTAGAAACAAGACCAAAGCTGAAGCGCTTATAGGTGAGCATAGACTTGCTGCACGTGCCATTTATATGGACATAGAGAAAGAAGACTTTCGGGAAGTCAACTTTGAAGAACTACATACCGTTATCAATTGCTTGGAAACCGATAACATTTCCTTTTTGCTTGACTGTATCAACCTCGATATCAATTACACCGAGGTCGGCGCTTCCTATGAGAGCCATAGACGGTTTTTCGAAATTGCAGATTACATCAACAATTCATACAGTCTGGTTGTACCCAGTGTAGGTCTGATACCTGGTCTATCCAATGTCCTGGCGTACAACGGAGCCAGAACTTTCGATAGGGTTGAAGAAATACACAACTACATCATGCTTGGGCTTGGTGAGTCGCATGGAATAGATTCCATCCGTTGGATGTTAAAAAAGGCAGGTAGCACCTTTGAAATCAAAGCAAAAACAGGCAAGGTTCGCGTCAAAGGTTTTACCCATCCAAAGTCCACATTTTTGCTTAACGAAGACAAAAAGCGGACTTTTTACCTGTTCGATTTTTCAGACCATCACATCATACCACTTTTCATAGAAACCAAAGCGATGGATACCCGAATTGGGTTTGATTCCCGAATGGTTAGCAAACTGTTTTTCCTACTTCAAAAAATGGGGATCTTGAAATGGTGCGAACAAATAGACCCAAGGCGTTTGAAAAAGGTACTCGACCTCATGGGTCTGGGGTCTAATCAATATGCACTGCAAGTAGAGATCAAAGGCACTGATAAAAAGCAAAATCCCTTGACGCTGAAATATTTGGCATCTGGCCGTAATGAGGCATTGGCCACGGCCTCGGTCACCTCATTTATCGCCGATTTGCTCTATACCAATAGAACTTTGAACGGGTTAAAGCACATAGAAGAAATATGTGATTGGGGTGAACTGAAAAGGTATATGGAAAAGCAAAAAATAACAATTATAAACGAAGAAACTTATGAAAACAATATTGTTCAGTCTTCCCGGAAATCAGGAGCTCACCGAATTATTGGCTGAAAAAATGAAAGCGGAAATCGGGGAATGTACCATACGCAAATTTCCGGACGGGGAATCCTACACGCGTATCCTTTCCGATGTAAAAGACAAATGTGTGGTCATGGTCTGCACCTTGCATGAACCCGATGAAAAACTATTGCCGTTGTATTTTTTAAGCCACACCGCAAAATCTTTAGGCGCGATGTGTACGTGCTTGGTGGCCCCCTATTTGGCCTATATGCGACAGGACAAGGTCTTTAATGAAGGGGAAGGCGTCACCTCTAGCTTCTTCGGGAAATTGATTTCGGGTTTTGCCGATAGCATCACCACCATTGATCCCCATTTGCATAGAATACATTCGTTGGGCGAAGTATATAACATTCCGAACAGGGTCATCCATGCTGCTGACGAAATCTCCAAATACATCAAGGAAAACATTCATAATCCGGTACTCATCGGACCCGATTCCGAGAGCGAGCAATGGGTTTCCGATGTGGCAAAAAAAGCGGGAGTACCCTTCACGGTGTTACAAAAGGTCCGCCATGGCGACCGCGATGTTGAAGTTTCCGTTCCAGATGTAGATAAATATAAGGAAGCGACGCCAGTTTTAGTAGACGACATCATTTCTACGGCCCGAACCATGATAGAAACTACGGATCATTTGAAAAGTGCGGGAATGAAACCTGCAATATGCATTGGCATTCATGCCGTATTTTCAGGAAATGCCTATCAAGATCTATGGGATACTCATGTTGAGGATATCATTACCTGCAACACGATTCCACACCAGTCAAATAAAATTGATTTGAGCGATGTAATCGCCAAGGAAGTAAAAGAATTGATGCACCACATATGAAAATAGGATTGTACTTAATAGTATACGTTTTTATGATTTTTTCCGCATACCCACAAGATAAAATGTTGATCGGACAATTGTCCGATAGATGGGTGGTACGGGAAAATTTTAATAAAAATGGAGACTTTCTGAACAAGCAGACCTTTATAGCAGGAAAGCTAAAAGAAGTCGATGGATATTATGAAGTTGAGGTGGTTGCCGAACTGTTTGACAAGGACAAAAAATCTACTGACAAATACACCACGACTTATCGCTGTAAGCCCGATGAAGCCAGTATAATGGTGATGGCCTTTCCGTTTTCGAACCCAAAATCCAAGGAAACCGAAATCAGTACGACCTCTGAAAATTTCAAGGAACTTTATGATCTGTCGAACTTGGAAAGTGTTGAACTCGAAATGAGTTTCGACTCCGGATTGTTGAATTTCTTTGGTTCTAACAGCAAAATAAAAATTTATGACCGGGTGTTGGAATCCAATGGAAATGGAAAAACAATTAAATCCAGAATCAATATCAAGGCCTACGCCATTGGAATACGAATTAGGCAGTTGGACTATGTCGCAAGTGAAAAACTAACAAGTAAAAACTTGTTATCATTCCAGAAATTTACTGAAAAGGACGGAAGCTATTTTACGATGACATACAAATAATAAATGATGAGAAACTACGACACCCTTTCAGAAGCAATCAATGATTTACAGATCAGGGGATATACCTATGATTTTAATTTGGAGCCCGATTGTATAAAATGTGCTTCATTGGAATTGGAAATGTATCCCGAAGAATTTGAAGTGGATGAACTGCACCGTTTTGAAGGCATGAGCAGTACCGATGACAATAGCATATTATATGCCATATCTTCCAAAAACGGAGTTAAAGGTATCTTGGTAGATGCTTACGGAGTATATGCCGAGAACATCTCGGAAGAAATGAGAAAAAAATTACGATAACCCTTAAATAGAATACTATGGACAATCACGAAGAGCACAAGAACAAAAAAATGGATCACTCTAAAATGGACCATTCTAAAATGAATCACAACAAAGATAACCACTCAAAAATGGATCACTCGAAAAAGGAAGATCCAAAATCCGACGACCATAGCAAGATGGATCATAGTAAAATGGATCACGGTTCTGGCGACCATTCAGGTCATAATCCAGGTCACGGTCAAATGGGTCACGACCATCACAAAATGATGATTGCCGATTTTCGAAAACGGTTTTGGGTAACGCTCGTGCTAACCATTCCCATATTGTTCTTCTCGCCAATGATACAGGAGTTTTTCGGATATGAATTTCTTTTACCAGGAAACCCATATATCCTATTTGCACTATCTACCATCGTCTATTTCTATGGAGGTTGGCCTTTCTTAAAAGGTTTTTGGTCAGAGGTCAAAAAGGGTGCACCTGGAATGATGACCCTAATTTCCATGGCCATAAGTGTTGCCTACTTTTATAGTACTGCCACAGTATTCGGACTAAGAGGCGAAGATTTTTTCTGGGAACTTTCAACACTAATCGCAATTATGCTTTTAGGCCATTGGATAGAAATGAAAAGTGTGCTAGGTGCATCAAAAGCCTTACAGTTATTAGTAAGTATGATGCCCGCCGAAGCCCACAGGGTAAAGGGTGATACTATAGAAGATATTCCCTTGGAAGATTTATTAAAAGACGATGTGATTTTAGTAAAGCCTGGTGAAAAAGTTCCTGCTGATGGGATTATAGTAGATGGTTCGAGTTACTTAAATGAATCAATGCTTACAGGGGAATCCAAGCCCGTGAAAAAAGATGAGAACGACAAAGTAATTGGTGGCTCAGTAAACGGCAATAGCACCTTAAAGGTTAAGGTAGAACATACCGGAAAGGACAGTTATCTCAACAAAGTAATCACAATGGTTGAGGAAGCGCAAAAGACCAAATCTAAAATGCAGAACCTTTCTGATAGGGCCGCAAAATGGTTAACCTACATTGCGTTAGCGATTGGCTTTGGGACATTAGCTGTTTGGCTCATTTTAGGCTTCCCTTTTGTATATGCCTTAGAGAGAATGGTAACGGTTATGGTTATCGCTTGCCCACACGCATTAGGACTTGCCATTCCGCTGGTAGTGGCCATATCTACCGCAGTATCTGCCCAAAATGGCTTATTGATAAGGAATCGAACAGCTTTTGAAGAATCCCGAAAAATATCAGCTTTATTGTTTGATAAAACCGGAACATTGACAAAAGGTGATTTTGGTGTCACAAGAGTTGAATCGGTTAAACAAGAATATTCAACAAAAGAAATCTTAAGGCTTTCAAGTGCTTTGGAACAGAGCTCGGAACATCCTATTGCAGTTGGAATTATAAAAAAGGTCAAAGAAGATAATATTACAATCCCGAAGCCAGAAAACTTTAATGCCATTACTGGTAAAGGTGTAGAGGCCAATGTGGAAGGTAAGCAAGTGAAAGTAGTAAGTCCGGGTTATTTAAGGGATGAAAAAATCACTATACCTGAAGATGCCTATAGTGACGCTGCTGAAACTGTTGTTTTTGTATTAATCGATGGACAGCTAGCAGGATACATTGCTCTTGCCGATGAAATAAGACCAGAATCTGCGGAAGCTATCAAAATATTCAAAAAGAATAATATCAAAGTTTTGATGGCCACAGGTGACAATGAAAAAACTGCAAAAGCCGTTAGCGATAAATTAGGTTTGGATGGCTATTATGCCGAGGTACTACCCCATCAAAAAGTGGAAATCGTAAAAGAGTTGGAAAGCAAAGGAGAGTTTGTGGCCATGACGGGCGATGGGGTCAATGACGCACCTGCATTGGCACAAGCCAACGTTGGAATAGCTGTGGGCTCCGGCACCGATGTTGCTGCGGAGACTGCGGACATTATTCTAGTGAACAGTAACCCACAGGATATTGCCAATTTGATTTTGTTCGGCAAGGCCACGTACAACAAAATGATTCAGAACCTAATATGGGCTACGGGCTATAACGTGGTGGCCATACCACTGGCCGCAGGTGTATTGTACTCATCAGGCTTTGTTCTGGGTCCCGCAGTCGGTGCCGTGTTTATGAGTTTGAGTACAATCATCGTGGCCATTAACGCCCAGTTATTGAAAAGAAAAATCGGGAAAAAGTAATGAATAGAAAGGACAAACTCAACAGGATATTTTTAGTTCTGTTAAGTTTATTTGTGGTAATGCTCGGGTACGGTATTTTATTGCCTACCCTGCCCTATTACACGGAAAGACTGGCTCTAAAAGACAATCTGGATACGGACCTTATCAACTTCCATATAGGAATGTTGACCAGTATTTATCCGTTGTTCCAGCTCTTGTTCGTTATCGTCTGGGGCAAGCTTTCCGATAAATACGGCCGTAAACCTATAATACTATTGGGGCTTGTAGGTTTTGTAGTGATGAACTTGCTAACGGGTCTTGCCACTTCCCTGTCGATGCTCTATATGGCCCGTATCATAGGGGGCATCTTTACGTCAGCGGTCATTCCCGTCAGTAATGCCTATTTAAGTGATATTACCTCAGAAAAGCGAAGGACCAAAATAATGGCCTGGTCCGGGGTCGCTATCAGTTCCGGTGTGATATTTGGCCCTGTTCTGGGGGGATTTCTGTCGCAAACGAACCTTCACTATACATACTCTTTTGGAGTGTTCCACCTAGACCGTTTTTCGGTTCCCTTTATTTTGGCCGCTCTTTTGGGCTTTGTGGTATTGCTGATAATCATAAAATGGCTAAAGAATACGGAAGTAAAAAGTCGTATTGCTTCTGAGGCAGTCAAATTCAGTTTTTCCCTGAGTAACTATTTTATCATTTTGTTGCTCTTATCCTTTGTGATGCAGTTCGTGGTTACCCTGTTTGAGACCGTGTTTTCAATTTATGGGAAGGATGAGTTGGCCTTTACAACCAATCAGGTGGGTATTGGTTTTATGCTTTGTGGTTCCGTGATGGCCGTTTTGCAACCCGTATTCGCAACCTATGGCGAAAAAATATTGACCTCTAAACAGCAAATAACATTGGGGTTATTGATATCGGGTGTTTCGTTAATCGTCTTCCCTTTTGTGAGCGCTGAACTATACATTTATGTTACTATAATAATTTTCGCAGCCGGGGGAGCCATGGTGACACCAAACCTGCTTTCGGCAGTTTCTTTGATATCCAAGGAAAACACGGGAAGGAATATATCCATTCAAAGTTCTACGAACAGTATCGGTCAAATTTTGGGTCCGGTATTGGGGACTTGGCTGATAGCGGGAGGGTTTTATTATCCTTTCATCATTGCCGGAGTAACCGTTTTGGTTTCTATGGGATTGGTTTATTTTTTGAAGCAACAAGATAAAGAGGTTAATCAGATCTTATTGGCCGACCAACATAAAAAAGGGTAGCGATGGATTATAAATGGAAAATTGAAAAACATACTAAAACAGCGTTTCAAAATGCTAAAGACAATTCAAAATATGTTGAATTGGTCCGTTCGGGAGAAGACTATTTTTTAAGGCTGGAAAAGTTAATCGATAAGGCGGAAAAGGAAATCCATTTACAGACCTATATTTTTGAAAACGATGAAACAGGAAACCGTATAGCTGCCTGTTTAAAGAAAGCCGCTCAACGAAAAGTAGAGGTATATGTCTTATTGGATGCGTATGGTAGCGCTGCATTACCCAATAGTTTTGCCCAGGATTTGGTACAGCATGGTATTTTACTTCGCTTTTTTTCGCCATTATTCTCCTTGAACAATTTTTATATCGGTAGGCGGATGCACCATAAAATTGCGGTCGCCGATGAAAAAATAGCACTGATAGGCGGAATCAATATTGCCGATAAATACCGCGGAACCACAGCTTCGGAACCTTGGTTGGACTATGCCGTTCAGTTGAATTGCCCGGCAGCTGAAAATCTTCAAAAACTGTGTAGCGACTATTTTTTCAAAAAAGGAAGCTCAAAAAAAATACCGCCCGTGTTACATTCGGCCGGTAGCGCACTCGTGGGAATTTTACAAAACGACTGGCTGCAGCGAAAAACGGAAGTCTGTGATGCCTACACGAACGCATTCATTTATGCCAAAGAGGAAATAGTAATTGTGAGCTCGTATTTTTTACCTGGAAACAGATTGGCAAAGGCTTTGAAAAAGACGTGTAAAAGAGGAATAAAAACAACGGTGATCTTAGCGGGTATTAGCGATGTGCCGTTGGTGCGTAGGGCCACCGAACATTTGTACTCGTCTTTTCTAGACCATCATATGAGAATTTTTGAATGGAATAATTCCGTAGTACACGGTAAAGCTGCGGTGGTTGACAACAAATGGTCTACCATAGGCTCATTTAACCTGAACAGTCTTAGTTGCTATGGCAGTATTGAAATGAACGTAGAAGTTCACTCGGTCAATTTTGCCAAAATTCTTCGGGCCGACTTTGAAATGGTTATAAGCCAGTGTAGCGAAATTACAAAGGGGAGTCTAAGACAAAGAGCCGGTATATTCAATAAGTTGGGTAATTGGATTTCTTACCAAATGGTACGCACAGCCATGCTTTTTCTAACCTTTCTTCCGCATTTAAGGTTTTTGAAAAATTATAGGTTATAATATGTTGGCAAGTGGTTAAATGGTTTCGCCTCTTTATCTGTCTGTACGGACAAGGCGATAAATCATGAGGCACAACAACTTAAAAAAGGAAATATATAATCGATGATGGAATACAAGTGGAAACTACACTTTGAAAAACACATAAGCAATCAGTAATATTCAAAAACAATAGCAATGACAGATTTAACAACTAGTGCGATTGAGCGCGTCCTCAGAAACAATTACCTCGGCCACTTGGCCTATCTATGGCAAGGGAAGCCTTATTTGATTCCCATCACCTATTATTTTGATCCTGCCGACAATACGATCATTAGCTATACCTCGGATGGCCATAAAATCAATGCGATGCGAAATAACAACTCGGTTACCGTACAGGTAGAAGAAATACAATCGATGTTCAATTGGGAATCGGCCATGGTGCACGGCACATTCGAAGAACTTGAGGGCAACATTGCCAAACAAAAGTTACACCTTTTTACCGAAGGCGTGAAGAGCATTATCCGTAGAAAAGAACGGAGAGAGGTTGAGTTTATCAATGAATTTTCGAGCAAATTATACGAAAGGGGAAATCCGATTGTTTATCAGGTCAAAATACTTGAGATTTCAGGAAAACGACGGGAAACGTAAAAGCAACATCGCTAATCGGATAGCCATTTTTGGCCTTGACAACCCAACAGGTCTAAATTCCAATACGAGAATCTTATTTGTATTTTGAAATTGTTTAGCGGATGGCCATTTAAAACAACTTTTGAACCCCATCTGACTATAATTCTTTAAAATGGATGTACTAATGTAGGATAAGATGTAACTTTATATCAATCGAGTAATGACAAAACAAACAATTTACATACTGTCACTTTCCTTGTTGGTTATGTGGGCTTGCAAAAAAGACGACCAAAGTTCACAACAAGTCAACCTTTTGTTTACCGAAAATAATTTAGCAGGAGATTGGAAAAGGATTGCAGAATTTAGAGGACAACCCAATGATTCATTGGGCATATTGGAGCCCTTGGAAGATTTGTTTGCCCAATTCGAAAATTGCCGAAAAGATGACATTATCAGATATGTTAAGGGCGACGAGCAAGAAGATAACCGCTATTTCTGGGGAATCGGGGCAATTGCCTGTCATAGCCAGATATCAAAAACTTTCACTGAAATTGGCACTTGGTCTCTCGAAGAATCAGGAAAACTGAGCCATGTTAATTCTAATACAAGTGAATACCATATTGTAATTCAATTAAATGCCCAACAATTACTTGTCAGAAGTGAATCGGATGAAAACGAGACTGGTGGGACTACGTTTGAATTTACGGAGTATGAACGTATAAGATAACATTTATAAAAATATCCAATTGATATTACCTACCATAAAGGGATATTGAATTGTTCTTGAAATTGGCGATGAAAAGCATTCCCTTGTCAAAGTGAATATCTGTTGGATAGAAAATGGCTTCCTTTAATATTTGCAGCAACTTTCCTTGATAATCAAAAATTAATATCCGGTTATTTTCTTGGTCGGTGATGGCTAATTCATTAGTGCTCAAAGCAATGCCGGAGGCCACGTTTATTTTTTCATTTAAGCCGATAGTCTTGATGTGGTTTCCATCAAAATCAAAGACCTGAACCCGATGGTTGTACGCATCGGCCACGAATACCTTACCATCCTTTAGTTTTACATCTATTGGATAATACAATTGGCCCTCATTATGGCCTTGCTTTCCAATAGTATAGCTATAATTTGGTGTCTGAACGATGATACGATGGTTATAGAAATCGGCTACCAGAATGGTATCCCCATATACAGAAACACCCGCCGGGGCCTGTGGTCGTTTGTTGATTTTCAACGGACTGGTTTTACCTTTTTTATATTGCCAGATGGTGTCGGTCAAGAATTCGGGTATGTAAAGTGTTTCCTTATCCATATGGATGTTCATCGGCCGTTGTATCCCCGTGATGGAATCCAACACCTTTCCATTCAGGTCGATTTTATACAAGCGGAAATAATCCGGATCTGAAAACCAAATGGCCTCCTCGTCCTTGGCCAAAGCCAAGGGGCGGGCTTCTTTGGGAAGTATAATTTTCCGTTCGAACTGCCATTGTTCTTTCGTTCTTTCACAACCAGATGTGAGAAGAACCAAAGCAAAAACCGAAAAAATGAATAACTTTCTAAAGTTCATACCAGTAGTTTAAAATCATAAGAGCAAGAATCAGCAAGGTAAATGTCCAGAGAAACCAAGTGTTGATAATGCGTTTCCTTTTGTCGTTTTGGCAGGTTTCCTCTCCACTGCATTTTCTTGAATTTTGAAAATTCCTTAAATGGGCGAACCCAAGGGCACCGGCCGAAAAGATGGTCAGAGAGGGTTGGGCAGGATGTACCCATTCAAAAGTTGAGCCCAAGAAACCAAATCCCGCGCCGACCGATAGCAGAGCAGGCAAAAAACAGCACATCAAGGGAAGAAGGGCGGCAACCAAGCTGCTTCCCAATACCATTTTGGAAATAGTCTTCATAAAACCTATTCGATTTTGGTTAGTACGATGGACCATTGGCCAGAGAGGTTATCATCTTCCTCATCCTGTACCGTTCCGCTTATGGTTGCTGTTCCAACGGTTAATTTTTGTAACAACGCCGTAGGAGTATCCTGCGATACGGAAAATCGTTCATTAGCGGTCTCAATGTACCATTGGCCATCTTCTTTCTTCGCGTTTCCAATTAGGGTCACTTCAGCTTTTTTTGCCGAAAAACCGTTCTTTTTTACCTCTTCCTGAATGCTACGTAATTTAAGTCCGTTCTCGGCAGCCAATCCCATATATGCCTTTCCGTCATTGAGGCTGACACGCACTTCCTGAAGCCCATCCATCTTTTTCAGTCCCCGCTCTAGGCCATAGGCGCAAGGGGCGCAATCCATTCCATACACTTCTTGGTCAACTTTGGTAATTTGCCCCGATGCTGTGCCAATTCCGAACAGACCTATCATCATAATTCTAAACATATTTCTCATTTTATACATTTTTAAAATTCTTGCTTTATAACCAGTAGCTTAAGTTTATGGCCAATCGATACCTTTCTTTCACTGCCCCAAGTGTCAAGTCCTGTACGACCGGAAACATCGCACCGAACGATATTCCCCAAGCACCGTAAAGTCCCAGAAAAGAGGGCCCGACCAATACTTTTGTGCTACGCGAATCTGTAAAGTCCATTTGCCCCTCAAATTTATTGTCGCCAGGGAATTCGGCCAATGATTCTATGAAAATGCGCCAATCGGGCTTTGGGTAATCGCCCATAAATATATTGGGGCGATACCCCACTACCGCACTGGCGTAGGGCAGGTCGCCCAATTGTTCACCATCTTTCTCAAAATAATATTGATAACCACCCCCAATCCATCCATACCAGGTACGCGAGGCATAGCCTGTTGAAATGGCAGCGTGTACCGAGTTGCCCACGTTGACCTGTCCCCTGACATCATCGGTTGGTGCAGAAACGCCCACGATGGCAGTGGACTCAAAACGCTTCCCCACACCAAAAGCATTCGAGAAAAACCGGTACCAAAGGGAAGCCTCAATATCACCGTTGGCGGGCATATTGCTATTGCCCCTTGTCCTTGGTGCATCACCCAACCGTTCTATCATCGTGGGGGTGGTCAGGTTGATCTGCAGGTCTTCCGTAATGCCATAGGAAAACAGATAGCGGAGCATATAGGACGTTTCATCTTCCGTGCTCAAACTCATACTTGCCACGTTCAGATCTACACCACCTTTGGCCAAAGTCGGTGTCTGCAAACCATATAAAGGGCCGTGACCCTGGGCCATCGCCGTTCCTGTTACGGCCAATAGCAATATCAATAGTAGATAGCTAATGTTCAGCGATATTTTCGGGAATATTTTGCGAATCATACTTAACTGTTTTTTAATTATGATTGTCCAATTCCTGCTTCCATCAATCTTTCCTTGGTAATGGCCGAGTCCTTACAGCAGTCCAGCAATTTGCCGTTCACTATCACAGCGGGAACTTTCTTTATGCCGTATTCATCCAACTTATCAAGACAAATCTTGTCTTCACACTGCTGGACCAAATCATAGGTCGTTACCTCACATTTATCACAAGCCAATTCCCTGATCATTTTGACCACCGGGTCACAGACTGGACAATTGGCCGTAAAAACTTCTACTTGACGTTTCATTCTTTCAATTTTAATTATTCATAAATCGTTTCATTGTTAGTAAATCATAACAACAGTTTAAAGGTAGAATGGTGGGTGGGGTGGTCTCCAAATAAAATTTCAAAAAAAATGACCCACGTTTCGTGGGCCATAAATGCTATGCTAATTGGAAGGATTCAACCATTTTTGTATGCTTCAAGCTTGGCCTTGAGCACATCGATTTCCTTCATCTTTTCAGTTAGGTTGTCCAATTCCAAATCTGGAAACTGTTTTCTTATAAATTCGATATGGTCTTCATTGCCACAATTTCCAGGGCAGGCCTTGACAGTTTCGGATATTTTTATGGCCAAAGCTTTTCGATAAACTTCGTCCAGTAACAGAAAATGGGCTTTATCCAATCCTTTCTGTGCTGCCTTGAACTGTATTAAAATCTTCTCTGGGTCTGTATCTTCATCGAGCATTTTAATGAGGCCACCAATTTGCCCATTGATACTTTGCAACCTCGTTTTTATGTCCTTGCTTAAATCTCGTGGTATCATCGATTTTAAAATTTTGGCAATATATAATTGTACTGGGGGTGCTCTACAAATTTATCCTGAAATTATTCAACAACAACCAGAGCCTTCTTGTATTGGTGGGCAGGCTACCGTACCATAGGAACAAAATACACAACAATCCCCCTCTTTCGGCTTTAACAGGGCTTTGCAATTATTGCATTCGTAGAAAAATTGGCAGGCCGTTGTGGGCATTTCTTCCTCTTTTTTAAAACTGCACTTAGGGCAGGTAATGGTTGAATTTAAAAGGATTCTCTCGTAGTCCATATTATTTTTTCTGAAACAGGTTATAAATAAAATTTTGCTCTGTTTTAAAAGGGGTTTTATGAATTTTTTCAAAGGATTCCAATAGGGTGAAATCTACTTTAAACAATTCCTTTAGTTTTTCAGGAGAATATTGGGTAATCTCCAATCCACTACATCTTTTTGGCCCGGTGGTCGAAAAAGTTGCCAGTATAAAATACGCTCCCGTCTTAAGGGAACGACCTAGTACGTCAATATACTTTAAGATATCTTCTTCCCGTGTGAAGAAATGAAAAGTAGCCCGGTCGTGCCATAACTCAAAGTCTTGGGTCGGTTCAAAATTCAATATGTCCGAATTTATCCACTGCACCTTTGCGGCTGACTTGCCTAATTTTGATTTGGTACGCTGAAGTGCATTTTCTGAAATATCAAGAATGGACAGGTTGTTATAGCCATTTTTCAACAAATGACTTATAAGGTTTGAGTTTCCCCCGCCAATATCAATAATTGAACTATCTTTGGGTAAGTCAAGGGAAGCTATAATATCCAATGAAGTCAAGGGTTTCCCTTCAAACCAACTTACTTCTTCATCACTTTTTCCGGTATAAACCTCTTCCCAGTGCTTTTTAGTGTATTCATCACTTTTCATAAATTTTGATATTTTGTTAAAGCATATAGGGAATATCCGAGGATAATGTTGGATAAGAAAAAATCATCGTCCTTAAATCGTTGATTCTCATCTTGGTCTTTATCGCTATTGCGAACAAATTAATGGTTTCCTCGGCGTTGGGACCAATTAAATGTGCTCCCAGTATCGTATGATCTTCTTTATCGACAATAGTCTTAAAGGCATATTCCTTAACATTCAACCGCTCTGCGTTGAACCAATTGCCCACCCCGTTATAATTGACCTGATATTCGATTTTTTGTGATTTGGCCTCTGCCTCGGTCAGACCTACGGCTGCTAATGTTGGCAAAGTGAAAACCACGGAGGGCATCGGTGGATAGCTCACTTTTTTCGTGTTCCCCTTGATGATATTCGAAGCTACAATATGTCCTTCCATAACGGCTACAGGTGTCAGGGGCAGTCCTTTTGAATCTGTCGCATCTCCGGCCGCATAAACATTTGGGTTCGATGCGCTTTGAAGATATTCGTTGACGGCAACCCCTTCTTTTGAAAAGAATATTCCGGACTTGTCCAGCTCCAAATCAAAAATTGCAGGCTGGCGACCGGCCGAATTGAAAACGGTTTCCGTTCTAAATGTCATTTCTTTACCGTCGGTAGTTCCTGTAACTGTATAGTGGTTATCTCTCTTTTCGATTTTAGAAACTTCGGTCGCTAGAACCAGTTTTATTCCCAATTCCTTCGTGGCATTTATCAAGTGTACTACAATATCCTGTTCAAAGTTTTCCAAAGGTCGTTTGCCCCTATGTACAATAGTTACATCGGCACCACAACGGGCGGCGATATGTGCAAATTCAAAGGCGATGTAACCTCCGCCAATAAAGAGCAGGGATTGGGGCAGCTCCTTTAGATTGAGGAAATCGGTACTCGAAAGTGCCAAGTACCCACCTTCAAAATCCAGTACCCTTGGTTTTGCGCCCGTTGCAATCACAATCTTGTCGGCTTCGATAGTATCTGTTCCCAACTGTAGGGTATTTTTGGACAGAAATTTTGCCGAAGAATGATAGGTGTCTATATCATTATGCCTGTATCCTTTTTCTATTTTGGGCGGCATTGCATCCACAAAGGATTGTTTGAAGGCCATAATATCCCGCCAATTGACATTGGGAACCGTATCGATACCCTTATCCTTTAAGCGTATTGCAAAATCCCTTACTTCTGTCGCACCGATGATTACCTTTTTGGGGTCGCAACCTCTTAGCGCGCAGGTTCCACCGTAGGGCAGTTCGTCAGTAATGCCTACCTTAAGGCCTTTGGAAGCACATTTATTGGCAATGGTCATCCCTGCCATCCCGGAACCGATAACAAAAACATCGTACTTTTTCATCTACTCGTTTTCTTTGTTTTCACCATCGATTACTTTATAACCTGTGCTGTTTATCGCTTTTTGGATTGCGGCCAAATCGGTTTTGGTCTTATCATATTCCACCACGGTATTCGCACCTTCGTAACTTGCCTTGACCGATAATATGCCATCCAGTTTATTTACCTCGCTCTCTACGTGGGCTTCACACCCTGCGCAGGTCATTCCCTCAACAGTAAAAGTGTACTTTACGATATTGGATTGCGAAACATAAATAACATCCTTACTGGGCTGTGCATAAAATAAATTGGAGTAATAGGGGAATGCCAGCATCAATCCCGCAAATGCCGTAACTATAAATAGAAACTTTTTGGATTGCCAAAAGGAGGGTTTTGCATCATCCTCACAGGCACAGTCAATTTCCTCCTGTGTTTTTGGTCGTAGTTTCTGGTACCAGGCAAAGACCAATACGAGTATAGTGATGCCGATAAGATAAGGTCGAAATGGTTCCATCCAAGAAAAGGTCGATGCAATTCCGCTTGTTCCCGCAATCAATGCCAAAACCGGGGTTATACAACATATTGATGCCGCTATGGCCGTGAATATTCCTGCATAGGCGACCTTGTTCGAGGTTTTTCCTGTTTCCATTTTTATGCTACCTTTTTATTTTTCTGAATTTTGGTAAATACATTTTCCAATACCTCATTGTGATTCTGAACCAATGAATAATACAGGGTCTGCCCCTCACGTCTCGAAGTAATCAATCCCACATCCTTCATTTTACGGATATGCTGCGAAATCGCTGGGACACTCATTTCAAGTATATCGGCAAAATCGCAGGGACAAAGCTCACCTTCCTCATTTAACAGGAATAGTATCCTTAATCGCGTTTCGTTACCGGCCAGGGCTAGCACTTTGCTGATTTCGACAATCGCCTCTGAGTTTGTTCCCAAGGTTTCGCGACAACGCATTAGCTGCTTTTGGTCGGCCTCGGCGCGTGTACAACTTAATTCAAGTGCCATAGTACTGTTTTTGACAAAGATATATTAATATAATTATTTAAGCAAATACTTAAATATATGAATAAACCATAATTTACTTCCAAATAAACTCAATATTTAAGCTCATTTTATTGTTATTTCCATTTGCCCATAACAATAAGCAATCGCTTCAATTGTAGCAGTTGATCTTCATTTTTGAAATGTTCGTGCGCTAACATCCTTTTGAGTTGTGCAGTTGCTCCTTCTGAGGGAAAGCCTGAAGTCTCGCAAATTTTGTGAAACTTTTGCATTTGTTCAAGTTTGAATTTTGCTTTTTCAACAAAGCGTTCGGCATTCTCGTCCTGTTCATAGCTTGATTGAATCTCGAAATGTCTTTCAATCGTTCCGGGCTTGCCAATTATTAATTTTTCCGCATTACTCTGGATAATTGAGTTCGTAGTAAAAACGTAATCCCTATCGTGAACCATTCTGTTAATTCTGGTTTGACCGTCGGCAATACTATTCGGAAAGATTTCAAGATAATATTTAGTGTCCATTGGTAAGGTAATTACTGAATTTGGATTAAACAGACCTTCGAATCGGGTTGAGTTTATGCCACGAATCGAGACTGGATTATCGCAGGTAATTAAAGGCGCATTCGCATCATCGATTCGATGTACATTTATAGTGCAATCGTATTTGAAGTCTACAAATTCTTTCCATCTTTCCAAATGATTAACTATGAATTTTAATCTATTGCGCTCTTTGAATTCGTGTCTAACCTTATCAATGTCCTTTTTATTGAACTCATATTTTTCCTCTTCAAATGAGAACTTTACATCGCCGTTAGCATCTGCATATAGCAACATCCTATCTAAAATCTGGTCAGTAAAGGCATTATGATGATTAAGAACTTTTGGGGTGCGGAAATAGAGCGATAGACAAACGTATAATACCTGTCTTTTTTGTTCAGGTGTCAGAACCATTACCTTTTCATCTATCAGTAATGCATATATTTTCGGAAACTCGGAATCTACGTGTTTCGCATAGTGATGTTCCAAAGCATATTTCCTATCGACTTCGGCATTGGGAATAGTGTAGAGGTTCTTTTTGAAGCAGATGCTTTTCGTACTAATTTGCTCTAAGAGAAATTCGTCTTCTAATTTGTAGGCATCGACGAAATAGTTTCCTTTTTTACCTTCCACGCCAAAATTTTTAAGGTACGAGCGAGGGATGTAATGCTGTTTTATTGGTTCATTTTTTGGCATAATGGAATATAGCATTTCTTTCAAAATATATCATTACCACTTCTTTTTCTGTAACCGCACCGCATTAAAAATAGCTAAAAGAGCTACCCCCACATCAGCAAATACCGCTTCCCACATCGTGGCAAGTCCTCCTGCGCCCAGAATAAGCACGATAATTTTTACCCCGAATGCCAATCCGATATTCTGCCAAACGATGCTTCGGGTAGAACGACCTATTTTGACAGCTCTTGCTATTTTGCTCGGTTGATCGGTCTGGATAATTATATCAGCAGTTTCAATTGCTACATCACTGCCCAGACCGCCCATTGCGATTCCTACATCGCTGGCGGCAAGTACCGGAGCATCGTTGATACCGTCCCCCATAAATGCTACCGTGGTTTCAGGTTGTTTCTTGAGTTCTTCTACCTCGTTCAGTTTATCTTCTGGCAGGAGACCGCCTTTTGCCCAATCGACGTTCAATTCCTTGGAAATCTGTTGCGTGATGGAATCCTTATCGCCGGATAGCATTATGATTTTAGAAATACCTGCTTCCCTTATTTGCTTGATGGCTTGGTGCGCATCTTCCTTAAGCTCATCGGCAATGGTCACGTAACCTGCGAATTTCCCATCAATAGCAACCATTACTATTGATTCTACAATGCTATCGGTTTCAGATGGCACTTCTATACCGTTTGAAGTCATCAGAGCCTTATTTCCCACTAAGACCTGCTTTCTGTTGACCGTTCCTTTCAGTCCTTTTCCGGCGACTTCGGAAACTTCTGTCGCTTCAAAATCCGCACCGTCTGCTTTGTATTCCAATATCGCCTTTGCAATGGGATGGGTGGATTGTTCTTCCATAGCCATTAGGTACAACATAAATTCCGCTTCGGTAAAAGCCGAGCTGTTTACTACTTCCTTAATCTTAAATACCCCCTTGGTAACGGTTCCCGTTTTGTCCATTACCACCGTATTCACTTTGGTCATTGCATCGAGAAAGGATGCGCCCTTGAACAGAATACCGTTTCGTGATGCTGCACCCAATCCGCCGAAATAACCCAATGGAATGGAAATGACCAATGCACAAGGGCAGGAAATCACCAAGAATATCAGTGCACGGTAGAGCCAATCCCTAAACACGTAATCGTCCACAAAAAAGTAAGGCAAGAATGTAAGCCCAATAGCGAGGAAAACGACGATAGGGGTGTAAATCCTTGCAAATTTTCTGATGAACAGTTCGGTCTTTGATTTTCGGGCAGTGGCGTTCTGCACCATATCCAGGATTCGGGCGATGGAACTGTCCTTAAATTCCTTGGTGGTCTCCACTTCGATGACACCAATAAGGCTGATGCTCCCGGCAAAGACCTTTTCGTCCTTTCCAATGGTATCGGGTTTGCTTTCACCGGTAATGGCAGCCGTATTCAGCGATGCCTTTTCGGACAAAAGAATCCCGTCCAAAGGAATTTTTTCGCCCACTCGCACCTGTATCTTTTCGCCAATCTCGACCGTTTCGGGATTGACAGAAACAAAATCCCCATTGCGATAGACCAGTGCTACATCAGGTCGCGCATCCAAGAGCGCCTTAATGTTCCCCTTGGCACGATTGACCGCTGCACTTTGGAACAGTTCGCCCACGGCATAAAATAACATTACGGCCACACCTTCGGGATATTCGCCTATAGCAAATGCGCCCAGAGTTGCAATGGACATCAAGAAAAACTCGGTAAAGAAATCGCCGTTTTTGATACTGTTCCAACCTTCCTTGATTACCGGAAACCCAACGGGAATATAAGCAACCGTGTACCATACAATTCGTACCCATCCCTCAAAGAAAGGGAAGGCATCGAAGTAATCCACGGCAATACCGATAATCAGCATCACAAAGCTGAATATCGCAGGTAGGTAGGTTCTAAAATTGGATGCTTCTTCTGGACCACTGTGATTATGTCCATCATCGTGTGAATGCTCGCCCTGATGTTTCTTAGGGTCTAAATCGCGTAAGTTTACTTTTTTCTTTTTCATAATGGGCTTAAAATTCTTTAAAATAAGACTGCAACAGAAGTGCATTTACTGTCCACTACATTTATCACAAATTCCTTTGAGTACTAAGTTGGCATCCTCGGCTACAAAACCATCAGGTAAATTAATATGCGGAATTTTGTGCTCAGTCAAACAAACGGTCTCATCGCAGTTATTGCAATGAAAATGCAAGTGCAAATCTTGTTCAAGGCTACAGTCACAACCTGGTTCACAAAGAGCATATTTTTGTATGCCCGTACCATCATCTATTTGGTGTACAATCTTCTTTTCCTCAAAAGTGCGCAGTGTTCTATACAAAGTTGTACGTTCGGCTTTCGCAAAAGCAGTCTCAATATCTGTTAACGAAGTCGCTGCTTCTTTTTCTGCTAAATACTTATAAATCAATATTCGCATTGCAGTAGGACGAACGCCATTTTCGGTAAGTCTTTGTTCTATTTCTTTCATTTTTTAGTTGTGTTTATCAATGTCAGTGTTCTTCCGATTCCCCTTTTTTCATTTCCGCCATTAGATAGTAGGCATTGTTATAGGCATATTTTGCTTTCGATTTTTGTTCCGTTAGAAAGTCAATGGCAATCCATTCACCATCTTGAATGTTTTTTGTTACCTCATAGGGTATAAAAGACCAATTATCACCTTCCTTTTCGACTGAAAACACAAAGAACTTATTGCCATCAGCCGCTATGGCACTTTCAGGAATTGCCAATGTTTTGGTATTGTCCGTTTGGATGCGCCCCTGAATGTACATTCCCGGTATCAAGTTGCCTTCCTTGTTCTCGATTTCTGCGTGGACGTGAACAGCTTTCGGATTCTGCTCAAAAGTCTTTCCTACGGAATAGATTTCAGCGGTAAGTTCCTTACCGGGAATGGATTGGACATTGAAAGTGACTTTCTGCCCTTCCTTGACCTTGTGCACATCCTTTTCAAAAACCATCAGGTCGGCGTGCACGTGGTGGGTGTCCACGATTTCCATTAGGTCGGTCTGCGGTTCTACATACTGGCCTGTTTTGATTGCTACCTTTTCAACAAACCCTTCAATGGGACTTCTGAGTGCCACCCGCTGATAAATTGTTCCGTTTTTTACACCAGCTGCACTGATGTTCAACTGTTGCAATTGCGCTTCAAGACCGCTTGCCCTACTTCGGGATGCCCGATATTCTGCTTCGGCCTTCTGAAAATTGGCACCGCTACCCACACCTGCATCGTAAAGGGTTTTTTGTCGTTCAAATTCTTTCTTTAGAAATTGACTATTGCTATATGAATTTAGGTAATCCGTCTGTTTTTGAATGATGTTCGGATGCGAGAGGTAAGCGACTGTTTGCCCTTTGTTGACCTTATCACCTTCGATGACCTCGATAGATACCACATTGGCGCCTACCACCGTTGTGATGGTGGCCTCGTTCTGTGGAGGAACTTCCAACTGACCATTGGCTTTCACATACCCGCTCATATTTCGCATTTGCAAGGTGTCGATTTGCATTTGCAGGGCATCGAACTGTTTTGCGGTGAGCATCACTTCCTCAGCTTCGCCCTCGGAATGTTCTTTTTTCATTTCGGAATTTGCCTCTTTATTCTCAGAAGCATCGCTTTTTGAATTTCCACAAGAGGTCATCCCCAAAAGCATTGCTAATAGTCCGATAGCTGTGTATTTAGATAGGTTTTTCATTATTGTTTGAAATATTGTAGTTCGAAAACTGATTTTAGATAATTGTCGAGCGCGTCCAAAGCATCCATTTCGGTCCGTATGGCATCCCTTATGATTTGGGTAAATGCCGCATAATCGACCGCACCTTCCTTGTAAGCTACCAATGCGCCCTCTCGTTGCTCCTGGGCAAGCGGCAAGGCTCTATTCTTGTAAAATTGCCAAGATGCTTCCCACTTTTGATAGGCTTGTATGGCCTGCCGATATTCCGATTGTAATTGCCGTTTTACAAATTCTGCATTGGTCTTGGCGATTTCGCCGTCGATTTTAGCGGCTTTTGCCTGGCTACGCGGGGTGCCAGAAAATAGGGGAACCGATATGCCTGCCTGATACGTGTAGAATCCACTACTTCCGTTTACCTGTTGCAATCCGCCCTGAAGGTTGAGATTGGGCAACAAATCGGAACGGGCTGCTTTATAGTTGGCTTCGGCCTCGTCGATTCGCTTTTGCGAAAGTTCCAGCTCGGGATGATTTTCTATACTTGCGGGTATTCCCAATACAGCCACTTCACTTTCGTCAAGTGTGGCGGTAACGGTGTAATACGTATCCGAAACCAACCAAAGATTGAGCTTTTGAAGTGCAATGGCATAGTCGCTTTCGGCCTGTTGCAATTTATTGTTGATTTGCAAGGCCTGATTGGTCGCCGATGAATATTCCAATCGTGAAATGGCTTCGACCTCATAATTCATTTCGATGGCTTTTTCAAACTGTGAATAGATGGAATCCAACTCGCGGTACAGTTCAAATTTCCGTCGTTGTTGATACGCTTGCGACCACGCCTTTTTGACTTCTTGTTCCACTTGCAGTCCGGTTAGGTCAAGAGCGGTTTCCGCCAAGGCGATGCGCTGTTTCTGCAAACGCTTCTTTGCACCGATGCCGAACAGATTGATATTCTGCTGACCCATGCCCACCACAGTGTAAATTCCCTGACTGTCGCCGACTTCTTCGCCGCCCGTGAACACTTGGGTATTCCCTAAATCATACGCAATACCTTTCAGGGCGTTCTGCTTTTGGATTTCCAACTGTTTTGTTTTCAATAGTGGATAATTTTCTTTGGAAATTTCAACTGCTCTTTCCAATGATATAATTGGTAGGGAATCTTGCGATTGTATTTCTTGCGATTTCGCGATAGTGGAAGTAAACAGCAAGCACACCATTGCCGTTGCGGTTACGAATTTAGGATTGATTTTCGTCTTACGTTCCGAACGTTTTTCGGCCCATTGATAAAAGATGGGAAGTATAAAGAGGGTTAAGAGCGTGGAAGTTATCAATCCACCGATGACCACGGTGGCCAAAGGTCGTTGTACTTCAGCCCCTGCGGATGCAGAAATGGCCATCGGAAGGAAACCTAAAATATCGGTAAAGGCCGTAAGCATAATAGGGCGTATCCTACGTTTTGTTCCTTCCACAATACGGTCTTTCAAGTTGGTCACACCTTCTTCCTTCAGTTCATTCAGACCGCTGATCATTACCAAACCGTTCAGTACGGCAACACCGAACAATACGATAAAGCCTACCCCAGCGGAAATGCTAAAGGGCATATCCCTGAGCCATAGTGCAAACACACCACCTATGGTGGCCATCGGAATGGCCAGATAAATCATCAAGGTCTGCGGAAAGGATTTTAGGGCAAAGTAAATCAGGATGAAAATGAGGAACAATGCAATGGGAACGACGGTCTGCAACCGATTGCTGGCACGCTCCAAATTCTCGAATGCACCCCCATAGCGGATAAAATATCCCGGTGGTAGATCAAGGTTTGCATCCAGCTTGACCTTAATCTCATTGACTAACGATTCCACATCGCGTCCACGCACATTTACCCCCACGTAGGTTCTACGGTTGGTATTGTCACGACTTATCTGCATCGGTCCCGGTGTGTACTCGATAGCGGCCAGTTCTTGAAGCGGTATCTGCGAACCGTTCGGTAAATTGATGTACAGATTCCTGATGTCGTTGATATCCGTACGGTTCTGCTCGTCGAGCCTAACGACCAAATCGAAACGCTTTTCGCCCTCAAAGATGACCCCTGCATATCCTCCGGCAAAAGCGGATTGGACTATCATATTGAGTTGGTCGATGCTCACGCCGTATTGTGCCAGTTTATCACGATTGTACTTTATCGTCATCTGTGGTAAGCCCGAAGTGGCTTCCGCCCTCATATCACCTATACCTTCGGTACCTGCGATGATTTTGGTAATCTCGTCCGCTTTGGCTGCAAGTACATCGATATCCTCGCCATAAATTTTAATGGCCACATCCTCACGAATGCCTTCCAACAGTTCATTGAAGCGCATTTCGATGGGTTGGGTAAACTCATAATTGATACCGGGCAATATACTTATGGCATCCTTCATCTTATCGATAAGTTCATCTTTTGATTCAGCGGATACCCATTCGTCCTGTGGTTTAAGTATGACGAATACATCGGCAAAGTCCATCGGCATCGGGTCGGTAGGAACTTCGGCGACACCGATACGGCTCACAATTTTTTCCACTTCGGGAAATTCGGCCTTTACGATATGCTCTATCTTGGTAGTGGTTTCAATCGTCTCGCTGAGGGAACTACCGGGTTTAAGAATAGCGTGAAAGGCAATATCGCCCTCATCCAATTGTGGTATGAATTCGCCGCCCATTTTCATAAACGTGAAAACGGCCACCGCAAATATGGCGATGGCAATTCCTACGACCCATTTTCCTTTTTGCAATGTGCGTGTCAATAAGGGTTCATAGTTGCGCTGTACCCAAAAAACAAAACGGTCGCCCCACGATTTTTTTTCGTTTTTAGGTGGCTTCAGAAACAGGGCGGACATCATTGGTACATAGGTCAGGCATAGAAACATTGCCCCTATCATCGCAAATATGAATGTAAGTGCCATTGGCCGGAACATCTTTCCTTCAACACCTTCCAATGCTAGAATGGGTAGAAATACTATAAGAATTATCAATTGCCCGAAGAAGGCGGCGTTCATCATTTTTTTTGAGGCATTTGCGGCAATATCATTGCGCTTTTCCTTATCTAAAGTTTTCTTTTTAATAACATAGCTGCTCAAAAGGAATACGCTTGCTTCAACGATAATGACCGCCCCGTCCACGATGATACCAAAGTCGATAGCCCCCAGACTCATTAGGTTTGCCCATACATCAAAAACGTTCATCAGTATAAAGGCGAATAATAAGGATAGGGGAATGGTGGAAGCTACTATCAATCCGCCTCGCCAGTTCCCTAACAAGAAAACCAGTACGAAGATTACGATGAGTGCGCCTTCCAACAGATTATTGCGTACTGTTCCGGTGGTCTCGCTTATGAGCTTACTTCTATCCAACAAAGGCTGAATGACCACCCCTTCCGGAAGTGATTTCTGGATTTCGGCCATCCTATCCTTTACACGGACAATGACCTCGTTTGAGTTTGCACCTTTAAGCATCATTACCAGTCCACCAACAACCTCGCCTTCGCCATCCTGTGTCAGTGCCCCATAGCGTACGGCAGAACCAAAGCGTACATCGGCAACATCGTTTACGGTAATGGGCACCCCGTTTTCATTTTTGATAATGATTTTTTTGATGTCATCAAGGCTTCGTACCAAGCCTTCGCCACGGATGAAGTTGGCTTGTCGGTTTTTTTCGATATAAGCACCGCCCGTATTTTTATTGTTCGCTTCCAAGGCTTCGAAAACATCCGTGATCGTAAGACCGATAGCCTTTAGCTCATTAGGGTCAACGGCTACCTCATATTGTTTTATTTTTCCACCAATGGCATTGATTTCAACAACCCCTGGTACCATTGCCATTTGTCTTTGGACAATCCAATCCTGCATCGTGCGCAAGTCGGACAAGGAATATTTGTTCTGAAAGTCAGGTTCGACTTTCAGGGTATATTGATATACTTCGCCCAAGCCTGTTGAAATTGGCCCCATAGAAGGTTGGCCTAGTTCTTCGGGAATCTGCTCACGTACTTCTGTCAGTTTCTCTGAAACCAGCTGACGTGGCAGGTAGGTTCCCATATCATCATCAAATACGACCGTAACCACGGAAAGTCCGAATCGTGAAATCGAGCGAATTTCCTTAACGTTGGGAAGGTTGCTCATAGCAATTTCAACAGGATAGGTCACGAATTGCTCGATATCCTCTGTACCTAGATTTGGCGATTGCGTGATGACCTGTACCTGATTATTGGTAATATCCGGCACGGCGTCGATTGGAACCTGCGTCATACTATAGATACCCCCGCCGATTAAAGCAAGCGTTAGCAGACCGATAATAAATTTGTTATTGATTGAAAAATCAATGATTCTGTTGATCATAGATTCAGGTGTTAATTCAGTTAAAATTCTCTGTGAGAGCACTACAGAAATGCAACGCACCATATTGACATATCTAAAATGAAGACACGTCAAGACAGGATATAGCTATCCTATGTAAACTGAATTAAACCCGTGGGGGCTGAAAAAGGGAAAGTGAAATATCCTTGCCTACACTATCGAAATGGGCAAAGCTGTTTTGTGGAATGGTAAGTGGAAGTGGCGCGAATTGAGCGATACCAAAATCTATGGTGTGCACGTGGCAGCAATGGCACTGGCAAAATGGCGAGCATAATTCGCAATCTTGGTCGTGGTCGCCATCAAAATCAACAATCGAAGCGATTTGGGAATCATCAGAAACATTTCCTGCATCGCTACAAGGCACAAAATTGAGTGCCAAGAAATACACTGATAATATGATTGCCAAAAATTTCACATTGCAAAGGTAACAAGAATTACGTGCAACTGTGTTGCATTTATTGACAGTGAGATTTGATTAAAGGGATTGCATCAATGGTTTGTTCCTCTAACCAATTATTTTTAGCTATTAATTGACTTATCAATGATATGGCTTCAAGCGAAAAATAATTTTTGTCTAAACCTGCAAAATCCCTTTTAGGCCATCGGCTCTTATGCTGTCCAGAATCGATAGGCTTAAATATTGGATTAGGAGGTACAATAAGTTTTGGGGAAACTCCTTTATCTTCAAGCAAGTCACTTACATTTTGGAAAATTTTTAGACCATGATAATCCCAATCGCATACATAAAAAATTGGCAATGAAAGATAACGACTTGAAAGCCTTTCGAGTTTTTTGGTATTATTTCCCCCCACGTACCAAAGCTCAATGTTTTCTTTGGTGAACTTCCAGTAAGCCTTTAGAAAATCAATGTTTTCGCACAATAGAACTGCTTTGGCTCTAAAGCAGTCTATGACAAATCGCCATTGATTGTCTTTTGTTCCCTCCTCTGGAAATTCTTTTATCTGGAGAAGAATTTTTACGTCATTGAGAAGCCCAGGGCGATTCTCCAGGAATTTGGAATCCTTTTGCTGAAATATATTGGAGCTAAAGATTCGCATTGTAGTTAAGTTTTTTTTAAGCTCTTCTCGATGTCTGTAAATAAACATCAATGTCTCTAATTCATACCTGTCATATTTTTTCTTTCCACTATTTTCTAAACCAGAATTTTGAAAAAAATTGGCGTAGTACTTATACTGCTCCAAAAATTCTTTTTCAAAATAGTTCTTGAACCTGGGGCTGGCTTCGACAATATCCATATTACCTTTCTTGTAACCGACTAATTGAAGTCTTTCATGTAGAATATTCTTTATGAAGGGACTGCCCATTAATTTGTTGCGTACACTTCCTTCTTTGTACAGTTTATACAAACCTTTTAGATATCTCCATTCTATATCATCTCTCATTCTTGGCTACTGAATATCGGCACTGGATGGTGATTTATAAAATCTTCTTCAGGATTTTTGTAAAGTCTGTAGATATATTGGTTACCCTCGGTCAACCTATTTAAGCCAATGGACAGTGAAAGTATCTGATAGTCATACTTTTCAGCAATCTCTCTTAACATGTCAAAATTAGAACCTATACCGGCGGCTTCGTCAATGCTCATGAATCTCAACCCTTTTTCGAGCTTTTCAGGATTTTCTTGTGTCAACGACAGCTTAGCGATGCACAGTAGGGCAATAGCCGTATATGTTTGTCCCGTGCTTCCCGAATTGCGTTGACCACCTGCTGTGCGAATGCTATAATTGAGCATATAGTAAGAAAATGGATTAAGCAACTCCTTGAGGGTGACGTTGGCCTTACGAGATTTGCTATATCTTAGGTATTCATCTTTAATATGGTCCGCTATTGACGCATGTTGCTTGTTTTCATCTTCTGAAAGAAATGCCCCGGTCGGATTAAAAAGGCCTTCATTAATTACACTTAGTTCGTTCAAAAAACTTGCTATCCAATCAACCGAAATTCTAGGATTGTCCTGCTTTTTTAAAGACACATGATGCCCACCTGTAATCTTTGCAAATGGCTTCCTGAAAAAATTGTCAATCTTACGTACAATGTTGGTCTGTCGCAATACTTCTGATTGTAAGTCTTGCAACAAATCTCGAATATGTACCAATTTATTTTTAGTAATCTCTGCGTTCTTGCGATTAATATCGTCAAGGTATTCACCAATCTTATCCATTACTTCGTTTTCCTCAAAGGAGATATCATTGAAGATATTGGGTAAAATGGTACGGGCCAAGACTTTAAAATCCTCAGTTTGCTCCAATAATTTACTGTCGTTTTCAACATGATTTATTAAAATTGCCTTATAAGCAGCTTTGTAATTGACATCGAAATTTTCAAATTCTGCTTTGGCAGTTTCGATTTCTTCTTGAGTGGTCGCCTTCGTGGTCGTTTCAGTTTTCAATTCCTCGTATTCCATCTCTATTTTGAAAAGTCTTTTCTCTACATCATTAAGGCTATCTTTGAGTTCTTGTACTTTTTTTTTAACAGACATGTTCTGCAAAGCTTCCCGATATTGTTGATCAAAATCAAAAAAGAAATTATCTTTCGAAAAGTTAAACGAAATCTGTTCCGTAGGTGAATAGGTGACATTGTATTTATTAGAGAGCGTTGAAATCAACTCATTGGGTTCATTGGGCTCATAATATCGATATTTATGCAAAAGTTCCTTTAATGATTCTACAATGCCCTTCCTTTTGATCAACTCATCCACTTCCTTTTTTATCTCATCGAATTTTAATCGTGTTGATTCCTTTTTACCATATTCAGCAATATGCATATTGAAGAACTCTATATTATTGGCCAACAAGGGGTTTTCTATTTCAATTTTTTTGTGGTTTAAACTGTCTCGCTTCAACCATGCTTCAAAATGTATTTGGGGCTCTGGTAATCCCTTTATAAATTTTAACAGTTTAATATCGTCGGTAATTTGAGTCTCTAGCCAGGTAATTGTTTTATTCAAGAGCTCTCGATTGTTCTTAAATCGTTTGATAATATTATCAACATCCCGACCATCAAAAAGTCTTTCTTCAACATATTTGATGTAATAATTGACGCCACCTAAATCAATCCAGAAATATTCCTTGTCAATGGCCTTCTTGAATTTCGATTCCATGAGCTTTGAAGGATCGGGAATATACCTAGACCCTTTAATTAGTTTCTTGGGAGTTTCAGTCTCCAGTTCTTGAAAGTGCCAGATTATGCTTTCTTGCTCCTTTGTAAGGCTTTGACCATTGTTGATAACCCAATAGGCCAAAGACTTTTTATTATCAATATTACTGAATTTGTAAAGTGCTTGATTGACAGCCTGTTCCTCTTGCTTCTCAACTATGGTTTTCTCTAATTTTAAAACCACGTTCCCATAACCACTTTGAAGATCAAGACTTTCAAATGCTCTCAAAAGATCATTTTCGGACAAGAGTTTTTCTAATTCTGTTGACCTTTTTATTAGGTTCTTGTTATCCTGAATTTGAAAATAGACTTTTCTCAATTCATCTACTGTGGCCAAATTATTTAAACGCATGAAATTTTCCACAATTTTAATACTGTCCAGCTTGATTTGCCAGGAGGATTGTTCATGGATTTTTTTTGAGAGCTGTGTATTCAATATTTCCAATTCTTTTTCCAAAGAATCCTTCGTTTGCGCCGACAGCATATTGAGATTTGATATTTTAGCACGGCTCTTAAAATAGTTCTGTATGAGTTGTTTTAATTCTTCGTTATGTTGTATTTTTTTGAAACTAAGTGAAGTGTACTGCAACCCGACAAATTTAGATTCTGACCTCTTCTTCTCATTCCTTAGATCAAAAAGTTCATTGAGCGCCAACTTTTTTTGCTTAATAATTTGAAGCTCATTTCGATTTATTCTGTACGAATCCATAGAATCTTGCATAGAGGCCACAACATTTTCGAACTCCCGATAAAAGTGTGCTTGTTCTTGCTTGCCAAACAAAAATTCCTGTAAGTCTACTCCATCTTTTACACTAATTCCTTTGCGAGAAAAAGCTTGTAGAATTTTGGCGTAATCCTGCAAAGCACTTTTTACAGTAATATCCTTTGGAAGCAGTCTATTTTTATAAAGTATTTTATGATAGTTGCTAAAACGCTTAAAAGCCCTGAAACCAATTTCTTTTTCCACGTTAAAAAAGAGGTCGATATCCCGAACAGGTATCCAGTTTCCATCTTTCTCAAATTCATCAACCATCAAGGGTTCCGCTAAGGGTTGAAGTAAATCTTGCTCAAAATCGAGGCCCTTTTGAACGATAAAAGCCTGGGATTGTTTTCCGTTTAATTCTATATATGTTCCAAGTACCAGATACTTGCTTTCAGCCACTTCAACGTTGATATAGGCAAATCCAAAATCGCTATTATCCACATTTTTAAGCACCAAACTATTAAATGGTCGATCATCCTTTCCTTGGGTGGAAGAACTGTACTCAGTAGATCCCACCAGAATCAATTGAAGCAAATCTGTCACAATACTTTTACCCGCTCCGCTTTCACCCACAAAATCAGTTCTAAAAGGATGAAACTCGTAAAAAAACTCTTGATGATGGATAATGTTGATTGTACCCAAACTATGTATACGGGGAAACTGCTTCATTGATATTTCGATAAGATGTTCTTAATATTCTTTATCACATCCTCATATATATAAAGAAGCCGATGGAATGATGGCAAGGTTTCGAAATAATCTCCTTTATAATCTATCCATCCAAGCTTTTTGAACTCCAAGAGCGTTCTACCCACCATTTTATCTATTAGTTTGTCATCATCTGCCAACTTTCCTGCCTCATCAGATTTAACAATTAGTTTCAATAGCCCCTCTTCATATTCCTCATAATCAAGTGTAATGGCCTTTTTCAGCTTTTCTACAGAGTTAAGCTCTATGTATCCATCAAAGAAGATAATCTTATAAATAATGGCACCCATTATGATATATTCGTTTTTAATGGTGTACCGACGGTTCTCAGGAATATGGTTTTCTTCCCTTGAATGATAATCCAGATAGTAAAACTGATGACCTCCCTCTCCCTTTTTTCTCAGAGGCACTCCGAACAATCTAAGATAATAGGTATTTAGTTCGTTGTAATTCTGTGCCAAGTAGTCATAAAAAAATGAATTCTCTCCATAATTTTGAATGTGCGCACCGTCTTTCAAAAGATAATCCAAGTCCCCGAAGAGTCTTTCCGAATCATCTTCAGCCAAAAAATCTAGATTCATTTTATCTTTATTATTGTTTTCCATAATCTGCTCTTAGAATTTTCAATGGTCACCGTTTCGGTCTTGAATATGGTAACATTGTATTTCTTTTGTTGATAGACTTTCTCAATAACTCCGTACATTACATGTGCTGCTCTATCAAAATCCCTATCTGTTTCAAGTACATCGAAAAAAGATTGTGATATATCCAAATGTCCATCTTTGTCCAATTGGGCCAATAATTGATTTATCCATCCGTCTATTCTTCTTAGTCCTTTGATTGTTTCCTTTAACGTAGCTTTGTTTTTACGTTGCAATTCTTCATTCACGGGATAGCGCTTTCGCTTTTTCGAAGCTGTTGGAAAAAGCGATGTATCCCTTTTGAATACCAATAGTTTAGGTCTTCTTAGATGAGGTAGAAAAGGCCTTACTTCTTTGGGAAACTCTACCAACTTGTCGTTTCCTTTTCGTTTTACTTTGGAATATTTTAATACGAAATGGATAAATGCATCCATATTTGCACTTAGTTCTGGGCTTCGAAGGGTAGCAAACAATTGCTTTATTTTTGGTTGTATCCTATCGAGTCTTCTATCTGTACTACGGAGTTTGCTTTGTACACCACTAAAAAATTGCGAAGTATTCTCAATAAAGTCAATAACTTGCCCGTTATTGGTTTCTATTTTTATGAGCATATTGCTGATCTTATTCGTATCCTCAAAAGCAATTCTAAGCTCACCGTTCTTTTTTTGAATGTCGGTTAAGTCATCCCTTACGGTTCGGAGCAAGTCTATTGGGTCGGTTTCTTTATTTAGAACGTCCTTCTTTAATTTTTCTACGGCAAAATCAATTTGTCGATGAAGAAATTCAGTTTGTTGTGCCAAACGGGTCTTATATACATCAAGATTTACCCTAAACCAATTTAATAACTGTTCGTCGCTACCAAAAGCTTCTTCAAGGTCCCGTTTTAGATTGTTGCAAATAATCTCAATTTCTGTTGGGTCAAAAGTTCCCTTTAGGGTTTTCTTGGCGATTTTACAGAATGATAAGCCATAGTCTTGAAAGGAGTACAGTCTTTTTTCCTCATCGTAATTCAAGAAATACTTAAGAAGTCTTCTAATTCTTTGTTTATTACGTTCTTTAGGATAATACTTATCTCCTTTGATGCTTGTATTCTTAAATGTTGAGAAAATTGCATGGATTTCCTCTTCATCAAAAAATCCATTTTGATACTTACCTGTGATCAACCTTTCATATAAGGCAATGATTACGGTACCTTCTAATTTTTCAGGATAAAGAAGTTCATAAGTGTCAGGCCTATTGATAGCCTTTAAAAAATCAAATTCGGTGTTCTCGTTATCCTTCAAAATTTAGCTTGGGTTGGCGATCCTATAATCGAAATCACTTAAAAGTTATACTTCTTTTTACGTTTGTCGAAAGCTTCACGACCACCCTCCAATACTTCGCAAATATGTTCTTGAATCCCTCGTGTGTACAGTATTTCATTGATTTCTGGATTTTCCTCTTTAGTATGCTCAATAGAACCCGAAACATATTCGAATTTGAACGACTTGTTCTTCGTATCGTCTCCGTCTTGGTTGGCCACGATTATTTCCTCCGCATCCGCGCCCAAAACAAGATTTGGATTGTGCGTTACAATAATGATTTGCCGCGTTTTTTTTCGTCTTCTTAGGAACTGTACAACTTGATTGTAAATTGACCTGTTGTCTAAATCATCCTCCGGTTGATCAATTAGTATCGGACATTGGCTATCATCCAAATCAATTAGTAAACGCAATAAAACAAAAGATTTTTTACCAGGCGACATATCTGAAATATCGTCTCCTTGGTAGGTTACCTTATAATCATGTGAAAACCAATTCTGAAAAAGTGCGGTAACCAACTCTTTGTTCGTCATGCCCTCTCGCGCTGGAACTTTGTGGTTGACAATTTTCCAACACTCCTTGGCCAAAAATTGTTTGTGCTTTTCGAGATTTTCAAAATCATACCCTGTCAGATAATCATATTCATTTCCCCTTGTTTTTCTTCCATCCAAATATTTATTTACAAATGACCCTTGAAATCGCTCTTTCATAAAGATGGTTTGTATGTCGAATGAAAGCTCATCATCAAAATCATTTAAATCAACTTTACTCTTGGCTTCTAAATAGAGTGAGTAATATTGTGAATTCAGCTCAGCCAACAATTCAATATTATTCTTTATCAATGCATATGAATTTCTGATTTCCTTGTCCAATTCGGCGATTGTCATTAAAATCGCTTCTTCTTTTTCTTTCTCCTCCAATAAATCTGCCAATGCCTTTTGTTCAGCAAGAGCCGCTTGAAGCTCTGCGATACTATCTTCTAGTTCGGAAATCTCGTCTTGTAGGATATCGATTGTTGCATTAAGTCCAGCGATTTCAAGTGCGATGTTTCTTTGCCAATCAGTCTTATATTCACCCTTTTTCTTCTTTACTAAACCCTGAATGGTTGCCCGCAACTGCTCACTATTAATATTCTGGATATGTGATTCTTGAATATCAACATCAATGCTTTTTAACATATCCAGCTTCTCCTTATCCTTATTAAATAGTTCAATACTGCCACGTTTTTCTTTAATTAGCTGCGTAGTGTTGTTGAAAAGTTTAATGTCCTCAGGACTCACCTGAGATTTCTCTTGTAGAGCCTGAATTTCGGTATCTAGCTTACCTATTTGTTTAGAGATGCCATCTTTATCGCCTAGCTCTTTTTTTTCTTTGGCCTTTTGAATGTTTACATCAATATTTTCAAAAAGTGACTTAATTGTGGATTCTATATCATCAGAAATTTGCTTTTTTCTGTCATTCAGTGATTCGTACCACTCTTTAAATTCCTGCTTTTGCAAAAGAACTTCTTGGATAATCTCATCTATATCGGAGGTCTTTTCTCCTTCATCAACAACTCGATTTAAATAGGATTGTGGAATATAAATTATCCGCTTTGTTGGGTTGTCGGGCCTTCCTAAAAAACTAATACTATCATCAGCCCAATGTACCTCAAAACCTTTTACTGGTTTTTTGTCCTCAATTCCTACTGATGTATTGCGCTTTTTGAACTCTTCATTATCAGCGGTTCGGGCTATGCTCTTTATCAAAATGGATTTTCCGGTCGATTTACCGCCGATGATAGCTGTTAAGTTGTTGTTTATTTCAATATAATCGGTAGTGAAGCTACTATCTTGAAACCTAACCTTGTCTATGACTTCATAGAGCTTTTTCTCATCGGGTTTTCTGTTGGAAATTCTCACCCTGTCCTGCGGTTCATAGATTATTTGCTTCAGACCTTCAAATGTCGGGTCTGCCTTAATCCATAATTCCGCTTTTCTCGAATAATCATTTATATTATGATTGTCAGAACAAATAATAATGGGAAGCCATTTATCAATTTTATTGAATAGATATGGGTTCACTTTGGCCATATACCCATCTAAATCGGTCTCTTTGCCCAACTCGAACACATCTATCATTTGGGCAATATCTTCTTTTTGTGCTAAGGCATGGGGGAGAGAATGTGTAATATTTTCAATACCATTTCCTTTGCTTCCCGCATGAATGGTTACTATACCTCCTAATTCTTTGACAAGATTCACTGTGTCGGCCAAATCACAGTATATCTCCCATGGTTTTTTGCCTTCACCTTCTATCTTTTTAATTTCTGTATTGTTTTTTATTTGGCCCCAGATATAGCCCAAATTTGATATTTCACTGAATATCGCAATGAAATGTATCGGTTCGTTTCCGCGGGCGTCGGACAAGAATTCTATTCCTGGCAAAACTGTCAGCCCTTTTGCCTTGCCCAATCTCTGTAAATATTGAATTCTCTCAACATCTATAAAGTGATGGTCCGTTACTGCAATCACCTCGATGTTGTTGTTGACCAATCCATCGACAAGATTATCATTAGTAACACCCTTGTCCTTGTAGTCATAAGACGAGGGGGTATGAAAGTGAAGATCCCATCGTCTCCATTCAGATCCTTTGCGATATTGATTGGTCATAGTCATAATGTATAAAACCCCTTAATGTAAGGGGCTATTAATAATTAATCCAAAAAAGATGGGGCTTAATCGGCGGATTGTCTTACAATTATACAGAATTTTAATACGAATGGAAAGAGTAAAATAGTATTAACGAAAATATTTTGTGTGAATATCCCATTGACCAGAAGGAATGTCGAAGAATAAAAAATATAATTTGATAATCTTTTTCAATTTCTCAATTGGAAAAGTCTAATCCTTTTTCTATATCCTTATTATTCTTGTTTGATTGAACACTGGCAATATTTTGTGGTTTTACATTTGATTCCTGATGTTGGACATTTCCTTTATGTAGATTTTTATTTAGTTCGTTACTATATTGCATCATTCCTGCTTGTACAGCATTCATGTGATCGTCGGTCGGCACGACACTTTTGAACATCGGAGTTTTTAGATTCAACTCTTTCGCCAATTCATATCCAAGATTGAATGCCTTTTTATACTCCTCATCAATTTTTATATTTTCTTCCATGGCTAAAAAGTTTCACGAACGTGTGCCTCGATATATTCATTAATAGAATCCCGATCGTACAGAATTACTTTCTTTTGAGGTTGGGAAAACCTGATTTTACCCTCGTCCCGCAGTTTTTGCAAAGTGGTGGTGGATTTTATTTTGAGATGAAACATTGCTTCCTCGCCGTCAATCCATTTTTCTGGCTTATCAGCTCTTTTTTGCTCTAAATATTCCACTACCTTGTCAAACAAGGCATAGAAAGCTTCTTCTTGTAGGCAAACTACTTGCATCGAATACAATTATAGAAAAGTACAAGGTACCCTAATAATCCAATTGTATTCAAATCTTTCGACAAAATAACCGAACTACTGGATGTTCTTAAAAGTTTACTACCTTTTCTAAGGCATCATCGGTTTCTTTGTGCATGAAATTCGATTGATAGTTAACCGTTGTTGTAATCGAAGAATGACGATACAGTTTTTGAAGCATTTGAATAGGTATTTTATCGCCAGAAATGTTTCCAAAGCTATGACGGGCTATATGCATAGATAGTTTTTTCTCAATACCCAGTTTTTCTCCAACGATTTGCAATCGCCGGTTTAAATTTCGGGTTACGGTTTTAACCCTAGTTGCTACTCTTTTGTCATCTTTCAAATTGGTGCCTTTTAAAAAAGGAAAAACCAAATCATCCTTCCCCCTCTTTTGAGCCTCAAAATACTTAAGAATTTCTTTGGTCTTATCGGGAACGACCAATGAGACAAGTTTCCTGTTCTTCCCCATACGATAATATAAGCGATTATCTTTAAAGTCGGACCATTTTAGTTTTATGACATCAGCAACCCGAACACCCGCAAAGTAAAAGCTCGTTAGCCATACGTACACGGCATGAAGCTGTGCTTTTGTCAAATTGTCTGCGGTTTCAAGTAATTGAACCTCTTCCTTGTTCAATCCGATTTTTTCGCTTTCAGGAAACTTAATCTGTATTTTACCTTTTCCAAATGGGTAGTTCCTATCATCAACATGATATTCCTTTCGGGCAAAATTATAAATGGTGCGGATAAGCATTAAGTAGTTTATCGCCGTTCTTGGGGCGACTTTTCGTTCATAAAGAAGATATGCCTCGAACCTTTTCAATAAGGTGACGTCCAAATCGGTAAAGGAAAGCTCTTTTCGCCCTAAATAAGTTTTAAAAATCCCCAACCTCTTTTCTTGATTGTATTGTTGATTGAACTTTTTTCTTTTTAGGAGATTCGCCAAAAAAACCTCACTTACTTTGAAAAAATCATATTTATCCTCTCCCACAATCTTTTTAGTGATTGTAGCTACAGATTGCTTTTTTTCGCTTGATTCAATTTCCAAAGCCATATCATGCGCTTCAGTAATCTTTTTCAAAAGCATGTTATTAAGGCGTGAAGAATTAGGATGACTTTTTTTAGCTAACCCCTTTGTTTGGTCCCAATCCTTTTCAAGAATGTACTCACCTGTAAAAAGGAACTTTGACTTTCTATCTTTTGTTATTCGTAGGGCAATTGGGGAAGTACCGTCCTTCTTCTGATAATTCTTGCGTAATACTATCTTTACAGTCGCCATAGTGTTATTTTTTGCCTTATAAAGATACGAAATCTATGTACAACATATGTACAACAAATCACGTTTTAATATGAATTTTTATGGCTTTGAATAAAAATTGAATATCCTTAAATATCTTATAAACAATTGATTATTAAATCAAATAAGCCCAAATGGATTCAAAAGACTCAGAATTCATAACCCGGAGGCCGAGGGTTCAAGTCCCTCTCTCGCTACGAATTACAAAAGGACTTCCTTTAGAACGGAAGTCCTTTTTTACTTTTCAGGCAGAAATAACAAAGTGCGTACATGTATTGACATTTTGTTTCCAAATCCCATCAAAACCAAATTGTCTTGAATTACTCTCTGTCTAAGGGAATCTTTATATGGGTTAAGACCCCAGAATGGTTTTCTAGATTTTTAAATAAAAATTCATGTTTGTCGCCATACAAAGTCCAAAGCCTTTCTTTAACATTCTTAATGCCCAAGCCATCCTTTTGAGCTTCCGTAATTGGCGTACCATTATTTTTAACTTCAACTACAAGCCATTTTTCTTTTTTACAAATCGTCAAATCAACTTTCAAATCGGTATACCCATAGGCATAGCCATGTTTGAAAGAATTCTCTATTATTGGCTGTAGTAACATACTTGGAATCAATGCTTTTTTCACCTCTTCTTGAATATAACCCTCAAAAGTCAAGTGGTCAGAAAAACGAATCTGCATAATATCAATATACTTTTTCAGTATAGCAAACTCTTTAGATACTGTAATCATGCGTTCATCATTAATCAATAAGACATCGCGCAATAGGTCGCCTAAATTACCTATGGTATGTTGGGCTTTTAAAGGATCTTCTTGAATCAAAGAAGCGATTGCATTCAACGTGTTAAATAAAAAGTGTGGGTTCAATTGTGATTTTAGAACTTGCAACCTAACATCTTGCAACTGTTTGGCCAACTGTACCTTTTGTATCTCGGTGCTACTGATTTTTTGAATATAATAATAGCCATAGGTTATGGTTACAAACCCCACATAACCCAAATAATTTAAATTAGACCCAAACATCGTTAGAACAAAAAAATCCTCTAGGGTAATTGCCAACAAACTTGTGTTATGAAAAATGGATTGATACACATAACCAAAAAGGGTAATGGCTAAAGAGTAAACAAAAGAGAGGGCAAAATGAATGATAAACACATACGACCATTTCATGTCTTTGTCTATCATTGTCTTAGTTGAAATTACTATCAACAGAATAACAGGGGGTACGATTAGAAAGCTTGAAAGAAGCGGCTCAAAAGATGTTGTCCACCAACTCAGCTCAAAATACTCTGGCCTTCCTATCAATTTTAAAATCGTCCTTCTTCCCAGATAAACAATATTGTAGGTGACCATATAGCATAGTAGAATTGCGAACAGTCTTTTCTCAATATATTTTTTCACTTTCTCAAACCGACTTTTAGCGCAAACTGTTTGCGATACCCTTTACTTATCCTCAGCTGTTTTCCATCTTGCATTTTTACATCAATTTCGCCATATGCCGAATTTTGAAGTTCCGCTACATAGTTAAGGTTTATAATGCTAGATCTGTGAATTCTAAAAAACAACCCCGAATCCAACTCTTTCAAAATACCATACATGGAGTTTCTCTGTATATAGCGCTGCTTTGACGTATAGATCTCTATGTAATAATTGGACGCTAATATATATTGTATGTCGCCTTTATCTATAAACACTGTTTTGTTTGCATATGCTACGGGAATTCTTGAATTGGTGCTTCCTATTTCTTGTTCTTCCCCTGTCTTGAGATGTTCCAATAAATTGACGACTTTGTCATCAAAATATTTATACGGGTTACTCTTCAAAGTCTCGATTATTCGAAAAATAGATTTGTAGAAACGCTCTTCGGTAATGGGTTTTAGTAGATAATCAAAGGCGTAAAAGTCAAATGCCTCGATGGCATAGGTATCAAACGCGGTGACGAATATGGTCAAGGGCATTTTTACCGTAATATGCTTTAAGACATAAAACCCGTCAACATCCTTAAGTTTAATATCCAAAAATAAAATATGCGGTTGTAATTTATTGATTTGGGCTATCGCTTCTTTACCAGTTCCATAAAGGCCTATTACCCTTATTTCGACGATGGACTCCAATAAACGCTCAATTCGTTTTCTGGCAAGGGGTTCATCATCAACTATTATGGCATTCAACTTCATATGAAGTCACAATGTAGATAAAATTTAATTTCGATGCACTTTAAAAACATATACTACGAACAACCAATCCATTTACTTCAAAAAAAAGGGGGTTCACTTCAAAATAATAGGTGTATACTTCAAACTAAGGCCATTTATTAATCACCGTATTTACTTTTAAAATTCAAAAGTTAAAAAAGACAGACACCATGAAATTACTTAAATACGCTTCTTTGATGCTACTTCTACTTGTATACTTCGCATCTTGTAGTGGAGATGACCCTGTAGAGGAAGAACAAAAAACAGAAGATACACCCGTAACACTTGAAGGAGATTACATAGGGACTTGGAACTCTACCACTGACTTGGACATTACCTATACTGATTTTGGCATTTCAGCAAAATTTACCTTTGCGAATAATGAGAAAACAAGGTTGAGCGGAGAATTTTTCGCAACGACTTCATTTAGGTCATGTTGCCAAGACAACGGAAATGATGGTACGATGCTGGTCAATTTAGATGGTGACACTATTGAATCTTTCTCCTTTAATGACCAAATTGTTAACTGTACGGGTTCATTTAGCGGAACGGGCAGTATTACCTCTAAAGCACCATATACTTTACAAATAGATTTTACTGGAAACGATTGCGACGGCAATCATATCGGTCAAATGATTTTTACAAGAAGAAGTAATTAAAAGAAATTATTGACAGTAATTAGAACAATGAAACCTACTATTATCATACTTATATTGAGTGTCAATTTTTCGGTATTAGGTCAGTCTAAAGAAGAACTCGATTTGTTAAAAGTCAAATTAGAAACAATTTTCATGAAAGACCAGACTTTTAGACGTATCTACAGTGAAGCGGAAAATAAGCTAGGAAAAGATTCGGATGCTTACGAGTACTTCTGGGAGGTCGTTGAAAACCAAGACAGTATTCTAGAAAAGGAGGTGACAACTATTTTAGATAAATACGGCTGGCTTGGAATTTCACAAGTCGGGAGATTGGCAAACACAACCCTTTGGAGTGTTTTACAACACGGAAGTGTGTCTTTCAAAGAAAAATATGCCCCATTGTTAAAAGCCTCAGTTCTAAAAGGGGAATCACAACCTAGTCATTATGCCCGACTAATCGATAGAATGCTAATTAACAGCAACAAATCTCAATTATACGGAACCCAAATAGACTACGATTCAAGTGAAATCCCAACTTTCTTTTCAATTGAAAAACCTGAATATATAAACCAAAGAAGAAAAGAAATTGGGTTGGGCGGAATCGAGGGCTATGCGGAAGAAAAAAAGATTGAATGGAATATTCCCCAAAAAAGGAAATGAAAAAAATCAACACCAAAAACTGTTTCCCGCAATTAGCCTTTCATCTATGTCGCAAAGCGTGAAATACATTTAGCAGTCATATTACCTTGTTAGTATGCATATGGCCAATAACCGCATTCCAAGGGTGTACCTTGAGTAAAATTCTCGCCCATTCAAAGATCTTAACAACTGAATTCGATATTGAAAACCTTAAAATCGACAACATGGTTAAATGTCGATAAAACCCGAAAATCCAATTGTGAAAAAATTAGCTTTAAAGGTATAAATCTATAGTCAAGGGTGCAGTTCCACTTTCGCTACAAGAGCATAAAGTCGAAATGGACCACACGAACACTACTTTCTTATAAACTAGGGCGTACTATGCAAAGAACATTTTACCGGTAATTTAAAATACTACGTTCATTCTTAGCATTTTGTCAGTTTTTAACCAGCTGGAATATACCTGTTCGCAACTATTACGTTAAACGTAAAAATAACGTCTTTTATGCCATATAAAGTAAGTAATTTCGCCGCCTCAAATTGCAGATTATGGACTGTTTGGAGCTTAATCCCCCGTACGATTTTACGAAATGGGAAAGTGAATATATCAAAGAACTACATTCCTTAGAGTTCAAAGAAAACCTTGGAAACCTACTTTTGTTTGAAGATGAAACGATTAAGTTATGGAACTTAAAACTGGACAAAGGAGAACGCATGCCCTTTGTAAAACACAATAAAGACTATTCTTGGATCTCAGAAAATGATGCAATCTTAAAAAGTAGATGGGGAAATGGAAGGATATCACTTATTAGGATCAACCAAGGTGACACGGAGTTTTTTGAAAACGATACCAAAAACTATATCAATGACCTTGAAAACCTAGGAAATCATGCGATAGTTTTCAAAATTCTCGAATACAAACAAAAATCAGAAATAGAAAAACAGTTTATGCCCAAATACTAGTTTAGAGGGCCTCGGTCATAATCACTTCAACCACTTCTGGGTTTAATAAAGTGGAAATATCCCCCAAATTGCCCGTATCTTTTGAAGCGATTTTTCGCAAGATTCGTCGCATTATTTTCCCACTTCGGGTTTTCGGAAGTCCTGGTACGAATTGAATTTTATTCAATTTCGCGATTGGGCCGATATGCTCTGTAATCATTTGATTGATTTCTTTTTTCAAATTCCCGCGATCTCGAGATTCACCGGTCTCTTTAAGAATGATATAGCCATAAAGGGCATTCCCTTTAATATCATGGGGAAACCCTACCACTGCTGATTCTGCCACGGCAGGATGTTCATTAATGGCATCCTCAATTGGAGCAGTACCCAAATTATGTCCTGATACGATAATGACATCATCTACACGACCTGTGATCCTGTAGTATCCGACCTCATCGCGTAGGGCCCCGTCACCTGTGAAATACATATTCTCAAATGCAGAAAAATAAGTGTCCTTATAGCGCTTGTGATTGCCCCAAATTGTTCTTGCCATTGACGGCCATGGATATTTGATGCACAGTCGACCATCTACCTGATTACCTGTGATTTCTTGACCATTTTCATCCATCAGGGCGGGTTGTATGCCAGGCATGGGCAAGGTGGCATATGTTGGCTTCGTGGGCGTTGAAAACGGAATCGGGGAAATTAAGATACCACCGGTTTCCGTTTGCCACCACGTATCCACTATCGGGCACTTCTTCTCACCCACGTGGTCGTTGTACCAGTGCCAGGCTTCCTCATTGATGGGCTCACCGACCGTTCCCAATATTTTTAAGCTTGAGAGGTCGTATTTGGTGACATAATCTAAATTCTCTTTGGCCAAGGCCCTAATTGCGGTTGGCGCAGTATAAAATTGGGTTATTTTGTGTTTTTGCACAACATCCCAAAAACGACCATAATCAGGATATGAGGGCACTCCTTCGAACATCACCGTGGTCGCACCGTTGGCCAACGGACCGTATACAATATAAGAATGACCGGTAATCCAACCGATATCCGCAGTACACCAGTAAACATCATCTTCGCGATATTGAAAAACGTTTTTAAAAGTATAAGCCGTGTAAACGAGATATCCTCCTGTGGTATGCAGCATCCCCTTAGGTTTACCTGTTGAACCCGAAGTGTACAGAATAAAAAGCGGGTCCTCAGCATCCATTACCTCTGGTGGAAAATCCAAATAGGCCTTCTCCAAAAGGGGTTTCAACCATTCATCTCGCCCTTCTTTCATGTTGATATCGGAATTGATACGTTGGGCAACTAAAACACTTTCGACATCTGGGCAATCTTCTAAGGCATCATCAACAATACCCTTAAGATCTATAGTTTTTGCACCACGGTAAGACCCATCTGAAGTAATGACCATTTTCGCGCCACAATCATTGATTCTTGTGGCTAATGCGGTTGATGAAAAGCCTGCAAAAACAACGGAATGTACCGCTCCAATGCGGGCACATGCTAAAAGTGAAACCGCAAGTTCAGGTATCATGGGCAAATAAATCACTACCCTATCCCCTTTTTTAATTCCTTTCGCATTTAGAACATTAGCCATTTTACATACTCGCCCATGTAGTTCTTTGTATGTAATATGCTGTGCCTCTTCACTAGGGTCATTAGGTTCAAACAAAATAGCCGTTTTATCGCCGCGAATATGCAAATGCCGATCAATACAATTCTCGGTAATGTTCAGCTGTGCCCCATCAAACCACTTTACCTCTGGTTTTGAGAAGTCCCAATCCAATACCTTGTTCCATTTTTTACGCCAGACAAAATGTTCTTCGGCAATTTCTTCCCAAAATGATTCCGGGTTCCGTACCGATTTGCGATAGACTTGAAAATATTCCTCTAAATGTTTGATGTGGTAGTTGCTCATGCAAGAAGTTATAAGAAACTAAAAATACTAAAAAAGACACTTTAAGACTTATATCTTTTTTTCAACTTCGAATACAAAAAGAAAGGTTTTAACAAAGACTACCAGAAACATCAATGTTCAATCGCTTCCCCTACCCCACTTGGTATTCTGATGTTTTCCACGATTTCTTGAACTTCCTCAGGTGGCGGGGCCGTAAACCTTGAAACTAAAATGGCAATGACGAAGTTGACAAGCATACCTAAGGTACCAAAACCTTCAGGAGAAATACAAAACCACCACTCGCTTGAAGTACTGGTCTCAGGGTTACCTATCCACCCTAATTTAAAACGGGCGATATAATAGGATGTAATTGCCAATCCTCCAATCATTCCCGAAATAGCACCTTCCCTATTCATTCGTTTACTAAAAATACCCATTACTATGGCTGGAAAGAAAGAAGAAGCTGCCAGCCCAAAAGCCAAAGCCACTACCGAGGCAACAAAACCAGGAGGATTGATTCCGAAATAACCTGCTACGATTACCGCAAACACTGCTGAAATACGGGCTATCAAAAGTTCTTTGCGGTCCGAAATATTTGGTGCAAGTTGTTTCTTGATCAAATCATGTGAAACCGAAGTAGAGATGACCAACAGCAATCCGGCAGCGGTCGACAATGCGGCTGCCAATCCACCTGCAGCCACAAGGGCAATCACCCAATTGGGCAAATTGGCAATTTCAGGGTTTGCCAAGACGGTAATATCCCTATCTACATACAATTCATTAGCGGTATCGCTATCATTATAAATGGTTCGTTCGCCATGTAACCCACGCTCCTCTAAAAAAAGGGGTTTCTTTCCCGTTATGGAAGATCCCGGCAGGTATTGGATTTTTCCATCCCCATTTTTATCCGTCCAGGCAATAAGACCGGTATCCTCCCATTTTGTAAACCAGGCTGGAATTTTCTTATAGGGAGTGTCTTGAACCGTTTCCATCAAATTAGTTCTTGCAAACACCGCAATAGCAGGCGCTGTTGTATACAATATGGCAATAAACAAAAGAGCATAACCTGCTGATTTTCGGGCGTCCTTAACCTTGGGAACCGTGAAAAAACGAATGATGACGTGAGGAAGGCCCGCAGTACCCATCATCAATGCAGCTGTAATGAAAAAGACATCTATTTTAGATTTACTGCCATCCGTATAGGCCCTAAAACCCAGTTCGGTCATCAAACCATCAAGCTTATCCAGTAAATAGATTCCGTCATTACCGGTAGAACCCATTCCCAATTGGGGAACAGGATTTCCGGTAGCCAAAAGGGAAATAAAAATAGCCGGAACCATAAAGGCAAATATCAATACACAATACTGGGCAACCTGGGTATAGGTTATACCCTTCATCCCGCCTAAAACGGCATAGAACAAAACGATAACCATACCAATCACGACACCGGTATTGATATCGACCTCTAGAAACCGTGAGAATACCACACCAACTCCGCGCATCTGACCAGCGACATACGTGAAAGAAACAAATAGTGCGGCAATTACCGCAACGGTTCTTGCAACATTCGAATAGTATCGATCACCTATAAAGTCTGGAACGGTAAATTTCCCGAATTTTCTTAGATAGGGGGCTAAAAGTAAGGCCAAGAGTACATAACCGCCCGTCCACCCCATAAGATAGACCGACCCATCATAGCCTGAAAACGCAATGATACCGGCCATCCCAAGAAATGATGCAGCGGACATCCAATCGGCCGCCGTTGCCAAACCATTGGCCAATGGGGAAACACCCCCGCCGGCAACATAAAAATCTTTTGTGGAACCTGCCCTTGACCAAATTGCAATACCGATATAGAGTGCGAAAGTGAGCCCGACAATACTAAACGTCCAAGTTTGAATTTGCATACCTTATTCGTTTACCTTGTATTTTTTATCGAGCTTGTTCATCAAGAACACATACACAAAAATGAGAATCACAAAGACATAGATAGCGCCTTGTTGTGCAAACCAAAAGCCCAATTTAAACCCGCCGATTCGAATAGCGTTTAACTCGTCGACAAAAAGAATTCCGAAGCCATAGGATACTAGAAACCATATCAATAGTAAAATCGAAAGGTATTTTAAGTTTTCCTGCCAGTATTTTTTGCGTTGTAATGAATCCATGAACCTAAGGTTGTTTCATGAAATATATGAATTCTTGGAGAGAATGTTTGAAAACCCCTCAATAGTGAGAAAAATATTTTACAGTGTATTCAAAAAAGCGGAAACATTTTGACCTATCCGTTCGTGAATGTTCGAGACATCAGCTTTTACAAAAAACTCTCCCATAATACTTTCGTAAAGCTCAATATAACGTTCAGATACCGATTCAATATAGGCACCGCTCATTTCAGGTACGCTTTGTCCTTCAAGCCCTTGAAATCCATTGGAAATCAACCATTGGCGCACAAACTCTTTTGATAATTGTTTTTGCGCCTCTCCACTTGCCTGCCTTTCTTGATATCCATCCGAATAAAAGTATCGCGACGAATCAGGGGTATGTATTTCATCAATTAGAACAATCTTTCCATCCTTGGTCTTCCCAAATTCATATTTGGTATCGACTAAAATCAATCCTTGCTTTGCAGCCAATTCAGTGCCTCTTTGATATAAGGCCCTAGTGTATTGCTCTAAAACCTCGTAATCTTCCTTTGAAACGATACCCCGTTCTAAAATAGCTGCTTTGGAGATATCTTCATCATGATCACCTTTTTCTGCTTTGGTTGCCGGGGTAATTATCGGTTCGGGAAATTTATCGTTCTCCTTCATTCCTTCCGGCATCGGTTCCCCGCAGAGCATTCTTTTGCCAGAGTTGTATTCCCTGGCGGCATGTCCAGACAAATAACCACGAATGACCATTTCAACTTTAAAAGGGGTGCAGGCCAATCCAATCGCAACATTGGGATCAGGTGTGGCCATCAACCAATTAGGCACAATATCTTCAGTTGCTTTCATCATCTTGGTTGCTATCTGATTCAAAATTTGCCCTTTGTAGGGTATGCCATTGGGCATAACGACATCAAAAGCCGAAAGACGGTCGGTAGCGATCATGACCAATACGTCATTCTCTAGGGTATATACTTCTCTTACTTTTCCTTTATAGACCGACTTTTGGCCTACAAAATGGAAATTGGTATCCATCAGGGTATTTGACATTTTAGCTAGTTTTGATGCTCGATGTTTTTGTAGGCGTCGATTACTTTCTTGACAAGTTTATGTCGAATGACGTCTTTGTCATCTAAATAAATAATACTGATTCCCTCCACATTCTTAAGAATCAGCAAGGCTTCCTTAAGGCCTGATATCACACGGCGGGGCAAATCAATTTGACCGGGGTCACCCGTCAACAAGAACTTGGCACTCTTTCCCATACGGGTCAAAAACATCTTCATTTGCGCATGTGTGGTATTTTGCGCCTCATCTAAGATTACAAAGGCATTATCTAAGGTACGGCCCCGCATAAAGGCCATTGGGGCTATTTGGATCGTACCATCCTCTATGTATTTTTCCAACTTTTCAGGGGCAATCATATCGCGAAGTGCATCATACAAAGGTTGCATATAAGGATCCAACTTCTCTTTTAGGTCACCGGGAAGAAAGCCAAGATTCTCCCCTGCCTCAACTGCGGGCCTGGTCAAAATAATCCTACGCACTTGCTTCTCTTTTAAGGCCTTCACGGCCAAAGCTACGCCAGTGTAGGTTTTGCCCGTACCGGCGGGGCCAATGGCAAAGACCATATCATTTTTCTTGCATGCATCTACCAACCTACGCTGATTTGCGGTCTGGGCCTTTATCAAACGACCACTAACACCATGCACCAATACCTCATTACTTGATTTAGAGGAAACCTCTTCTTGTCCGTTACTTGTCAAGACCCGTTCGATAGCATTTTCATCAAGCTTGTTGTACTTGGCGAAATGAGTGGTCAACATATCAAAACGCTTATCAAATTCTTCAAGAAGCTCTTCATCCCCATAAACCTTTATCTTGCTACCCCTTGCAACAATCTTAAGTTTTGGGAAATATTTTTTTATCAATTGAATGTTTTCATTCTGTTGCCCAAAGAAATCCCTAGGGCTGATATCGGTAAGTTCTATTATAAGTTCGTTCAAAGATATTTTACTATTAGGTTTGTGGTATTATTTCGAAAAAGGGTTACTTCTTTTTGTGTAATTTTACCACACAAACTTAACCAAAAAAAGCGTTTTAGAGCGTAAAAACATATCAACAGCACTGCATGGCAATCATTACGTTAACAACTGATTTTGGGCATAAAGACCATTTCGTTGCTGCCATCAAAGGAGCCATTCTAAAAGAAGTACAAACTGCCATTATTGTTGATATATCGCATGGGGTTTCACCTTTCAATATTCAAGAATGTGCCTATTTGCTTAAAAATGTTTATCAATCCTTTCCTAAAGGAACGATTCATATCATCGGTATTGACGCAGAATGGTCTCCTGAAAACGAACATATCGTAGTAATGGTAGACGGGCATTATTTCATAAGTGCCGATAATGGTGTGGTCTCATTGATCGCAAAAGGGATACAACCTCAAAAACTCACCGAAATTAATTTACCCCTTGGTGAGCCAACTTCTTTTCCGGTGCTTGAAATTTTCGTTAAGGTCGCCGCCCATCTTGCAAGGGGAGGCACCCTTGAGGTCGTTAGCAAACCCTTCGGTAAATTGAAGGAAATACGTGATTTTGAACCTCGTATTGCCAATCAAGGTAAGACTATAATGGGTAACATCATCTATATTGACAACTATGGCAACGTTGTGACCAATATTGAAAAGGTATTGTTTGAAGCTTATCGAAATGGCCGCGATTTTGAGATTATTGCCCGTACCGAAAAAGTAAAGACCATACATCATTCGTACAATGATATCATCAACTATGATTTAGACAAAACCCAACGCAGGGGGCCGGGCGATTTATTGGCCTTGTTCAATTCGTCAGGGTACATTGAATTGGCAATCTATAAAAGTGACCTAAATTCAGTTGGTGGTGCATCGACCTTGGTAGGTCTGAGCTATCGTGATGTGATAACCATAAATTTTTTATAAATGTTGGTCCGTATTGTAAAACTCACTTTTAAACCCGAAAATATTTCTAGTTTTGAACAAATTTTTGAGGAAACCAAACAACGAATTCGAAATTATGAGGGTTGCCTATTTCTAGAGCTCTATCAGCAACAAGGGAATCCACAGGTTTTTTTTACCTATAGCCATTGGAAGGATGCGAACACCTTGGACAATTATAGAAATTCGGATTTTTTCAAATCGGTTTGGTCAAAAACAAAAGTATTGTTTGATGCGAAGCCTGAAGCTTGGAGTCTTACTAAAAAAGCTACTTTGAACTAAAACCTATGCTTGCAATTTTCAAAAAAGAAATAAGATCTTTTTTCACAAATCCTATTGGTTATTTGATTATAGTACTTTTTTTGGTGCTCTGCGGACTTTTTCTTTGGGTTTTTAGAGGAAGTTATAATGTGTTTGATTCTGGTTTCGCTGACTTGACGAATTTTTTTCTGTTGAGCCCTTGGGTATTTCTTTTTTTGATACCTGCGGTTACTATGAAGAGTTTTTCAGAAGAACGAAAGCTAGGTACCCTTGAATTATTATTGATCAAACCAATAGGTACCTTACAGATGGTCTTGGGCAAATTTTGGGGCGCTTTTGTTCTTTGTGTTTTAGCGGTATTACCAACAATAATTTATGTTTTTACCATCTCTGATCTTGGTATTACAGTGGCCAACTACGATTTAGGAGTTATCTTGGGTTCTTATTTTGGTTTGCTTTTTTTAATGGCAACCTACACCAGCATTGGGGTTTTCTCCTCATCATTATCTGAGAATCAAATACTGGCATTCATTTTGGCCTTAGTGCTCTGTTTTACGGTTTTTTATGGTTTTGAGGCAGTGGCCACTTTAATAGAAGACGGCAACACGCAAAATTTGATGAAATCATTTGGGGCCAAAGCCCATTTTGAGAGCATCGCCAGAGGAATCATAGATACTAGGGACATCACTTACTTTTTGTCTTTAACACTTTTATTCATTCATTTGACAAATCACAGCTTAAAAAAACTGACTAAATGAACCGAAGTAGCATAATGGCCTTGGTAAAAGGAGTTTTAGCGGTGCTATTGGTCAACGCCTTGGCCAGTTTTGTTTACACACGGCTTGACATTACTGAAGATAAACGCTACACACTATCAGACGAAGCCGTTGCAACAGTTGAAAAGTTTACTTACCCAGTAATCATTGACGTTCTTTTAGATGGACAGTTGCCATCAGAATTTGCTAGGTTAAAAGTCGAGACCCGATTGTTATTAGAGCAGTTTGCCGCTAAAAGTGAGAATATAAAATTTGATTTCGTTAACCCCCTTGAAGAAGGCCAGTCTAGGGAAGAGACGATTATAGAGCTACAACAAATCGGCTTGACCCCGGCAAATGTGACTGTTGAAGAAGAGGGGAAAGTATCACAAGAACTGGTATTTCCGTGGGCGATAGTCAACTATAACAACAAAACCGTAAAAGTACCCCTGTTAAAGAACAAATTGGGTAGTACTGCTGAAGAGCGCATCAACAATTCCGTACAACAACTCGAATATGCATTTGCAGATGCCTTTACCAAATTGGCTATTACTGAAAAAAGGCGAATCGCGGTAATCAAGGGAAACGGGGAAATGGATGATATTTATCTCGCAGATTACTTAACCACCCTAAAGGATTATTATAATATCGGGGCAATAACGCTAGATTCGGTAGCAACGGCCCCCCAAAAGGTACTAGACCAACTTAAAGGCTTTGATGTCGCATTGATCGCAAAGCCTACGGAACCTTTTTCCGATGAGGAAAAATATGTTCTTGATCAGTTCATCGTTCATGGTGGTAAGTCCATTTGGTTGATAGATCAAGTGGCCATGGAATTGGACAGCCTTTTCAATGAAGAGGGAAGCGCGATTGCCATACCACGTGATTTAAACCTCGATGACTTTTTCTTTAAGTATGGGGTACGGATTAACCCGGTATTGGTCAACGACCTTTATAATACCCCCATAGTTTTGGCTTCCGGCGAGGCCAATGATTCACAATACAACCCCTTACCCTGGGTTTACCATCCGATGGTCTTTTCAAAGAACAACCATCCGATAAACAACAATATCGAAGCTTTACGTTTGCAATTCGCCAGTGTACTTGATACCTTACCGAATGGCAATAAAAAAACCGTCATTCTACAATCCTCACCATTATCAAAAACTGACGGTATCCCAAAACAGATAAGTTTAAGTATGCTACGCCGGCAACCTGATCGTAGCGTTTATGCTGAAAAAGGAAACCTGGCCTTGGGTGTTTTAATAGAAGGGGATTTCAATTCGGCCTTTACCAATAGAATAAAACCACTAAAACTCAAAGGGGTCTCTGAAACCGGAAGTGCCAACAAAATGCTCGTTATCGCCGATGGGGATGTTGTCAAAAATCAACTACGAAATGGAAGACCATTAAGTTTGGGCTATGATAAATGGACTAGCAATACTTACGGAAACAAGGAATTAATGGTCAATAGCATGAATTACCTTCTTGACGAGACAGGACTTATAAACATTAGAAACAAAAAAGTCGCCATTCCCCTGTTGGATGCTAAGAAAATTAGCACTTCGAAGAACAAATGGCAGTTGATAAATATTGGACTACCAACTATTCTGGTATTACTTTTGGCATTTACATTTCATTACCTTCGTAAGAAGGAATTTTCGGTTTAAAGTGTTGATAAAATTGTTTTAACACAAAACAGTTTTAAAATATCTTTGCCCTTATCGGTTTGTACGGATGACATTATGGTTTGTGCAAACGACCTCAAAAAATGAATTCATGAAGTTTATAGTATCAAGTACGTATTTATTAAAGCAGCTACAGGTTTTAGGTGGTGTTATCAATAGTAGCAATACCCTACCCATACTAGATAATTTTCTTTTTGACTTAAAACAGACCAAGCTTACGGTATCCGCCTCAGATTTGGAGACAACCATGAGTTCCGTACTTGAAGTGGATTCCGACTCTGAAGGAGCCATTGCGGTTCCGGCACGTTTGTTACTGGATACCCTTAAGACTTTTCCTGAACAACCTTTGACATTTGTGGTCGAGGACAACAATACCGTAGAAATCAGTTCAAACCATGGTAAATATGCTTTGGCTTATGCTGATGGCGCAGAATTTCCTAAAGCCGTAGAGCTGTCAAACCCCAGTGCTACCAATATTTTGGGTGATATTCTCGCGACCGCCATCAATAAGACCATTTTTGCAGCGGGTAATGATGATTTGAGACCTGTAATGAGCGGTGTCTTTTTTCAGTTTTCCCCTGAAAACTTGACTTTTGTGGCAACCGATGCCCACAAATTGGTAAAATACCGTCGCAATGATGTCTCTGCATCTGAAGTAGTGGAATTCATCATGCCGAAAAAACCACTTAACTTGTTGAAGGGTATTTTAGCTGGTTCTGAATCGGACGTGACCATTGAGTATAATGAGAGTAATGCCAAGTTCTCTTTTGATGAAACCGAGTTGATTTGTCGTTTGATTGATGGAAAATATCCAAATTACGAAGCGGTAATCCCTAAAGAGAATCCCAACAAGCTTTCTATTCCAAGAAACCAATTTTTAAGCTCCGTACGCCGCGTTTCTATTTTCTCCAATAAAACGACGCATCAAATTCGCTTAAAAATTGCTGGTGCCGAGCTAAATATCTCCGCTGAAGATGTCGATTACAGCAATAAGGCCGAAGAACGTTTATCATGTGCCTATCAAGGCGATGATATGCAAATAGGCTTCAATTCCCGTTTTTTGGTCGAAATGCTGAACAATCTTTCTTCAGATGAGGTTTCACTTGAGATGAGCCTACCGAATAGGGCCGGTATTTTAACACCTGCTGATGGCCTTGACGAAGGTGAACAAGTCACCATGCTTGTGATGCCCGTGATGTTGAACAACTAATCCAACCTTTATAACTGAAAAAAAGCTGGCACATTAAATGCCAGCTTTTTTTATGATATGAATTTTATGGTCAAAAAGTATGATGGAGCTTCCCCATTGGCTGCCTTTACAGCATTTACTATAGGTAATACGAAGCCTATTATACCGACACCTATCAAGGTTAGGATTCCTAGACCTAATAACAGTATGGCCGGTATACTTAGAACAATATAGAGCAACATACTCAATTGTAAGTTGATAATCGATTTACCGTGCTCATCCATACCTGCAACGGTATTCTTTGAGGTTAACCAAATAACCAAGGGTACGACAAATCCACCGAATCCGGTAACATAATGCAATAACTGGGTCAAATGGGTAATCGCTAGCAAGGTGTTATCCTTTCGTAAAACATTTTGATTGACTAATTCCATTTTTGATTGATTTAATGATGTACTTATTGGTAGCAAAATCTTACGAAATGTTACAACCCATGCCTTATTTGTATTTTTGCAGCCATGTCATACTCTGATAACATCATCGCCCTTGCAACACCCTCGGGTATCGGGGCAATAGCCGTTATTCGCATTTCTGGCCCCGAAGCAATAAGTATCGTTGCATCAAAATTTAAACACCTTGGTAAAAAGAATTTACAGGATCAAAAAAGTCATACCATACACCTAGGTCATATTATGGACTACACCAAAGTTTTGGATAAGGTATTGATCTCTATTTTTAAATCCCCAAGTTCTTATACCGGTGAGAATGTGGTTGAAATTTCATGTCACGGTTCCCCTTACATTCAACAACAGATTATTCAACTCTTTTTAAGAAACGGATGTAGAATGGCCGCTGCAGGTGAATTTACACTTCGGGCATTCTTGAACGGAAAAATGGACTTGAGTCAGGCTGAAGCTGTTGCAGACTTGATTGCCAGCGATAGTGAGGCTGCACATCGTATCGCCATGCAACAAATGCGTGGTGGGTTCAGCAATGAAATCAAAGAGCTACGTCAAGAACTGCTGAATTTTGCTTCTTTAATAGAACTGGAGTTGGATTTTTCACAGGAAGATGTTGAATTTGCCGATAGGACCCAATTCAATACCCTACTGGATAAGATCACCCAAGTTTTAAAAAACTTAATCGATTCTTTTGCTTTGGGCAATGTTATTAAAAATGGAATACCGGTCGCAATCGTAGGAAAACCAAATGTCGGAAAATCAACCCTCTTGAACGCCCTACTGAACGAAGAGCGCGCCATTGTTAGTGAGATTGCAGGAACCACAAGGGATACGGTAGAAGATCAAATCTCGATTGATGGAATCAATTTTCGATTCATCGATACGGCAGGAATACGAAAAACGACGGACAAAGTAGAAAAAATAGGAATAGCACGTGCTTACGAAAAAATTCAAGAAGCCCAACTGGTACTGTATTTGATTGACGTTCATGAAGAAATACAACAAGCAGTACAAGACTTAAAAGAACGTTACCCTAAAAAGGAACTTCTAGTAGTTGCCAATAAAGTTGATATGCTTTCAGAAATTGAGATTGCTTCTTTAAAAAATCAATATTCAAACGTCCTTTTTATTTCCGCGAAAAAGAATGAGGGCGTTGAAACCTTGAAAAATAGGTTACTTCAGCTATCCAATACAGGAGCTTTAGGTAAAAATGATACTATAGTGACCAACAATCGGCATTATGATGCCCTTTTAAAGGCATTGGAGGCCGTTCAAAAGGTTAAGGTCGCTATGGATGAAGAACTTGCAAGTGATTTAATGGCCATTGATATTCGTGAGGCCCTATTCCATCTCGGTGAAATTACGGGGGCGGTCTCTACCGACGATTTACTGGGTAATATTTTCTCAAATTTTTGCATCGGGAAATAAAAACATAAAACACGATACTATATTCAAGAATACCTAGTTACGCTAGTAATGATGGGTTTAGAGCACTTGTAGATAAGTTTAAAAAAATACAAAATCGTATGAGACTACTTATTTTATTTTTATGCTTGGTATCCTTTTTAATGGGCTATGGGCAAGACATTGATGTCGAAAACGATGTCATCGAAGAAGTAGTGCCGAAAATCTTAAAAGAGAAAAAGCACAAAAGTATTACCATCAGTGCCTTTACAGTCAAAAAACTGCCTGAGAATATCGAGCAATATAACATAATTACCATCAAGGATTATGAGCGTCCGGGCAGTATAGATCTTAACTTGTTTTTTCATAGCTCATTGGAAGAACTAACTATCATTGGTTTTGGGGTTTTAGGGAAAGCCGAATCAATTCCTGCAGGTATAAAAAATGCAAAAAACCTAAAAAAGTTAACCTTTGTAGGTCAAAAACTAAAATACCTCCCAGCTGAAATAGGATATTTGAGCCAACTTGAAACTTTGGATATCTATGGAAATCAATGGCTCAAAAAACTCCCAAAGGAGATAGGAAAATTAAAAAAATTGAAATATTTGAGAGTGGATTCTTTTAGTCTAGAGCATATTCCAGACGAAATCGGGGAGTTACCAAATCTAGAATATCTTATACTTAACCCAGAATCGCAGTCAAATAAGCTGTCATCACTTCCTGAAAGTGTTGGAAACCTAAAAGCGTTAAAAGAACTGGACGTTCACTCTTATCAATTGAGTACCGTTCCTGAGGGAATCAGTGGGCTGACCGCATTAAAAAAAATGAATTTGGAAGGTAATTTTATGAAACTGCCCGCCGATTTTTCCAACTTAAAAAATCTAGAAGATCTCCGTATTTATAGCAACGAATTGATTGATATCCCGAAGGGATTGGAAAATTTGAAAAATTTGAAAAAATTACGTCTTGTTTGTGGAAGTATCGAAGGCAGCACACTCAATATCGGTAAATTACCAAATTTACGATCAATGAGTATTGATATTAGAAAAGATGAGGTATTAAAGTTCAATGATGGGGTATCAAAATCCCTTACTGATTTATACATCAGTGGAAACAGGCTTTTAAATATCGAAGGATTAAAGAATTTTGAAAATTTAACGACCCTTGGTATTACGTATGCCGCTTTGCAACAAGTTCCCCAAGAAGTATTTGGCCTTAAAGAACTAATCCGTTTTAAGATATCAAAAACACAACTGACCTCTATTCCAAAAGGATTGGGCCAAAATACGAACCTAAAATATATCGTATTCACGGATAATAAAATTTTAGGAAAGATACCTAAAGAGCTTTTAAAGCTACCAAACCTAAAATCAGTTTCACTCGCACGTAATGGGGAAATCACAAACGTTGCCGAAATACTGAAAAGAGCTTCATTTGAGATTTATTATTAAGTGACCTTTAACTTTTATCTACCTTGTCTTAATCTGGAAAAACTTAGTCTTTGAGCACAAGAAATTACTATTCGGATGACAGACATGGCAAATCTTCTATCAATTTTAGCACAACCCTAAATAATCCAACATTAAATTTTGCATACATAAGCTTTTGGATAAGAAGGTGCTTATCTTATGGTTTAAAAGTGCTAAAAAATCCTAAAAGGACCTTAGTATGTTTATAAGAACGTCTTTTACATAGGCAAATAATATTTCAAGCCTACTTTGAGCAGTTATTGGTGAAAAACCAGATTGTTTCCTTCAGACAGGATTGTTTTTTTATTCCTATTTTGGTAATTATACAGGCATCACTTTAGAAAATTGTCACAAACCTTATGATTTAGGCCTTGCGGATTATTTAAAGTTACATATACACATAACATTGACCAATTGGATTTTATTTAAGAACGAAATATTTACTCCACAACAATAAAAAAGCTAAGTGGTTATTTACGCAGATTAGTTTTGTTTTTACAACGTTAAGCGCTATTTCTTAACCACTAACTTGGCTTGGGACATCACCGCTTGAGTATCAGAATAAACTTGAAGGATATAAATTCCCGCTTCAACATCGGTCATGTTCATTTCAAATTGCACCTCCTTCTTAAATTGCTGGTTAAATTCTACTGATTTTACCAGACGACCAGAAATATCGAACAGTTGAATCCCTTCTATTTGAAAACCAGAACCCTCAGATATATCTACTATCAACGTATGGGATACTGGATTGGGATAGACGCTTATTTTAGGGACTTCGATAAAATCGAATCGATTCGCTGTAAAACTTGACGTTCCAGAAGTGGTAAAAGGAACCCTCCACGTATTTTTCACTGGAAGGAAAAGACCATTTATCCCGCCATTTACAACTATCAACTCGCCATTGATGACCTTTGCAGACGGTGCTAAAAGTCCATGAGGGAGCCTACAAAGTTCAGTCCATATATTCGTCACAGGGTTATATTCCGTAATGTTGTCATAGAAAAAATCACCATTTACATTTGCCTCAACCCCACCTGCGATTACAATGTTACCATTGACGACAAAAGTTGAAGATTCAAAATGAGATCTATCTGAAGGTAGATCTGCAAGGCGTGTCCATATATTGGTGGTTGGGTCATAAACATGCAAAAAACGTTGATCATCAACCTCGTCTTCATTATCATGTCCAAATTGTCCTCCAATGGCATATATTAGTCCATCGACCACCGCCGAACTAAGATGGTTTCTAGGATTGGGAAGAGGGGCTCTCGACTGCCATCCAGCACCTAAATTATTAATATCCAGTACAAAATGTTCTCCAGTATCCGTAATCCGATCTGTAAGTAATCCTCCAAAATAGTGTATCATACCATTATGAAAAGTCGCTGTTCCTGATCCCCTCGCAACAGGAAGGTTGGGACCTATTCTCCAACTATCATTGACCGTATTATAAATTTGTACCTGCGCGGTGGGTATGCCTGGGTGTGGTCCTGCAAAACCTCCTATCACCCAAACCTCTTCATTTACCACAGCAATACCCATGTGGGTAACAGCTGTAGGCATAGGAGTCCCTGTCGTCCAAGAATTCAATGAAGGATCATAGATTTCTGTAGCATCTGAAATTCCAAGACCGGTAGTAAATCCTGCAAACGTATATAAATTGCCATTTATCGCCGCACTTTGTGATTCCAATCTTTCGGTAATGGCATTCATTCCTGTTTCCCATTGACAAGCATCCTGCGCAGTACCCCCATCATCTAGCACCCTCACGTTGTCCACCCGGTATATCTCGTTGTTCGCACTGACCTGGCCCTCAAGAACAATCTGGACCGTACTGCCCGTAATCACGGGTGAACTGAGCTCCACGGCCGACTCAAGATCGTCGGCAACCGCCCCGAACCCTACCTGCACGCCGCCGTCCACAATATAGTACGCACGCACAAAGTCGACCGATTCCTTGTTCGTGTTGACGTCGTCAACATCGACCGATACCCTGACCGGGCCACCGATCGGTATCACCTCGGAGGTCCATACACCGGGAACGGGACTGCCGCCGCGCACCTCAAAAGCACCGTCCTGAACGTCGAAGAAACCGCCCGTGCGGACGGC